>NZ_KV917374.1:2837440-3567812 GCF_002019645.1 Litchfieldia alkalitelluris | reverse complement strand
AAAGGTAGAAATGACGACGTATGACTTCCCAACTATCATGCAAAAAGGGGAAGCTGGTGAATTCGATTTACTATTAATTGGATTCACATTCACGTTAGATCCAGAGATCTCAGCTCTTTATGATTCAAAAGGAACTTACAACTTTATGAACTTCTCAAATGAAAGAGTTGATGAATTACTAACTTTAGGTAAGGCAGAACCTGATGCAGATGTTCGTCAACAAATTTATAATGAATTACAAGATATTCATCACGCTGAATTACCATATATCTCACTTTACTCTGACCATGATTATGCAGCTATATCAAATGATGTAGTTTTCGGTGCGCCGAAGATCTTTGGCTTCCATCATGACCTTCAGAAGTGGGCTGTATCTGGAGCAAAATAAAAATAGGGATTTCACAAAAGGACACAGAGATGAGCGGTCTCTGTGTTCTTTTTTGTGTTTTGATATGGAAATTAACTAAGATGTAGTGTGATCCAGAAGACATAGGTCGTAACTTATTTATAAGCCTAGTTATTTTTAGGGTAGACACCCATGCAAATGAATATTTTCACCATGAAGGTTGAAAAAGTACTAACCCAGTTGGAATGATGAGCGGAGAGCCACCTGACTCCTGCGGGATCTAGCGGTCTCGTGAGACCCCGCAGGAGCTCCCAAAGCGACGAGGAGGCTCACGGACCGCCCCGCGGAAAGTAATTGGATCGCAGCTCATGGAACTCCGCTAACTAAGTTATTTCCAGGGTAGACTTCCATGCTAAATAAGAATTTCGCACCATGAAGAATGAAAATGTATACCTCAGTGTGTAATGAGCGGAGAGCCACCTGACTCCTGCGGGATATAGTGGTTTCGGGAGACCCCACAGGAGCCCCGAAGGCGACGAGGAGGCTCCCGGACCACCCCGCGTAAAGCAATTGGATCGCAGCACATGGAACTCCACAACCAAAGTTATTTTTAGGATAGACATTTTATGTTATATAAGTATGTCGCACCATAGTAAATAAAATTCTTAAACCTGGTATTTACATGGAAGATACCCACTATTATATTTAGAAAATATTTTATTATAGGGACAATTTAACCAAAGTTGCTTTCCTATATTTACTTAAGTAAGCTAAAATATAGAAAACTAATTATAAGTGAGGTAAGAAAATGACAATTTGGCATGATATTGATACATATGCAAAAAAATGGATAACTGAAGCAGGTGAAAGGATACGAACGTCATTTAAAGAAGAGCTCACCATCCAGAGTAAATCAAATGCCGATGACTTAGTCACAAATATGGATAAAGAAACAGAGCAATACTTCATTAGTAAGATAAACGAAACCTTTCCGGCACATAAGATACTAGGTGAAGAAGGATTTGGGAATCAATTAGAATCTCTAGAAGGGGTTATCTGGATCATAGATCCGATCGATGGAACGATGAACTTTGTCCATCAACAAAGAAATTTTGCAATTTCTGTTGGGGTGTTTGAAAATGGAGTTGGAAAATTAGGGTATATCTATGATGTAGTTCATGATGAGTTGTATCATGCTATTCAAGGTGAAGGAGCTTTTCTAAATGAAATGAGGATTCCAAACCTGAACGAGACAGCTTTAACTGAAGCTGTAATCGGTATAAATGCAACATGGGTAACAGAGAATAAAAGAATAAATCCATCTGTACTAGGACCGCTGGTAAAGGATGTTAGAGGGACAAGGTCATATGGGTCAGCAGCACTCGAAATTGCCTATGTTGTTACGGGTAGACTAGACGCATACATAACAATGAGGCTATCCGCATGGGATTTTGCAGCAGGAATGGTTCTGATTGAAGAGGTCGGTGGAAAGCTAACGACTTTAGAGGGTAATGAAATAAATTTATTAGAAGAAAATAGCATCCTTGTCGCTAAAAATAACATACATCAAGAAATTCTAACTAAATATATTCGAAAATAACACTCGTAGACAGAAAAAAGCAACCTGAAATTATAGGTTGCTTTTTTCACGCATCTTTTTCTTTGTAACAAAACCGAAACCCATGACTATAATTACAGCTAAAATGGATAAAATAGTACCTAAAATACTTCTTTCTGCAATGGCTATTCCTATAGACATCATACAGATTACTGTTAACAAAGAAAAAATAAGCATGGTTATATTTATTGATTTCATCACTTGCACACCTCTTATCAGGTTTTAGATTCTTTTAAATAGGCTCCGTTATACCTTTTGTTGATTTTTACTAATTAGATTTTAATGGAAAACACATAAGAATATAAGAAAGCTTAATAATAAATATAATAACATGTTTATTTTAACAAAATAACATTCATCATTTCTAGTATGTTTATGGTATAATGTTTTAGTTATTGAAAAAGTTGCTAATTAGACTAATTTTAAGCTATAAATCTGGACCACTTTTTATGTGGAATTTATATAAAATACCTCATTACTAAGTTGTACAACTATAGATTTTGGCTACATCCGTCTACTTAAATAAGAAAATATAGGAGATGACAGAGGTTGAACATTCGTAATGATATAAGAAATATCGCGATTATTGCCCACGTTGACCATGGAAAAACAACGCTAGTTGACAAGTTACTTCATCAATCAGGAACATTTAGAACTAATGAGCAAGTTGAAGAACGTGCCATGGATTCTAATGATTTAGAGCGTGAGCGTGGAATTACAATTTTAGCAAAAAATACAGCAATTAATTATAAAGGTACAAGAATCAATATTATGGATACACCAGGACATGCTGACTTTGGTGGAGAAGTAGAGCGTATCATGAAAATGGTAGATGGTGTTCTACTAGTTGTAGATGCATATGAAGGAACAATGCCACAAACACGATTTGTTTTAAAGAAAGCTCTTGAGCAAAATTTAACTCCAATCGTAGTTGTTAATAAAATTGATCGTGATTTTGCAAGACCTGCAGAGGTTGTTGATGAAGTTATCGACCTTTTTATTGAGTTAGAGGCTACTGAAGAACAATTAGACTTTCCTGTGGTTTATGCATCAGCTATAAATGGGACAGCTAGTACTAACCCTGAAAAGCAAGATGATAACATGGAAGCTTTATTTGATATGATTGTAGAAAATATTCCTGCACCTATTGATAACCGCGAGGAGCCGCTTCAGTTCCAAGTTGCTTTATTAGACTACAACGACTATGTAGGTCGTATTGGTATTGGTAGGGTATTTCGTGGCACAATGAAGGTTGGCCAACAGGTTGCTCTAATGAAACTTGATGGAACAGCTAAACAGTTTAGAGTTACAAAACTATTTGGTTTTATCGGTCTAAAGAGAGTTGAAATTGAAGAAGCTGTAGCGGGTGATCTTGTTGCAGTTTCCGGAATGGAAGATATAAATGTTGGTGAAACTGTATGTCCAGTAGATCATCAAGATGCTCTTCCTATCCTTCGAATTGACGAACCAACGTTACAAATGACTTTCTTAGTGAATAACAGTCCATTTGCTGGTCGTGAAGGTAAATTTGTAACATCTCGTAAAATCGAAGAGAGACTTAGAGCTCAGCTTCAAACGGATGTTAGTTTACGTGTTGATAATACAGAATCTCCGGATGCTTGGGTAGTTTCAGGACGTGGGGAACTTCACCTTTCTATTTTAATTGAAAATATGAGACGTGAAGGATATGAATTGCAAGTATCTAAACCAGAAGTTATTGTTAAAGAAGTCGATGGTGTTCGTTGTGAACCTGTTGAGCGTGTCCAAATTGATGTACCTGAAGAGCATACAGGTGCTATTATGGAATCAATTGGTGCACGTAAAGGTGAAATGGTTGATATGATTAATAATGGTAGTGGGCAAGTTCGCTTAATATTTATGGTTCCTGCTAGAGGTCTAATTGGTTATTCTACAGAGTTTTTATCTCTAACTCGTGGTTACGGAATTATCAACCATACTTTTGATAGCTATCAACCAATGCAGCCTGGCCAAGTGGGTGGAAGACGTCAAGGTGTTCTTGTATCAATGGAAAATGGTAAAGCATCATCATATGGTATTATGGGGATTGAAGACCGTGGTGTTATCTTTATTGAGCCAGGTGTGGATGTTTACGAAGGTATGATAGTAGGGGAACATAATCGTGAGAATGATTTAGTAGTAAATATTTGTAAAATGAAACAAGCGACTAACATCCGTTCTGCTAATAAAGATCAGACTGTAAGTATGAAAAAACCAAGACTAATGTCCCTTGAACAATCTCTTGAATATTTAAATGAAGATGAATACTGTGAGATTACACCAGAATCAATTCGTTTACGTAAAAAAATACTTGATAAAAATGAACGTGAAAAAATCGCTAAGAAAAAGAAGTTAGCTGATACGAAAGCTTAATTCATTTCTAGGGAGAGGAGGAATCTTCTCTCTCTTTTTTGTTTTACGTATATACATAAAATACTTGTTATATTAGTATCTTTTTGGTAACGTTTAATAGAAATATGAAGGAGGACTTATTAATGGATGTTAGTCAATACTTATCCTTTTTTCCTAGTTTATATAGAGTTGAAGAAAATCCAACAGCTGGTATGTGGGCACTATATCTAACGATTTTTGCCTTATCTATCTTAGTATATAAACTGGGATTTGCACAAAAATTGCCTATATTAAAATCGGTATTAATTTATCTATTTCTTGGAGTGGGTTGTACAATCTTAACATTCTTGGGCATTTTCCTTCCAGTTACAGAAGGGCTTGTGGTAGCAGCTCTTATATTAATCATTTATAAGATCCGTTTATATCAGTCTAAAAAGCAAAATGTCCCACCTGTTGAATAAGGAAGTGAACTCATATGAAATCAATTCAAGATGCGCTTTATAACTGGTTATCGATAAAAATCGTAGCAGATGCAAGACCTGATGATACGGCAGCGGTTGAAACCTATAAAATGTTTGACAATATACTTAAGGATGATCACAAAGTTCGCGATATAGTGATTACTAAAGATGATGTCATGTATTATGTTTCATATATCCATGAGGAAGTAGAGAAAAAAACAAGATTTCCAATTGAACTTATTGATGTCATGTTTAATCAAATCGCTGATGAACCTGAAAAATATAAGAACTATCCAGAAGAATAAAAATAAACCAAGCTATTTAGCTTGGTTTATTTTTATTTCGGAGTAAGTCAGAACCAACCAATAAACCAAATGGCCAATCGTCCATAATGTAAACGCATAAACATCATTATATTGTGTAATTGGTTGATAAGATACAAGGGAAAGTGGGAAATATAAAAAAATGGTGGGAACTGTAATTAAAAATGAAGCGCTATATAAAGCTCTTCTAGAAGATAAACGTAAGACTACTATAATATAATGAAGTAGTATCCCGATTGCCAAAGAGATGATTAAATGAAAAATAAATTCAACCATCTCGGGATAATTCATCTTATTTATAATAGGGATAAAATCTACGTTTAGTAATAATCTATATACTTGTTTCTCTGTAAGGATTTCTACAAAATTCAAAAATACGCCAAGAGTTATCCCACTTATTAAGCCGGGCATTAGTAATAGTAACATGTAGATTTTAGGCTTTATTTTTACCAATCTTCGTCAGTCCTCTTTTTTCTATAAAGCTTAAAGTTTCCTGTGTCGATGCGCTCTTGAGTTCTTTTTTCGATCCTTTGATTACAGTCTTGACACATATATGTATGAATAGGCCGATTTCTAAGTCGTTTTGCCATACTGGATTCATCGCTAATACTTTCAATTTTATCGCAAATAACACATTTTACTCGCATGATCGATCTCCTCTATATTCACTAAGAAGTGATTAATTCTAATAAAGTATAACATGAATATTAGTAAATTCTATAAGATTTTATGGTTAGTGGTTTCTTGTAAGGGAAAAAAAGATTATATTATAATGAAACTGGAGGGATATATATGGCAAATCAAGTAGAGGAAAGATTAACTCAGCCGTTATTCGACTATTTACAAAAGGAGCGTTTAGTTACTATATCTACAATTGATCACCACTCGGGTGGTCCAAATGTTAATGCAATTTCATGGATTTATGCTCTTAATCACAATGAAATCATATTCGCTGTAAATAGTAGATCTAAAATTATAGAAAATATTAGGAATAATGCAAATTTAGTTATTACGATAATATATAATGAGTCAGTTTATTCTATAAGTGGTAAAGGATTCATCCAAAAGGAACAGTTAGATAAGGTGCCGTTAAAACTTGCAGCTGTTAAATTCACAATAGAAGAGGTTAGAGATATTATGTTTTATGGTGCTCAAATCACCATTTTGCCAAAATATGAAAAAACATATGATTCACTTGCAGCAGAAAAGCTTGATAACCAGGTGATGGAAGCGATGAAAAAAGCCTGAACAAAAGGTGGGAGGTCCCACTTCTTTCGTTCAGGTTTTTTCACTAGATAGGAATGTATAAAATTTCAATCAAATTTTGGTGTCTAGCTCCAGGCTCCATCAGCTCGGGGTCATAAGTCAATCGCAACGGATAAGCAAAAAGCGCCTTCAAAGATGAATTCAGAGAATTCATCCCTGTCAGCGCTCGTGTTATGCCTTTCGCCGATAGGCGGGCGCCTCAGCGCTTTTCTTAGCTTGTTCTATTCATCATTCATATGGTGTTTGGATTGTTCTTGCTGCTTTTGTTCGAGAGAATCTTCCTTGTTTTGTTTAAGTTGGTTATTATTTGTGTCAGTAGGGTCAACGTTTGGGTTATCAATAATATCACTTGGGATATCAGGCATTAGTCTACCGACTATTTGGGCTAGTTCATCTAGGATACCTACTACAGGTCTACCATCTTGTATTTCGTCACCCATTTGTCTCAATCGTTCAAACGTATCGGCATCTGCTATGACAACGGCATTTGCACCATGTGGATCATGCTTTAAGCTTTCAGCAACAGAATATTTTATTGATTCAACTCTAGAACGATCAAGCTTCGAATTCACATCTATCCCAACTACTGCATATTTTCCTAAAACGACTGCTGTAGCATCATTGACATCTGGGATGCTTGAAGCAAGTTCAACAAGATGCTCGGCAACTTCTCTTCCTGTTTTTCGATCTACCTCTTGATTGGTTGTATTCTTAACATGGATTCGGTCATCGTTTTCTTCAGTAGCTTGATTTTGGTTAAAACCACACCCACTTAACAGAAGTATTACCATTATTAAAAGGATAGGTAATCGCATCGTAGTCTCCCTCCTAATAGATATTTAATCAGTGTAATAAGTTCATGATCGGATATTTTTGTTCCGAAACTTAGATTTTTCATTATTATTGTTTAATTATTCTTCTATCTTTATGCATGTTCACATATATTTTTATCAATAGTCAGTCCGTTGCACTTTGAATTACTAAACAGTGTTTAGTAATCGTACCTTGTCACATCCAGAAAAAGATGGACCATCTATTTTCACCCTTAATACAGAAAAAAAAGCCGGAGTAGGGGGCGAAAGATTGAGTAAAATTTATGTATTAGATACGAATGTGTTGTTGCAAGATCCGCGTTCCATTTTTTCTTTTGAAGAAAATGAGGTAGTGATTCCAGCAGTTGTTCTCGAAGAGGTCGATTCAAAAAAACGCTATATGGATGAAATAGGGAGAAATGCAAGACAAGTATCGAAGCTCATAGATAATATGAGGCAAAACGGCAAACTACATGAGAAGATTCCTTTAGAAAACGGTGGTGTTTTACGAATAGAGCTAAACCATCGGTCTTTTCATCAGTTACAAGAAATTTTTGTTGAAAAAACAAATGATAACCGCATCTTAGCGGTTGCAAAAAATTTATATCTAGAAGAGCAAGAGCGTGAAAATGGTAGACCAGTAATATTAGTAAGCAAGGATGCACTCGTTCGTGTGAAGGCTGATGCCCTAGGTTTACAGGCAGAGGATTTTTTAAGCGACCGCGTTGTTGAGGTTGATCACATTTATACAGGTTTACTTGACCTTTACATTAGTAGTGAGTTGTTAGATAAATTTTATACTAAGGGTGAATTAAATTTAACAGAACTTGCTAATCATCCGTTTTATCCAAATCAATTTATAATGATGAAGGATGCATTAGGGGGGTCTGCCTCAGCAATTGGTATTGTTGATAGTACCGGGAAAAAGGTGAAAAAATTAGTCTTTAATCAAGAGCATATTTGGGGAATTCGGTCTAGAAATGCAGGTCAAACCATGGCGTTTGAGTTATTATTACGCAAAGATATTCCACTAGTCACACTAATTGGAAAAGCGGGAACAGGTAAAACATTATTAGCACTAGCTGCTGGATTAATGCAGACAGAGGATTTAGGAGAATACAAAAAGCTACTTGTAGCAAGACCAATTGTTCCAGTAGGTAAGGATCTAGGGTTTTTACCAGGAGAAAAGGAAGAAAAATTAAGACCATGGATGCAGCCAATATATGATAATCTTGAATATTTATTTAATACGAAGAAACCAGGGGAACTTGATGCAATTCTTGCAGGAATGGGTTCCATAGAGGTTGAAGCTCTAACATATATAAGAGGAAGAAGTATTCCGGAGCAATTTATTATTATTGATGAAGCCCAAAATCTGACAAAGCACGAGGTGAAAACGATTCTAACAAGAGTAGGAGAGAAGAGTAAGATTGTGCTTATGGGGGATCCAGAACAAATTGATCATCCTTATCTAGATGAATATAATAATGGATTAACATATGTTGTAGAAAAATTCAAAGAGCAAAAGATAGCTGGTCATGTTCGCTTGAGTAAAGGAGAAAGATCAGGTCTTGCGCAACTTGCTGCAGATTTGCTTTAGAGAAGAAAGGGGCAATGGTTTACACCACTGCCCTCAACTTCGATAACTTATTCTACTATAAATTCGCGAATGTTTTTTATTGGGTTATCTCGATTTGAGCCATCACCATAATATAAGTGGACAGGTCCATCTTCTTTCAAAGGTTTCCCTTTTAAAGAAAACCCCAAGATACCATTATATGCATCATCAATAGGAATCACTACTGTATCCTTGTCGGTAATAACTTTAACACTTCCAGAGCTCTCGTTTGGCGAGGCGTTTTTTAGGAAGTCATGAAATGGAATTCCGAAAGTACCATTCAAAATTTGTTCTTTCTTAAATTTCTTTTCTGACTGAATTGTTGGTGGGTAAATCGCACCTTCTGTGATTTCTCGATCCCAATGCTTTGAGATTGATTTAGTATATTCCTCCAAAGAGTCATCTGGTTTTTTGGCTGAATCAAAATATGTAGTTAAGTCAATTCGTCTATCGTCAAAAATCCAAACCCCAGGATCAAGGGTAATTGTATATCTTACATTCCCAGTAATTAATATAATCGATTCCACTTTTATCACCTTCCCTTATTAGATTATAAGGAAGTCTAAGGTTTTTGTCACATAATTATCATGACCGAATGTATTATTATCAAAAATAAACTAAAACGATACGGTTTGTTATCTAGTCTATATCTTAGTTATAGTAACCTTATATTAGTGATTTTTCTTGCAATTTTACTATATTAGAGGTAATATTTAAAGAAGAGAAAAGGTAATCGCTCGTGAACGGAGGGGTTTGAACTTGGCGTCTGAGATTGCTATTGATCATCGTGAGAAAGCATACGCTTTATTAAAGGCTGATGCTGATAAAATATTAAAATTAATAAAGGTTCAAATGGACAACTTAACCATGCCACAATGTCCATTATACGAAGAAGTTTTAGACACTCAAATGTTTGGCTTATCTAGAGAAATTGACTTTGCAGTTAGACTGGGGTTAATTGAGATTGCTGAAGGTAAAGCACTTTTAGATGCGCTTGAAAAGGAACTTTCTTCTCTTCATGATGCTTCAACTCAAAAGTAAATCCAAACTCAAACTATCTATTTTGAAAAAGATAGTTTGAGTTTTTTTGCTAAATTAGAGTTCGAAATAGTACATAATCTCTGATAAATGCCTGCTTTTTTAGAAGTTTTCGAAGAAATGCAGGAATATTAAATTTTAGATAGAAAAGTATAGTAAAATGATATTGGATTAATGAAATTTATCTGAGGCGATGTACATGATAAAACGAATAATAAAATCATATGATTATCCATTAATTATTGCAATTTGTCTGTTATGTATTTTTGGACTTGTCATGGTATATAGCTCTAGTATGGTTTATGGAGCGACTAAGTTCAGTAATCCTACTTTTTTCTTTGAACGTCAGAGATTATCTTTGATGATTGGATTGGTAGGGTTTATTGGCACGATGTTATTCCCATATAAAGCTTATTCATATTCGAAATTTCTTATAGGAATAGTATTGTTGTCAATTGGTATGCTAGGTGTCGTCTTTATTTTTGGACAAACTGCAAATAATGCACAAAGTTGGTTAAGTCTTGGCACGAGAGGAATTCAACCTTCTGAGTTTACAAAGCTTAGTGTAATTATATATCTTGCTGCTGTGTATTCAAAAAAACAATCTTATATCGACCAATTTGATAAGGCAGTTCTCCCCCCAATTTTATTTACCTTTGTAATTTGTCTCTTTGTAGTCATACAGCCTGACGTGGGAACGGCATTCATAATTGGGATGATCGCTGTTTTTATGGTTTTATGTTCAGGAATGGGGATGAAGAGTTTAATCAAACTCTCACTAATTGCTGTTATCGGATTTGGAGTAATTTCACCAATACTTATGATGAATTACGATAGAATTTTTACCACAGAAAGATTATCTAGATTTGAGGGGTATTCTGATCCGTTTGCTACAGAAGATGATGCAGGCTATCAGCTTGTGAACTCATATATAGCACTAGGTTCAGGTGGCTTATCTGGTTTAGGGTTGGGACAAAGTGTGCAGAAATTTGGTTATCTTCCAGAAAGCTATACTGATTTTATCATGGCTGTTATAGCGGAAGAATTGGGTATTTTTGGAGTGTTCTTCGTGTTGTTTCTTTTAATGTTTGTGATATTAAGAGGCTTTGCTATTGCGAGAAAATGTGAAGATCCTTTTGGAAGCTTACTCGCAATTGGAATATCATCAATGATTGCTATTCAAGCTTTTATTAATTTAGGGGGGTTAACAGGGTTAATACCGATAACTGGTGTTACTCTTCCATTTATAAGCTATGGAGGTTCTTCACTGATTTTATTGTTGACTTCAGTGGGGATTTTAGTAAATGTATCGATGTTTGTGAATTACCATTCAACATACAACAATACAAAGCAAAAGGAAACAACTCAACGACAACAAGCTCAATATCGTTCTAAATATAACCTGCGTTAAACATTTATTCATATCAAGCTTTGTAAAAATTTTCATTGCTGTTAAAAACACAATTACTGATTTTAACGGAGCTTTTTATTTTGTTACTATTCTGCATACTAGCAACGTTCTTTTAGAAATGAGCATAAAATATAAAAAAGCAAAAAGACCAGGGTGCTTGCCTTGGTCTTTTTGCTTTTTTAAGAAAATATAGAATTTAACGCTATAAATTGAGCCGGAGTTCTTTATGGAACGATAGGTGAGTCATTGTTTGTGTCTTTGCGATTAATCTCGCTCGTTGATGAGATATTCTTAGTTCTTGATACGATCAAAATAAGATAGCTTAGTACACCGAATAAGCATGAGATAAATAATGCGTGGGCAAGTGCTATATAAAGATTCAAGTTTGTAAAGACTATAGTTGCACCAGAAATAACTTGTAGGGTGACAAGGATACCACAGATAATCCAGCTCCAAAGAATAATTGGTTGATTCTTATACTTCTTGAATGCGTATCTTAGCGCTACTAATATCCAGATGAAAATTAATCCAGCAGCTAAACGATGTCCCATTTGTATCCATTCAAATGAAGTTAGTGGAAGACCGTATTGATTAGGATGACAATTAGGCCAACTTGTACATGCAAGACTTGCCCCCTTATGACGAACCAGTGCTCCCGAATATACGACAATATAACAATAAATAGAAATCCCAATTATATGAAATCTCATCTTTTTGTCCAAAACAATGGAATCAACCTTTAACTTCCGATCAAATTCAAAGATTAGTAAAGTTAGGAGAAGCACAGATGCAAATGAAATAAGTGATATCCCAAAATGCAATGCCAAAACAGCATCAGATTGTCCCCAAACTACAGCCGCAGCTCCTATTAAGCCTTGTAATAATAAAAAAGAAAAGGATAATATTGACAAAAACTTCACTTCTCGAATATGACCAATGGCTTTATACGTCCATACCGATAAAGTTAGAACCAAGATACCAACGACACCAGAAACTACGCGATGACTGAGCTCAATAATCAATTCCGGTGTAATATTGGAAGGTACAAGTTCGCCATGACATAATGGCCAAGAGTCTCCACAGCCTGCACCTGATTCAGTTTTGGTTACAAGAGCTCCACCCAATAAAACAAATAACATTCCGATTGTTGTTAGTACAGCAAACCACTTTAGAAAACGCTGCAACACATTCACCTTCTTAATTTATATAACTAG
The DNA here is from genome assembly GCF_002019645.1 of Litchfieldia alkalitelluris. Classification (GTDB taxonomy): domain Bacteria; phylum Bacillota; class Bacilli; order Bacillales; family Bacillaceae_L; genus Litchfieldia; species Litchfieldia alkalitelluris. The sequence goes on along the minus strand of NZ_KV917374.1, from coordinate 3,555,335 downwards.
AAATGTGTTGATTCAAAGGAATCTTTCAAAATGCACATATAAAGTGTCTCTTATATGAAAAACTCTGTTTAAACCAACTTTATTGCAAGAGATATTGCTTGGTTAAAATATACGACTATAATGATATATCAATTATAGGTAAATATCAAAGTATATATTTTCAAATAAATAGATTTCATTATTATATAAATTTAATTTTTCAGGGTCTGAAAACCAACTTGGAATTTTGTGAAATGAAATCTTTGAATTAAAGTTTCCTAGAAATCTTCAATGACTATTTTATGTACAGTAATGTATAAAAAAGTAACTAATATTCACTATTACTATAGTGAAAATGTTTTTAATACAAGACTTGATTTTGAAATAAAATTAATAGGGATATGCTTTTTGGATTAAGAGTGTATAATACTTACTAGAACAAAATAATGAAATATAAGTCATAAAAAAGTCAAATTTTATTCAAAATTTGTTCACAAATCCAACAAAAAGTATGGTTTAATATACAAAGACGGAGTTTTTTAATATAATTTTATAGAGAAAGAATTTTTCTTTTTCACTGTCTGTACAGAGGAAAGCGCATGAAATAATTAGATTTATTATGAAGAAAAGCTATTTTTGATAAAATCTCTTAAATATTTGAATAGAAATACCTCTGTCAAAATGTTAGAATTGAATGTACTGTCCACTTAAAGGAGGATTTATATAATGGGAAATACGAGAACGATGCCTGATGCAGCTTCTCACATCGAAGACACTAATCCTCAAATCCTGGATAAGAGGTTAGTTCTTAAGGACTTTCTAGCATTAATAAAGATTGGAATTGTCAATTCTAACTTTATCACAACCTTCACAGGTATTTGGTTAGCGCTATACTTTACTGGAGAAGGTTTGTTAGCGAATATTAGCACTTTAATCTTTACACTGCTGGGATCTTCACTTGTAATTGCAGGTTCCTGTGCAATCAATAACTTTATCGATCGAGATATTGATCATTTAATGGAAAGAACAAAGGATAGACCCACTGTAACCGGAAAAGTTGTACCGGTTCATGTATTATATATGGGAATTGCATTTACATTCCTAGGGACAGTTTTTCTTTCACTTACTACATTAACAGCCGCAATAATTGGATTAGTTGGTTTTGTGACATATGTTTTCTTATATACAATGTGGTCAAAGCGTAGATATACTATTAATACAGTTATTGGAAGTATTTCTGGAGCGGTACCACCGTTAATTGGGTGGGCAGCTATTGATCCAGGTCTTCATACAGTAGCGTGGGTACTGTTTTTAATTATGTTTATCTGGCAACCTCCGCATTTTCTTGCAATTGCTATGAAGCGTTGTGAGGAATATAGAAGAGCTGGAATTCCAATGCTTCCTGTTGTTCATGGATTTGCAATTACAAAACGCCAAATGGTTGTTTGGGTTGCTTGTCTCTTACCACTCCCATTCTATTTATTTTCACTAGGTATTCCGTTTCTTATCCTAGCAACCCTATTAAACATTGGGTGGTTAATAATTGGAATAATGGGATTCAAAATGAAGGATGATATTAAGTGGTCAAAGTATATGTTTGTATACTCGCTTAATTATTTGACCATTCTGTTTGTAGCAATGGTAATTGTTACAGCAATCTAAACTTAGTCAGATTACATTACTTTGTAATTCTTTCTCTTAGAAATTTAATATAGAAGGAATTTATATCTTTTGAAAATTGAAGTTAACTGTTAAATGATCTATTGATTCAATTTGCTTTAAGCGTGTGAGTACTACACACGCCTACATAATAGGAACTGATCATCTACTCATATCTGTTTTTATTTACGAATGTTGCTATGAGTCAATAACAGGGGATGTTAAACAGGTTCAATTGTAAGAAGATATCAATCACTAAATACTTTGAAAGAGGGGTTTGATTTCACTATGAAAAATTGGCTACCAAAATTGCGCTTTTTCTCTCTATTTGCTTTAATGGCGCTGATGTTAGCAGGTTGCGGTGAACCATTCATATCTACACTTCAACCAGCTGGTGAAGTGGCAGATATGCAGTATTCATTAATGATTCTGAGTACTGCTATAATGGTTCTTGTAGTCATTGTTGTTTCAATCTTATTTATCTATGCAATAGTTCGCTTTCGCCGTAAAAAAGGTGATGAAACAATTATTCCAAAGCAAGTCGAAGGCAGTCATAAGCTTGAAATGATCTGGACTATTATTCCAATTTTACTACTTATTGTATTGGCTGTACCGGTTGTATCTGCAACTTTTAAATTAGCTGATGTTTCGCCTATGGAAGCGGAAACTCGTGATGAGGATGCGCTGATAGTAAAGGTAACAGCAAACCTGTATTGGTGGGAATTTAATTACCCTGATTTAGGAATTGTTACAGGTCAAGAATTAGTGGTTCCAACAGATGAAAGAGTTTACTTTGAACTAGTGGCATCTGATGTAAAACACTCATTCTGGATTCCTTCTGTTGGAGGAAAGATGGATACTAACACTGATAACGTAAATAAGTTCTTTTTAGAATTTGATCAAGAAGGAACTGATAAAGCTGGTGGACTTTTCTATGGCAAATGTGCTGAGTTATGTGGTCCTTCACATGCATTAATGGACTTTAAAGTAAAGCCGCTTCCAAGGGAAGAGTTTGATCAATGGGTATCTGATATGCAAAATGCTGAAGTGTATGAACCAACTACAGAACTAGCTTCTCAAGGTGAGCAAGTATTTAATCAATATAACTGTATTGGCTGTCATGCGATTGATACGAGTGAAGTAAGACCAACAGCACCAAACTTAGCTAACTTTGGCGAACGTTCAAGTATTGCTGGTCGCTTTGAATTTAACGAAGAGAATCTAAAAAAATGGATCAGAGATCCAGAAGCATATAAGCCAGGTAACCTAATGACAAAGTCTTATGATCATGAGGGTATGTCTGAAGAGGAACTTGATGCTTTAGCAGAATATTTATTAAATCTAAAAGTACAAGATTAATTAACAGAAGTATTTAAAAGGGAGGTTACACTGTGAGTACGTTAGCTCAGAAAAAGGGGTTTGGCGCGACTGTGTGGGATTATTTAACAACAGTTGATCATAAAAAAATCGCCGTCCTTTATCTTATTGCCGGTGGCTTCTTTTTCCTACTCGGAGGACTAGAAGCAATGTTTATCCGAATTCAGCTTGCAATTCCGGATAATAATTTTGTAAGCGCAGGATTTTACAACGAAATACTAACAATGCATGGGACAACAATGATTTTCCTTGCTGCAATGCCACTTTTATTTGCTTTAATGAATGCAATTATGCCATTACAAATCGGTGCGCGCGATGTTGCATTTCCATTTATTAATGCATTAGGATTTTGGTTGTTTTTCTTTGGTGGAGTTTTTCTAAACATGAGTTGGTTTTTAGGTGGAGCACCTGATGCAGGTTGGACTAATTATGCATCACTTGCTTTACACTCACCAGGACATGGAATTGATTTTTATGTACTAGGTCTTCAAATTTCTGGTATTGGTACACTTATCGGAGGGATTAACTTCCTTGTTACCATTATCAACATGAGAGCACCTGGTATGACTTATATGCGTATGCCATTATTTACTTGGTCTACTTTCGTAGCATCAGCTTTAATCTTATTTGCTTTTCCTCCTTTAACAGTAGGATTAGCACTAATGATGTTTGACCGTTTATTTGGAACAGGCTTCTTCGTTCCTGAAATGGGTGGAAATACAATTATCTGGGAGCACTTATTCTGGATCTTTGGTCACCCGGAAGTATATATTCTTGTACTTCCTGCGTTTGGGGTATTCTCAGAAATTCTTGCAACATTCTCAAGAAAAAGATTATTCGGATACTCATCAATGGTATTCGCGACGGTCCTTATCGGTTTCTTAGGATTCATGGTTTGGGCTCACCACATGTTTACAACTGGGTTAGGTCCAATCGCAAACGCAATTTTTGCTGTTGCAACGATGGCTATCGCAGTTCCAACAGGAATTAAAATATTTAACTGGATTTTAACAATGTGGGGCGGTCAAATTACGTTTACTGTACCGATGTTATATGCGGTTGCATTTATTCCATCATTTACAATGGGTGGTGTAACAGGAGTAATGTTAGCTGCTGCAGCTGCTGATTACCAATTTCATGACACGTACTTCGTTGTTGCCCACTTCCACTACGTAATTGTAGGTGGAGTTGTATTTGGTCTATTAGCAGGTGTAACTTACTGGTGGCCAAAAATGTTCGGTCGCATGTTAGATGAGAAACTTGGAAAGTGGACGTTCTGGTTATTCCTTATCGGTTTCCACTTGACATTCTTTATTCAACATTTCCTTGGATTAATGGGGATGCCACGTCGTATCTTTACATTCTTACCAGGTCAAGGTCTTGAGCTAGGGAACCTAGTAAGTACAATTGGTGCTTTCTTTATGGCTATTTCAACACTAATTCTTTTAGTAAATATAGTTAAGACATCCATTAATGGACCTAAAGCAGAAGCTGATGCATGGGGAGATGGACGTACACTTGAGTGGGCTATTCCTTCACCTCCTCCTGAGTATAACTTTAAGCAAACACCGTTAGTACGTGGATTAGATGCACTTTGGGTAGAAAAAATGGCTGGTAAAAAAGGAATGACACCAGCTGAACCAATTGGTGATATTCATATGCCAAACGGCTCGATCTTACCGTTTACAATGTCACTAGGATTGTTTATTTCTGCATTCGGATTTATCTATCAATTTGGTGATAAACACGATGCTTGGGCAATTCCTGTCATCTTTATAGGAATGGCGATTACGTTTGGTTCTATGTTCTTACGTTCTGTTATTGATGATCATGGATTCCATATTCATAAAGAAGAACTTATGGATGATGATGATAATAAGGGGGTTAAAGCATAATGCATGTTGAAGAAAAATTAACTGCAGAAACATTTCCTGCATCACCGGAAAAAGCAACCCTCGAAGGGAAAAATAAATTTTTAGGATTCTGGTTATTCTTAGGTGGAGAGACTGTTTTATTTGCTTCTCTATTTGCAACATTTTTAGCTCTTAGAGACAAAACAAATGGTGGTCCTACATCACAAGAGTTATTTGAATTACCACTTGTGTTTTTTGCAACAATGCTCTTATTAACAAGCTCGTTAACGAGTGTATATGCAATCTATCACATGAAGAACTTTGACTTCAAAAAAATGCAACTATGGTTAGGGATTACTGTTGCGTTAGGAGCAGCTTTCCTAGCACTTGAAATTTATGAATTTAATCACTATATCCATTTAAAGCATACTATTACAAGTAGTGCTTTTGGTTCAGCATTCTATGTTCTTGTTGGAACACATGGTGCTCACGTTGCATTTGGATTACTTTGGATTCTTACACTAATGATTAGAAATGCGAGACGAGGACTTGACTTATACAATGCACCAAAATTTTATGTAGCAAGTCTTTACTGGCACTTCATTGATGTTGTTTGGATTTTCATTTTTACAGTTGTATATTTAATGGGAATGGTGGGATAAACTGATGGCGACAAATCAATCAAATTCAGGACACCCAAAAGTTGATATTGCTTATCGCAGACGCAAAAATGCTGAAGATATGAGACATCAATTAGTATCGTTTGCTATTACTCTTTTCTTAACTCTTGTTGCATTTTTTGCAGTAGCAGCTGATTTTGATGCATGGTATACAGTACCGTTTATTCTTCTTCTAGCTGTTGTTCAACTAATTTTTCAACTTTATTACTTTATGCACATGAGCCATAAAGGGCATGAGGCACCTGCTTTATTCCTTTATTCAGGTGTTTTAGTAGGGTTAATTACAGTTTTGGCATTTACAACAATTATTTGGTGGTAAATGAAACAGAAGAAATCGGCTATAGCCGATTTCTTTTTTTGAACCGATTTCTAATATAAATAGAATCTATTACCATCCATGAAAGTTTGAATCCGTGCATTAAGGGTTGTATAATAATTACATAAAGTTAGATTCTAAGGTGGTATAAACATGTCAATTGATATATTTGGTTTTAGAGCATTATGGAGTCCATATTTCTTTCTTGTTATAGTGTTAATTACGATTGCTTATTTTTTATTAATTGGACCGATTAGAAAGAGATATCAACTTGGAGAAAAAGCGACAGCTAAACAAATATCGTTTTTTTCATCTGCAATGCTTTTAGTGTACGTATGTAAAGGAAGTCCTGTTGATTTATTAGGTCATTTGATGTTTAGTGCACATATGACTCAAATGGCAGTCTTGTATTTGGTTGTTCCACCGTTGTTGATCTTGGGAATGCCTGCTTGGATGCTGCGAGCTGTTGTTAATAATAGGTATATAAAACCAGTTTTTAAATTTCTTACACTACCGTTATTTGCTTTAATTGCTTTTAATGGAGTATTTTCTTTTTACCATATTCCATTAATTTTTGACGTAGTAAAAACTAGTATGTTACTTCATTCATTAACAACAACAATATTATTTATTGCATCAATCATGATGTGGTGGCCTTTAATTAACCCGTTGCCTGAGTGGCAAACATTAAATGGTTTAAAAAGAGTTGGGTATATCTTTGCAGATGGAATTTTATTAACGCCAGCGTGTGCATTAATCATATTTGCAAATACACCTCTTTATGCTACGTATACTGATCCTACAGCATGGGCAACTGCTCTTGAACTCTGTGTGCCTCCGGCTATGTTGGCAACTATAGATCTAACTGGGCCTCAAATGTTTAATTCCTTACCATTAGTTGAAGACCAACAATTAGGGGGAGTGATCATGAAAATCATCCAAGAAATTGTTTATGGTACTATTTTAGGTGTGATTTTCTTTCAATGGGTTCGTAAAGAAAGAGAGCAGGAACAAATTGATGCTGATTTAATCAATCCTAATCCGATAAAATAATATGAAACGGGATGCCTAAAAAGTTCACTAATATGTCAGTTGACACTATAGGTATCCTTGTTTATTTTGCTGATTTATTGCAAATTAAATTGAACTCTACTAAAATTAAAAGGTATATTCTTGAACTAAAGAGAGGAACAGATATGACCAATTTACCTATATTACCAACAATAAGTACTATTTTCATAGTATTAAGTGCAATTACTGTTGCAGTAGGATGGTATTTAATTGTAAAAGGAAGAGTGGAAGCACATAAGAAGACAATGACATTAGCAGGGATTTTTGCTATTATCTTTTTCATCATTTATGCTTCTAGAACAATATTTATTGGAAACACTCAGTTTGGTGGTCCAGATGAAATCAAAATTTACTATACCGTTTTTCTAATCTTTCATATATTTTTAGCGACTGTAGGAGCAGTTTTTGGAATTGTTTCGCTCTTAACAGGCTATAAGAACCAACTAATTAAGCATAAAAAGATTGGACCAATAACAAGCATTATTTGGTTTTTTACAGCCACAACTGGTGTTGCAGTGTATCTATTATTGTATGTTTTTTATCACGGGGGAGAAACAACTTCTGTTATTAAAGCGATATTAGGGTTTTAGTAATAAGTATAAGGTGTTATGGAATAGGATATTCTATAACGCCTTTTTTTATGGCTTATTTAGTAATATTGGGGCGGCGTGTCATTATGATCCCCCTTTGTTACATCTAAGGTGAATCAAGTATGTTAGAGAGGCATCTTTTCATCAAGTGATTACCTTTTGTTTACTCTCAAGATAGGGAATTTAGCAACATTCTAACAGGACGAATATCTTACAATAGAATGTATTTATTTACTTTTAAATTTCAGAAAGGGAGATGTTGAGATGATTGAGATCTTTACTGAACGATTATTAATAGTACCTTGTTCATTAGACATCGCAAAATCACTCATTTTTCATCGACAAGAACTTGAGAAAAGGTCACCAATCATCATTCCGCAAGGCTGGCCGTCACCACTGGTTAAAAGTACGCTACCCATTTATATTGAGAATCTTGAAGAAGATGAGTCCGTTTATGGTTGGGGCCTTTGGATGATTATCGATTACTCGGAAAAGAAGATTATTGGAGATGTTTATTTGCAAGGAAAACCAGATAAACGAGGGCATGTAAATATTACTTTTAATATGGTGAAAGATCTAAAAGATTATAGTTTAACCTATGAGGCTGTAGATGCACTGATTGAATGGCTAATCACCCAGACAGAAGCCACAAAAGTTATTACGGAATGCAGCGATAGTAATTTGCAATACATCAGGTTATTTGAGAAATTAGGTATGAAATGCACAAAAAAGGAAGGGAAATTTCTGATGTGGGAACTAAGTGAAGCGATGTAAAAAATCCAAATAAAAATAAAAAGGAGGGAATTACCTCCTTTTCTATTTTTATAACTTAAAATTTAACTTAATGATTCCTGCTTCTCTTGCTGAATTAAAAGCTATTAAAATCATTGGTCCTATGATAAACCCTAAAATACCAAATAATTTTAAACCTAAGTACATAGCAATTAAAGTAGACAATGGAGATAATCCAATATGGGTTCCCATTACTTTAGGTTCAATTGTACGTCTAATTACGAGTAATATTGCTCCAAGAATTGCTAACTTTGTCCCTAATACAATATCACCTGTAATTAAGTGGAATAGAGCCCATGGCAACATAATTATAATAGATCCGATAATTGGAATGATGTCGATAATCCAGATCACAAATGCCATTACAAAAGCAACCTCGGGTGTTATGAAAAACAAACCGATAAGTGATGTAATAAAGATCAATACACTTACGAGAAATTGTGCCTTCATAAAACCAAGTACTACATATGAGAGTCTAGAAACCATAAAATTAACTTTGTCTGCTGTTCTTTCAGTTAAATGAGCATTTACTCTTTGACGCATGTTGGGAATATCTAACATAAATAAGAATAAAGCAATTACATAAACAAGAAAGCTAACTAGGAAGTTCGGTATGTTGGTTAATAGTGATTTTAAGTTGTCAATATTTAAATAAGATACAATATAAGTTTGTAGTGTTAACAAAAAGCCTTCTAATTGTTTACTTATTACCGCAACAAATTCGGGTGGGAGATCCTGAGATTTTAAAGCAAGGTCTCTCTCTAACTGATGTATGACCCTATTAATCTCATTTATATATAAAGGAGCATTCTCAATAATATTTATTGCTTCCCCAATAATCTTGGTTGTTAGAAAATATCCGCTTACGATAAGTGCTAACAAAAATAAAATAAAAGTGATAAGTACTGAAATATTACGTTTTAGTTGAAGCCTTTTCTGCATTATTTTTATAATAGGCTCTAAAAAAAGAGCTGTTATAAAGGCAATGATTAGTGGCACTGAAACTGGCAAGATAAAGAATGCAATTACAACGAGTATAATTAGACTTAATGAAATTAAAAGGACTCGTTTAGAAAATAGCTGAGACAAATGGTGTTTACTCCTTTCTAGAAAAAACAGACTGTATATTAAATTATAGTAGAAACTGTTGATAAAACCAACTATAAAAGAACTTTATATAATTAAATTTATTATGTTTTTGTGCCCAATTTTCAAATTTGTCATACAATAAAGTAGATGATGGTAAGATTGGGAAGGAAGGTGATTTTTTGTTAAAGCAAGATCTAAGTCATGGTACCCTTTATATAACCGAAGAAGTTTTGTCGATTATCACTTCTATTTGTATTAATGAATTTTCCGGGATTTCAGTATATACAACGAAATTTGGTCCGGAAATTATACAAAAGATAACAAGTAATTTTAATAAGAATAACATTGTGATAAAACAGAATGAAAATGAGATTGTAATTGAGGTGAAAGTTTCAATTTCCTTTGGACTTAATGTGATTCAATCTTGCGAAAACCTGCAAGAGCTCATAGTTAATGAAATTGAAGAAATCACTGGTTTGCATGTAACAAGCGTTCATATTATTATAGAGGACATTAATACTGTAGCATAAACAAAAAGAAGTTGTTTTTGAAAGGTTTGAAAGCACAATAAATTATTCCATAATACTCACTCCAAGGAAGTGAGTATAGGAGAAATGATGTGATTCACTCTTTCAGTTCAACTTCTTTTTTGCATATTATTTAATTTTTTCTAAATCTAATTTAAGTTGATTCAATAAACGTGTCGATTGCTCCACAATTACTTTTGGGAATTTTTCTCCCTCACCATACTCGACTCCATGAGGATAATAATGTTTCCCTAATAAAGGAGTAAGCAACTTTATGATCGCATGTTTTCCTTCCACTTCACCTTCAGTAGTATAACCTTGTACTCGAAGGTAGAATACTTCATCCTTTAACTCAAACTTTTTATCATATGTAACTCGCTCATAGTCCCATTGTCCCGCAAGTACAAAACCTAATTCCTTCATGACATCATTTAAACGTTCTAACTCGACAGTGGCATTTTCAATACCAGTATTTTCAAATTTCATTTCAATGTCCCTCCTATACAACTAACCCGATAAATGTCTTCTGTATAATAATAGTATGAAAATCTTTAAGTTGCAATCTTAAGATGTTAATCACCGATGTTGTGCCCAAATAATGCGGAATGTTCTCAGTTTTTTTAGTTGTTTTTATGTATAGTATTGATTGCTGAGCGAACATACTAGTTATTGACGTCGTTTTGATTTTGACGTTAGGTAAATGATGCAATCAAATTAATGTTTACTAAGGAGGTTTCATTAGATGAAAACTGTACGTGATGTAATGACGTCCAATGTAGACTGTTGTACACCATTAGATAATGTGTATGAAGTTGCTGTTAAAATGAAGGAATTAGATGTTGGGGCAATTCCCATTGTTGATAATGAGTCTAATACATTATTAGGAATGATTACAGACCGCGACCTTGTAATCAGAGGATATGCTGAGAAACGATCGGGATCTAATCAGGTTACAAATGTTATGAGTGAGGATGTAATCACAGTTCCACCTAACACTTCATTAAAAGAAGCATCGGGTATAATGGCTGAACATCAGATTCGACGTCTTCCTGTTGTCGATAATGGTCAACTAGTAGGAATTGTTTCATTAGGTGACCTTGCAGTTGAAAAAATGTCTAATGAAAGTGCAGGTTATGCATTAACTGAAATATCCGAAAGTGAACAAGTGCATCATTAGAAAAAAGGCACCCTTTTGGGTGTCTTTTTTTTATTCATTTTATGTAGGTATAAAATAGGGAAAAGTGTTAGTGTCTGTCAAAACCAGACACTAACGCCTTCGGCTATATTGTTAGGCTAACCTCCTCTGAAGACGTTCTGAGATAAACTGAGTCCTTTAACCCTACCAAGATGGAATCTATTATTTAGTAAAATAAATAGAGTAAGTAGTAATAAATCTAGTACACATTAATATAATGATAGAAATAAAGGGAAAGCAAATAAAGAGAGGGGTAGACTTTTGAAAAACACAACAATTATTATTGTATTTCTATTCATTATTTCTAGTATTTATTTCTATTCTACTAATAGAGAGATCAAGCAAGTAACCAAGGACAATGATTCAAATGTTATCGCTCCTTTACCTAACACAGATAAAGAATTAACTGAATCTCTTGTCCAAAATACTAAGAGTACACAAAGCCAAATTAAACAAGGGATACTTACATATATAGGCATGTCAATTGAGGAATTACAGGAGGTCCTTGGTGAACCAATGAGAATTGATCCTTCTTCTTATGACTATGACTGGTGGGTATACAATGAAGATTATGAAAAATACTTACAGATAGGTGTGGAAGGAAATAAGGTAGTAACCATTTTTGCAATCGGTGAACAATTAGAAATAAGTCCATTTAAAATAGGGCAGTCTTTCGCTGAGATTAACAAAAATTATTCGTTTGAAAAATCAATTGCTTTTACAGCCCAAAGAAACTCATATCGTTTTGAGTTAAATGAGGATGAAAGAAAAACAAGACCCATTATTAAGATGGGAGATGTATTTGTACAACTATATTTTGATAATTTTACAGAAAAGCTTTCAAGTGTAAGGATGATGAATGCTGATACCCTAGTGAAACTGAGGCCATATGAGTTAATTTACCGAGGGGAGTTACTATCTGCTCAAGAGCTATCCGACAAAGAATGGAAAGAGGTTGAAAGGGGGAATGAGGCACAAATATTAGACATTACAAATGTGATACGACTAAGACATGGTTTAGGGATAGTTAAATTAGACGAACAAACCTCAAAGGTTGCTTATAAGCATAGCAAAGATATGAATCAGAGTGACTATTTCTCGCATACATCTCCTACTACTGGTGGGTTAGCCAACCGTCTTGCTGAAGGGGAAGTAATTTATCAATTGGCAGGTGAGAATATCGCTGCCATGTATGTAGATGGGATAGCTGCAGTAGAGGGGTGGCTAAATAGCGAAGGGCACCGTGAAACATTGCTTAATGAAAAATTCACCCATTTAGGTGTAGGGGTATTTGAGAAGCATTACACTCAAAATTTTGTGCAAAAATGGGAATGAAAATAATTTACAAAGGCTCTATTCTGAAAGTTTCTTTCTAATCGACCTAGTTTAAATAAATAGATACCTTTATTTTCTTAGGATGTTTTTACATTTAAAAAGAAAAGATACCACTCGAATACGTTCATAGTGAATGTAAAAGACCTATCAAAAGCAACAAAGTTTATGAAAACGGCCATTATAAAAGAACTTGGTATGACAAAAAAGTCATACCTTTGTTCTTTTATATGTAGAAAATCGAAAATGATCATCTTCCCAGTACCCCTTAAACACATAAGTCTGTCCCAGTTCTATGTTTGGTGCTTGATAATTAGTTGTTACAGGATCAACTCTCTTAAGGTATAACACTGTATTATTTCTTTGTATAATTACATTTGTTTCATTTATATATTTTCCATAATAAAAGCGTTGTCGTTCACTAGTAGTTTTTTGTACTTTCCCTATAATCTCTGTGGCTTCATCAATTTGGTTGATTAATAACCACTTATGATGATATTTTTTTGCTTCTTTTTTTGATTTTATATAAAAAAACAAAAAGATTGCTGGAATTACAATCGCGGCAACCAAAATTCTCCCCTCCGATTACACATCATTTAAGCTCATGTTTGCGTTTGATAATAAAGAAACTTCCAGTAGCATGTGCCATTAATTTTCCATCTTCTCGATAAACTTTTGCTTCTGTAACAATTAAATTAGATCCTTTATGGATAAGTGATGCAATGCACTTTATGAAGGATCCTAAACCAGGAGCCAAATAATTGATCTTTAATTCTGTCGTAACAGCAGCTTGGTGATTAGGAAGTAATTTGAAAATTAAAGACCCCATTGCAGAATCAATTAAAGTGGCTGTTATTCCACCGTGAACTATGTTTAGCGAGTTCTGAATGATTTCAGTATTAGGTATAATCATCTCAAGTTGATTGTCAACAAAATTACTCTGTACTTGAAGGAGTTCTCCTAAATAAGATGAAGAGGGCTTTTCTTGTTTTCTGATTAACCCATTTATGACCTGTTCAAAGGTTTTCTTTTCCAGATCCGTTGCCTTGCTATAGTAATCGTTTATTTTATGTAATAGTTGCTCATCCACGTGAAAACACTCCTACTCACTAATGTCTTTCCCAACTATTTTAACAATTAATAACGATAGACTGCAATTTTTATCTATTCCGTGGAGGATTAAGTAATTCGTTAAATAATCTAAATGGGCGAACTTTTTCTTATGAAGGTAGATAGTATATAGTAGGCGAATGCAATAAGATGAGGTGAGTACGTATGGGAAAACAAAAAGTACATCCAACCATTGAGGAGTTTAAAAATTTTGTTAAAAAACATCCGAAGTTGATTCAAGAGGTACGTAATGGTAATAAGTCTTGGCAGGTCTTATATGAAGATTGGTATTTACTGGGAGAAAATGATGATACTTGGAGCAAATATAAGATGGAGTCTACAAAGGGTAATGATGAAGAAAAAGATAAAAAATCTGATTTTATCGAAAAGTTCTTATCAACGATTAAAAACGTGAAGATGAATGATGTGCAAGAACAGATTACGAATGTTGGAAGTGCAATTACTACGATACAACAGGTAATCCATCAATTTCAGGGTGGCTCAAAAGACAAATCAATCAATAATGAACCAGAGCAGAAGCACCCCTTTGCGTTTAGGAAGGATTAATACTAAAAGGGGAGGATTCTATTGCGTAGGGATGTAGTTGACTGGTTACAAAACGATAAAAAGCTAAACTTATTTGTTCGTCATAACCCAATTTGGTATAGAAAACTTTCTAGAAACCCACATAACAGACAACAATTAGAATTACATGCTAAGAATTATTATAAACAAACTATACCACATAAAGTTGAGAAATTTTCAAATTCACTAGGTTTTGCTTCAATGATGATGGAAATGTATAAAGCTATGAGAAATGGTGACTAAGATTTGTAGGCAAGATAAGCGCCCATGTAATTATCAAGCTTAAGCAAGGGATGATTGAGGGCGCTTACTTTCTATTTTAGTTCCGTTTAAAAGGTGGACAAGGCCAGTTGCTGGGCCGAATCCAGATCTATTAAAGAATTATGATTTGATTTCACCTGAATGATTAATGACTGGACAAGCTGTGAAAGCTATAAGAAAGGAGTGATGTAATGAAACAAGGAATTTTCATTGTGTTGTCTTTTTTTATAGTAGCAGGGTGTACAAATGATAAGCCAGTACCAGAAGCCTCATATCCAGTTGAAGTGGATTTTAAGGAGGATAACGTCAGTGAGCAAAACATCCAACAGGTAAGCACGATGAAAGTAAATCCAGAACGTAACCGCTTAATGATTCAGAAAGAAGTAGTCGGCAAAAATGTGTATGTAGAGTGTTTTATTTCTAATTTTTCTTTTCGAAAGAATAATCTGAATGAGGACTTTGGCTTTATTGAGCTTTTTGTGGACGGAAAAAAAGTGGATGAAATTATGACTGCGGCTTTCATTATAAAAGGATTAACAAAAGGAACGCATTTAATTAGAGTTGATTTAAACAAAGTCTCAGCAGACAGAACGTTGAGTGAGGAATTTGAAGTAACCATTAGATAATAAAAAGGCTTTTTTTTGAAAGATATTGCTGCTAATTAAACTAATTTGCCATTTATACAAGACATTAAATGTGATAATGGGTTTGATTTGCCTAAGAATTTTAAACCATGTTACGGAAATTGCCAGTAAAAGAGACGATGTGATTAGATAAACCCAGATCGTCTCTTTTAAAATTTTAAGAAATCCTTTCACCACTTATAGGTGCGATAGGTCCTGGGAATGGATGTTGTTTTAAAAGATACTCATATATTTTAGATTCAAGCGAAACTGGAAGGTTGATAGTTCCTTGATTGCCAAAAAGTATATTGAATTCTAATATATATGGTTTATTGTTACTATACATAATATCAAAACCCGCATGGTTTATATTTAGTTGTTTGGCAACAGATAAAACTAACTCACATGCATCTTGTGGAATAAAGTCATAAGATATATCTCCACCTCGGGCTACATTATGAAGAAATTCACCATTTGCACCAATTCGCCAATAGGCTGCTACGATTTCGTCGCCGATAATACAAACTCTTAGGTCTCTACCATCATTTTCTAAATATTCCTGTATATAAAAAGTATCAACTTTGGTTGCATAGTCTAAAAAATCTTGTTCATTTTCAATGAGGAATACACCTTTACCCATCGAATTTCTACTTTCTTTTGCTACAAACGGGAAAGGGAACGTATTTAAAACTGAATCAATGTTTGTTTTCGTGTTTCCTAAAATCTCTGTATACGGTACATACTCTGGGCAAACTGTCCAAAGTGCTCTAGTCATTTCAATTTTGCTATAGCCTAATTGAAGAGACTGAATACTAGGGAAGATTTGTTTGTTTAATCCATAAACTAAGGAGTTTACTTGCCATGTTTCTGGAAATAATAAGAAGTCTGCATTTTTAATTCGTTCCATTTCACGGAACATCTGCTCAGGTTTTATATAACTAGTATTAGGCATTCCTATAGTTCTAAAAGGATTGAATGTTATAAGTTTCATTAATGTCCTCCTTTTCTGAAATGTGAACGAATGAATCTAGAAAATTATAGTGTGTTTCAGATTCATTAGTCAATGGCAAATTTTCTAGATTTGATTATGAATGTATTTCTATAAGGTAATGTTTAGCAATAAGAAGATTAAATCTTTATCTTGTCTGCATTAGAAAACGATTCATAATAAGGGAAAATGTCGCTATAATTCTTTTTTCATGCTATATTAAATGATGGAGGTGAAAATATGCTTGCTACATTAGAAAGACTAGAAATACTTGATTTTACCGATGAGATAGCAAACATGATCCTACAATCTGAGTTGATGAACGAATATCATCGTTCTTTATATACGCTTAAGCATGATAAGGAAGCACAGGAACTAATTTCTCAATTTGAAAAGATGAAAGAGCATTATGAGGACGTACAACGATTTGGGAAATATCATCCTGACTACCGCTCTATTACACTAAAAACCCGTGAATTAAAAAGAAATCTGGATTTAAACGAAACAATTGCTTCTTTCAAAAAAGCAGAACAAGAAATTCAGACACTTTTAGATGATTTAAGCAGGTTAATTGGAACAGCTGTTTCCGAACATATAAAGGTTCCTACTGGCAATCCTTACTTTGACTCATTATCTTCTTGTTCAGGTGGTTGTGGTAGTGGAGGAAGTTGTGGATGTAAATAGAACAAAGGCTTGATCGAGTAAATGAACCTTTTTTTTGAAAGCCTAGTAGGCTTTAAACATGTTCATTTGTTCGATCTCTTTTTTTAGTATCGGCTGCTTTTTTCGTCAACTTTGTTGCTTTTAAAGGTCTTTTATAATTACTATGAACTAGGTAGCGTGGCATCTTTTCTTCTTAAATTTTTACTATAACATCAAGCGGTTAGTGTATCCTTCCTAAAAATAAGTCAATTAGCAATAATTTTTCAGAAAAGAGCCTTAGTATAGGCTGTTTTCGTAAACTTTGTTGCTTTTAAAGGTCTTTATAATCACTATGAACTAGGTAGAGTGGCATCTTTTCTTCTTAAATTTTTCTATAACATCAAGCGGAATAGTGTATCCTTCCTAAAAATAAGTCAATTAGCAATAATTTTTCAGAAAAGAGCCTTAGTATAGGCTGTTTTCGTAAACTTTGTTGCTTTTAAAAGTCCTTATAATTACTATGAACTAGGTAGCGTGGCATCTTTTCTTCTTAAATTTTAACTATAACATCAAGCGGTTAGTGTATCCTTCCTAAAAATAAGTGAATTAGCAATAATTTTTCAGAAAAGAGCCTTAGTATAAAAGGAATATATTGTTAACCTGTTCTTAGTTATGCTAGACTAGAAATAAATTTAAGGTTGATTTCGCTAAGCTTTTAACCCGCCCAGATTACAGATTTTTTGGAAGAGGCATTATAAAAGGAGAATAATGATGTTTGGACAAAGGCAAGGTATTATTGTATATTTACATTCATTGAAACACATCAAATCAATGAGAAGGTTTGGAAATATCCACTATGTCTCGAAAAGATTAAAATACATGGTTATTTATAATGATATGGAGAATATCGAGTCAATTATTAATAAACTTAATTCTTTGCCATATGTAAAACAGGTTGAACCTTCATACAAACCATTCCTAAAATTAGAATACGAAAATTCAAATCCTGACAAAGCGAAAGAATATGATTATAAAATTGGACTTTAACTTTTTATTTTGAAAAAAGTGATTATATTTCAGTATTGTTTGAAACATGCGAAAAAAACCCTGCAGAGATCACTCTGCAGGGTCCTTCTATATCTATGGGATCTTTGTTACGAACAAGTGCCCCCATAGTAGAAGGCAAAGGGAGAGGAGAAACCGGAGGAAGAACTTATGGGGAAACGTAAGTCTTCTCCGCGGTTGGCAACAACATCCATTGATGTTGTCTTTACTAATTATGGCCAAATGAAATCACAGTATACATACAGAACATGTTTTTTTGTAAATTGAAATACTTTTAAAGAACTTTTATAGCATCTCTAATGGGTTTATGATAGGATATGATTGGTAAAAAATAAAAATGGATTCTATTAATGTGGTGATTAAATAATGAGAGTAATATCTGGCACCTGTAAAGGCAGACCATTAAAAGCAGTACCTGGAACAACAACAAGACCTACAACCGACAAAGTAAAGGAAGCAATCTTTAATATGATCGGTCCTTTTTTTGACGGAGGGGAAGCCCTTGACTTATTCGGTGGCAGTGGTGGTTTAGGAATTGAGGCTTTAAGTCGTGGTATTGATAAGGTTATTTTTGTGGATAAGGAATTTAAAGCTATTCAAACAATTAAAGAAAATATTTCAAACTGTGGTTTTACGGATCGAGTTGAAATTTATAGAAATGATGCAAATAGGGCTCTAAAAGCAATCATAAAAAGGGAAATACGTTTTGATTATATTTTCCTGGATCCACCATACAATAATAATCAATTGAAAGCGCTTATCGCTATGATTGCTGACTATCATCTTTTAAGTGAAAATGGCTATATCGTTGCAGAACATGACCATGAAATGAACCTCCCCGAAGTTATAGGTAATTTATCAATTATTAAGAAAGAAAAGTATGGAATTACTGCTATTACTGTATATCAAACCCAAGGTGAACCGGAAGGGGGAAGTGAACTTGACTAGAATAGCCGTTTGTCCAGGGAGCTTTGATCCAATTACATATGGCCATCTGGATATAATTAAACGAGGGGCCAATGTATTTGATGTAGTCTATGTAGGAGTATTAAATAACTCTACTAAAAGTCCGCTTTTTACTGTAGAAGAAAGAATAGAGCTTATAAAAGAGGTAACAAAGGACATACCGAATGTGAAAGTTGATGCGTTTAGTGGCTTATTAGTGGATTATGCTAGAGAAAAAAAAGCAAATGTTATTCTAAGAGGCCTCAGAGCCGTATCAGACTTTGAATATGAAATGCAAATAACGTCAATGAATAGAATTTTAGAAGAAGATATAGAAACATTTTTTATGATGACTAATAATCAATATTCGTTTTTAAGTTCAAGCATTGTAAAAGAGGTTGCAAAATATAAAGGAAATATCGCAGATTTAGTTCCAACTGCTGTTGAGAATGCTTTGATGTTAAAATTCAAACAGAATTAAACAAATAGACCCATTAGCTTAATGCTTAATGGGTCTATTTGTTAGTTTTTCACAAGTCTTTTAGTGAAAACCCCTATGTAAATTAATAGTGAAATGATTGTCACTAATGGACCAATACTGATCATACTCTCCCAAAGTGGAACGAGTTTCGTCTCAGTGTGATATTGAAAAAACACGGTGACTGAGTGATTAGCATTTGATGGATCTTGTAAATTTAAATATAGTGGCTTCCATAGTATTAGTGTTAGAAACGCAGCAATAAAACCGTGAATGATTCTTGCAAAGAAAAAAGGTTTAAAACGTATATCTGTTTCAGCAAGGATACTAGCTACCTGTGCTTGTACAGAAAATCCACAAAATCCTAAGATGAAGCTAGTAATAATCATTTGGTATAACAGTGTGACACTAGTCTGGCTAGTCAATTGGCTCCCAAGTGTAATCTCAAATAAACCTGAAATGAGTGGTAAACTAAGTTCTGTTGGCAGGTTGAATAAAACTAAAACAAAGGATAAAGCAACGGAAATGGCCTCTGAAATATTTAC
Organism: Litchfieldia alkalitelluris; assembly: GCF_002019645.1. GTDB lineage: Bacteria > Bacillota > Bacilli > Bacillales > Bacillaceae_L > Litchfieldia > Litchfieldia alkalitelluris. The sequence goes on along the minus strand of NZ_KV917374.1, from coordinate 3,535,633 downwards.
TAGTGAAAGCAGTCTATTAAAAACAGAAAACAAAATAATAAATCCTCCAACCATTAATAAAGTTTGAATGGAAGAGGTGACCGCATCCCCGAGAAGCTTCCCGAATGGTCTTTTCTCATTTAAGCGGGTATGATGTAGGGTCCTTAATGCTTCTCTAAAGTATGTTCCTTTTCGTTTTTCATTCTCGTTTAATTTCTCCTTCGGGCCATAAAATCTCATGATTAGTCCAACACAGATATTGCCTAGATAGTGAGCAACTGCTAATAATATTCCTACTTGAGGATTATGAAAGAATCCTACTGCAATCGCTCCAAAAATGAATAATGGGTTTGAAGCATTGGTAAAGCAAACCAACCTCTCCGCTTCATATGCTGTAAGTTGTTTTTCTTGTCTAAGACGAGCGGTATATTTAGCTCCCGCAGGAAATCCTGAGGCTAATCCCATTACCCAGACAAAACCTCCTACTCCAGGTACTCTAAATAAAGGTCTCATAAGTGGTTCAAGTAAAACTCCGATAAATTTAACAATTCCAAAACCGATTAACAATTCTGAAACAATAAAAAATGGTAATAGTGATGGGAATACTACTTCCCACCACATACTCAATCCTGCTTTTGAAGCATCTAAAGCATCCTTTGGAAATGATATAAGGGCAACAGCTAGTAGTGTTGCGCTTGTTGCTAATAATATTGTCTTCAGCCTCGATTGTACCAATCTAACATCCTCCAAACTCTTCTTTCTATACAGTTGCTTTAATGAAATGATAAAATAAGGTACTATTACATCCTAGTTATTTAGAAGCTAGTAATAGAAATTCATATATTTAAATATACGTGTATAGGGTCACACTTTAGACCATAAGATTGTACAAGATATAAACATTACAAAAGATGATTGGGTTGTACCTGGTATGAAAACAAAAGATTAGCTTCTAAATGGGGTGTGTTTACTTGAAAAAACCTAAGATTGGATTGGCATTAGGTTCGGGTGGAGCAAGGGGATTTGCTCATCTGGGAATTATAAAAATCCTTAAAGAAGAAAATATTCCTATAGACTTGATTGCTGGTAGTAGCATGGGAGCACTTGTTGGTGCATTCTATGGAGCGGGGCAAGATATTAATAAATTGTATAAGCTTGCAAATGCATTTAAGAGGAAATATTATCTTGATTTTACAGTTCCTAAAATGGGTTTTATTGCTGGTAATCGTGTGAGAGAGCTTATCCGTATCTTTACAAAGGATAAAACAATTGAAGAATTAGATATCCCTGTTTCCATTGTTGCTACTGACTTATTAAAGGGAGAGAGAGTAGTGTTTAATAAAGGATCAATTGCTAAGGCTGTACGTGCAAGTATTGCCATTCCCGGAATTTTTGTCCCTGAAAAGGTAAATGGTCGATTACTAGTGGATGGTGGAGTAGTTGATAAAGTTCCAATCTCTGTAGTCAAAGAAATGGGAGCTGATATTATTATTGCTGTTGATGTTTCTTCTGTAAAAATAAGTGAGGAAATTACGACCATATATGATGTTATCCTACAAAGTATAGATATCATGCAAAATGAGATTGTTAAATATAAAGAACTAGATGTGGATATTATGATCAGACCTCTTGTCACACAGTATAGCTCTCGAGCATTTACAAATATTGATGATATCATAAGGTTAGGGGAAGAATCAGCTAAAGAGATGCTTCCACAAATAAAGAGTGTTATTGAAGATTGGAAGGAGCAAAATAAATAATATGAATAAATTTTATATCAGATCTTTTATACTCATAGTCGTTATTGCACTTTTATCATTTATCCAACTACCTTATTACGTAACAAAACCTGGAATGGCTCAAGAGTTAAGGCCTATTATCCAAGTTGAAGATGGATTTAATGAAGAGGGGAGCTTCATGTTAACGACGGTAAGAATGGGAAAAGCGAATATTTTTACATATTTATGGGCGAAAATGGATGAATTTCATATGATATACCCAGTTAAGGATATTCGAAGATCAGGCGAAAGTGATGAGGAATACACAAACCGCCAGCTTTATCTAATGGAAGATTCAAAGGAATCGGCAATTACCGTAGCTTACAGTGAAGCTGAAAAGCCAATTAATTACATTTACCGTGGCATTTACGTGATGAGTATTATTCGAGGTATGCCAGCAGAAGAAGTCCTGAAGATAGGAGATCGTATCTATAAGGTTGATGGGCTTGAATTTCAAACTTCTGATGAGTTTATTGAGTATGTTTCCGAAAAGAGTGAAGGTGAAGAAATTGAGTTAACCTTTAAACGAAATGAGCAAGAAATGACAACACCACTATTAATCTCACCATTCCCGGATAATCCTGAAAAAGTTGGAGTAGGGATAGCACTTACAACTGATCGTGAGGTAGAAACGACACCGTCAATTATGATAGATACTGAAAAAATTGGTGGTCCTTCTGCAGGTTTAATGTTTTCCCTTGAAATTTATAATCAACTTGTAGAGAAAGATATTACTAATGGATTAGACATTGCAGGGACTGGATCAATTAAAGATAATGGAGAAGTAGGTAGAATAGGAGGTATTTCACAAAAAATCGTTGCGGCAGACAAATCAGGTGTAGATGTATTCTTCGCTCCAAATGAACAAGGAATCCCAAATTCAAATTACAATGAGGCACTAGCTGCTGCCAAGAAAATAAAAAGTGAGATGAAGATTGTTCCAGTCGATACATTTGACGATGCTCTGGAATATCTTGAGAGCTTGAATGATAACTAACCAAATAGTTATTATTTCCAATAATATAAATGACATATAAAAGACACAAAGTTTTGCTTTGTGTCTTTTATATGTACTGACAAGATGTTTCATTGTACCTTAGTGGTGGTGTTGAGTACTCCTGTAATAAAAAATTTGATCTAATTGGTTCGGGAAGGGTCATAGAGTATGCATATGCTGCATTAATATCCAACTGGATCATTTCATTTGTAAATGAAGATAATTTCGATATAACAGGTACACTTATATCCTTTTTAATGCTAGATAAATAATGTTGACCTTTCTGTGACATTCCTAAAAGCCGTATATAGGATGGATCTTGGTGTTCAAAGGTTTTCGTAAAAGAACTCTTCTTCGAATTGGTTAGTATATGTAAGCAGGCTCTTTGTAATCTGGTCCAAGTGTACCTTTTAGTTTTTAATTGCTGCATAAACTCATTAAAGTTTGTAGACTTAAGAATTACCCTCTTTATCCGGTGTTCTAATCCTTCCTCAATCTCATAGAATTCTTGTAATTCATGTTCAGTATTTGTTACTATTTTATACTTTAGAAGATGGAAGTAATCGTCCCACTCATGGAACTGTCCAAATTCTTGTTTATATTGATTTAATATGTTGTTCGTTTCTAACGGGATATAATTCCTTACTTGCTCAAGTGTTCCGTTATTCTTGAAAAGGGATTTTCGAATACTTGTAGCACTAGCAATTGTTTCCGAGGAGAAATTCTCATCATGGTAATTTGCATTTGTTCTTTGAATTGTAAAAGGAACAATGTTCTGTTTTTGATCATAAATCGCTTTTACATAATGATAACCTAAAATATTATTTGGTTGTGTTAAGTCGATCAATGAGGAATCTGCTACAAGTGAATCATATGATAAAGATAATGCTCTAGGATAGCTTACTCCTTGTTGAATTGCTTTTTTTACTAGTTCATTAAAAACTTCCTGGTTTCTTTCTAAAAAAGATAGTGTATCTTTAAACTCGGTAATCGACCCATGTTCACTTCCGAAACATAAGTAATTACAGAATAAATGGCTAAGTATTGCAACTGCTCCATTAGCAAAGGTTTCTGCCTTTTGTGTAGCAAACACATAAGGCAGTTCAACCACGATATCAACACCATTTTCTAAAGCCATTTTTGTTCTACTCCATTTAGACACCAAAGCAGGTTCACCACGTTGAAGAAAATTGCCGCTCATAACAGCAACGACCACATCTGCTTTTGTCTGTGATTTAGCTTGTTCCAGATGATACTTATGTCCATTATGAAAAGGATTATACTCAACAACTACTCCAACTGCTTTCAAAAGTTTGTCTCCTTTAATAATCAAGATAAGAATATTTGCTTTTATATTAAAACTTGCTATATTTCCGGCGATTATGGTAAAACTGATTAGTAAACAACATTGCTTATATTATAGTGTAAAGAAAAAATATTGACAAATAAATCATGCAAAGCTATAATTACCTTTGTTGCCTTGAGGTGATTCATATGGAATGGACAATTAGTCAATTAAATCAGTTGCAGCATAAAGGTTTATCAATTGATGAGATTGTGGATGTTACCGAGCTAAAGGAACTTAAAAATTCAATAAGAGATATCTCACCTGTTCGTATAACAGGTCGTGCAGATCTCAGTTCTTTAAAAGTGACTTTTCATTTAACAATTTCCGGGACAATGATACTCCCTTGTTCAAGAACACTAGTGGATGTTCATTATCCGTTTGAGATAACTACAACTGAAACATTTATGTTACGACATACGTCAGATTATGAAACTGACGAGGAAACACATCAAGTTCAAGGAGACGTTGTCGATTTGTTACCTGTTATAAAGGAACTTATCATCCTTGAAATACCTATGCAAATCTTCTGTGATGATTTAAATACAGAAGGAGCTGCGCCGCAAGAAGGAAAAGATTGGCAAGTAATATCTGAAGAAGATAAAGCGAACAAAATCGATCCAAGACTTGCTGGGCTTGCTAAGTTTTTTGATGACGACAAAAAAAGTGAGTAGCATTTGCTGCTCAAGAAAACTAAGATTAAAAAGATAAAGAAGAACCGGCATATTACCGGCCTTCATATCCATCTTAACTATCTTTTAAGGAGGTGGGAATATGGCTGTACCTTTCAGAAGAACATCCAAAACTAGAAAAAGAAAGCGTCGTACGCATTTCAAATTATCAGTTCCAGGTATGGTAGAATGCCCAAACTGCGGTGAAATGAAACTAGCTCACCGTGTGTGTAAAGCTTGTGGAACATACAAAGGAAAAGAAGTAGTTAACGATTAATTTTAATAGTTAACATTAAATGTGATATCCCAATTGGGATATCACATTTTTAGTTTTATCATGTTTTTAACTATAATAATCATTAACCTAAAGCAGTTAACAATTATTAAATGGGGCCGGATAATGAAAAATTATTTAATAAATAGAGATGACAGTGGTGTTGTAACTTTTATAATCAATAGACCTGATAAACGTAACGCAATCAACCTTGAGGTAATGAATGGCTTATTATTAGCCCTTGAGCAGGTAGAACATAATCAAGAAGATAAATTACTAGTTATTAAAGGGATTGGAGAAACAGCATTTTGTTCTGGTGGTGATGTTAAAGCATTTCAGAACATCAAACAACAGGATGAAGCTTATAGTATGTTGTCAAAAATGGCAGACGTTATTTACAAATTATGTACTTTCCCAAAAATAACGGTTGCGATGATAAATGGCGTAAGTCTGGGTGGTGGTTGTGAGCTTGCAATTGCATGCGATTATCGTATAGCATCTTCTCACGCTCAAATTGGATTTATTCAAGGTAATTTAGGTATCACCACTGGTTGGGGAGGTGGAACGATCCTGTTTGAAAAAATACCTTATGAGAATGCACTTCAAATGGTAGCTTCTAGTAAACGGTTTGAATGTTTGGAGGCATATGAATTGGGATTTATACATAAAATTTTAGATGCGGAAAACAAGGAAGAAGAAATGTATCATTTTTTGAGACCGTTTCTGCAATTCAAACAAGATGTCCTAGGAGCATATAAGAATATTCAAATCAGAAAGTGGGAAGTAACGGGCCTTAAGTCAAGGATAGACGATGAAGTCAAACAATGTTCAGTTCTTTGGGCGTCAGCTAATCATCATAGAGCTGTAGAAAATTTCCTTGCTAAAAAGAAATAAGTAAACGACTGTTTTCTTTACCTGGTGGATAACCATTTTCCTGGCATTTATACGACTCTAATAGAATGTTGTAGTCTATCTTTTCTATTACTTGCATATGTATAGAAAAAACGAGTATTAGGAGGGAAAGAATATGACTACAACTCGTCAAGATGCCTGGTCACAAGACGAAGATTTATTACTTGCAGAGGTAGTGTTAAGATACATTCGTGAAGGTGGTACGCAATTGGCTGCCTTTGAGGAAGTTGGTCGTCAATTATCTCGTACAGCCGCCGCCTGCGGGTTCAGATGGAACTCATATGTACGAAAACAATATAAATCTGGAATCGAATTAGCTAAGAAACAAAGAAAAGAGCTGAAAAAACAGCCAACTGAAATGGAAGAAACGACTGAACAAACAAATGATGTAGTATTAGAACAGCAACAAGATGAGAGTGTACCACAGTCATCGAGTCTAACGATTCAAAATGTCATTAACTTTCTTGAACAGTATGAAACTTCTCAACGTAGAATTGAAAAAATTATGAATGAAAACGAACAATTAAACAATAAGGTTAGTGAGCTTGAAGATCAGATTGTCGTACTAACAAGTGAAAAAGAAACCTTAGTTGATAATCTTAAAGTAATTGAAGATGATTATAAAGCACTGATTGAAATAATGGAACGTGCTAGGAAAATGGTTGTACTCCAGGAGGACGAAAGAAGTAAAAAAGTAAAGTTCCAAATGGACCGTAATGGTAACTTAGAAAGAATTGAAAAATAAACTTAATCCTAATTAAAAAAGGAGTGACCCCTTAAATGGGGGTCAACTCCTTTTTTAGCGTTTAGAAAATGAGAATTCTAACGTGTTTTGGGCACATAGTCCATGTGGGTTCCAAGGTATAAGCCCGATCTAAGGAGGTTTTTTATGCCTTGCACCTCAGCGCTATTCTTATTTTATGACCTATTTTGCTCTTTAACTCCTTCTGGAAACCAAACAAGTGGATTTTCTCCTAAGTCTCTTTCCATATCATAGGTAACTGGTTTGAAGTTCATATTTTCCCAGAACTTCCCTGAATTGACTCTTGGATTAGTTTTGATAGGCAAGCCTAGGGATTTAGCATAGTCTACCAATGCTTTTCCAAATCCTTTACGCTGATAGGGAGACAACACTTCTAATTTCCACAACTCTAGATAGTCTTGTGGAGGAGAAAAATATTTATCAAAGCGTTTATCCACTTGGTATAAACTCATTCGTGCAACCAATTTTCCGCCAAAGTAAATTCCGTAAAAAGGGGATTCACTATCATTTTCAATGATATTTGCTTGTAAGTCTTCTAGCATTGAAAGTTCTTGTAGTCCGTACTCCTTAAACTTCTTAAATTCTTCTAAGGTCTTATAATTTAATAATAAACGTTCAATTCGTACTGTCATATTCTTCTTCTCCCTTATTAAAATTTATGATATATACGTTTTGTCTTCAAATAACATATTTTGCGAATGTTACGTAATAAAAATTGAATTCAATCATGCCATCCGTTTCTTTTTGTAGCACAGTAAACTAATGCTTTAATAATTTTTCTAATATTTAACGAATTCAGTTAATGATATATTAACTATACAATATATATGTCATAAAATAATAGTAAACGATTACTTTTCCAATAAAAAAGTGAACTAGTAACCCATTTTTTGTTAAAATAATATTAAGTCAAACTGCCGGAGAGAATTTAATGAAAATTGGTATTGTAGGTGGCGGGTCAATTGGTCTGCTTTTTGGTTATTACTTGGCATCTGAACATGAAGTAATTATACATACAAGAACAAAAGAACAAGCAAATAATATAACTCAATATGGAATTACTATTGATGATAAAGGTAAAAAGGAGACGCGAATGGTTAAGGCCGCGACCCTTAATTCGAAAATTGATTTTCATGATGCATTAATAATTGCAGTTAAGCAATATGACTTAGAAATGATAATGAATGACTCTGTTGTTATTTTTCAAAACAATCCGATGCTTTTGTTCCTTCAGAATGGGATGAGTCATTTAAAATTCTTAGAGCAGTTGGATAATGAGCTAATTGGCATTGGTATAGTTGAACATGGAGCAATGAAAATATCAAGTAATTCAGTCAAACATACTGGTAAAGGTCTAACTAGAATATGTGCCTTTAAGGGGGAAGTAGAACCTTTGTTATCATTATTTAGCGGAACGGGGATGAAGGGGCTACAAGTTATCGAAGAACACAATTTACTAAACAGTATGCATAAGAAACTAGTTATTAACTCTGTGATCAATCCATTAACAGCACTGTTTCAAGTTGAGAACGGAAAACTATTATCCAATCCATTTTACTTAGAAATTATGAAAGATTTATTTGAAGAAGTTATCTCTGTCATACCGGTACGAGAAGAAACATGGAACCATTTGCTTCTTATATGTGAAAATACATCGAATAACCGCTCATCGATGTTGAAGGATATTGATTTACACAAAGCAACAGAAATTGATTCTATCCTAGGGTATGTACTAGAACAAGCAAATCAACAACATAAAACTTTGAAATTAACTAAATTTTTATATTCTGCCATAAAAGGGTTAGAGAAACGGAGGTAAAATATGATATCGATCGTGGCTGGACTAACAGCAACTTTAATGACAATACCGTTAATTGCTTTACTAGCTGTTTACTTGATTTCAAGGCGAGTTATAAAAAATAGCAAAAAATCAATTCTATTAACTGTAGATTTAACGACTATTTTGTTTATTTTTTCAGTTCATTATATTTTACTAGCTTTAGTTGGACAATCCTATTTATGGTTAATTATAACCGTTCTACTTTTGACCATTTTAATTTTTACATTGATTTATTGGAATAAAACACGTGAATTTAATATCAAACCAGTTCTTAAGGGGTTTTGGCGTTTTTCTTTTTTCTTATTTGCAGGCACTTACATTTTATTAATGATTTCAGGTGTCATCTTTCGAATCATTAAGGCATATTAATGGTTATTTGAATGTCAATTCATGTGGGTTATTATGAAGAATATTTCGAAAATCTAAGCATGTTTTTTTTCATTCTTTTGAATTAATGCTATACTCATCAAAGAAGTTATACAGGATATAAGAAAGGGCGTAAATACAATGGAGGTTATTTCACTCTCACTTCCGTCTACAAATAAGTTAGTAAAGAGTTATACAATGGGGGATATTGAAACAGCTGACCTATTTGACTATGGAATAAAAGACCCAGATACATATACAAAAAGAATAGAAGATCTAAAAAAACGTAACTTTCCGCGTCAAAAATTAGTAGCTTATTTAAAGCAATTCAATGAAAAATATGGTTTTGGAAGTGAAACATTTGAAAATATAAGCAAACTTTTAGATCCATCAAGTGTTGTTGTAGTTGGTGGTCAACAAGCGGGATTATTAACTGGCCCTCTATACACGATACATAAAATTATATCCATTATAAAACTAGCAAAGGAACAGGAAGAATCATTAGGTGTGCCGGTGGTCCCAGTCTTCTGGATTGCGGGAGAAGATCATGATTTTGCTGAAATAAACCATCTTCATATTAAGAATAAGCAAACCATCAAGAAAAAGATAATTGAGCAGAGACAAATGGAGAGGTCTTCTGTATCATCTCTTATTATAGATAAGTCGGTTTGTGAAAAGTGGATTGACGATATATTCGAATCATTCGGTGAAACCGCATATACTAAGGATTTAATAGCGAAGCTTCAAAATCATTTAAATGACTCGTCTACCTACGTTGATTTTTTTGGATTTGTAATTAAGGAACTGTTTTCAAACACAGGTATTGTCTTACTTGATTCTGGATCTAGTGGGCTTAGAGAAATTGAATCTGATTTTTTTCAAGAAATGATTGAACGAAACGAACTTATTCATGATTCAGTCGTAGCTGCGCAAACACTTCTAAAAGAACAGGGTTATAAATTAAGTATAGAAATGCCTATTTATTCAGCTAATTTATTTTATCACTACAAAAATGAACGCTTATTACTTGAATATGATAAAAATAGTGAGCGTTTTACTAATAAGAGCAGTAGCTTAGAATTAACAAAGCAGGAGCTCTTACAAATTGCAAAAGAACAACCATCTTTATTGAGTAATAATGTGGTCACAAGGCCATTAATGCAAGAATTATTACTTCCGACTCTCGCCTTTATTTCTGGTCCTGGTGAGGTTGCATATTGGGCTGAACTTAAAAAAGTATTTGAAGCATGGGAGATCAAAATGCCACCGATAGTACCGAGAGTCTCGATTACTTTTCTAGATCGATCTATTGAAACAGACATGTACGATGTAAATGTTTCAATTGAGGACGTTCTATTAAATAGCGTTGAAAAAATAAAGGAATCTTTGATCAAAGAACAGGTTAATTATGATTTGGATCGACTTGTGGCTGAGGCGAAAAATGAGGTAGAACAAGTTCATAAAAGGTTAAGAGAAGTAGCGTTAGATATTGATTCAAGCTTATGTCCGCTTTTGAATAAAAATTCGGATTACATTCAGTCGCAGTTTGATTTTATTAGTAAAACTCTTGAAAAGAGACTCCTCCTTAGACACCAAGTGGAGATAAACCGATTTAATCGAATACAATCTTCCCTAATGCCTAATAATGCTCCACAAGAGAGGATATGGAATATTTATTATTATTTGAATAAGTATGGATCTGATTTTATCAATGATGTTTTGGAGTTGCCGATAAAGGTTGATGGTGAACACAAGGTGATAAAAATATAATGAGGTAAAACCCTGAAAATTTTCAGGGTTTTTTTATTGTTTTATACTTTGTTATTTTGAGGGAGAGGTGAATGATTAAGTTTTGTCTACTCTAAAAATAACCAAGGTAGTGGAGTTCCATGAGTTGCGATCCACCTGCTTTCCGCGGGGGGCCCGTGAGCCTCCTCGTCGCTTTTTGAACTCCTGCGGGGTCTCACGAGACCACTAGTTCCCGCAGGAGTCAGGTGGCTCTCCGCTCATTCCACACTAAGTGAACAACATTTTCATCCTCCATGGTGCAAATACTCATTCGCATGGGTGTCTAGTCTGAAAATAACTTAGGTTAGTGAGTTACATGCGCTGCGATCCACTTGCTTTCCGGGGTGTGGTCCGTGAGGCTCCTCATAGCCTTTAGATCCAGTGGGGCCCGCGAAACCGCTATATCCCACAGGAGTCGAGTGGTCCTTTACTCCTTCCACACTAGGTGTAGAAATTTTTACTTTTCATCCTCAATGGGCAAATGCTTATTCACATAAAAAGGCTCCCCTTGAAAATAACTTAGCCTAACGAGTTCCATTCGCCGCTCTTCGATCTCTGAACCTAAATTCACTTTGGACAGCTTTCCGCAAATTCCACTCCAAAGCTGTATGACCTTGAACTCACCATGGACTATTATTCCCCACAAACTTTCAAACTGACCGGCTGCTACCACTATTAAAATAAATTACATCCATAGATTCCGAAAAAAGTTATGTTTTTCAAGAATAATACAATTTTAGTGGTGGAAAGTGGGGGATTGTGGTAACATGAAGTAAGAAAGTGGGGGACAAGGGTATGTTCATGGGTGAATACCATCATAATATTGATATCAAGGGCCGTATGATCATCCCGTCCAAGTTTAGAGATCATTTAGGAGAATCATTTGTTCTCACTAGAGGTCTTGATCAATGTTTATTTGGTTATCCCTATAACGAATGGAAACAGCTTGAGGAAAAGCTAAAGACCCTACCACTTACAAAGAAAGACGCTAGATCTTTTACAAGATTTTTCTTCTCTGGCGCAAGTGAAGTTGAGCTTGATAAGCAAGGAAGAATTAATATTGCATCACCACTCCTTTCGTATGCAAAACTTGAGAAGGAATGTGTAGTTATTGGTGTTTCCAATCGAATAGAAATTTGGAGTAAGGAAAAATGGGAAGATTATTTTTCTGATTCCGAAGAATCATTCTCTGACATTGCTGAAAATATGGTTGGTTTTGATATTTGAGATCAACCAAGTCTTACATAAATTACCTAATCATTAAGACATATAAAGTTACACTGAGGTCTAAGGGAAAAGTTTTATTAAATAATAAATACTTGCGAACAATAAGAAAAACGTTTGTAATGAGGTGCTACTATGTTTCAACATAAAACGGTTTTATTAGATGAAGCTGTTGAAGGATTAAATATAAAAGAAGATGGAATTTATGTCGATTGCACACTTGGTGGTGCAGGACATAGTTTGGAAATTGCTAAAAAACTATCTGTAAATGGGAGATTATATGCGTTTGACCAAGATCAAACAGCAATAGATCACGCTAAAGTGAAATTATCTGAATTCAGTGACAGAGTAACGATGATTAAGAGTAATTTTGCTCATATTAAAGATAAGTTAGCAGAGTATGGCGTTACCGGAGTTGATGGCATCTTGTTTGACTTAGGTGTGTCATCACCACAATTAGATACTCCTGAAAGAGGGTTTAGTTATCACCATGATGCTCCACTTGATATGAGAATGGACAAAGATTCACCACTTACAGCATATGAAATAGTAAACCATTGGAGTTACGAACAGCTTGTACGAACTTTCTTTCAATATGGAGAAGAAAAGTTTTCTAAACAGATTGCTCGTAAAATTGAGGCAGCCAGAGAAACTAAGCCAATTGAAACAACAAATGAGTTAGTTGAGCTTATAAAAGAAGGAATCCCAGCTCCTGCTAGACGAACAGGGGGGCATCCAGCAAAACGGGTTTTTCAGGCAATTCGCATTGCAGTTAATAATGAACTGAAAGTATTTGAAGATGCTGTTGCACAATCAATTGAGCTTTTAAATCCAAAAGGAAGAGTTTCTGTGATTACCTTTCATTCGTTAGAAGATCGAATTTGTAAAGTGGTATTTAAGAAAGCAAGTGATGGTCCACAATTACCGCCAGGCCTACCAATCATTCCAGATGAATATAAGCCAATACTAAAGCTTATTACTAGAAAGCCAATTCTTCCATCGGATGAGGAAATTGAAGAAAACAAACGAGCACGTTCAGCTAAGCTTCGCATTGCAGAGAAAGTTGAAAAATAGGAGGGTTTTAAACTTGAGTAATTTAGCTTATAAGACAAAAGTTAGTCAACAACCAGAAGAAACAACACAAACACAGACAAAAGTTGCAATTAGAAAAAAGAATAAAATTACCTTAGGGGAAAAAATCTTGGCAACTATTTTTGTATGTGCTATGCTTATTGGGTCTATTCAGATTGTCTCAAACCAAGTTGCAATTTATAATGCAAACATTGATATTCAAAAAATGGAGTCTAGTATTTTAGACCAAGAAAAAGTTATTGGTGATTTATCGTTCCAAGCCCAGGAACTAAGTCGACCTGAGCGTATTTGGTCAATTGCTAAAGAAATGGGCATGGATTTTGGAGAGGACAATGTTAAGGTTATCGGGGACTGATAAAAATGAAAATGAAGATTAAAAATAAGAATATAAATAGAGGAGCAGCATTGGTAAGTTTGTTTTTTACCCTGCTCTTTTTTATATTGTTGACTCGTTTTTTGTACATACAAGTTACAGGAGAAGTTGATGGACAGGTATTAGCTGCTCTTGCAGAAGAAAAATATACGGAAAAACGAGTGATTGAGGCGAGAAGAGGTACCATTTATGATAAAAATGGTTTATCAATTGCAGAAGATACTGCTGCATACACTGTTCAGGCGATATTAGATGAAAGTCTAACCATTGACCCTGAAAAACCAAGACATGTTGTTGATCCGATTGAAACGGCTAGGAAAATAGCGCCACTGCTCGGTATGGAAGTAGAAGAGGTTGAAGCTATCTTGACCAAGGACAAGAAACAAGTTGAATTCGGTTCAAAAGGTCGAGATATCAGTCATAGTTTAAAACTAGAAATCGAAGCCCTTGGCTTACCAGGAATAGCTTTTAGTAGGGACTATAAGCGCTACTATCCTAATGGCACTTTCGCTTCACATGTTGTAGGGTATGCACAAAAAATTTATGATGAAGACGATCCGACTATTGTCGAATTAAAAGGTCAGCTCGGACTTGAGAAAAGTGTTAACTCCTTTCTGGTTGAAACTGATGGTTATATGACATACCAAAAAGATAAGTCAGGCTTCAAATTACCAAAAGCAAATGAACAGATCACATCGCCACAGAATGGAAATAATATTTATTTAACGTTAGATCAAAAAATCCAAACATTTCTTGAGGATGCAATGAGTAAAGTTGTAGAGGAGTATGAGCCTGAAAAAATTATCGGGATTGTAGCTGATCCTAAAACAGGTGAGATTTTAGCGATGGGGACAAGGCCAAGTTTTGATCCTAATATTAGAGATATTAGTAACTACTTAAATGATGCAATTTCTTATCGATTCGAACCAGGATCAACGATGAAGATTTTTACTTTAGCTGCTGCAATTGAAGAAGGTGTTTATAATAATGACGATACGTTCAATTCAGGATCTTATCCTGTAAAGGGTGGAAAACCTATTCAAGATCATAATAAGGTTGGCTGGGGGACAATTTCCTTTCTGGAAGGAGTTCAGAGGTCTTCTAACGTAGGTTTTGCTATTTTAGCAAATGAAAAACTTGGAACAGATCGATTACTTCAATATTTAGAACGATTTGGTCTTACAGAACCAACAGGAATTGATCTAGAAGGCGAAGCTGATAGCTTGATTAACTATCAGTGGGAACGTGATAAGTTATCCACCGCTTTTGGTCAGGGATCAGCGATTACCCCAATCCAACAAATTCAAGCAGCAACCGCTATTGCAAATGGTGGAAAAATGATGAAACCATATATAATCGACCGTATTGTCGATCCTGATACAAATGAAACGATTGAGGATCACGAGTCTGTTTTAAAGGGTAATCCAATTTCCGAAAAAACAGCAAAAAAGGTATTAGAGATTCTAGAAACTGTTGTTACATCGGGCACCGGGACAAGCTATCAAATTGATGGTTACCAAGTGGCAGGTAAGACTGGGACTGCACAAATAACAGATCCTGAAGGTGGTTATTTGGAGGGTCATGGAAACAATGTGTTCTCTTTTTTAGGCATGGCTCCTAGTAATGACCCAAGATTAATTGTGTATATTGCCGTTCAACAGCCGAAACTTAAAGATATCTACCAGCCAGGGTCTGAACCTGTTTCTAAGATATTTAATCCGGTCATGAAGAATAGTTTGCAATATTTAAATATTCAACCAAAGGAACAGGAAAAAATTCAAACAGTGAAAGAAAACCTGGGTATTAAATTAGATTCATTTGAAAATAGAACTATAAAAGAAGTTATTACCGAATTAAAAGAAAAAAAAGCGATACCCATCATCTTAGGAAATGGTAAAAAGGTAATTGCCCAATCTCCCTTGAAAGAGAATTATGTTTTGCCAGGAGAACGAGTTTTTCTAAAAACTGAGGGTGAATATAATATGCCTGATGTATCTGGTTGGTCTGTAAGAGAGCTAAATCGATTAGCAACCCTATTGAACCTTAATCTTTCTTTGAAAGGAAACGGTTTTGTTTCAAAGCAGAGTATCAAGGTGGGGGCAACCGTTATTAACGATGATTTACTAAAAGTAGAATTAAAGCCTCCAGCAGGTGGAAACAAGGCCGCGCCGGAAGACAAAGATGAATAACTAATGTGTAAAAAAGTTGCATTATCAAAACGGGTTACCGTTTTGATAAGCAAACCCAAAAATGCAATCGAAAGTGAGCTCGTTTGTACTGCCCTTTTGTATCTGTTTTGTAATTTAAAAAATGGCTCAGTTCACTATACTGAGCCATTTTTATTTTCTTTTTTTGGCTCCCTGTTGAACTAACGCCTCTCCCTACTCCAACCATAAAAAGTGGGAACCCTCACTGACTCAGATGAGAGTATCAGAATGGCTTGATAAATTAGCGGAGAAATTACCCTAATTGAGAAATGTCACTAAAAACAGCTTAACTAGATGGAAAAATTCCGACTATTGATCTGAAAAACGTAGAAAATGGATAATTTACTTTACTTAACCGGAAAATTTCCGCTTATTACCTCCAACTAAGCTCTATAAAGCTGTTTACCGTAATATCTCCGCTTATAATTTAATTTTTTCAAAAATAAATTTGTATATCAAATGGAGGATAAAACTATGTACAACAGCCATTTACCCCTACGATTTGAGGACATTTTCCTATATAAAGTTATGTTGTTCCATCCAGATGTCTTTTCACCAAGTCAAAATGAGTGTGAATTTTACACTCGTTTTGACTTGCATTGTGTGATAAAAAACAGAACCTGATATCTCATCGTTTTTGGTATTTAAGTGGGAATTAATTATTAATGTTCATACTAATGGTTACTTATTTCGGCTATCTAATGTATTAAGCATGTCCAAAAATAATCTCAGGCAAAACTAAGAGTTAGAATAAGTTCTACGACCAAAAGTACAAGCATATATTTTGAACGAGCCTAGTTTAAAGGGAGGTTCTTATATCATGCGGGTCTCGAATGTTACAGTAAGAAAAAGGTTAGCAACAGTTTTATTTTTTGGGTTTCTTATTTTCCTAATTATTGATATTAGATTAGGATACGTACAATTCTTTATTGGCAATAAACTGACTGCACTTGCGGAGGACTCATGGAGCAGAAATATTCCATTTGAGCCAGAGCGTGGTGAAATTCTTGACAGAAATGGAATAGCACTTGCTACAAACCAAAGTGCTCCTTCAGTGCTAGTCGTTCCAAGACAAATTGAAGATCCAGCCGATGCTGCAGAAAAGCTAGCTGCGATATTAAATATGTCGGAAGAAGACGCATATAAGCATGTAACGAAAAAAGCGAACATTGAAAGAATTAATCCAGAAGGTAGAAAAATTTCACATGAAAAAGCAAAAGAAATACGTGCACTTGGGTTAAAAGGAGTTTATATTGCAGAAGATTCCATTCGACATTATCCTTTTGGTAGCTATCTTTCTCATGTTTTGGGATTTGCTGGAATCGATAATCAAGGTTTAACAGGGCTTGAGCTAACTTATGATGAAAAACTAAAAGGTGAAAAGGGAAGTGTGAAATTTTACGCTAGTGCAAAGGGGCAAAGAATCCCCGATATAGCGGATGAATATACACCTCCTGAAGACGGTCTGAACTTAAAACTAACGATTGACACTCGTGTTCAAACAATTATAGAAAGAAATTTAGATATTGCAGAAGCAACCTACAATCCGGATGGAGTGATTGCTATTGCGATGAATCCTAATAATGGTGAAATTCTTGCCATGGCAAGTCGACCTGACTTTGACCCAGCAAACTTCAGGAATGTTTCACCTGACGTATATAATCGTAACCTGCCCGTTTGGAGTACATATGAGCCGGGTTCTACATTTAAAATAATAACACTAGCTGCTGCATTGGAAGAGGGTAAAGTGGATCTTACAGAAGATGAGTTTAACGATCCAGGTTTTGTTAAGGTTGCTAATGCAAGACTAAAATGCTGGAAAAGGGGGGGGCATGGCCATCAAACGTTTTTGGAAGTTGTGCAAAATTCATGCAACCCGGGATTTGTTGAGTTAGGTGAACGTTTAGGTAAAGAAAAACTGTTTAAATATATAAAAGATTTTGGATTTGGTCAAAAGACAGGAATTGATTTACAAGGTGAAGGTAAAGGGATTCTCTTTAATATAGAGAGAGTAGGACCTGTTGAACAAGCAACAACAGCGTTTGGCCAAGGTGTATCAGTAACTCCAATCCAACAGGTAGCTGCTGTTGCTGCCGCTGTAAATGGAGGAACACTTTATACTCCATATATAGCAAAGGAATGGATTGACCCTATTACAGGAGAAGTTGTGAGTAAAACAACACCTGAAGCAAAAAGGAATGTAATTTCGGAAGAAACTTCAAAACAAATACGTCACGCTCTTGAAAGTGTGGTTGCGCTAGGTACTGGAAGAGGTGCTTTTGTGGAAGGTTACCGTGTTGGAGGAAAAACTGGTACTGCCCAAAAAGCGCAAGGTGGAAGATACCTAGAGAATAATCATATTGTATCTTTTATTGGATTTGCTCCTGCTGATGACCCAGAGATTGTTGTGTATCTCGCAGTTGATAATCCTAAAGGTACTGTGCAGTTTGGTGGTGTTGTGGCTGCCCCAATTGTAGGAAGTATCATGGAGGATTCACTTCAAGCATTAGGTGTTGAAAAACGTAAAGATCAAATTGAAAAGAAGACAACTTGGTCCGACCCTAAATTAATAACCGTACCTGATGTCACTGGTTTAAGTAAGAGCGAGTTACAGCAACAATTAATTGACTTAAAGCTCGAAATAACTGGTGAGGGTGATATCGTGATTGATCAGGCACCTAATCCAGGTGAAAAGATTGAACAAGGAACTACGTTACGGATTCTTCTTGGAGATAAAAAAGGGGATTAGTATCTTAGTTAGAGGAACTGTAGCTAGGTTTATATGAAAAGCCATTAGGAACCTATAGCCTATGGCTTCTTTTTCTATATACTTACTTCGTGCTTAACTTTATTTGGCCTTAAAATTAGATAATTTGCCTTTGTTAATTTACATTCCTAACAACTATCTTTACAATAGCTATTGGGGGATATTTTCCTTTTTAGCTCGTGTAAAAGGTAATCAGCAAGAAATTAATTACCCGATAATGGATAAGAGATAAGAAAACTATACTATAGACAAGAATATGCCTTTATCGTATTATGATATTTTGGATTAACAACTAGTATTATTTTTGAGAGGAAATGGTAATGATGCATTTAAAAGCGTTACTTGCTTATTTACATGAATATATTCCTGTAATTGAAGAGAATCCGCTAATCACATCACTAGAGATGGACTCGCGCCATGTAAAACAAGGTAGCTTGTTTTTTTGCATAGAAGGTTATACCGTTGATGGACATGATTATGCTGAGCAAGCTAAACAAAACGGTGCTGTAGCACTGATTGTAGAAAAAGAGGTTAATGTAGATATTCCTACGATAGTAGTGAAAAATTCTAAGAGAGCGATGGCAATTTTAGCAGACGCTTTCTATAATCAACCAACTCACAAACTTCACTTAATTGGTGTAACTGGGACGAATGGTAAGACATCCACTACCCATATTATTGATAAAATATTTAATGATTATGGTAAAGTAACAGGATTAATTGGGACAATGTATATGAAAATCGGTTCAAAAACAATTGAAGTGAAAAATACTACACCTGAATCACTGACACTACAACAAACTTTCCATCAAATGGTAGAAAGTAATGTAAATACAGCAATCATGGAAGTGTCTTCACATGCATTGGATCTCGGGAGAGTTCACGGCTGTGATTTCAATGTAGCTGTATTTACCAATTTGACTCAGGATCACTTAGATTATCATCAAACAATGGATGAATATCGTCATGCAAAAGGCTTACTATTTTCAGGGTTAGGCAATACCTTTAATCATCAAAAACCGAAATTTGCTGTGCTCAATTCGGATGATCCTGCATCTGTAGAATATGCTAAAAGCACTGCTGCTAAAATTGTAACCTATGGAATAGATAATGACAGTGACATAATGGCTACTAATATACATATGACGTCTTCTGGAACTAGTTTTGATTTGGTTACAGCGTCTGAGCGTGTAAATGTTTCGATAAAACTAATTGGAAAGTTTAGTGTGTATAATATCTTGGCTGCTACAGCAGCATCTTTAGTATCTCATATACCTCTTCAATCGATTGTATCGACGATAGAGTCAATTGAGGGAATAGCGGGACGATTTGAAGTGGTTAATGGAGGTCAAGACTTTACAGTAGTTGTAGATTATGCACATACTCCAGATAGCTTAGAAAATGTTTTAACAACAGTTAAACAATTTGCCGTTGGACGTTCTATTGTTGTCGTTGGTTGTGGTGGTGATCGAGATAAAACGAAAAGACCTTTGATGGGTCAAATTGCTGCCCAGAATGCTGATTTAGCAATTTTCACCTCTGATAACCCCAGATCTGAGGATCCTAGTGAAATCTTAAGAGATATCGAAGCTGGAGTAACAAAGGAAGACTACACCACAATAATAGATCGTGAGAAGGCAATAAAATTTGCGATTTCAAAAGCAAAGAAAAATGACATTATTATAATCGCTGGCAAAGGACATGAAACTTACCAAATCATTGGAGACCATAAATACGACTTTGATGATCGTCTTGTTGCTTTAAAAGCAATTAAGGAGTTGAAGTTGTAGTGATAGTATACAGTCAATTATGTAGATTATTTCCTGAAACACATGGAACAAAAGATGCAGCTATTGAATTCCATGAGGTGTATATAGATTCAACTGATAAGGTTTATAAAGGACTTTATGTACCATTAAATAAAAGCCTTGAAGAGGACTTAAAAGATGCTATTGATAATGGTGCAATAGGCGCAGTTTGGAGTAATTATGAAAAAATTCCAGTTTTTGTACCAAACCATTTTCCGTTATTTTTAGTAGACGATACGGTAAAAGCCTTAAAGGATCTTATTATTGATTATAATAACCATACAGAAGGAAATAGGGTCACGAAATTTTCTCTTTCTTTCAGAGAAGGACATAATGTAGAAACTAACACATATGATAGTGCTGTACTAAAAGAAATTAACAAGTTGATTAAAGGAGGGGATGAAGAATGAATGAACAAGTGATATTATTTACAATATTTATGGGATTTTTAATTTGTGTGATTCTATCACCTTTGTTTATTCCCTTCCTAAGAAGGCTTAAATTTGGGCAAAGTATACGTGAAGAGGGACCGAAATCACACCAAAAAAAATCAGGAACACCTACTATGGGTGGAGTGATTATTTTGTTGTCGATTATCATAACAACTTTAGTTATGACAATGAAGTTTAGTGAAGAAATAGGAGCAAAAACACTATTGTTACTTCTTGTAACAGTTGGATTTGGGATTTTAGGATTTTTAGATGATTTTATTAAAGTAGTTATGAAGAGGAATTTGGGTTTGACATCTAGACAAAAGTTACTTGGTCAAATTGTTATCTCTGTCATTTTCTATATTATTTTTAAGCAGAATCAGTTTTCAACAGAAGTAAGTATTCCTGGAACTGAATATAGCTTTGACCTCGGCATATTCTATGTTTTATTTATTATCTTTTGGTTAGTAGGTTTTTCTAATGCTGTGAATCTAACTGATGGTCTAGACGGACTGGTATCTGGAACTGCAGCCATAGCTTTTGGTGCTTTTACTGTATTAGCGTGGTACCAATCTGAATATGAAGTAGCTATTTTTTCTGTCGCTGTAGTTGGTGCGGTCTTAGGGTTTCTCGTGTTTAATGCTCACCCTGCAAAAGTGTTTATGGGGGATACAGGTTCATTAGCTTTAGGTGGTGCAATTGCTACAGTTGCTATTCTTACTAAGTTAGAGATTTTGCTTATTATTATTGGTGGTGTCTTTGTCATTGAAACATTATCAGTTATTATTCAAGTGATCTCTTTTAAAACAACAGGTAAACGTGTGTTTAAAATGAGTCCTCTTCATCACCATTACGAATTAGTTGGATGGAATGAGTGGAGAATTGTTGTAACATTTTGGAGTGTTGGTTTGTTATTAGCCGTACTCGGAATCTATATAGAGGTGTGGATTTAATTGAAAAATACGGAGAAGTTTTTAGGGAAGAATATACTAGTTCTTGGTTTAGCAAAAAGTGGTTTTGCTGCAGCAACTGTGTTACATAACTTAGGGGCGAAGCTAGTTGTAAATGATCAAAAACCTTTCGAACAAAATGAAGCCGCTCAATCTCTAGAGGCCAAAGGTATAAAGGTTATTTGTGGAGGTCATCCAATTTCAATTTTGGATGATCATTTTGACATTGTCGTTAAAAACCCGGGTATCCCTTATAGTAATCCAATAGTTGCTGCCGCACTTGAACGAAACATTCCTGTGGTTACCGAGGTAGAGATTGCATACTACCTTACAAATGCACCATTTATAGGAATCACGGGGTCAAATGGGAAGACAACTACAACTACATTAATATATGAAATCTTTAAAGTTGCTAATAAAAATCCACTCTTAGCAGGAAATATTGGCACTGCTGCTTCTGAGGTTGCTAAATATGCTAATGATGACCAAGTCATTGTTACTGAGTTATCCTCATTTCAGTTAATGGGGGTACCAACCTTTACTCCTAAGGTTGCGGTTTTACTTAATATCTTTGATGCTCATTTAGACTACCATGGAACAAAAAGGGAATATGTCAAAGCTAAAGGTAACATTTATAAAAATCAAACAGAAAATGATTTTAGTATTGTTAACGCTGATGACTATGAAGTTGTTGAACTTTCAAAAAATAGTAAGGCACAGAAAATATATTTTTCTACTTCGAAAGTGTTGGAAGAAGGGGCATATGTAAGGGATGGTTTCTTATATTTCAATGATGAATCTATTATTGAAATGAGTGAAATTGCATTACCAGGTAAGCACAACCTCGAAAATATCCTTGCCGCAGTTTCTGTAGCAAAAATATTAGATGTGAAGAATGAGGCAATTCAAAACGTCCTAAGAACCTTCACGGGTGTGAAGCATCGCTTACAATATGTAGAGACACTTAAAGGAAGAAGATTTTATAATGATTCAAAAGCAACAAATATTTTAGCCACTCAAAAAGCCTTATCAGCATTCGAGCAGCCGGTCATTCTTCTTGCTGGAGGCTTAGATCGTGGAAATGAATTTGACGAGCTTGTACCGTACTTAAAAAACGTAAAAGCTTTAATTGTCTTTGGACAAACAGCAGAAAAAATGGCTAAAGCTGGTCAAACAGCGGGAATAGATACGATTAAATCTGTCGATAATGTAGAGAAAGCTGTTGCAGCGGCATATGCTGTTTCCAATGAAGAAGACGTAATATTGCTATCACCAGCATGTGCAAGCTGGGATCAATATAAGACTTTTGAAGAAAGAGGAGACATTTTTATAAACAGCGTGCATAAGCTTAAGTAAGGGGCTCGTCTTATAAATGGTTTGCTTAATAAAAATTATCTCGTTTGAATAACCATTTTTAACACATGCTCTTAATTTAAGAACGTTGAGGTGTGTGCATTGTCGACCAAGAAATCTACGCCAGACATCATACTAGTTATTATTACGCTTTCTCTACTGACTGTCGGACTCATAATGGTTTATAGTGCAAGTGCAATTTGGGCTACTTATAAGTTTGACGACTCTTTCTTTTTCGCTAAACGCCAACTTTTATTCGCAGGAGTTGGAGTGTTAGCAATGTTCTTCATTATGAATGTCGATTATTGGACATGGAGAACCTGGGCAAAGGTAATTATAATTGTTTGTTTTGTACTATTAATACTGGTTTTAATTCCAGGAGTAGGAATGGTGAGAAATGGATCTAGGAGTTGGATTGGTGTGGGCGCTTTTTCTATCCAACCCTCGGAATTCATGAAACTAGCAATGATTGCATTTCTAGCAAAATATTTATCAGAAAATCAAAAGAAAATAACGTCCTTTAAAAAAGGTCTTGTTCCATCACTATCACTTGTTTTTATAGCATTTGGAATTATTATGCTTCAGCCTGATTTAGGTACTGGAACTGTGATGGTTGGGACATGTATTGTGATGATTTTCATTGCTGGAGCTAGATTAAGTCACTTTGTGATGCTGGGTCTATTAGGTGTTGCTGGGTTTGTTGGCTTAATATTATCTGCTCCATACCGGATAAAAAGAATTACGTCCTTTTTAAACCCCTGGGAAGATCCATTAGGTAGTGGCTTCCAAATCATTCAGTCGCTTTATGCTATTGGGCCAGGAGGATTATTTGGCCTAGGTCTTGGACAAAGTAGGCAGAAATTCTTTTATTTACCCGAACCTCAAACAGATTTCATCTATGCTATATTGGCAGAAGAACTTGGATTTATTGGAGGATCTTTTGTTATTCTTCTATTTAGTTTGTTGCTTTGGAGAGGTGTCAGAATAGCTTTAGGAGCTCCTGACTTGTTCGGTAGCTTTTTAGCTATAGGAATCATAGGAATGATAGCTATTCAGGTTATTATAAATGTTGGTGTTGTAACTGGCTTAATGCCTGTTACGGGGATCACTCTTCCTTTCTTAAGTTATGGTGGTTCATCACTAACCTTGATGTTGGCAGCTGTCGGAGTGTTATTAAATATTAGTAGATATGCTAGATACTAAAAAGGTTATTAAAGAATAGTGAATCATGTTATAATACTAATACCTTAAACCAACCCTGTTTATATAAAAACAGGGTTTAACTTTTGACTTTAAGGATGTTGAATGATGATAATGAATATGATTGAATGAGTTACTTTAACTAAGGCTATTTTCGTAAACTTGGTTGCGTTTAAACCGTCATATAAAACACTGTGAAATAAGGGAAGTGGCGTCTTTTCTTTCGTGATGCCATTATTGTATAATAACAGCTATTTATCTTCTACTATGGTTCGAATAGCAACAATCTTTCAGAAAAGAGCCTTAACTAATAAGCAGTATTCATTAATCGGAGGTTGATAATTATGAGGATTTTAGTAAGTGGTGGAGGTACGGGTGGACATATCTATCCAGCTTTAGCATTAATTAATGAAGTGAAAAAAATGAATCCTGATGCGGAATTTTTATATATTGGCACTGAAAAAGGGTTGGAAAGCAAAATTGTTCCAAGGGCAGGGATATCCTTTAAAACAATAAATATTACAGGCTTTAAACGAAAGTTATCCTTTGAAAATGTGAAAACAATTGCAAGGTTTTTTAAAGGGGTTTCAGACAGTAAACGAATTATTAAGAATTTTAAACCTGATGTAGTGATTGGAACAGGTGGTTATGTTTGTGGCCCGGTAGTTTATGGAGCTGCGAAACTTAAAGTGAAAACAATTATCCATGAGCAAAATAGTGTACCAGGTTTAACGAATAAATTTTTAAGTAAGTATGTTGATCGAATTGCTATATGCTTTGAAGATGCAAAAGAGTATTTTCCTTCTGAAAAGGTTGTTTTGACAGGTAATCCAAGAGCACAAGAGGTGCTTGGACATGATGGACATAAAGGTAAAAGAAGTGTTGGTCTTCAACCTTCAAAAAAGTCTGTTTTAATTGTTGGAGGAAGTAGGGGAGCACGTCCAATAAATGATGCAGTTCTTGAAGTGTTGAACCAAGTAGAAGATAAAGGGTATCAGTTTTTGTATGTTACTGGTGATGCTCACTATGAAAATGTTATGAAGAAGGTAAAAGAAGTTGGGAATCCCAAAAATGTTATCATCAAACCGTTTTTACATAATATGCCAGAGGTTTTGGCAGGTGTTGATTTAATTGTTGCTAGAGCAGGTGCTACTACTTTAGCTGAAATTACGGCATTAGGCCTTCCAAGTATTTTAATCCCTAGTCCGTATGTAACTAATAATCATCAAGAAAAGAATGCAAGGTCACTAAGTGAAAATAATGCAGCTATTATTAGATTAGAACGGGAATTTTCTGGAGAACAATTAATAAAAGATATTGATTCAATTTTACTTAATGATCACACATTATCAGAAATGAAGAAGGCATCCTATGAAATCGGGATTAGAGACGCAGCTAACCGACTTTACAAATTGATTAAGGAGTTAAAATAGGCTCGGGTAAAACGCTAACCAGGGCTGTTTGGCTTGGTCCGATTAAGGCATAAACATGTTATTGTTCCTTTAGGTATTTGTCATGCATAGAATATTGAAATAATACCACTGTGAAAAGGTAACCGATTAAGGAGGTAATTTGATTTGGAGAAAATCATCGATGAATTACAAGAAGCTAAAGTAGGCAAAATCTTGGAAAATGAATTATTAGCTAACCATACTACAATGAAAATAGGTGGCCCAGCAGATCTGTTGATCATTCCGAATGATATCGAAGGGCTAATAAATGCTATAAAAATCATAAGTCATTACAAACTTCCATGGAGGGCAATTGGGCGAGGTTCAAATTTATTAGTCTCTGATGAAGGAATAGAAGGTGTGGTTATTAAACTTGCTAATGGCTTAGATCACATTGACATAGATGGAACTACTGTTACAGTTGGTGGAGGATATCCAATCGTAAAACTAGCAATGGTCATAAGTAAGGAAGGGCTAGATGGTTTTGCTTTTGCAAGCGGAATTCCCGGGTCTGTTGGAGGAGCAGTTTATATGAATGCAGGAGCACATGGATCGGATATCTCTAAAATTTTAAAGAAAGCATTCATTTTATTTGAAGATGGTTCGACTGAATGGCTAACCAATGAAGAACTTGAATTTTCTTATCGTACATCTGTTCTTCAAACGAAGCGACCGGGAATTGTTCTAGAAGCAGTGTTTGAACTAAAAGAAGGCAAAAAAGAAGAGATAGTTGCAATAATGCAAAAAAATAAAGATTACCGAAAAGATACCCAACCTTGGAATTTTCCTTGTGCAGGAAGTATTTTTCGAAATCCTCTTCCGAATTATGCCGGACAGTTAATTGAACAGGCTGGACTAAAGGGTTATTCAATTGGCGGAGCTCAAATATCTGAGATGCATGGTAACTTCATAGTAAATGCGGGTGGAGCAACAGCTAAAAATGTATTGGATTTAATCCAATATATTAAGGATACCATCTATCAAAAGTATGGAGTTGAAATGGAAACAGAAGTTGAAATAATTGGCCGAAAGTAAAACAAAAGCTACCCCAAAATTCTGGTAATTATGATATAATATTTCCCATAAGTTAGAAGAATTAGAATTAATGACATATTTCGTCCAGGATTATGAAGGACGGTTTTATGCTGATTGCAAATATCTCTTGTTTGTAATCAGCAATAAACCTGCACCTAAGGTGAGGTGAAAGTATTTGGACACTAAGGTTGTTACAATTGAAGATCGGATTCCAAAATTAAAACAAAAGAGAAAACAGAAAGCAAATAGACGATTAATTATTTATATTATATGCTTTTTCTTTATGGTTCTTGGTGTGATTTACTCTCAATCTCCGTTGAGTAAGGTCTCTTCAATATCTATTGTTGGGAATTACTCAGTTGCTAAAGATGACCTTATTAAGCTTAGTGGCTTATCTACTAGAACTAGTTTTTGGAATTTGGATAAAGAAAAGATTATAAGTAATCTTAGTCAACATGATGAAATAGAAGAAGTAAATGTTATAAGAAAATTACCTAATCATGTTGTAATTGATGTTAAAGAGCTAAAGAGAGTAGCTTATGTAAAAGATGGTGAAGGTAAATTGTACCCTATCTTAGAAAATGGAAAAACACTCCGTGCAATAAATAATAATGGACAAGCTCCTGCAACGGATGCCCCTCTTTTGGTTGGCTGGGAACATGATGGTGATATAGCAGGGTTGGCAAGGGAACTTAGAAAACTTCCTGAAAGTATCGCCAATTCGATTTCGGAAATTCATCATGCACCAAAGGAAGTTGATCGCTTACATGTGACACTTTATATGAACAATGGCTATGAAGTTAGTGTAACTGTAAGAGGATTTGCTGAAAAAATGCTTGCCTATCCAACTGTAGTAAATGAGTTAGATCCCTCATTAAAAGGAGTTATCCACTTAGATGTTGTCCCTTTCTTCGAAAAATATAAAAGTAAAGAAGAAAAGGGGGAGGTAACTAGTGAAACTGAAGGGTAGATATGTTGTACTTTCTTTAGTTTGTGTTGTTTTAGGGTTTATGATTTCCTTCTCATATCAGTTTACCAAGAAAGAAACTGCAGAGGGCAGAATTACAGACCGACAGTGGAATAAGGAAAACGAGGTTCGAGAGCTACTAGTACAACAACAAGAACGTAATAAAATTCTTCAAGCTGAGTTATTTGAAAAGCAGGAAGAAGTTCGAAAAACCGAAGAAGAACTTGCAATACACGAACAAGAGCAAATTTATTTTAATCTTGTCGAAGATGTGGAGAAATATCGTATGTATATTGGCGATATTAAAGTAAAAGGTCAAGGGGTAAAAGTTACACTTGAGGATGCATCCTACGTACCATCTGGAGAAGACGTGAATAATTATCTTGTACATGAAAGTCATTTGTTTAAGGTAATAAATGAATTATACATTTCTGGCGCACAAGCAGTATCTATAAATGGTAAAAGGCTATCACACAATTCTTATATATATTGTAATGGTCCGGTTGTAACAGTAGATGGTAATCAATATCCAGCCCCGTTTATTATATCTGCAATTGGAGATCCCGAGGTCTTAAATCCTGCTTTAAATATCAATGGTGGTGTCAAGGATCAGTTGGTTCAAGATAATATAGTTGTTACAATTGAAAATACTGAAATAACAATGGATCCTTTGTTACAGGCAGATGAACAATAACATTTATAAGGATCTCTTAAATTTCACCCAAACATAGAAAAGGTGGTTGTGTTGGGAAAACAAATGAATATTAGCTTTTCGATTATTCTTATCGTAATTGGTTTCATGCTAGCTGTTCAATTTCAGACAATTAAAGAACCGGTTGTTCGTGATACTAGAGATATGTGGGAACTTAGGGACGACCTAAAGAAGTCTCAAGAATTACACTCCGAATTAATAAATGAAATTTATAAATACGAACAACTAATTGAGCAATATAACACAGAAAGAGTAGATAGCAAGGAAACTGTCTTAAGAGAAACATTAGATGAATTAAAGGCAGAAGCTGGATTAACTGAGGTAAATGGATCTGGAATAGTATTAACGGTTGATCGTGCATTTAACGATTTAGGTGTACCAGCGGATTCGGTCTCTGCAGATATTCTACGTAGGTTAATTAATGATTTAAATTCATTCCAAGCAGAGGCAATTTCCATAGATGGCCATCGGGTGATAAATACGACTGTTATTAGAGAGATACAAAGAATTACAAAAATTGATTCTTATTCAATTAATTCTTTACCTTTTGATATCAAAGTTATTTCAAATGATGCAGAAAAGTTATACAACCGCTTGAAAGCCTCAGAAGCTGTCGACGAATTTTTTGTGGAAAACTTAAAACTCTCAATTTCTAAGCCTCACGATGAAATTACCATTCCGGCATTCGATGATCCAATTCGTGTTATGCATATGGAACCCGTGAAAAGTGATAAAGGTGGAAAATAATTATGTGGCTTCCCTTAATTGGTTTGATCATAGGAATAATTTTGGGACTTTCTTCCCAGTTTACGATTCCTGACGAATATTCAAACTATTTGTCTATTGCAGTATTGGCTGCTCTTGATACACTATTTGGAGGAATACGAGCTCATCTTCAAAATATCTATGATCAGGCAGTTTTTGTTTCAGGTTTTTTCTTTAACATATTATTAGCAGCAAGTTTAGCTTTCCTAGGTGTTCATCTTGGTGTAGACTTGTATTTAGTAGCTGTTTTTGCTTTTGGAGTCAGATTATTTCAAAACATTGCAGTGATTAGGAGAATATTAATTTCAAAATGGAGCTTATCTCGCAATAAAAGTGAAAAAAATTGATTAATTTTAAAGGGGAAAACACACTATTTGTTGAATAATTTTCTATATAGAATTTAGATTCAAAAAAGTTGTTGTTCTTCAAATTGAAAAGTGAGATTTGTGAATAGCAAAAGGAGGTGCCAAAGAATGAACAACAATGAAATCTGTGTTAGTCTAGACATCGGTACATCCAGTGTCAAAGTAATCATTGGTGAAATGGTCAATGATTCTTTAAACATTATTGGGGTGGGAAATGTAAAATCAGAAGGGTTAAAAAAAGGCTCTATTGTTGATATAGATGAGACCGTTCATTCTATAAAAAAAGCTGTAGAACAAGCTGAGAGAATGGTAGGTATTCCAATAAATCAAGTGGTTGTTAGTATTCCATCAAATCAAGTCCAATTAATAGATTGCCATGGAGTGGTAGCAGTTTCTAGTGAAAGTCGCCAAAATAGAGAGATTAGTAATGATGATGTTGCAAGAGTAATTGAAGCAGCACAATTTGTTTCAATTCCTCCTGAACGAGAGATTATTGATGTTATACCTAAGCAATTCATTGTAGATGGTTATGACGAAATAAGTGATCCAAGGGGAATGCTTGGTGTTCGCTTAGAAGTTGAAGGAACAATCATCACAACCTCAAGAACAATTCTACATAATTTACTTCGATGTGTTGAAAAAGCAGGGTTAGATATTGTAGCAATATGTCTGCAACCTTTAGCCGCTGGATCAATTACGTTGTCTGAGGATGAAAAAAATCTTGGTGTTGGTTTAGTAGAAGTAGGTGGAGGTTCCACTAGTATCGCAATTTTTAAGGATGGTTATTTAAAATCCACTAGTGTACTTCCAATTGGTGGAGATCATATTACTAAAGATCTGTCAATTGGGTTACGTACCTCAACAGATAATGCTGAAGCTGTTAAAAAGAAACATGGACATGCTTTCTATGATTTAGCTTCAGAGGATGAAGTGTTCAGTGTCCCAATTATAGGCAGTGATCAACAGCAACAATTTACTCAATTGGAAATTTCAGATATTATAGAAGCAAGACTAGAAGAAATATTTGATCTAGTTCAAAATGAAGTGCGTAAACTTGGTGTGAATGATCTACCAGGTGGATATGTTCTGACTGGCGGGGTAGTTAATATGCCAGGTGTTTTAGAATTAGCTCAAGCTGTTTTGGAAAATAATATCCGTATTGCAAAACCAGACTATATTGGGGTTAGAGAACCTCAGTATTCAACTGGAGTTGGGTTGTTACAATTTGCATATGAGCATGCAAGAATTCAAGGAAGAGATATCAGCTCGACTGTAGCAATTGAACAAACGGAAAAGAGAGCAACAAAACAACAGCATCAACAAGTGAAAAATAAGCAAGTAGAGCCTGAACAAAAAATAGGGAAAAAAGTTAAAAAATTCTTTGGTTACTTCTTTGAATAAGAAGTTATAAGAGAGTATTTTATTGAGAATTTAGGAGGACCTAAGATGTTGGAGTTTGATACCAATCTTGATCAGTTAGCAACTATAAAAGTAATTGGTGTTGGTGGCGGAGGAAATAACGCTGTTAACAGAATGATTGAACATGGTGTACAAGGCGTAGATTTCCTAGCTGTAAACACTGATGCTCAAGCACTTAATTTATCAAAAGCAGAAACAAAAATGCAAATCGGTGGGAAACTTACTCGTGGACTTGGTGCAGGAGCCAACCCAGAAGTAGGTAAAAAGGCTGCCGAAGAAAGTAAAGAGCAAATTGAAGAAGCACTTAGAGGTGCTGATATGGTATTCGTAACAGCTGGAATGGGTGGTGGAACAGGTACAGGTGCTGCACCTGTTATTGCTCAAATTGCAAGAGACCTAGGTGCATTAACAGTTGGTGTTGTTACCCGTCCATTTACATTTGAAGGTAGAAAACGTGCAGGACAAGCTTCAGGTGGAATTTCAGCAATGAAGGAAGCAGTAGACACTTTAATTGTAATCCCTAATGATAGACTATTAGAAATTGTTGATAAAAATACTCCAATGTTGGAAGCGTTCCGTGAAGCGGATAATGTGTTAAGACAGGGTGTACAAGGTATTTCCGATTTAATTGCAGTTCCAGGTCTTATAAACCTAGACTTTGCTGATGTTAAAACAATTATGTCAAATAAAGGTTCAGCATTGATGGGGATTGGTGTCGCTACAGGTGAGAGTCGTGCAGCAGAAGCAGCAAAAAAGGCAATTTCTAGTCCTTTACTAGAAACTTCTATTGATGGAGCTCAAGGTGTGTTAATGAACATTACTGGTGGTACTAACCTAAGCTTGTATGAGGTGCAAGAGGCAGCTGATATTGTTGCGTCCGCTTCAGACCAAGAGGTTAATATGATTTTTGGATCAGTCATTAATGAAAATTTAAAAGATGAAATCGTCGTAACTGTCATAGCAACTGGGTTTAATGAGGCAGAAGTAGTGGCTCCTAAACCAACTAGTAGGCCGTCATTTCAAACATCAAAGCCCGCTATAGGCAAATCAGTTAAACGTGAAGAACCTGTACAGCAACAGCAACAGCAGCAGCAGCAGCAAGAAAATGTACGTGGAAGTCATTCAAATGAAGAAACCTTAGACATTCCAACATTTTTGAGAAATAGAAATCGTCGTAGATAAATCTGCATATTCCTTTCAAAAAGCATTTGGTTCATTTGGACCGAATGCTTTTTAAATTTAAATTAACTTCCTCATTCCCGTTTTTTAGAAAATAAATCCGAGTCATCTCTAAGTATATAAAGATCTAGTTTCAATGAATAATAATTGTTAATAATTACTAGATTTTCAATCGATTTGATCAATTCTTACAAATTTTTCAGTTGCGTTGACAAAAAACGAATCATTCTCCTAAAATTTCTCCTCTGTTGTCGGCATGAAGTGACAGACTTCCTAATAAGATGTACTATATACTATTTTTAGATAAGGCTCTCTTTCTTTAAATCATTCTTCATTGGTTGCTAAAAAGGGTTATTTTTTTAATCATTATTTTTAAATAATAATTTAGAAAATAATAAGAATTAAAAATGAAACTCTTTTAGGAAAGTGTCTTTTTAGTTAATTTAAAAATGTTGAACTTAATAAGAAGTGCTTTGTTTGAACTCTTAATTTATGAACCTTTTTTTAATATTAATAGAGAGGAGAAAACGTTTGTATATCTATTTGGATATCATTTGGTTGTTGAATTTCTTATTTGACGCCTTGTTGTTATTGCTAACTGCTATCATCTTAAAACGCAAAATTATTAAATGGAAAATACTAATAGCTGCTTTATTAGGATCAATGATAGTCGTTTTAATGATTACACCGTTAAGTTCGATATCATCTCATCCAATCATAAAGATAATGTTCTCTATAATGATGGTATTAATAGCGTTTGGATATAAACGTTTTCGTTATTTCTTACAGGGTTTACTCACCTTTTATTTCACAACATTTATGATTGGAGGTGGAATGATAGGTGTCCACTACTTTTTTGAATATGAAATGGTTATCACAAATAATGTTTTGGCTACCTCTTCGACCGGTTTCGGTCATCCAATAAGCTGGTTGTTTGTGATTATTGGTTTTCCTTTATCTTGGTACTTTTCAAAAAGCCAAATAGAGAATATTGAAACGAAAAAAATACACTATGATCAAATTGTTGAGGTTGAAGTTATCATTGATGAAGTTCATTTTCGAATAAAAGGCTTAATTGACAGTGGAAACCAACTTTATGATCCTATTAGCAAAAGTCCAGTGATGATAATGGATACAGATAAAATCAGAAATTTAATTCCAGAACAGATTATTAAGCAGTCGATGAATATGGAACAGTTAGGGATGAATGAGGACGAAGAACCACATAAATGGGAAAGTAGAGTTCGGATCATACCTTACCGTGGGGTGGGTCAAACTCATCAATTTTTGTTAGCTTTAAAGCCGGATAAAATAACCATATTTCATGATAACGAAATGATCATTGTAAAAAAAGCACTTGTTGCTTTAAATCATACAAGGTTGTCATCCGAAGATGAGTACCAATGTATACTTCACCCTAAAATGATTATTTCATCATCTATACAACCAGCATCCTAATATGGAAAAGAATTATTTTATGTAGAATCGTTTAGTAGAGTGCTACTTTATATATGATTTGAGATTTATTTCATCATTAATCATCTTTACTACTATATTACTCATCACTTTTACAAAATAGAAGGGAGAACATGCAGTGACTAAACTAAAACTTCGATTAACATATATGTGGTATAAATTTTTAATTAAATTAGGAATTAAAACAGATGAAGTGTATTACATAGGAGGCAGTGAAGCATTACCTCCTCCGTTATCAAAAGAAGAGGAAGAACACCTATTAAAAAAGCTGCCAAGTGGGGACAAGGCTGCTCGGTCAATACTGATTGAGCGCAATTTAAGATTGGTTGTTTATATAGCAAGGAAATTTGAAAATACCGGAATTAATATTGAAGATCTAATTAGTATAGGAACAATTGGCTTAATTAAGGCAGTGAATACATTTAATCCAGAAAAGAAGATTAAATTGGCTACATATGCTTCACGGTGTATAGAAAATGAAATTCTAATGTATCTAAGAAGAAATAATAAAATAAGATCTGAAGTTTCATTTGACGAACCTCTAAATATAGACTGGGATGGAAATGAACTACTTTTATCTGATGTATTAGGCACTGAAGAAGACATTATCACAAAAGATCTTGAAGCAAATGTGGATAAAAAGCTTTTGATTAAAGCATTACATCAACTTAATGATAGAGAAAAACAAATTATGGAATTGCGATTTGGGCTTATTGGCGGAGAAGAAAAAACCCAGAAAGATGTTGCCGACATGCTAGGTATATCGCAATCTTATATATCTAGATTAGAGAAAAGAATTATAAAAAGACTCAGAAAAGAGTTCAATAAAATGGTCTGATTTATCGACCATTTTTTTAATTTAGCAAATATTTAATATCAAAATTTTTTTAAGAAAAACATTCCTTGATATGACTGTATTCCCTGCCTATTTTGGAAAATCAATAAATGAAAAGAAGAATGAGTATGCATATTTTTCCCACCTAAGGAGATACTTAACTTTGTACAGCAACTCCTGTTAGGAGGGAAAGAATTGACTCGAAATAAAGTAGAAATATGCGGTGTAGATACTTCAAAACTTCCAGTACTTAAGAATGAAGAAATGCGTAAGTTATTTAGAGAGATGCAAAGTGGTGAACTGTCTGCAAGAGAAAAACTTGTAAATGGCAACTTAAGATTAGTACTTAGTGTAATTCAACGTTTTAACAACAGAGGAGAATATGTTGATGACCTATTTCAGGTAGGATGTATTGGACTAATGAAATCTATAGATAATTTCGACTTAAGCCAAAACGTAAAATTTTCAACATATGCTGTACCAATGATTATTGGGGAGATTCGTCGTTATCTTCGTGATAACAATCCTATTCGAGTATCACGTTCCTTACGAGATATTGCTTACAAGGCATTACAAGTTAGAGAACGTTTAATGAGTGAGACAAGCAGGGAACCGACAGCTGAAGAAATCTCAAAGGTTCTTGAGGTTCCTCACGAGGAAATCGTCTTTGCTCTTGATGCTATTCAGGACCCTGTATCATTATTTGAGCCGATCTATAATGACGGTGGAGATCCTATTTATGTGATGGATCAATTAAGTGATGAACGAAATCGTGATATAAATTGGATTGAGGAAATTGCTCTAAAAGAAGGTATGAGAAGGTTAAATGAAAGAGAAAAGCTTATTCTAAGAAAACGTTTCTTTCAAGGTAAAACACAGATGGAAGTTGCTGAAGAGATTGGAATTTCTCAAGCGCAGGTTTCTCGTTTAGAGAAAGCAGCTATTAGACAGATGAATAAGAATATCCAAAATTAAAAGAGGCGCCAAGCCTCTTTTTTATTTTGTTTTATTTTCAGGGTTACATCCATGTTAATGAAGTATTCGCACCGTGGAGGATGAAATAGTGTACTTACTATATGTGGAATGAGAGGAGAACCACTTGACTCCTAAGGGATCCAGTGGTCTCGTAAGACCCCGCAGGAGCTGAGCCCCTGGCGACGAGGAGGCTCACGGACCACCCCGTGGTATCCCGCGAGTGGATCGCAGCTCATGGAACTCCACAACTAAAGTTATTTTCAGAGTAGACATTTGTAGATCAACTAAAATTGTTCTTTTTTCATTATCTATACATGAATTATAGGTACTCAATCATATATTGATTATAAGTATATTTGTGAGGGGATGAGAGGTTATGGTTTATATATCAGAATTACAAGCAAAAGATGTAGTAAATGTAGCCGATGGAAAAAGACTAGGAAACATTGGAGACATTGATATCAATTTGGCAAATGGGAAGATAGAAGCTATCATTATTTCTGGGAATGGTAAGGTTTTGGGCTTTTTTGGGAAAGATGAGGAAGTTGCTATACCGTGGAGAAACATTATGAAAATTGGTACAGATGTAATTTTAGTTAGATATCCTAATCATCAATCTGAGGAGTAAGACTTATTTTGACATTTTTCAAATTATTCCCCCTCTATTTTGATAAAATATGATAAAATAAGCTAATAACGATGTGAAAAATGTTCCTTTTTAAGGATAAATAGGTAAAACTAATGTAAAAAGGATGTTGATTTTGAGAACTGAGCCATTTATTTTTGGTCATAATGATATTAGTCAATCTTTCCTTCATCAAAATTCCTTTAATGACTTGGGTTTTGACATAATCGCGGGTTTCACAACAAAAATAGGAGGAAATAGTAAAGGCTTTTATTCTTCCTTTAACTTAGGTCTTCATGTGGATGATCTTCAAGATGATGTTAAATCCAATCGGAAATTACTTGGAGAATACTTAGGGTTTTCTACAGATACTTGGATTAGTTGTGAACAGGTACATAAGTCAACAGTAAAGAAAATCACTAAAGATTTATGCGGAAAAGGTGTATTCAATTATGAAGATGCTATTCCTGCAACAGATGGTATTTATACAAATGAACCCAATATATTGCTAACTCTATGTTTTGCTGACTGTGTCCCCCTCTATTTTTATGAGCCGAATCTACAATTAATTGGTATCGCTCATGCTGGATGGAAAGGAACAGTCAGTAATATCGCGGGTGAAATGGTGAAAATTTGGGTAAAGGATGAAGGCGTTAACCCCAAAAATGTTTTTGCTAGTATAGGCCCTTCAATTGATCATTGTTGCTATATTGTAGACGACTATGTGATTGACTTTGTAAATAAGATGAATCTTGAAAACAAACTAATTTATTCACAAATTGGCGAAGGACAATATCGACTTAGTTTAAAATCCCTGAATGAACAGTTGTTGCTTGCATCCGGAATTCCAAGAGAGCAAATATCTGCTTCATCACACTGTACAAGCTGTGAAAAGGAAATCTTCTTTTCACACCGCCGAGACAAGGGGAAAACGGGGAGAATGTTAAGCTTTATTGGGCGCAAGGAGGCGCAAAATAGTGAATGTAGCAACTAATCTTTTACACATACAGAACCAGATTGAACAATCATGTGAGGCTTCCGGAAGGCTAGTTCAAGAAGTGAACATTATTGCCGTAACAAAAAATGTTAGTGTAGAAACGGCTCAGGATGCTGTTGAAGCTGGAATCCTTCACTTGGGCGAAAATCGCAACGAAGGATTCTTAGAAAAATGGGAGTATTTTGGTGATAAGGCAATATGGCATTTTATTGGCTCTCTTCAAACGAAAAAGGTCAAACATATAATTGATAAAGTTGATTATATTCATTCCTTAGATCGTATGTCACTCGCTGAGGAAATTCAAAAACGAGCGAGTAAAAAAGTTAAATGCTTCATACAAGTGAATGTCTCAGGTGAAGAATCCAAACATGGAATTTCACCTTCTGAACTATCAGATTTTATTAGAAGAGTTGGGGAATTTGAATTAGTTGAGGTAGTAGGTCTAATGACAATGGCACCTAATACAGATGACAAAAAGCTAATTAGGGAATGCTTTAGCAGGCTCAGAGAATTAAAAAATGAGGTACAAGCTTTAGGTTTACCCTTTGCACCATGTAGAGAACTATCTATGGGAATGTCAAATGATTATGATATTGCAGTTGAAGAAGGTGCAACATTTATCCGTATAGGAACGTTACTGGTTGGTAACAAATGAAGAGGAGGTACTTTCAATGAGTATTAAAAATAAGTTTAAAAGCTTTTTTGCATTAGAGGATGAATATGAATATGATGAAGAAGAATATGATGTTGATGAAATAGATACTCCTGTCACAAAGCAGGTAAAACAAACGAAACAGAATGTTGTTAGTCTTCAAAGTGTTCAAAAAAGTTCAAAAGTAGTACTTCATGAACCTAGAGTATATGCAGAGGCACAAGAGATAGCAGATCATTTGAAAAACCGTCGAGCAGTAATTGTAAACTTACAACGCATTCAGCATGATCAGGCAAAACGAATCGTTGACTTTTTAAGTGGTACAGTTTACGCAATTGGCGGAGACATCCAGCGTATTGGTTCAAATATCTTTCTATGTACACCTGATAATATTGATGTGTCAGGGAATATATCAGAGATACTTGCCGAAGAAGAGTATACAGATAAGAGGTGGTAGTATAAATGGATTTAATTTTTGATCTTTTAAAGACGTTGATTTCGTTTTATTCATATGCATTAATTGGGTATATCCTTATGTCATGGTTTCCTAACGCTAGGGAATCTGCGATAGGTCAATTCCTAGCACGTATTTGTGAACCATACTTAGAGCCATTCCGCAGGTTTATTCCTCCGTTAGGTATGATTGATATTTCTCCAATTGTTGGAATATTAACATTGAACTTTGCAATTTATGGATTAGACTTTTTATCTAGGATGTTTACATAGAACTTGGGTAAAGAGGTTTTTTGCTTGAAAAGGATGTTAACTTACAAATAGAGAGTCTTAGTAAAATAGCCTAAAAGGAATCAACAAAATTGATTCCTTTTTATTTAATTAAGGATGATTACATTTGAACTTTGTTTTCGTGACTAGCTCCAGGCACTATCGCTTTCTCTGATATGTCCATCTAGGTCGATGTGCCAAAAGTTTAAGATGAATCGTAATATTCCTCCTAGTTAGCGCCTGTTTATACTTGTTTCCGCAGCGTTTTACTAGAAAATTTAATTTTGAATGGATTGAGTTTTTTGGATATTTATCAGCATTTTAGAAAAGAAGAACATGCATTTATAGATAAAGTATTAGAATGGAAAGATTCTGTAGAACTGCAGTACAGTCCTAAGTTAACCGATTTTCTAGACCCAAGAGAGCAGGAAATTGTCAAATTGGTTATTGGTAAAAATACAGATGTGCTTCTTATGGAAAATGGGGGTAGTGAGTTTACTGAGCGAAAAAGGATGCTACTTTATCCAGCCTATTATTCCCCCTCGGAAGATGATTTTCAATTAACATTATTTCAGATTGAATATCCCTCAAAATTTGTATCGATTGAACATCGACAAGTTCTAGGGTCTTTAATGTCCATTGGCTTAAAGCGCTCAAAATATGGTGATATACTTTTCGAAAATGAGAGAATACAAATGGTTGTTTCTAAGGAAATTGATAGTTTTATCGAACTAAACCTCCAGTCTATAGGAAAGGCATCGATTTCATTAAAGCAAATCCCCTTTAGTGAGATAATTATACATAAAGAAGAGTGGCTTCAACAATCTGTTACCTTTTCCTCCATGAGGCTAGACGTTGTAGTTTCAACTACAACACAAATTTCTAGACAAAAAGCACAAATCTTTATCAATAATGGACTTGTAAAGGTTAATTGGAAAATAATCGAAAATACAACTTTTGATTGTAAATCTGGAGATATTATATCTATTCGAGGGTATGGTAGGGTTAAATTAATCTCTACAGAAGGTAAAACCAAAAAAGATAAATGGAGATTTATTGTCGGGAAACAAAAATAAATCTGTTTTTATGCAGGAATTTATGTAATTATGTCGAAATATTATATCATTCACTAATATAATGATTACTCTATCAAAAATCAATTTTGTGAAAAAAGTGTATTGATTAAAATGCCAAAATAAAATAACAATAATTATTGGAGGTGGCTAATTGTGCCTTTAACGCCATTAGACATTCATAACAAAGAATTTAATAAAGGATTTCGTGGATATGATGAGGATGAAGTTAATGAATTTCTTGACCAAGTGATAAAAGACTATGAATCAGTAATTCGTGAAAAGAAAGAATTAGAAAGTAAACTTTTGGAACAAAACGAAAGACTGGGTCATTTTACTAATATTGAGGAAACTTTACACAAATCGATTGTTATTGCTCAAGAAACAGCTGAGGAAGTAAAGCGTAACGCTCAAAAAGAGGCTAAATTAATTATCAAAGAAGCCGAGAAAAATGCAGACCGAATTATTAATGAATCACTTTCTAAATCGAGGAAGATTGCTATGGAAATTGATGAGTTAAAAAAGCAATCTAAAGTATTTAGAAATCGTTTTAAAATGCTAATCGAAGCTCAATTAGACATGCTTGTTAGTGATGACTGGGATCAATTGATGGAATATAATGTAGATAGTGCTGAGCCTGTTTTTGCAGAATCAGATGAAAAATAAATTGTGAGTTCTTGACTATTTGAACTAACTCACATATAATTTTATAACGATATAGAGTACTTAGCTTTTATAAAATAATTACTTTGATAGGGACAGTAATATTAATCAGTGCTTATAATAAGCGAACCGAGGAGGGTGAGAGCTCGGTATAAGCGATTAATATGAAAATCACCCTTGAGTTCCTTGCTGAACCTACTAGTAAGCATTGGCGAATACATTCTCGTTACGAATGATAAAGTGGGCTT
This sequence comes from Litchfieldia alkalitelluris, assembly GCF_002019645.1. Taxonomy (GTDB): domain Bacteria; phylum Bacillota; class Bacilli; order Bacillales; family Bacillaceae_L; genus Litchfieldia; species Litchfieldia alkalitelluris. The sequence goes on along the minus strand of NZ_KV917374.1, from coordinate 3,495,355 downwards.
TTATTAAATAGTCTATTAGGGTGGTACCGCGGGAAAACCTTCTCGTCCCTTTTGGGATGAGAGGGTTTTTTTGTTTTTTTAATTTAAACAACTATTTCTTTAGCAAAAATGTTTCTAAAAAATGAGGAGGATTTAAATGGAGTATAAAGATACGTTATTAATGCCTAAAACTGATTTTCCAATGAGAGGTAATCTACCGAATCGCGAGCCTCAAGTGCAACAAATCTGGAATGAAACTGATATTTACAAGAAAGTACAAGAGAGAACAAAGGGTCGACCATTATTTATTCTTCATGACGGACCACCATATGCAAATGGTGATATTCATATGGGCCATGCATTAAATAAAATTCTTAAGGATATCATTGTTAGATTCAAATCAATGGATGGATACTGTGCTCCGTATGTTCCTGGCTGGGATACTCATGGCTTACCAATCGAAACCGCATTAACTAAAAATAAAAAAATCAACCGCAAGGAAATGAGTGTAGCAGAGTTTCGTAAGCTTTGTGAGGAATACGCTTATGAGCAAATAAACAATCAACGAGAACAATTTAAACGTCTAGGAGTCCGCGGGGACTGGGATAATCCATATATTACTTTAAAGCCTGAATATGAGGCACAACAAATTAAGGTTTTTGGTGATATGGCTAAGAAAGGCTATATTTATAAAGGGAAAAAACCAGTTTATTGGTCACCATCTAGTGAATCTGCATTAGCCGAGGCTGAGATTGAGTATCAGGATAAAAGATCTGCTTCAATTTATGTAGCATTTGATGTGAAAGATGGAAGAGGTGTCCTTGAAGGAGACGAAAAATTCATTATCTGGACAACAACTCCATGGACAATTCCTGCGAATTTAGGAATTAGCTTACATCCGAACCTTGAATATAGCGTAGTGTCTGTTGATGGCACAAAATATATCGTTGCTTCGGAGTTACTTGAAGCCGTTTCTAAGGAACTTGATTGGAAAGAAACAACTACAGTCAATACTTACAAAGGATCAGAACTTGATAGGGTTGTTGCTGTTCATCCACTTTATAAGCGCGACTCACTTGTAATGAATGGAGAGCATGTAACAACTGAAGCAGGTACAGGGTGTGTTCATACTGCACCAGGACACGGGGAAGATGATTTCATCGTTGGACAACAATATGGTTTAGATGTTTTATGCCCAGTTGATGAAAAAGGACATATGACAAAAGAAGCAGTTGGCTTTGAAGGATTGTTTTATGATGAAGCTAATAAACCAATTACTGAAAAACTACAAGAAGTTGGAGCGTTATTAAAACTTTCTTTTATCACTCACTCATATCCACATGACTGGAGAACAAAAAAGCCTACAATTTTTAGAGCAACTGCACAATGGTTTGCATCTATTAAAGATTTTAGAAGTGAATTAATGGACGCGGTAAAGGAAACAAAATGGGTTCCTGCCTGGGGTGAAACACGCTTATTTAATATGGTTCGTGATCGCGGCGACTGGTGTATCTCTCGTCAACGCGCTTGGGGTGTGCCAATTCCTGTGTTCTACGGTGAGAATGGCGAGCCTATTATCACGGATGAAACAATTGACCATGTTTCTAACCTATTCAGACAACATGGATCAAATATTTGGTTCGAAAAAGAAGCGAAGGATTTATTACCAGAAGGATTTACTCATGAAACAAGTCCCAATGGAGTATTTACAAAAGAAACAGATATCATGGATGTTTGGTTTGATTCTGGTTCATCACATCAATCTGTACTTGTGGAAAGAGACGATCTTCAAAGACCAGCAGATTTATATCTTGAAGGTTCTGATCAGTATCGTGGATGGTTTAACTCATCACTTTCAACAGCTGTTGCAGTTACTGGGAAAGCGCCTTATAAAGGGGTATTAAGTCATGGATTTGCTTTAGATGGCAATGGTAGAAAAATGAGTAAGTCTTTAGGGAATGTTGTCATCCCTGCAAAGGTAATGAATCAGCTTGGCGCAGATATCCTAAGACTATGGGTAGCATCTGTGGATTATCAATCAGATGTACGTGTATCTGATAATATTTTGAAGCAGGTTGCTGAGGTATATCGTAAGATTCGAAATACATTTAGATTTCTACTAGGAAACCTTGCTGACTTTGATCCTAAAAAGGACGCAATTGAATACTCTGAATTACGTGAAGTTGATCAATACATGTTGGTTAAACTAAATAAACTTATTGATAAGGTTAAGCATTCATATAATCATTATGAGTTTGCTGCAATTTACCATAATGTACACAATTTCTGTACAATTGAATTGAGCTCATTCTATTTAGATTTCGCTAAAGATGTATTATATATTGAAGCTGCTGATAACAAAGAAAGACGTGCAATTCAAACTGTCTTATATGAAGCTTTACTAACTTTAACAAAGTTGGTTGCACCAATCTTACCACATACTTCAGATGAAGTTTGGACTTATATTGAGTCTGTTGAAGAAGAAAGTGTACAACTGGTAGATATGCCTCAATCTAAGCAATTAGCAAATGTAGATGAATTAGAATCCAAATGGGATGCCTTCATGGAACTAAGAGATGACGTTTTAAAAGCATTAGAAGTCGCTCGTAATGAAAAGGTGATTGGTAAGTCATTAGCAGCGAGCATTAAACTTTATCCGAATGATTCTGCAAAGCAATTATTAGAGTCTGTTTCTGAAAATTTACAACAGCTCTTTATCGTTTCAGGATTTTCAATCGGAGGTACATTTGATGAAGCACCAGAAAATGCTCAGGCTTTTGACCAAGTCAAGATTGTTGTTGCTTCGGCTGAGGGTGAAACTTGTGAGAGATGTTGGGTTGTTTCAACTACGGTTGGAACTGACTCTAATCATCCATCTTTATGTTCACGTTGTGCAGATGTTGTTGAAGAGAGTTATACAAAATAATAATTAAATAATTATCAAAAAAATAGAGAGCCCCTTATTTAAGGCTCTCTATTTTTGCGTTTAAGAAGTATATACCCGTGGTTTTGGTCTTGCTTTAGGGCTTATGATAAGCCAATCACTTCAAGACCTGATGAATTCAAAAGAATACAGGTAGAAGGCTTTACTTGTTTTTTTTATACATAAAAACAGGCTTGTTAGGCCGTCACAAATATGTTTAACTAGCGTATTGTATGTATAAGGGAATTGAATATAAAGGAAAAACTTGCAGGGCTTTTTTTTAGTTGTTTTCGGATACACTATCACTACCACCTAATAAGCATTAATCAATGGCATGATAAGGAGGCGTTCTAATGAACGATCAATATGCAGAGATTAAAGCCGAGTTAGAGTTAACAAGAAGAGAACTTCTGAAGAGGTTATCCAGCACAACAGACTTTGAAATGAGTAAAGAGTTTCTTCCTGAAAATAGTACTTCTGAAAAAGAAAAGCTTGTTCTACATCATGTAAAAGAGGATTTGCAAGATGTAGAAAGGGCACTCGGGAAGTTACATTACGGTTCCTATGGAATTTGCGAAGAAACTGGACAGCATATCCCACTAGATAAACTAAAGATTCTTCCTACGGCTAGAACTGTTAATGACTTTACATTTAGTGAACTTTTTATTAGTAATCGTCACATAATCCCCTCATTAGATTCTGTTATTTCCACTTAAGTTTCTTCACGATAAGAAGTGATTTAACTTAATCACTTCTTTGGGGGATATCCTCTTTTCCCCTATCTATGGAGAGATAATAAACTAACTTTTTATATCCAATAAGCTTATCAACAGTCAACAGTATTTTTTATATTAATTTTTTGAGGAAATGATTGATATCATTTTCTTTTTTATTTTTAGGGAAGAGAAATCGAAATCGTTTCTAATCACCCTATTTCGTTTGCACACCAATTTATTTCCAAGGGAGACTAACCTGTTATACAGATAGTATTGCTTTTAATCTTGTGTATGGAATCTTAGAAGACAATCCTTTGATTCCCTTTGTTGGGCTTTTGGTATTAGTAAAGGAAGGAATCAGACAACCGCTTTGATTCTCTTTGTGGGCTCTGGCATCAGAAAGGGAATCAGACAGCCTTTTGTTCCCTTCCTAGGGCACTTGGCATCAGAAAGGGAATCAGACAGCCCCTTTGGTTCCCTTTCTAGGGCACTTGGCATCAGAAAGGGAATCAGACAACCGCTTTGATTCCCTTTGTTGGGCTTCTGGCATCAAAAAGGGAATCAGACAACCTCTTTAATTCCCTTTGTTGGGCTTTTGGTATTAGTAAAGGAATCAGACAACGTGGCTCGCAGCTCATGGAACTCCAAACTAAAGTTTATTTTCAGGGTAGACATCTACATCTATGCTAATTAAAATTAGCACCATGGAGTATGAAAAATTATACTTAGCTTAGCGTCTAGCTTCAGGCGCTATCAGCTCGTCTTATGCCTGTCGCCGAAGAACGAGCGCCTTCCGCATTTCTTTTTTCAGGGTAGACACCTATGCTAATTTAATTCGCACCATGGAGTATGAAAAATTATACTTAGCTTAGTGTCTATAGCTTCAGGCGCTATCGGCTCTCAGGTCTAGTCAATCCACCCTAGAAGGTTAAAAGCAATCTTCTAGCCAGCTCGTCTTATGCCTGTCGCCGATGAACGAGCGCCTTCCGCATTTCTTTTTTCAGGGTAGACCAAATTTAAAAATTAGATTGTCGTTGTAACTTATTCATTTATTATGCTAAAATTCAAATGGTACATGAATGAACGAAAGAGGGGTATTTTATTGTTATATTACATTATAGCAGTCTTAATAATCTTAGCAGATCAACTATCGAAATGGGTCATTGTAAGTTATATGGAATTAGGGCAAAGGATTCCAGTCATTCATAACTTTTTATACATAACTTCACATCGAAATAAAGGTGCTGCATGGGGAATATTACAAGGTCAAATGTGGTTTTTCTATATAATCACAACGATAGTCGTTATCATATTGGTGATATATATAAAAAGTTTAAAACCTCATCAACGACTTTTCGGTATTGCACTAGGTTTAATGCTTGGAGGAGCAATTGGTAATTTTATTGACCGTATTTTTCGTAAGGAAGTTGTAGACTTTATAGATACATGGATTTTTTCATATGATTTCCCAATCTTTAACATTGCTGATTCTGCTCTTGTTATTGGAGTAGGGTTAATTTTTATTTTAACAATGTTTGAAGGGAAATTTGATAAGGAGAAGGTTAAATGACAGAAAATATAATAATGGTTGAAGACGAAGCACAAAATGATAGAATTGACAAAGTAATTTCCTTGGAGAATGAAGAATGGTCAAGAAGTCAAGTCCAGCAGTGGATCAAGGAAGGCCACGTACTAGTTAACGGAAGGACCATTAAACCAAATTATAAATGTAGTTTAGGCGATAAAATTGAAATCACTTTACCAGATCCCGAGTTACTAGATGTTGTTCCAGAAGAAATGAATCTTGATATATATTATGAAGACTCTGATGTATTAGTGGTTAATAAACCAAAGGGAATGGTAGTTCATCCTGCCCCTGGACACCATAGTGGAACATTAGTAAACGGATTGATGGCTCATTGTAAAGATTTATCTGGAATCAACGGTGTTCTGAGACCTGGGATTGTTCACAGGATAGATAAGGATACATCTGGTTTATTAATGGTTGCTAAAAATGACTTAGCCCATGAATCTTTAGTACAACAATTAGTAGATAAAACTGTGACTAGAAAATACAAAGCAATTGTTCATGGTGTCATTCCACATGATCAAGGGACAATTGATGCCCCAATCGGACGCGATAAAAGAGAAAGACAAAGTATGACCGTTACTGATGATAATAGCAAGACCGCAGTTACTCATTTTAATGTAATAGAACGGTTCAAGGAGTTTACATTTGTCGAATGTAGACTTGAAACTGGAAGAACACATCAAATTCGTGTTCATATGAAATATATTGGCTATCCATTAGCCGGGGATCCAAAGTATGGTCCTAAAAAAACGTTACCACTTGATGGACAAGCCTTACATGCTGGGGTTCTTGGATTTATACACCCTAGAACTAAAGAGTATTTAGAGTTTGAGGCTCCACTGCCTGATGAATTTGTTTCATTATTGGAACAATTAAAAAGCAATTGACAAAATTCGATACGTGGATTATGATTGTCTTAGTTAAAGATGAACCTTTAAGTACAGTCCCGTGAGGCTGAGAAGGGAACGGAATATATAATAGGATAGGTGTATTCTATTCTTATTACCAAACCCCTCTTGCCCTTCGTAAGAGGGGTTTTTTGTTGGGAAAAATCAAAATTAAATAAGAGGTGAAAGAAATGGTTGAAAAGGCTCTTGTTCTTGATAACCAAGCAATCAGAAGAGCATTAACCCGAATTGCACACGAAATTATTGAGAAAAATAAAGGAATTGAAGATAGTATCCTAGTCGGAATTAAAACAAGAGGAATCCATCTTGCGAATCGTATTGCAGAGAGAATTCATCAGATCGAAGGAAAACACATCCCAGTAGGTGAACTAGATATTACTCTATATCGAGACGATTTAACAAAAAAAACGAAGGATCTTGAACCAGAGGTGAAAGGTTCGGACATCCCGGTTGATATCACTAATAAAAAAGTAATACTAGTAGACGATGTTTTATTTACAGGTAGAACAGTAAGAGCTGCATTGGATGCATTGGTTGATATTGGAAGACCTTCACAAATTCAGCTTGCAGTTTTAGTGGATAGAGGGCACCGTGAACTTCCAATTCGCGCTGATTTCGTAGGAAAGAACATTCCAACAGCAAGCTCTGAAAAAATTGTTGTTGAACTAGAAGAAATTGACCATATTGATCAAGTAAGTATACATGATAAATAAATCACTCTTTAATTAAGTCCTGTGAGGCTTCAAAGTGTGCAATTATCCCTAGGGATAAACTATGCCTCTTTGTGCCGTAAATGGACTCAAAGAGGCTTTATTTATACAAAAATAAATTTTGAATGTTATCTTAATCACGATATAAATGCATGAAAATGAATTTAAGTAAAAAGATAACCTTTAAGGAGGTTAAAAATATGGCTATGAATACTGAAAAACCAGTTTTAGATGTTCGTGAGGTTCCATCAGCTGGTAAATGGATTGTTTTTAGTATCCAGCATTTATTTGCAATGTTTGGAGCTACTATACTTGTACCAATGCTCGTTGGACTTAGTCCAGCAGTTGCACTAGTATCAAGTGGATTAGGAACGTTATCATATCTATTAATTACAAGAGGGCAAATACCAGCATATCTTGGTTCTTCTTTCGCGTTTATTGCACCAATCGTTATTGCAACAGAGTATGGTGGTCCACAAGCAGCAATGATGGGTAGTTTTCTTGCAGGACTTGTATATGGAATTGTTGCACTACTTATTAAGGGGTTAGGATTAAAGTGGGTCTTTAAAATCTTACCACCTGTTGTTGTGGGGCCAGTTATTATCGTAATTGGATTAGGGTTAGCCAGTACAGCAGTTAATATGGCAATGTATGAAAATCCAGGTGCTCCGCCACAAGATTTAATCTACAGTACTACTCATTTCACTGTAGCACTTGTAACCTTGGCTATAACAATTATTTGTGCAATCTTCGTAAAAGGATTTTTCGGACTGGTACCGATCCTTGCAGGGATTATAGGGGGGTATATTTTTGCTTATACCCAAGGATTAGTTGATTTAACTCCAATTGCGGAGGCTAGTTTTATCCAAGCACCAGATTTCCTTGTGCCTTTTGTAAGCTACACACCCTTGTTAACGTGGGAAATAGCACTAATAATGGTGCCAGTAGCAATTGTAACGATAGCAGAACATATAGGTGACCAAATGGTATTAAGTAAAGTTGTAGGTAGGAACTTTGTTGAAAAACCAGGGTTACATAAATCAATCCTTGGTGACGGGGTTGCTACAATCATTGCTTCCTTAATTGGGGGACCGCCTAATACTACTTATGGTGAAAATATAGGAGTTCTAGCAATCACAAGAGTGTTTAGTGTGTTCGTCATAGGTGGAGCAGCAATCCTAGCAATCATTTTTGGATTCATTGGTAAAATAACGGCAGTCATTGGATCTATTCCTACAGCAGTTATGGGTGGTGTGTCTATCCTTTTGTTTGGAATTATCGCTTCCTCTGGCTTGAGAATGTTAATTGATAATAAAGTGGATCTAGGAAATAAACGTAACTTAATCATTTCTTCAGTAATCCTTGTTATCGGGGTTGGTGGAGCATATATGCAAGTAACAGAAGAACTTTCTATTTCTGGAATGGCTCTTGCAGCAATAGTTGGTGTCGTACTTAATCTAATACTCCCGGGGAAAGAAGCATCCATGGGTGATGAACAAATGTTTGAAAAATAAATAAGGACCTTTTAATGAAGTACTGTGAGACTTTGAAGGGTGTGTATTAGGACAATTATGGCAGGTGACCATAATTATTTCTAATGCGTATTACACCCTGTCTTTTAATAAAGATAGGGTGTTTTTTATAGATGAAATTCTTGTTTTTTAGAAAGATGATTAAATAGGAGGAATGGCTATGAACCATTTACTAACAATGAATGAACTAACAATTACAGACTTAGATGAGATCCTTGAGGATGCCGAAAAATTTAAAAACGGTAAACAATGGAGTATTGATCAACAAACATTCATTGCAAATCTTTTCTTTGAACCAAGTACAAGAACAAAATTTAGTTTTGAAGTGGCAGAGCGCAAAATGGGATTTGAGGTATTAAATTTTGAAGCTGAAACATCTAGTGTTCAAAAAGGTGAAACCTTATATGACACAATCCGAACACTACAAGCAATTGGAGCAAAAGCGGTAGTCATTCGACATCCCCAAGATGAATATTTCAAAGAGTTACAAGGTAAAGTGAATATACCAATTATTAATGCAGGTGATGGATGTGGTCATCATCCCACTCAATCACTCCTAGATCTTTTAACGATAAAACAACAGTTTGGAAGATTTAAAGGATTAAAGATTGCGATTGTTGGAGACATCCGACATAGTCGTGTTGCTCGTTCTAATGCAGAAGTACTAAATAGGCTGGGAGCAGAGGTTGTCTTTTCCGCACCCAATCAATGGCAAGACAGTACAAATCCATATGGTCAATATGTTCATATTGATGAAGCGATTGAAACTTCTGATGTAGTTATGCTCCTTAGAATTCAACATGAACGTCATAATGAAGCAATGGGTCTATCTAAAAAAGATTACCATGCATTGTTTGGGTTAACGATTGAACGAGAAAAACGCATGAAATTAGGAAGCATTATCATGCATCCAGCACCGTTTAATCGAGATGTTGAAATTGCAAGTGAGTTGGTTGAATGTGAACGCTCTATGATTTTTAAACAAATGGAAAATGGAGTTTTTATCAGAATGGCTGTATTAAAACGCGCATTACAAGTAGCGAAAGAAGGAGTGGTTGTATGTTAACACTACTAATTAATGGAACAGTTATAAATAATGAAGGTCAATTAAATGAGGTAGAAGTTAAAATTGAGAATAATAAAATCGTAGAGATAGGTCAGAACTTAGACCAAACAAACTGTGAACTTATTGATGTGAAAGGAAACTTAATTTCAGCTGGCTTTATCGATGTACATGTACATTTACGTGAGCCGGGCGGCGAACATAAGGAAACTATTGAAACTGGTTCATACTCTGCAGCAAAAGGTGGATTTACAACCATTGCAGCAATGCCAAATACAAGACCAGTACCAGATTGTGTTGAACAGATGAATAAACTACAAACTAGAATTCAAGAAACCGCTCATGTAAATGTTTTACCATATGCATCAATTACAATCCGCGAATTAGGCGAAGAACTTGTTGATATGGAAGGATTAAAAAATGCCGGTGCCTTTGCTTTTACTGATGATGGTGTTGGTGTTCAATCAGCAGCGATGATGCTTCAAGCAATGAAAAAAGCTGCATCAATTAATATGCCGATTGTTGCTCACTGTGAAGAAAACACACTTATAAACAAAGGTAGTGTGCATGAGGGTGTATTTTCTAAGGAAAACGGTCTAAATGGTATACCAGCAGTATGTGAATCTGTTCATATTGCAAGAGATGTGTTGTTAGCTGAAGCTGCAGAATGTCATTATCATGTTTGTCATATCAGTACAAAAGAGTCTGTGCGAGTAGTGAGAGATGCAAAGCGCGCAGGAATAAAGGTTACTGCAGAAGTCACACCACACCACTTATTATTATGTGACGAAGATATTCCAGGTTTAGATCCTAATTATAAAATGAATCCGCCACTCCGTGGAAAAGCAGACCGTGCTGCATTAATTGAAGGCTTACTTGATGGCACGATTGATTTCATTGCGACGGATCATGCGCCACATACTGCTGACGAAAAAAATGAGGGAATGCTGCTAGCACCTTTTGGGATTGTAGGATTAGAAACAGCTTTTCCGTTATTGTACACACACTTTGTGGAAACGGGAAAAATAACATTACAACAATTAATCGAATTCTTAACAGTTAAACCTGCTGAAACATTTAGTCTAGACAGAGGAAGTTTAGAGGTTGGAGCTGTAGCTGACATTACAATTATAGATTTAAAAGAAGAACAGGAAATTAATCCAGAAACATTTTTATCAAAAGGAAGAAACACACCATTTGCTGGTTGGAATTGTAAGGGATGGCCAGTTATGACGTTAGTGAATGGCAAAATTGCTTGGGAGAAAGGGAGCGTCTTAGTATGAAACGACAACTAGTATTAGAAGATGGAACAGTATTTGTGGGTGAAGGCTTCGGTAGTGAAGAAGACACAATTGGTGAGGTTGTATTTAATACAGGTATGACTGGTTACCAAGAAATTCTTTCGGATCCATCTTATTGTGGGCAAATCGTAACATTGACGTACCCTCTTATCGGAAACTATGGAATTAACCGTGATGATTTTGAATCTATAAATCCAGCAATACACGGGTTTATTGTGAAAGAGGTTTGTGAACATCCTTCAAATTTTCGTAATCAATTTACATTAAATGATTATTTTAAAGCAAAAAACATTCCTGGATTAGCGGGTATTGATACAAGAAAGCTTACTAGAATTATTCGTCAGCATGGAGCGCTTAAAGGTGCCTTTTGTGGATTGGATGCAAATGTGGATGAGGTTGTGGCTAAGTTAAAGGGTCATAGGTTGCCAACAGATCAAGTAAAAACAGTATCTACCAAAAGTGCGTACCCAAGTCCTGGAAGAGGACATCGTGTCGTACTAGTTGACTATGGTATGAAGCACGGTATCTTAAGAGAGTTAAATAATAGAGACTGTGATGTGATCGTTGTTCCTTATAATGTAACTGCTGAAGAAGTTCTATCCTTAAGTCCTGATGGAATCATGCTGAGTAATGGACCTGGGGACCCAAAGGATGTACCAGAAGCACTTGAAATGATAAATGGAGTGTTAGGGAAGGTGCCATTGTTCGGAATTTGTTTAGGTCATCAGTTATTCGCACTAGCAAATGGTGCAGATACAGAAAAGTTAAAATTTGGTCACCGTGGCTCAAATCATCCAGTAAAAGATTTAGCTACTGGGAAGGTAGCGATTACTTCACAAAACCACGGATATACAGTAAATGAAGAATCACTAAAAACTACAGAACTAGAAGTAACCCATATCGCTTTAAATGATGGAACAGTTGAAGGAGTACGCCATAAGGAATTCCTAGCATTTACTGTTCAATACCATCCAGAAGCCTCACCAGGACCAGAGGATGCGAATGGACTGTTCAATGAATTCTTACAGATGATTGAAACTAACAAGAAAGCAGGGGAAAAAGTATGCCAAAACGCGTAGACATAAATACAATTCTAGTAATCGGATCAGGACCAATTGTTATTGGGCAAGCAGCAGAATTTGATTATGCAGGTACTCAAGCTTGTATCGCATTAAAAGAAGAAGGCTATAAAGTTATATTGGTTAACTCAAACCCTGCAACAATCATGACAGATACAGAAATTGCAGACAAAGTATACATTGAACCTCTGAATCTTGAATTTGTAAGTCGTATCATTCGTAAAGAACGTCCAGATGCCCTTTTACCAACACTTGGTGGGCAAACAGGTCTTAATCTAGCTGTAGAACTAGCAAACTCTGGTGTTTTAGATGAGTGTGGAGTAGAAATCTTAGGTACGAAGCTTTCTGCGATTGAAAAAGCGGAAGACAGAGACTTGTTCCGTACATTAATGAATGAATTAAATGAGCCAGTTCCTGATAGTGATATTATCCATACTTTAGAAGAAGCATTTAAATTTGTTGGAGAAATTGGATATCCGGTTATTGTTAGACCAGCTTATACACTTGGTGGAACAGGAGGCGGTATCTGCCATAATGATGAAGAATTAACTGAAATAGTCACAAGTGGTTTGAAGAACAGCCCTGTAACACAATGTCTACTTGAAAAAAGCATTGCTGGGTTTAAGGAAATAGAATATGAGGTAATGCGCGATTCAGCAGATAATGCAATTGTAGTGTGTAATATGGAAAACTTTGATCCAGTTGGCGTTCACACAGGTGATTCCATTGTAACTGCACCAAGCCAAACGTTAAGTGACCGTGAATATCAATTATTACGTAATACTTCATTAAAAATTATTCGTGCACTTCAAATCGAAGGTGGTTGTAATGTTCAACTGGCATTAGATCCCCATAGCTTTAACTACTATATTATTGAGGTAAACCCTCGTGTAAGTCGTTCATCTGCACTTGCTTCTAAAGCAACTGGCTATCCAATTGCTAAGCTTGCAGCTAAAATCGCAGTAGGATTAACACTTGATGAAATGATTAACCCTGTAACTGGAAAAACATACGCTTGCTTTGAACCAGCTCTTGATTATGTTGTTACAAAAATTCCAAGATGGCCTTTCGATAAATTTGAATCAGCAAACAGACGCCTTGGAACTCAAATGAAAGCAACTGGTGAAGTGATGGCAATCGGACGTAACTTTGAAGAATCGATTTTAAAAGCGGTTCGTTCACTGGAAGCAAATGTATATCACTTAGAATTAAAGGATGCAGCAAGCTTTGATGACGAAATCATTGAAAAGAGAATTCGCAAAGCTGGAGATGAGCGCTTATTCTATATTGCTGAAGCCATTAGACGAGGAGTAACCATTGAGCAAATCCACGCATGGAGTGAAATCGATTTATTCTTCCTTCAAAAAATCAAGAATATTATCAGTTTTGAAGCTAGATTAAAGGAGCATAAAGGTGATAAAGAAACATTAATTCAAGCAAAGAAACTAGGTTTCTCTGACTATGCGATTGCAAATCTCTGGGAAATGGCAGAACAAGAAATCTATCAAATTCGCACGAACGAAAATATCATGCCAGTGTACAAAATGGTAGATACATGTGCAGCTGAATTTGAATCATCAACAGCTTACTTCTATGGAACATATGAAGATGAAAACGAATCAATCGTAACAGAACGTAAAAGTGTGATTGTGTTAGGTTCTGGACCAATCCGAATTGGTCAGGGAATTGAGTTTGATTATGCAACAGTACATTCAGTATGGGCAATTAAAGAAGCTGGATATGAAGCTATTATTATCAACAATAACCCAGAGACAGTATCCACTGATTTCAGTATCTCTGATAAGCTTTATTTCGAACCATTAACACTAGAAGATGTTATGCATATTGTTGAACTCGAGAAACCAGAAGGTGTAGTTGTTCAATTCGGTGGGCAAACAGCAATTAACTTGGCTGACGGTCTTGCGGCTAGAGGCGTAAAAATCTTAGGAACGTCTTTAGAAGACATGGATCGTGCAGAGAATCGTGATAAATTCGAACAAACAATTAATGAACTTGGTGTACCACAACCAAAAGGGAAAACTGCTACCTCTGTTGAACAAGCAGTATTAATTGCTGAATCTATTGGATATCCAGTATTAGTCCGTCCATCCTACGTACTTGGTGGGAGAGCGATGGAAATCGTTTATAAAACTGAAGAGTTGCTTCACTATATGGAAAATGCAGTAAAAGTTAATCCGCAACATCCGGTATTAATCGATCGTTACTTAACTGGTAAAGAAATCGAAGTAGATGCGATTTGTGATGGTGAAACAGTGTTTATTCCTGGAATCATGGAGCATATTGAGCGTGCTGGAGTCCATTCAGGAGATTCAATTGCAGTGTATCCACCGCAAAGCTTGTCACAAGATGTTAGAGAACAAATTATTAACCATACAATTTCACTAGCAAAAGGCTTAAAGATTAAGGGACTATTAAACATTCAATTTGTTATCGCAAAAGAAGTAGTTTATGTACTAGAGGTTAATCCACGTTCTAGTAGAACCGTTCCATTCTTAAGTAAAATTACTGGTGTACCAATGGCGAATATTGCAACAAAAGTAATCTTGGGAACTTCATTAAGAGATCTTGGCTATCAAACAGGGTTACATCCTGAAAGTGAAGGAGTATATGTTAAGGTTCCTGTCTTCTCATTTGCAAAGCTAAGAAGAGTAGACATCTCACTTGGACCGGAAATGAAATCAACAGGTGAAGTAATGGGTAAAGACTCTACACTTGAAAAAGCTTTATACAAAGGTCTTGTAGCAGCAGGTACTAAAATTTCTACACATGGATCAGTTCTGATGACAATTGCTGATAAAGATAAGGAAGAGGCATTAGATATCGCTAAAAGATTTTACGCTATTGGATATAACATTATGGCTACAAGTGGAACAGCGAGCTTAATCACACAAGCTGGAATTCCAGTAACAGTTGTAAACAAAATTGGATCACAAGAAAAGAATTTAATTGATGTCATCCGCCAAGGAGAAGCACAATTTGTAATTAACACATTAACAAGAGGAAAGCAGCCACTTCGTGATGGATTCAGAATTCGTCGTGAATCAGTAGAAAATGGAGTAGCATGTTTAACTTCACTAGATACAGCAAAAGCAATCCTTGGAGTGTTAGAATCAATGACATTTTCAAGTGAAGCTATGCCTAAAATCGTTCAAACACGTGAGGTGACTTTTTCTTGATTAAAAAAGAACTGATGAAAGTAATTTCTCAAACATCAATCGTAGAAAACATCTTTGAACTAACGTTACAAGGTGACTTAGTTCAAGAAATTAAGGAACCAGGTCAGTTCGTTCATTTAAAAGTAGCGAGTAGTACAGATCCTTTACTAAGAAGACCAATTAGTATTGCTAATATAGATAAAACTCAAAACCAGTTTACAATGATTTATCGCAGTGAAGGGCTCGGTACTCGAGTCCTTTCTGAAAAATCAACCGGAGAAACAGTTGATGTATTAGGTCCGCTTGGGAACGGTTTTCCGTTAGAAGCTGTTTCAGAAGGGGAAACAGCTCTCCTTGTTGGCGGAGGAATTGGTGTCCCACCACTTTATGAATTATCAAAGCAATTAGTCGCTAAAGGTGTAAAGGTCATCCATGTGCTTGGGTTTCAGTCTGTATCAGCAGTGTTTTATCAAGAAAAGTTTTCTCTTTTAGGTGATACGTATATTGCAACAGTAGATGGAAGCTATGGTGAAAGAGGCTTTGTCACGGATGTTATTGCTAATTATGGACTAACTTTTGATGTTTTATATTCATGTGGACCAACTCCGATGTTACGGGCGATTGAGTCACAATATGCTGATAAAAATGTTTATATCTCATTAGAAGAACGGATGGGTTGTGGCGTAGGTGCATGTTTTGCGTGTGTTTGTCATACAGCGGATGATCCAACAGGATTTTCATATAAAAAGGTATGTAGTGATGGACCAGTGTTTAAAGTAGGGGAGGTAGTACTGTGAGTCGATTACAAATGGAATTACCAGGTTTACAACTCAAAAATCCCATTATGCCAGCATCTGGTTGCTTCGGATTCGGTAAAGAATATGCACAGTTTTATGACTTGAGTCTACTTGGTGCCATTATGATAAAAGCAACAACAGCGGAACCTAGATTTGGGAATCCTACACCAAGAGTTGCTGAGACTACTTCTGGAATGCTCAATGCAATCGGATTGCAAAACCCTGGACTTGATAACGTATTACAAAACGAGCTTCCTTGGTTAAATCAATATAATGTTCCAATCATTGCAAATGTGGCTGGTTCGCAAGTAGAAGACTACGTGCAGGTAGCTAGTGAGATCTCAAAAGCACCAAATGTACACGCATTAGAATTAAACATATCCTGTCCAAATGTAAAAACAGGTGGAATTGCGTTTGGTACCATTCCTGAAATTGCGGCCGATTTAACGAAGAAAGTGAAGGACGTATCAGAAGTACCTGTCTACGTTAAATTATCACCTAATGTAGCAAATATCGTGGATATGGCAAAAGCGGTAGAAAACGCTGGTGCTGATGGTTTAACGATGATCAACACGTTAGTCGGAATGAGAATTGACTTGAAAACAGGAAAACCAGTTTTAGCGAATAAAACAGGCGGTCTTTCAGGCCCTGCGATTAAACCAGTTGCAATTCGAATGATTTATGAAGTAAGTCAAGCGGTCTCTATTCCGATTATTGGTATGGGTGGAGTACAAACAGCTGAAGATGTACTTGAATATTTTTATGCTGGTGCAAGTGCAGTAGCAGTTGGTACAGCCAACTTTGTAGATCCTTTCATCTGTCCGACCATCATTGATGATTTACCTCGTTTATTGGATGAACTAGGGTTTGACCATATTTCAGAGTGTATTGGAAGGAGCTGGGGAAAGAATGCAAAGACCGTTAATTATAGCTCTTGATTTTCCTAGTTTACAAGAAGTAAATAACTTTCTAGTAAATTTTAAGGATGAATCTCTTTATGTAAAGGTGGGGATGGAGCTTTTTTACCAAGAAGGACCAGCAATCATTCATGCATTAAAGGAGCAAGGGCATTCGATTTTCCTTGATTTAAAGCTTCATGATATCCCGAATACGGTAAAATCAGCGATGAAGGGTCTTGCTAAATTAGGTGTTGATTTAACGAATTTACATTGTGCTGGTGGATCTCTTATGATGGAGGCTGCCTTGGAAGGTTTGGATCAGGGTACAGCTGTTGGGACGAAACGACCAAGTCTAATTGGCGTAACACAGTTAACTAGTACGTCTGAGAAGATGATGAATGAACAGCTTTTGATTGAGCGGCCGTTAAATGATGTTGTGGTTCACTACGGTCGCTTGGCGAAACGAAGTGGATTAGAAGGAGTTGTTTGTTCATCACTTGAAGTGCCTATCCTTAGAGAATCTTTAGGTGAAGATTTTATGACAATTACTCCAGGAATTCGTCTTGCTAGTGATGAAAAGGGAGATCAAACTCGAATCGTAACACCAGAGTATGCTAGAGAATTAGGTTCTACAGGAATAGTTGTAGGAAGAAGCATTACGAAAGCTAAGGATCCATTAATTGCTTATCATGATATTAAAAAGAGTTGGGAAGGGGTAATTGTATGAATAAATTAATCGCAAGCCATTTACTAGAAATTGGAGCAGTGTTCTTAAAACCAAATGATCCTTTTACATGGTCGTCTGGAATTAAATCTCCTATTTACTGTGATAATCGACTAACACTTTCTTTCCCTTCCGTAAGAAAAGACATTGCTAGTGGTTTATCTAATTTAATTAAAGAAAACTTTCCAGAAACGGAAGTAGTAGCAGGTACTGCAACAGCTGGGATTCCTCATGCAGCATGGGTTAGTGACGTTTTAGACTTACCTATGTGCTATGTTCGTAGTAAAGCCAAAGAGCATGGAAAAGGGAATCAAATTGAGGGGAAAGTTGTAGAAGGTCAAAAGGTTGTTGTCGTAGAGGATTTAATCTCAACCGGCGGTAGTGTTATCACGGCTGTTAAGGCGTTGAGAGAAGCTGGTTGTGAAGTTCTTGGAGTGGTTGCGATTTTTTCATACGAGCTTGAAGCTGGTTATAAAAAGATGGCTGAAGAGACAATCAATGCCGTCTCTTTAAGTGACTATACTTCTTTAGTAGAAGTTGCTTTAGAGAAGGGTGTTATTTCGGCGGATGATATAGAAAAGCTTGAACGATTTAGAGCGAATCCGACTGAATGGCTGGATGTGAAAGTTAATAATTAATAAATTTTGGTCCTTAGAGCTATGTTCTCTAGGGCTTTTTTTATTTTGTGGTAGTTGTTTAGAGTTTTAGAGGTAAATAAATGAATCGAAACAAGTCTCTGAAGCAGTTAAGTCGGTTATGAAAAAGAAGAAAGTGAACCAAATTTCTTGAAAGATAAGAAATCATAAAATTTTGCACTGCCACAGTCGTTGATACTGTGGTATTTTTCGTGTGTGGAGGCTACTATTCTAAAACAAATATTCTTTGATAAATATCAATATTGAGAAGCATTCAAGAAAAAGTTTGGGTTCAAAGATTCGTCCTATTGTCATTAAGGAGGTTGGGAAATTTAGGGACTGTGGGATACAGAAAATGATTCAAACTCTTTTTGTCTAGAGGGTGATGTGGTTTAGAAAAATACCATATCGTTGTAAAGGTAGATATTGTACGACCTGTTCTGTTGGAGAAAGTGAAGGTGCAGTAGACTACTCACAGAAGATGTTTTCCAAGTTAATAGTAGATATGTAATTTTTTAGATTACGTGATGTCTTCTTTCAACATCGACATCTTCTAAAGAATTTATGGATGAGGCAGCACGGATCATAATGGACTTTTTTTTGCAGCTTTGTTATTCATCTTTGTTGATTTTTCGCGTAGGTATAGGAACTCATAGACGGAGAAATTCCGGTTAATGTATCTAGTAGGGCTTAAGAAGCAGATATAACCGGAGGAATTCCGGTTAACGTCTCTAATATATGACTAAATCTAAAGATTCTGGTCATATAAGCGGAAAAACTCCTGTTATTTTTAGGGAAATGTTGATATTTCCCAATTTAAGCGGAATTTTTCCGTTTAAATTCAACCACAGTGAAATCAATATGATATGACACAGCCACTTAAAACGAAAGTAAAAGTAACTCCTAGAGTAATAGCTTGTCTACACACCTTTGGTTTTTAGATCCTACCACTCCACCTATGTTTTCGTGTAAGAAGTGTGGTGGAGAATTGTACCCTTTGTATTTTAAAGGAGTAAATGGCATAGAAGTACAGATTATCGGATTCATTAAACAAAAAAGGACCGGGTTTTGTCCCAGTCTCTTTTCTTGTCTAGCTCCAGCACCTAGACCCTTGGAAGGGTCCTCCATCTCTTTTTCGGGACTGACCAAGGCGCTAGAAATTTTCTTAATAGATAAAAATATAAATAATTGAATCCTTTTTTCTCTAGCCCAGGCGCCATCGGCTCGGGGGCATAAGCCAATCACAACGGAAAGCAAAAGCACCTTCTTTCAGTACTGTCTTATGCCTGTCGCCGATAGACGGGAGCCCTACACTTTTCTTATTGCCTCAAAGCCAACACCAAATCCTCATCAGGTGTTACATAAACCGTATTTTGATTATCATAGATTACATATCCAGGCTTCGAACCGCTGGGCTTTTTAACATGTCTAATCAATGTATAATCCACTGGTACGGAAGCGGAAGTTTTTGCTTTACTAAAATAAGCAGCAAGATTAGCAGCTTCTAAAATGGTTTGTTCAGAAGGATCTTTACTTTGAATCACAACATGTGATCCTGGTATATCCTTTGTATGCAACCACATTTCATCTCGAGCAGCCACTTTATTGGTTAAATAGTCATTTTGTTTATTATTCTTTCCAACTAGTATAGTTGTCCCGTCACTAGAGGTATATTTCTCGAGAATCGGTTTTTGAGGCTTCGACTTTTTGTTACCTTTAGTTTGTCGACTCTTTAAATAACCTTCCTCAATTAGTTCCTCTCTAATTTCCTGTATATCCTTAGGAGAAGCAGATTCAATTTGCTGATAAAGAGTGTCAAAATATGTTATTTCCTCTTTTGCTTTTGTTATTTGATCTTCAACTATTGAAATTGAGTTTTTCGCTTTTTGATATTTTTGAAAGTAGGCCTGAGCATTATCAGAAGGTGATTTCATAGGATTTAAGGGAATTTTAATAACCTCTTGTTCCTCAGTATAATAATTAATTAATTCGATTTCTTTCATCCCTCTAGTAATGGTATACATATTAGCGGTTAAGAGTTCGCCAAATAATTTGTATTGATCTGCTTTTCCTGCATCCTCAAGAGTTTGAATCAGTTTATTAATTTTCTTCTTATTTTTATTTCGTTCATTTGAAATGAAGCGTTCAAGGTCATTGCCTTGTTGCTTTACTCGATCCCTCTCAGCTTTTCCGTAGTAATAACGGTCCAGCATTTCACTAATTGATTCAAATTCTTTTCTTTCTCCTTCAATATGCTCCAAATCAATCATATAAAAGTACTCTTTTTTCGGATTAATAATCAAAGTAGGAGTATATTGTTTCTTATTTACCTTTTCTATTAACCCGAGAAATGCCTTTGGTAACGTTACTCTGTTGACAAGTCCAGCAAGGTGGGTAATTTCACGGGCAAATAAGGGTGAGATCCCCGAAAATTGCTCGACGATTTGTTGGTCAATCTTTCCTGCATTAAAATTTATCTTCTTTAAAATCATGTCTTCTTCTACAAGTAATGGATTCATCTTTTGTTGAGCAGGAGGTGCAATGTATTCCTGACCCGGTAACACAATTCGGTGTCGGTTAACAGCAGGTGAGATATGTTTAATACTATCTAATATCATTTGTCTTTCCATATCTAGCAGAATAATGTTGCTATGCCGCCCCATGATCTCTACAACGAGTTGCTTATATGAAATATCTCCAATTTCATTTCGGCTTTTAATTGTAAAAATAAGCACTCGATCCATCTCAATTTGCTCAATGTTCTCGATAATACTTCCTTCTAAATGTTTTCTTAAAAGCATGCAGAACATAGGTGGTTCGCTAGGGTTTTCATAATTTTCATTGGTTAAATGAATTCTTGCGTAACTTGGATGTGCAGAGATAAATAGCTTATGGTTTTTCCCATTTGCACGTATTTGAAAGATTAATTCTTGTTTATATGGCTGGTGAATTTTTGAAATTCTTCCAGATGATAATGCTGTTTTTAATTCATCAACAACAGCGTGTGTAAAAATCCCATCAAAGGACATGAGTTTAAGCACCCTTTTCTTTTTCTATTAAGGCTATTTTTGAAAGACTTCGCCTGAAAAAATTGGTCGAAACAAACCTATTAATTAATTGAAGTGGCTGTTCTCGGAAATCCGCCCATTTACTTCGAAAAAACAGACTTCAACTCAAAAATAATTATACAAGCAACAATCTCTTTAAAAATCACCTTTAGTAATTAGGACAAGTCCTTAACAAAAAGTATAGCATTTTTTGGGACGAGGCTGAATAAGCTTTGATTGAACAATGAAATTATTTGTTTACATCGTTTTTATAAATGCGTTTGTATGTTACTAGATTTATTAGTGAGGGAGTGTGTAATAGCAGAATGAAGTGGTATCGGATGGGGAAGGAAGATGTAGAAAATACGTTAA
This sequence comes from Litchfieldia alkalitelluris, assembly GCF_002019645.1. Taxonomy (GTDB): domain Bacteria; phylum Bacillota; class Bacilli; order Bacillales; family Bacillaceae_L; genus Litchfieldia; species Litchfieldia alkalitelluris. The sequence goes on along the minus strand of NZ_KV917374.1, from coordinate 3,473,903 downwards.
GTACTGATTTAGAGACAGGGTTATCTGATAAGGCTGTAAAAGAAAGGCAAAAGCAATATGGATTTAATGAATTAAAGGAAGCAGATCGACCATCTGCTTTGTTAGTTTTTTTAGAACAATTTAAAGACTTTATGGTGGTAGTATTATTAGCTGCAACACTTATTTCTGGATTGCTAGGTGAATACATTGATGCGATTGCCATAATTGCGATTGTTTTAATAAATGGTTTTCTTGGATTTTTTCAAGAAAGAAAAGCTGAGAAATCTTTACATGCACTAAAGGAGCTTTCAGCACCTCAGGTAAATGTTCTAAGAAACAATGAGTGGGTGAAAATTCCTTCTAAAGAGCTGGTTGTTGGGGATGTTATTAAGTTTTCAAGTGGAGATCGAATTGGTGCCGACGTTCGGGTAACTGAAGTGAAAAGCCTTGAGATTGAGGAATCTGCTCTTACTGGTGAATCATTACCGGTCACAAAAGAAATTCAGCCTATTAATGAAGACAACACTTCTTTAGGTGATCAGACGAATATGGCTTTCATGGGAACCATGGTGACAAGAGGAAGTGGGATTGGTGTTGTTGTTGGAACAGGCATGGATACAGCAATGGGTCAGATAGCCGATCTGTTACAGTCTGCCGAAACCATGATCACACCTTTACAGAGAAAATTAGAGCAGTTAGGTAAAATACTAATTGTTGTTGCCCTATTATTAACTTTACTAGTTGTAGTGATTGGGGTCATTCAAGGTCATGATATATATAATATGTTCTTAGCGGGAGTATCACTAGCTGTAGCGGCTATTCCTGAGGGGCTTCCTGCAATCGTGACAGTTGCCCTTTCACTTGGTGTTCAACGAATGATCAGGAAGAAATCAATCGTTAGAAAGCTACCAGCTGTTGAGACGCTAGGTTGTGCATCGGTTATCTGCTCTGACAAAACTGGTACGATGACTCAAAATAAGATGACTGTGACACATTTATGGTCAGGTGGAGAAACTTGGAACGTTAGTGGAACAGGATATGAGCCACAAGGGAATTTCTATAAAAACGACGAAACTGTCGATCCTGGCAAAGTAAAATCACTTCAACAATTATTAACCTTTGGGGCGCTCTGTAATAATTCAGAACTATTTTTAAAAGATAAAGAATATACCATTAATGGTGATCCAACAGAGGGAGCAATACTTGTAGCTAGTATAAAAGCAGGTATTGGCAAGGAGCAGCTTCTGTCGCAATTCACAATTGAAAATGAGTTTCCTTTTGATTCGGCTCGTAAAATGATGAGTGTGGTTGTTCGAGATAAAGCAGGGAAACGGTATGTGATTACTAAAGGGGCACCAGATGTTTTATTAAACAACAGTGAATCAATTCTATGGCAAAATAGACAACAATACCTAAATGGTCAATATAAACAAGATGTACAGAAAGCAATTGAACAACTTGCTTCACAGGCATTAAGAACCATTGCCGTTGCTTTCAAACCGCTAGCAGAAAATCAGCCTATCTCATCAGAATTGGAAGCTGAAAGGGATCTTACTTTTATCGGATTACAAGGGATGATTGATCCTCCTCGTCCTGAAGTAAAGCAGGCTGTGAAGGAATGTAAGGATGCTGGGATAAAGACGGTCATGATTACCGGAGATCATCTTATTACAGCTAAAGCTATAGCAACTCAACTTGGTATACTTCCTCGAAGTGGAAAGGTATTAGATGGTGCCGCGTTATCAGCCATGTCGGTCGAAGAATTGGAAGATATCGTAGATGATGTTTACGTTTTTGCACGTGTTTCGCCAGAGCATAAATTAAAAATAGTCAAAGCATTTCAGAAGAAAGGTCATATTGTTGCAATGACTGGAGATGGGGTAAATGATGCACCTGCAATAAAAGCATCAGATATAGGGATTGCAATGGGTATCACAGGTACGGATGTCGCAAAAGAAGCATCTTCACTCGTATTACTAGATGACAATTTTGCAACAATTAAGTCAGCCATTAAAGAAGGTCGAAACATCTATGAAAATATCCGGAAATTTATCCGATACTTACTAGCTTCAAATGTAGGTGAAATCCTTGTTATGCTTTTTGCTATGCTACTTGGCTTACCTCTTCCGTTAGTCCCAATTCAAATCCTTTGGGTGAACCTTGTTACTGATGGATTACCTGCAATGGCATTGGGGCTAGATCAGGCAGAGGATGATGTAATGAAAAGAAAACCACGTAGTCCTAGAGAAGGAGTTTTTGCACGTGGGCTAGGCTGGAAAGTAATAAGCAGAGGCTTCTTAATTGGAATTGCAACCTTAATTGCATTTATGATTGTTTATAATAGAGATCCAAACAATCTTGGCTATGCACAGACAATTGCGTTTAGCACTCTTGTACTAGCCCAACTTATTCATGTGTTCGATTGTAGAAGTGACAAATCTGTATTCCACCGTAATCCATTTCAAAATAAATACCTTGTATGGGCTGTTATATCGTCGATTCTCTTAATGCTTGTGGTCATATATTATCAGCCGTTACAACCGATTTTCCATACACAAGCAATTGCTCTTAGAGATTGGTTATTAATTATTGGATTATCAGCACTACCAACTTTTTTACTAGCAGGATCATTATTGTCAAGAAAAGAAAAATAAAATATGATATAATGCAAAAGGTAATGAGCATTGCTCATTGCCTTTTTTACAATATATGAAAGTATAAATTTCGCACCGAGTCTCGGCGTCTAGCTTAAGGTACCATCCAGTCGATTCGGAAGGTTATAAACGCCCCCTTTATTAGTGCCTATCTTATCATTGTCACCCATAGGCTGAGCAGTGCTTTATTTATAGAAGTATTAAAGACGTGCGTAATTCTATTTAAACATGGTAAAATATAATTTTGAGTACATATTGGATGTGATAAGAATGATGATCAGTATGACTGGATATGGTCGTGCTAAGAAAGAAGTTGGTCATTTACGTGTAATTGCTGAAGTGAAGTCAGTAAACCACCGATTTTGTGAGATACATGTAAGAATCCCTAGACAACTTACAGTCATTGAAGATAAAATTAAAAAAGCAATAAATAAATATGTTCAACGTGGAAGAATTGAATTATTTTTAACAGTTGAGGGAGAAGGAATTGTTAAACGAAATGTGGAAGTTGACTGGTCTTTGATGGACCACTATTTTCAGTTACTTCAACAAACAAAAGAAAGATATGCTCTTACCGATGAAATCACTCTAGACCATTTATTTAATTTAGAAGGTGTTTCATCAGTGGTTGAAGAAGAAGCTAACACTTCTGAACTAGAGGTTCTAGTCATTGACACTGTTCATTTAGCAATGAAGCAGTTTCGAGCTATGAGGGAAACTGAGGGTGAACAACTATCTAAAGAAATTCAAGAACAAACATTACATATTGTTAATTTAGTATCAAAAATTAAAGAGTTAGCTCCTAGTGTAGTCGATAAATATCATGAACGCATTTCTAGCAAAGTAAATGAATACTTGTCAGGCGCTGTTGATGAAAATAAAATTATGACTGAAGTGGCAATTTTCGCGGATAAAGCAGATATAAGTGAAGAGTTAATTAGATTAAGAAGTCACGCTACACAGCTTCTAGAAACATTGAATCAACAAAACCCAGTTGGACGAAAGTTGGATTTTATTGTCCAAGAAATGAACCGAGAGACAAATACAATCGGTGCTAAGGCCAATGATTACACAATTGCAAGCTATGTGGTTGAAATGAAGAGCTACTTGGAACGAATCAAGGAGCAAGTTCAGAATATTGAATAGAAAATACCGTAAATTTGATTATCAAAGACTTATAACGGTAAAAATAGATTTGTGTATGTTTAGGGGGAGCAAGAATGAATATTAAATTGATTAATATTGGTTTTGGTAACATTGTTTCTGCAAATCGAATTATTTCGATAGTTAGTCCTGAATCTGCTCCTATAAAAAGGACGATCCAAGAGGCCCGTGATCGGGGCATGTTAATCGATGCAACGTACGGTAGAAGGACTCGGGCTGTAATGATTATGGACAGTGATCATGTCATTCTATCAGCTGTGCAGCCTGAAACTGTTGCACAACGATTAACAAATAAAGATGATTTAAATGATGAAGGGTAGGTATCAGCATATATTATGATAGAAAGAGGATTATTAATTGTTCTTTCTGGACCGTCCGGTGTTGGGAAAGGGACTGTGCGAAAAGAACTATTTTCAAGACCTGATACAAAGCTGCAATATTCTATTTCAATGACAACAAGAAAGCCTCGTGAAGGAGAAGTAGACGGTGTTGACTATTTCTTTAAATCTAGAGAGGAATTTGAGAACTTAATGGAAGCAGGAAAGCTGCTAGAATGGGCAGAGTATGTTGGGAATTATTATGGTACTCCTGTTGATTATGTAGAAGAAACGCTTCAAAAAGGTAGAGATGTATTTCTTGAGATTGAAGTGCAAGGCGCTCTTCAGGTACGTAAGGCATTTCCTGAAGGATTATTTATTTTCTTAATGCCACCTAGTTTAAGTGAATTAAAAAATAGGATTGTAACTAGAGGTACTGAATCTGAAGATTTAATAAATAACAGAATGAAAGTGGCTAGAGAAGAAATAGAAATGATGGATGCATATGATTATGTAGTTGAAAATGATCAAGTGGAACTTGCTTGTGAACGTGTCATGTCTATTGTTACAGCTGAGCATTGCAAACGTGAAAGAGTTGCACGACGATATAAAAGAATAATGGAGGCGGAGTTATAATATGTTATACCCATCAATTGATGTACTAATGAATAAGTTAGATTCTAAATATACACTGGTTACAGTTGCGGCAAAGCGCGCACGTTTAATGCAACAAAATAAGGATCAAAGAATGGTGAAACCTCGCTCACACAAATTTGTTGGAAAAGCCTTAGAGGAAATAAATGCGGGTGTATTAACCTACACTACAGATAAAAAAGAGAATGTTGACACATCACCTACTACTACGAATGCAGAATAGCTCCAAAGAGGTCGTCCCGAGTAAAGTGTAAATTGGGACACCTCTTTTTTTAAGAGTTTTATTCTTTGGATATTTCATAATTACATAATGGCTCTTTTCTTAAAGGTTGTTGCTAATTGACTTTGTTTAAAGTTAATACAGTGTTTTTTTAGGATGCTGTTTTTAATTTGGCAGAAAAGATGCCACTCTACTTAGTTATTATGAATTTAATAGACTTTTCAAAAGCAACAATGTTTATGAAAATAGCTTACATAGAAATTTTTTCTTTTTGGCCATGAGGGTTTTAATAAAACAAAGTCCCTAAAAATGCATCTATTATACAAGTCGGAAGCGGGGGAAAGGTTATGCTAAATAATAAAAAAATACTACTTTGTGTTAGTGGTGGAATCGCAGTTTATAAAGCTGCTGCATTAACAAGCAAATTAACTCAAGCAGGGGCAATTGTTAAGGTGATTATGAGTGAATCTGCCAAGCAGTTTGTGAACCCTCTGACATTTCAAGCATTATCACGCAATGACGTTTTTGATGATACATTTAATGAAAAAAATCCAGAGGTAATCGCTCACATAGATTTAGCTGATTGGGCCGACATAGTGATTATTGCTCCCGCTACAGCAAATGTAATTGCAAAACTAGCTCACGGAATCGCAGATAACATGCTAACTACTACACTTCTTGCAACTACGGCTCCAGTTTGGATAGCGCCCGCAATGAATGTACATATGTATAACCATCCAGCGGTAATCAAAAATATAGCGACACTTTCAAGCTTCGGATATCGTTTTATCGAACCATCTGAAGGGCATTTAGCATGTGGTTATGTAGGTAAAGGGAGACTAGAGGAACCGGAACGAATTGTTGAGGTGCTAGAAAGTTTTTTTGCTAAAAATAGTAAGGTACTGCATAAGAAGAAATTTCTGATTACTGCCGGACCTACAAGAGAAGCAATTGACCCTGTTCGATTTTTATCTAATCTATCTAGTGGAAAGATGGGATATGCACTCGCAGAACAAGCCTCTAATTATGGTGCAGAGGTTATTTTAATCTCAGGCCCAACGACGCTTGAATGTCCAGATCATGTGAATCTTATTAAAGTAGAAACAGCGCAGGAAATGTACGAGAAGGTAATGGAGCATTATGAACATGCTGATGTTGTAATAAAGTCGGCTGCTGTTGCAGATTATCGTCCTAAATTAGTACATGAAAATAAGGTGAAAAAGCAGTCAGGGAACATCACCATTGAATTGGAAAGAACGATTGATATCTTAAAAACTCTCGGTGAAAATAAAAACCACCAATTATTAATAGGATTCGCAGCGGAAACAGATCATGTAGAGGAATACGCGAATAAGAAGCTAGCCACTAAGAACTTAGACATGATTGTGGCGAATAATATTAAAGAAGAAGGCGCAGGTTTTGGAACTGAGACAAATAAAGTGACATTATATAAAAAAGACGGGACATATAGTGATTTACCGTTGATGTCAAAAAGCGATGTAGCCAAACGAATCATTGAGGAAGTATCTAGGTTACTAGAGAAAGATAAACAATGAAAGTAGCTAGTGTTGTAGTTGATGTTCCAGCAATGCAAACAGATCGGCTTTTTGATTATCTTATTCCAACTGAATGGATTGATTTTATTCAACCAGGAATGCGCGTTATTGTTCCCTTTGGCCCAAGAAAAGTGCAAGGTTTTGTGATGGAAATCAGGGATACGACTGAAGTGGAAAAGTTGAAAAAAATCCACACCGTATTAGATTTAGTTCCAGTTCTAAATAAGGAGCTTCTGCAGGTTGGTGAATGGTTAACTGACAAGACATTATGCTTTATGATTTCTGCGCTACAGGTGATGTTACCAGCAGCTATGAGGGCGAAATATGAAAAGGAAATTAAATTAATCTCAAAAGAGGCTTTTGAAGTATTAGATCCTAGTATCAAACTATTATTTGGATCAAGCGACCGCTTGGGGTGGGAAGAAATTGAAAACAAGAATCTCTTTAAATCTATACAAAAAGAGCTTCAAGCTGGTCTACTTGAGGTTGTCTATAAAGTAAAGGATCGTGCAAACAAAAAGACGGTAAGACATATACAGCCAATACTTTCAGCCAATGATTTAGATGACTTAAGTAAGGGATTACCTCCACAAGCAATAAAACAAAAGGAGATTCTTTCGTATTTTTTAGAGCATCCAAAATCGGTTGAAATAAAGGAACTTATAACTAACTTAAATTGTACTGAAGCATCAATCAAAACACTAATAAAAAAAGGTGTACTAAAGCAAATCAATGTTGAAGCTTATCGAGATCCTTTTGAACACCATCACTTTGAGAAAACCACTGCCTTACCATTGACCGAGGAACAATCAAAAGTAATTAGCCCGATCTTAGATTCAATTGAAGATGTCCTTCATAAGGTATTCCTTCTTTACGGTGTAACGGGTAGCGGGAAAACAGAAGTTTACCTTCAATCAATTGACGCTGTCTTAAATCAAGGTAAAGAAGCAATTGTATTAGTTCCCGAGATTTCATTAACACCACAGATGGTTAAACGATTTAAGGGGAGATTTGGTTCAAAAGTAGCTGTCCTTCATAGTGGGTTAGGCACAGGTGAAAAATATGATGAATGGCGAAGAATTCACCGTAAAGAAGTTAAATTAGTGGTTGGGGCCAGATCAGCTGTTTTTGCTCCTTTTGAAAATTTAGGGATTATTATCATTGATGAAGAACATGAAACCAGTTATAAACAGGAGGAAAACCCTCGTTATCATGCGAAAGATGTTGCTATCTTTAGGGGGCAGTATCACAATTGTCCTGTGGTTTTAGGTAGTGCAACACCTACTTTAGAGTCATTTGCAAGGGCTAGCAAAGAAGTCTACTCTCTTCTAACACTTAAGGAAAGAGTAAAGAAGCAGAGCATGCCGGCTGTGGAAATTGTCGATATGAGAGAAGAACTAAGGAACGGTAACCGCTCGATGTTTTCTACCTCTTTATTTGAGAAATTAACGAATCGGCTAGAGAGAAAAGAGCAATCAGTACTTTTGCTTAACCGACGTGGTTATTCGTCGTTTGTTATGTGTAGGGATTGTGGTTTTGTTATGAATTGTCCACACTGTGACATTTCTCTAACATACCACAGGACAAATCACTCCCTGAAGTGTCATTATTGTGCATATGAATTAGCTATGCCAAGTAAGTGTCCTGAATGTGATAGTCAACATATTCGTTTTTTTGGAACTGGTACACAAAAAGTAGAAGAAGAATTAACAAAAATTTTACCTGAAGCCAGAGTAATCCGAATGGATGTGGATACCACAAGTAGAAAAGGTGCACATGAACGACTATTAAATGATTTTGGAGATGGAAGAGCTGATATATTACTAGGTACACAAATGATTGCAAAAGGTCTAGACTTCCCTAGAGTGACCCTAGTGGGTGTCTTAACAGCTGATACAATGCTGCATCTTCCTGATTTTAGAGCTTCTGAAAAGACGTTTCAGTTATTAACACAGGTGAGTGGGAGAGCGGGTAGGCATGAATTGCCTGGTGAAGTAGTTGTCCAAACCTATACCCCTGAACATTATAGTGTTCAGCTAGCCAGCAAACATGATTATGATACGTTTTATCAAAATGAAATGATGATTCGAAAGCTTCATTCGTACCCTCCATTTTATTTTATGGCACTATTAACGATATCTCATCCGGAAATTACAAAAGTTGTTGATGTTGCAGAAAAAATCACAGCTTTCTTACGGAATTCTCTTTCAGATCAAACCATTATCCTTGGACCCGTTGCATCTCCTATTCCAAGGATCAATAATAGATATAGATATCAATGCATGATAAAATACAAGCAGGAACCGGATTTAACGAGTATATTAAAACAAATTTTAACTCGATATCAACGAGAAATCTCTCAGCAGTCTCTAAATCTGTCATTTGACTTAAATCCATATATTTTAATGTAAAATTATTAATTATTTAACTCTATGGTAATAATGAAAATTAATTACCATATGAGAATACATATGCAGTTGGGGGAAAAGAATTGGCAATCTTACCTATCGTAGAGTATCCAGCAGAAGTTTTAGAAAAACCGTGTGAAAGAGTTACCCAATTTGACTCAAGCTTAAATAAGTTACTAAATAGTATGTATGATACAATGCTTGAAGCAGACGGAGTTGGCTTAGCAGCCCCTCAAATTGGAATCTCTAAAAGAATTGCTATCGTTGATATTGGCGATAAAAACGGTCGCATTGACTTCATCAACCCAACGATTATTGAATCTAACGGGGAACAAACTGGACCTGAAGGATGTTTGAGTTTTCCGGATCTTTTTGGTGAGGTTAAACGCTCAGATTCAATTAAAGTGCGAGCTCAAAATCGTCGTGGAAAAACATTTGTTTTGGAGGCAGAAGGTTTTCTGGCTAGAGCTATTCAGCATGAAATTGACCATCTAGATGGGATTTTGTTCACAACAAAGGTCATTAGGTATTATGAAGAAGGCGAATTAGAAGGGTAGGGTAATATGGAAAGAATCGTATTTATGGGAACACCTGATTTCTCAGTTCCTGTTTTAAGACAATTAATTGAGGATGGCTATAATGTAGTTGGGGTTGTTACGCAACCTGACAGACCGGTTGGAAGAAAAAGAGTATTAACACCGCCTCCTGTAAAGGTAGAAGCCGAAAAGCATGGCATTTCCGTATTGCAGCCAGAAAAGATTAAGGATCCAAATGAATCAGAAAAAGTATTAGCTCTTAAGCCTGATTTAATTGTTACCGCGGCTTTCGGACAAATTTTACCAGTTGAAGTATTGGAAGCTCCAAAATATGGTTGTATTAATGTCCATGCATCCCTATTACCTGAGCTTAGGGGAGGCGCTCCAATCCATTATGCTATACTTCAGGGGAAAAAGAAGACTGGCGTGACAATTATGTATATGGTAAAGAAATTAGATGCAGGTGACATTTTAACTCAGGTGGAAATCCCTATTTTAGAGGACGATCATGTAGGTTCTTTACATGACAAGTTAAGTGTTGCGGGTTCTAAGCTTTTATCAGAAACAATTCCTATGCTCCTTGCAGGGAAATTAACTCCAATAAAACAAGATGACACACAAGCAACCTTTGCTTATAACATTAAACGGGAACAAGAAAAAATAGATTGGTCTCAATCAGGTAAAGATATATATAATCACATTCGTGGATTACATCCATGGCCAGTTGCCTATACCAAATTAAATGGTGAGGTTATAAAAGTTTGGTGGGCAGAGAAAATTGAGATGAATGAATCAAATGAATGTGGTGTTATAGCTGAAGTGGGAAGTGATACAATTATTGTCTCGACTGGTGATCAAACGTATATAAAAATTATAGAGCTGCAACCAGCAGGGAAAAAAAGAATGACAGCTGAACAGTTTCTAAGAGGGACCAAACTACAAATTGGTGAAAAGTTAGGATAATTGCAAATGACAAATAAAAATGTAAGAGAAGTTGTAATCGATATTCTTGTATCTATTGAAAAAAATCAGGCCTATAGCAATTTGCTCTTAAATAAAATGATTCAGAAGTATAACCTTTCAAGTAAAGACACTGGTTTACTAACGGAAATTGTCTATGGGACCATTCAAAGAAAAGAAGCACTAGATTTTATCCTTTCTAGCTTTATTAACAATAAAAAGAAGGTCGAACAATGGGTTGTCGTTTTATTAAGAATGTCAATATATCAAATGGTTTATCTAGATCGTATTCCAGAAAGAGCAGTCATCTTTGAAGCAGTTGAAATAGCTAAGAAACGAGGGCACAAAGGGATTGCTTCTATGGTTAATGGTGTGTTAAGAAATATTCAAAGAAATGGAATACCTAGCTTCGAGGAAATTAGTGATCCTATTGAAAGGTTAGCCGTTGAAACGAGTCATCCTAATTGGCTAGTAAAGAGATGGATTGAGCATTTTGGATACGAAGAAGCAAAGAAAATTTGTGAAATAAACCTTATTCCACCAGAACAAACGGCACGAGTAAATCTGACGAAAACAACATTAGACGAAGTGTTAGCTCAATTAAAGGATAAGGGTATTGAAGCTACAGCTGGGGAACTAGCTCCTGACAGTATCAAAATAGGTAAGGGCAATATTGCTTCATCTTCATTATTTAAGGACGGCCTTGTAACCATTCAAGATGAAAGTTCTATGTTGGTGGGACATGCACTTGGAGTAACTAAAGATGAATCCATATTGGATAGCTGTGCAGCACCAGGGGGAAAGACAACTCATATTGCTGAGTTATTGAATAATACTGGTTCTGTAACCTCCCTTGACCTGCATGAACATAAGGTTAAATTAATAGCTGAACAAGTAAGTCGCCTAGGACTAACCAATGTAACACCACAAGTCTTAGATAGCCGGACTGCTTCAGATCAGTTTGAAAATGAATCGTTTGATAAGATTTTAGTTGATGCCCCTTGCTCAGGGTTTGGTGTAATACGCAGAAAGCCAGATATTAAGTATTCAAAAAACGAGAATGATATCTATCAACTAAAGAACATTCAACTATCGATTCTGAATGCTGTTGCTCCGTTATTGAAAAAAGGTGGCATATTGGTTTATAGTACTTGTACAGTTGATAAAGAGGAAAATGAAGAGGTAGTAGCGGAATTTCTTAATCAACACCACAATTATAAACTGGATGATGAACTATCAAACCGTTTACCGTGCAAAGTTCAACCATACATAAAAGGTGGGACTGTTCAAATATTACCACATTACTTTGGAAGTGATGGATTTTTTATTGCGAGTATTAGAAAGCAGGTGTAATGTTAAATGGAAGAAGTTAAGACAACAGGAAATACAGAGGATGTAACTGAAAAGAAACCATCTATATATACGCTAGAGTTAGATGACCTTAAAACATGGCTTAAGGATAATGGAGAAAAACCTTTCCGTGCGACACAAATTTTTGAATGGTTATATTCAAAGAGGGTCACTTCATTTGCTGACATGAGCAATCTCTCTAAATCATTAAGAGAAAAACTAGAGAATCACTTTAAGTTTACGACGTTAAAAACAATCATTCAGCAAACATCTAAAGATGGGACAATGAAATTCTTATTTGAGCTTCAAGATGGTTATTCGATAGAAACAGTCTTAATGAGACATAATTATGGGAATTCAGTATGTGTTACAACCCAAGTAGGATGTAGAATAGGCTGTACATTCTGTGCATCCACATTAGGTGGATTAAAACGTAATCTTGAAGCTGGAGAAATCGTGGCTCAGGTGGTAAAAGTTCAACAAGCACTGGATGAACTTGGTGAACGTGTAAGTCATGTTGTTATCATGGGAATAGGAGAACCTTTTGATAACTATGATGAAATGTTGGCCTTTCTGAAAATTATTAATCATGATCAAGGGCTAAATATCGGGGCAAGACATATTACAGTTTCAACGAGTGGAATTATTCCGAAAATTTATCAATTTGCTGATGAAAATTTACAAATCAACTTTGCGTTATCATTACACGCTCCGAATAACGAGATTAGAGGGAAGCTTATGCCGATCAATCGAGCATACAAGCTACCGGATCTGATGGAAGCCATTCGTTATTACGTGGATAAAACAGGGAGAAGAGTGAGTTTTGAGTATGGTTTATTTGGAGGAGTAAATGATCAAGTAGAACATGCTGAAGAATTAGCCAACTTGATAAAGGGAATTAATTGTCATATCAATTTAATCCCGGTAAATTATGTTCCTGAGAGAGACTATGTAAGAACACCTAGAGATCAAATCTTTGAATTTGAGAAAACATTAAAGAAACATAAGATAAATGTTACCATTCGTAGAGAGCACGGTCATGATATTGATGCAGCTTGCGGTCAATTACGTGCAAAGGAGCGAAAAGAGGAGACGAGGTGAAGTTATGAAGGCAGTTAGTTTATCTGACCGGGGGAAAGTTAGACATCATAACGAGGATAGCTGTGGAGTGTTCATAAATAAAGATGGCATCACACTTGCAGTTGTAGCTGATGGAATGGGTGGACACCGTGCCGGTGATGTAGCAAGTTCAATGGCAACCTCTCTTTTAAAAGAGTATTGGGAACCAACAAGTCATATAAATGGTCCTGATGTTGCGGAAAAATGGTTAAGAGAACATATAAACCTTCTAAATGAAAGATTGTACAAGCATTCACAAGATAATACTGAATGTTTGGGTATGGGGACAACAATCGACGCAGCGATATGCACACCTACATTCGCGTCGATTGCCCATATTGGGGACAGTCGCTGTTATGTATTAAATGGGAGTGGTTTTAACCAAGTAACTAGTGATCATACTTTAGTAAACGAGTTAGTTAGGTCTGGCCAAATTTCAAAAGAAGATGCTGAGCACCATCCCAGGAAAAATGTTATTTTACGTGCTTTAGGGACAGAGAAACAAGTCGAAATGGATATGAAAACAATGATTCTTGAAGAGGAAGATTTCCTTATACTTTGTTCGGATGGCTTAACGAATAAAGTTCAGGATTCAGAAATAAAAAATGTATTATCTTCATCGAAAGAATTAGACAAGAAGGCTGAATATCTAATCCAATTGGCAAATGATAACGGTGGGGAAGATAATATAACCGTTGTTATTGTTCAGTATCTGTCTATGAGTGAAAGTGGGTGATGGGAATGCTCATTGGAAGACGACTTAGTGGCCGCTATAAGATTTTAGAGGTCATTGGGGGCGGGGGCATGGCGAACGTGTATTTAGCACGTGACATGATTCTTGAACGGGATGTAGCGATTAAAGTTCTTCGATTAGATTTTTCAAACGATGAGGAATTAATTAAACGTTTCAGACGAGAAGCCCATTCGGCAACCAGTTTAGCTCATCCAAATATTGTTAGCATTTATGATGTTGGTGAAGAGGACGATATTTATTATATTGTGATGGAGTATGTCCCGGGCAAGACACTAAAACAGTACATACAAAAAAATGCACCACTTGATTCAAAAGAAGCCCTAGACATCATTGAACAATTAACATCAGCTATTTCACATGCCCATCATAATCATATCGTTCATAGAGATATAAAGCCGCAAAATATATTAGTTGACAGTGATGGAACAGTCAAGGTGACTGACTTTGGTATTGCAGTTGTTCTTAGTTCAACAACGATTACACAAACAAACTCAGTTCTAGGTTCTGTTCACTACCTTTCTCCTGAGCAAGCTCGAGGAGGAATGGCTACAAATAAATCTGATATATATTCGTTAGGTATCGTTTTATTTGAGTTATTAACGGGCCGTGTACCGTTTGAGGGGGAATCTGCCGTTTCAATTGCTTTAAAGCATTTGCAAACAGAAACTCCATCGCCTAAGAGGTGGAATCCAGCGATACCACAGAGTGTTGAAAATATTATTCTTAAGTCCACAGCGAAAGACCCTTTTCATCGATATGAGACTGTTGAAGAAATGGAAGAGGATATAAAATCAGCTTTGAACCCTACTAGAATTAACGAGGCTAGATTTGAGACTCCTATAGATAACGAGATTACTAAGGCTATACCCGTAATTAAGGATAATTATTCTACTAATCAAGAAACGTTAGTTCGGTCGGAAGCAAAGACAAATGAAGATACAAAACCACCAGAGAAATCTGTAAAACCAGGGAAAAAGAAAAATAAAATATTAGTTATTCTCCTAACCATTTTTCTGATAATGGGTGCTGCAGGAATTGCAGCAGTCACCGTGATACCGTCCTTATTATTACCAAAGGAAGTAACTATTCCTGATTTATCAAATGTCAAATATGATGATGCTTTAAAAGAATTGGTCAAACTGGGCTTAAATGTTGAGGACCCAATTAACCAGGCTCATGAAGAGATTGCAGAAGGCCATGTAATAAGGACCGAGCCTAAAGCGAATACGATTGTACGGGAAGGTTCTAGTGTTACCATTTATGAAAGTACAGGAAAGCAAAAGAGTGCATTTCGTAACTACGTAGACAGTAATATTGAAGATGCAGAAGAACAGTTATATCGAGAGGGTTATCTAAATATACACACTGAACTAATCAATGATGAGAAAGACCCAGGTACGATTATCTCGCAATCAATCAATGAAGGTGAAGAGGTTATTCCCGGAGAGACTGAAGTAACGTTTGTAGTCAGTCAAGGTCCTCCAAAAATCAAACTAAAAAACCTTGTAGGTTGGACTGAAGCTGCGGTGGATGAGTATACTGTTGATAATGAACTGAACATTAACCGTGATGAAGAATATAGCGAGGATATCCCAAAAGGGTATGTGATTTCACAGTCTCCTGAACCAGGTACTGAGCTAGAAAAAAAAGATACAATTAATCTTGTGTTCTCGTTAGGACCAGAAGAAAAGGAACCGAAGGAAAAAACGGTTACCATATCTATACCATATGAACCAACTGAAGAGGGTGCACCACAGCAAGTGGTATTGTATATCCAAGATAACAATCATAAAAGTACCGATATTTATGATTCGTTTGAAACTACGAAACCAGAAACCATAACAGTTACTTTCCAAATCTCGTTTGGAGAGAACGGCATGTATTGGTTATTAGTTGATGGGAAATTAATAGAAAATAAAGAAATTCCATATGAAGATGAGTAGCAAGGAGTGGAAATATGCCTGATGGCAAAATCATTAAAGCTTTAAGTGGCTTTTACTATGTATTAAATCATGACAATGAGATAATACAATGCCGTGGACGAGGTGTTTTTCGTAAAAATAAAGTTACACCGTTGGTTGGTGATCAGGTAGTCTATCAAGCAGATAATGACCAAGAAGGTTATATTTTAGAGGTTAAGAGTCGAAAAAATGAACTTATCAGACCTCCAATTGTTAATGTGGATCAAGCCATTCTTGTGTTTTCAGCAGTAGAACCTGATTTTAGTTCACTGCTGCTTGATCGTTTCCTTGTATTAATCGAAGCAAATTACATTGAGCCTATCATTTGTATAAGTAAGACAGATTTAATCCCAATAGAAGCTAAGAAACAAATTGACGCACATGCGGAACATTATCAAAAAATAGGTTATAAGGTAATTTTAACTTCTACGATTGATTTAGAAGGTATTCAAGTATTGATGCCATTACTTGAAGATAGAATTTCCGTGTTCGCAGGACAATCAGGAGTAGGGAAATCTTCTCTTCTAAACGTGCTACGTCCTGAGCTAGGTCTTAAAACGGATAATATTTCAACACATCTAGGAAGGGGTAAACATACAACTAGACATGTTGAATTGATAAAAGTCGGAACAGGCTTTGTTGCTGATACACCCGGATTTAGCTCATTGGAATTTACAGGTATTGAAGTAGAAGATTTAAATGATTGTTTTCCAGAAATTCAAGATTACAGTAAAGGCTGTAAATTCCGTGGTTGTACACATACTTCTGAGCCAAAATGCTCAGTAAAGGAAGCCGTTGATGCAGGGAATATTCAAGACTATAGATATGAGCACTATGTCCAATTTCTGGACGAAATAAAAGATAGAAAGCCGAGGTATTAAGATATGGTGAAGATTGCACCATCAATACTATCCGCAGATTTTGCTAAATTAGGTGAGGAAATCTTAGATGTTGAGAAGGGTGGAGCAGATTTAATACATGTGGATGTAATGGACGGGCATTTTGTACCAAACATTACTATAGGTCCCTTAGTAGTTAATGCAATTCGTCCAATAACAACGTTACCCTTAGATGTCCATTTAATGATTGAAAATCCAGATCAATATATCCCTGAGTTTGCTAAAGCGGGGGCTGATTATATAACTGTTCATGTTGAGGCATGTAGACATTTACATCGAACAATTAGTTTAATTAAATCGTTTGGAATCAAAGCGGGGGTGGTTCTAAATCCAGCCACCCCAGTAGCCACTATTCAGCATATCATTGAGGATATTGACATGATTTTGTTTATGACTGTTAATCCCGGTTTTGGAGGACAGTCATTTATTGAATCAGTGTTACCAAAGATTAGAGAAGCCTCTGCCTTGATAAAAGAAAAAGGTTTAAACATCGATATCGAAGTAGATGGTGGGGTTAACGAGAAAACCGCAAAGCTTTGTGTCGATGCAGGTGCCACCATTTTAGTAGCAGGTTCTGCGATTTATAACAATGAAGATCGTGGACTAGCTATATCGAAGCTTAAACAATAACAGTTTAAGTTCAGTAATAAGACGAAAAGATGGACAACACTAACGGTTAAGAAGTTCAGTTTAGGAGTACAAAACAAGAAAAAACAATACTTTTTGCATATGAATTCGCAACATATTTCGTATGCTATTTTTTTGATATAATATGATTCATTTTTAAATGGTGTTTTCCAAGCCAAGAGGCGCACACCTATTCAAAACATTGAAATTAATATTGTGGTCTTGTGATTTATGTAGCGAATTCACTTGCAGAAGGCAGTAAAAAACCATAACGGATTTTATCCATTATGGTTTTTTTCATTCTCTTATAGGAATTAAAATCCATAGCAAGTTCACTGTTTGAAAAGTGACTCTTTCTTCAACAAAGCACCCGTTAAATAAGCAATTCCTTATTTATAGCCCGAAATAGAAGCGGAGGCATGAGGGAATCGGCATAACGGCCTGAAAAATAAGAGGAAAAATTACCCTTATTTAGATAATCCTATTGAAATTAACTAAAATAGGCGGAAAATTCACCGCAATTTACTTGGAAAACATGAAAAGAGGGTGATTGAGCTTAGCTTAACGGGATATCTCCGCTTATTTACCTTAACCAAGCTGTATTCTGCAATATAAAGGCAAAATCTCCCCTTATTTTTAAGCTTCATTTGTCACTCAATAAAGGATCAAACTTCTTAGGCTCTAAACAAACTTGAACCGTAGATATGCTCTGGTTATAGAATGACGAATTTTGTGAATAATCTTATGAAAAGTGACATCTACGAAAAGACTGCCATTTTACAGTGAATGTATCAACAAATACATAATAAAATAGAAGTCCATGGACTTCCATTTGAACTGCTATTTAAATTTGCACTCCTAAACTGAACTACTTACCTAACGGTGTTGTCCTTTTTTTATGGAAAATCGTATTCAAAACCCCAACTGGGAAGATTACTGAGTGGGAATGAAAAAACGGCAGCTAACCATTTTTTTGTTACTATAAAAATGTATTAAAAGTGATTGTTTTTTTTTAGAAAATACCATAATTTTGAATTCTTCGTCATAATATGGTTATAGGTCTACTATGTATTAGTAATGAACTTATATATAAAATAGGTACTTATTCATTCCATGATGGCATATTAATATTGTTATAGAAACCTAAAATTAGATAAGCATCACCTAATATGTCATGGTACTCTTTTTTCTTTCTTGAATATACTTATATTGATTTGAAGGTTTTGCTTAGATTAGAAAAAAGAACGTGGAAACCTGTGTTGAGGAGGGAAATTATGAAATTTTATACGATTAAATTACCGAGGTTCTTAGGTGGTATTGTACGTGCAATGTTAGGATCATTCAAAAAAGGATAAAAAAAAGCGCCTTTCTAAAGGTGCTTTCTCTTTTCTCTAAGTTTAGTTTCTTGCGTTAGAAACAAGAAAAGTCGCGTTAAGCGACTTCTTTTTGTTTGTTATATAGTATTAAACTCGCTCAACTTTACCAGATTTAAGAGCTCTTGCTGATACATATACACGTTTAGGTTTTCCGTCAACTAAAATACGAACTTTTTGAAGGTTTGCACCCCAAGTACGTTTATTAGCATTCATAGCGTGAGAACGAGCATTTCCAGAACGAGTTTTTTTACCTGTAATTACACATTTACGTGCCATTTATTTCCCTCCTAACATCCACAAACTAACCATACAAGTTTTCATAAGTATATGAAAATCACTTATCTAATTTATCACACCTAAATTGATATTGCAATAGTTATAAAAGGTTATATGGCAGGGATATCATATATTTTATATAATGTTGTATAATAATATAGAGTGATGTGGTCAAGCATTTGAATCGGTCTAATTCACCTATTATTAATCTAAAGAGAATTACTTTCAAAAACAGCTCAGTTATAGTAAAATGTTTGTTAGCCAAAGATGAACAATTCCAAAGGGGGAACTATTATGTCCATCGAATTAAAAACGAAATACGGACAAATTGATATATCTACAGAAGTGATTGCAACAATTGCAGGAGGAGCTGCGATTGAGAATTATGGAATTATTGGAATGGCTTCTAAGAATCAACTGAAAGATGGAATTACTGAAATTTTGAGAAAAGAAAATTTCAAACGTGGTATCATAGTTCGTCAGGAAAACGATGAAGTACATATTGACATGTATATTATAGTTAGCTACGGTACGAAAATTTCAGAGGTTGCCCACAATGTTCAGACAAAGGTGAAATATACTTTAAACCAAACTGTAGGACTAGCTGTAGATTCGGTTAATATTTTCGTGCAAGGAGTTCGTGTGACGAACCCGTAAAGAGGAGGAAAAAGTCTGTGTCTATTACAAGATTAGATGGGAAACGTTTTGCAGAAATGATAATTAAAGGATCTACTCATTTATCAAATAATGCAAAATTGGTGGATTCACTAAACGTTTTCCCTGTTCCAGATGGAGATACTGGTACAAATATGAACCTATCCATGACATCTGGCGCAAAGGAAGTGAAAAATAACGTTTCCATTCATATTGGAAAAGTAGGATCGGCATTGGCAAAGGGATTGCTAATGGGAGCAAGAGGTAACTCAGGAGTTATTTTATCTCAGTTATTTAGAGGCTTTTCAAAAGCAATTGAATCGAAAGAAACAATCGATGCTCGTGATTTTGCACTTGCGCTTGAATCAGGTGTTCAAACAGCATATAAGGCAGTAATGAAGCCAGTTGAAGGAACTATTCTTACTGTGGCTAAGGATGCTGCAAAGCGTGCTGTTTCTGTATCTGAAACTGAAACGGATATTATTAAACTTATGACTGAAGTAATAAAAGAAGCTCAGGCTTCATTAAATCGCACCCCTGACTTACTTCCTGTACTAAAAGAAGTTGGTGTAGTTGATAGTGGTGGTAAAGGACTTTTATTTGTGTACGAAGGGTTCCTTGCTGAATTAAAGGGTGAGCAGCTTCCAGGAAATCAAGCTTCCATGCCATCATTAAAAGAGTTAGTTAGTGCAGAACATCACCGAAGTGTCCAAAGTCATATGAACACAGAGGATATAGAGTTTGGTTATTGTACTGAGTTTATGGTGAAGCTAGATCCTTCTAAAATGGCTAAAAAACCTTTTAGTGAAGAAGATTTTCGACAAGATTTAAGTAAACATGGAGATTCTCTATTAGTTATTGCTGATGAAGAGTTAGTCAAGGTTCATATTCATGCTGAACATCCTGGTGATGTTTTATCATATGGTCAACGCTATGGAAGTCTAATTAATATGAAAATAGAAAACATGAGAGAACAACACAGTAACCTGCTTTATGAAGAAAACGAATACATCGAAGAAACAGCTCCTACATCTAAAGTGAAAAAAGAAAAACAAACTTATGGTATAGTTACTGTTGCTATGGGTTCTGGTATTTCTGAGATGTTTAAAAGCCTAGGTGCAAACGGCGTAATTGAAGGTGGCCAAACAATGAATCCGAGTACTGAGGATATTGTTAAAGCGATTGAGGAAATTCATGCTGAAAATGTATATATCTTACCTAATAATAAGAACATTATCATGGCTGCGGAACAAGCTGCCTCAGTGGCGGAAGGAAATATTATTGTCATCCCTTCAAAAACTGTTCCTCAAGGAATGGCTGCAATGCTAGCATTCAACCCTTCTGTGGATTCCGAACAAAATAAGAGCATGATGAATTCTGCCTTAGGTAACGTTAAAACAGGTCAAATCACTTATGCTGTAAGAGATACAAATATTGACGGTATCGAAATTACTAAAGATGATTTCATGGGGATCGCTGAAGGTAAGATTGTTGTTACTAATAAAGAAGTCATTAATGTGGCAAAAAACTTATTAGATACAATGATCGATGAAGATGATGAAATCTTAACAATCCTGGTTGGAGAAGAAGCTTCTGACAACGAAGTGAATGAATTAGTAAACTATATTGAGGAGAAATTTGGAGATATAGAGGTAGAAGTTCATAACGGAAATCAGCCACTTTATAATTTTATTTTCTCAATTGAATAAATCATTTAAAATAGAAGGGAGACACTCCCTTCTATTTTAATGTAAGGAAATTATGGGAAAATTAAAACATCAATCCTACTTAACTCATACATTATAAGAGAGTATGTGAATGTATATCTCTCCCCTGAGGTGAAATTAATGAAGTATAAAAGTGTATTTGATATTATTGGACCAGTTATGATTGGTCCATCCAGTTCTCATACTGCTGGGGCAGCGAGAATTGGCCGTGTAGCAAGAAGTTTGTTTGGTCGAGAACCTAAATGGGCAAATATCTCATTTTATGGTTCTTTTGCAAGTACGTACAAAGGTCATGGAACTGATATAGCTATTGTTGGTGGATTATTAGATTACGATACGTTTGATGAACGAATTAAGACATCTTTAGATATTGCAGAGAGTGCGGGTATTAAGATTTCTATAAGAGAAGAAGAAGCTGTAACTGATCATCCAAATACTGCGAGAATTCATATCGGTGATGAAAAGGGAGAGCTTGAATTAGTCGGGATTTCTATCGGTGGGGGGAAGATTGAAATTATTGAGTTAAATGGTTTTCTTTTAAAATTATCAGGAAATCATCCTGCCCTCTTAGTGGTTCATAACGATAAATATGGAGCTATTGCAGCAGTAGCTAATGTACTAGCTAAATATGCTATAAACATTGGTCATATGGAAGTTGCTAGAAAAGAAGTCGGACAACAAGCATTAATGACAATTGAAGTTGATCAAAATATAGACCAAAAAGTAATTGACGAACTATCCATTCTCCCAAACATCTTAAAAGTTACGAGAATTGTTGATTAATAGATAATGATGTCACAATGAATCGAGGGGATTTACAATGTTTCGAAATGTTAAAGAGTTAATTGAGCTAGCTGAACAAAAGAATGTGAAAATATCCGAAATTATGATTAATCAAGAAGTAGAAGTAACCGGTAAGTCTAGAGAGGTAATATTGGAGCAAATGGAATTTAACCTAACTGTTATGGAGCAGGCAGTTGAAAAAGGATTAGCAGGTGTTAAGTCTAATTCTGGTCTAACTGGTGGTGATGCAGTACTCATGCATAACTATATCCAAAAAGGTAACTTTTTATCAGGAGAAACATTGCTAGATGCTGTTAGTAAAGCAGTAGCTACAAATGAAGTTAATGCAGCAATGGGGACGATTTGTGCAACTCCAACCGCAGGTTCAGCTGGGGTGGTTCCTGGAACACTTTTTGCTTTGAAGGAGAAATTAAAGCCGACTAGGATGCAAATGATCGAGTATTTATTTACGGCTGGCGCATTTGGTTTTGTCGTAGCGAATAATGCAAGCATTTCAGGTGCAGCAGGTGGATGTCAAGCGGAAGTAGGTTCAGCTGCAGGAATGGCAGCTGCTGCAATTGTTGAAATGGCAGGTGGAACTCCGAGGCAATCGGCTGAAGCAATGGCGATTACACTGAAAAATATGTTAGGGTTAGTATGTGATCCAGTCGCTGGTTTAGTAGAGGTACCATGCGTAAAGAGAAATGCGATGGGGGCAGCTAATGCAATGGTTGCAGCCGACATGGCATTGGCAGGGATTACCAGTCGGATTCCTTGTGATGAAGTAATTGATGCAATGTACAAAATTGGTCAAACGATGCCTACCGCATTAAAAGAAACTGCACAGGGAGGTTTGGCGGCAACACCAACTGCTCGTGAGCTTGAAGCCAAGATCTTTGGTATGTCGTTAAAATAACGTGAATAATATCATAAAATTACCAGTAAGTGAGATCAAAGGAATCGGAGAAGAAGTTACAAATCAACTAGCAGAATTAAATATTTTTACAGTAGAAAACTTAGTAGAATATTTACCATATCGCTATGAAGATTATCAATTACGAGACTTATCCGAGGTAAGACACGATGAAAGAGTAACTGTTGAAGGACAAATTCATAGTCAGCCTTTATTAACTTACTATGGAAAAAAAAGGTCTCGCCTTACATTTAGAGTTTTAATTGGTAGATATCTAATTAACGCAATTTGTTTTAACCAGGCTTATTTAAAAAGTAAAATTACACTTCATGAAACTGTAACCATTACAGGCAAGTGGGATCAACATCGCCAAACCATAACAGTAAATCAGATTTCCGTTGGACCACATGCCCGTAATCAAACGATTGAGCCTGTATACTCAGTTAAAGGAGATTTAACTGTTAAGAGTATGCGACGCTACATTAATAACGCGTTAAAGCAATATGGTGATCATATTGAAGAAAACCTTCCAGAAAATTTACTTCAAAAATATAAATTATTATCCAAAAAAGAAGCAATTAAAATCATGCATTACCCTGAAAATCAACAATATCTGAAACAAGCTAGGCGAAGATTTGTTTATGAAGAGTTCCTATTGTTCCAGTTGAAAATGCAAGCATTACGTAAATTTGAAAGGGAATCAAGCCAGGGAATAAAGCATAATTTCTCAGTTAAACGACTAGAAGAGTTTATTCTAAACTTGCCCTTTCCGTTAACAAAAGCTCAACAACGGGTAAAAGAGGAAATTATCGGAGATCTCCAGTCACCCTATCGAATGAATAGGTTACTTCAAGGAGACGTTGGGTCAGGAAAAACAGTTGTTGCAGCTATTGCATTGTACGCAGCTGTATTGTCCAACACACAAGGTGCATTAATGGTTCCTACCGAAATACTTGCAGAGCAGCATGCACATTCATTAGCGGAACTTTTTTCGAATACTGATTTAAGCATAGAGCTGTTGACAAGTTCGGTTAAAGGAAAAAGAAGAAGAGATATTCTCGCCAGATTACAAGAAGGTAAAGTTGATATTTTAGTTGGTACGCATGCATTAATTCAAGAAGAAGTTGTTTTTCATAAGTTAGGATTAGTTATAACAGATGAACAGCACAGATTTGGTGTAGGGCAACGAAAGATACTCAGAGAAAAAGGTGAAAATCCAGACGTCTTGTTTATGACAGCAACCCCGATTCCTAGAACATTAGCAATTACGGTATTTGGAGAAATGGATGTGTCTGTTATTGATGAATTGCCTGCTGGTAGAAAAACGATTGAAACTTATTGGGCAAAGCACAGCATGCTTGATCGAATCATCAATTTCATAGAGAAAGAACTTGCAAAAGGCAGACAAGCTTATGTTATTTGTCCTCTTATAGAGGAGTCAGACAAGTTAGATGTTCAAAATGCAATTGATGTTCATAGTATGTTGGCCGCCCATTTCCATGGGAATTGGAATGTTGGATTGATGCATGGAAGATTAACTTCAGATGAAAAAGATGAAGTGATGAAAAGCTTTAGTACCAACGATGTTCAAGTGCTTGTTTCGACAACGGTTGTTGAGGTGGGTGTGAATGTGCCTAACGCAACCATCATGGTTATTTACGATGCTGAGAGGTTTGGGTTATCACAGCTTCATCAATTAAGAGGCCGTGTGGGGAGAGGTAGTGAACAATCCTACTGTATTCTTTTAGCAGACCCAAAATCGGAAGTAGGAAAAGAAAGAATGAGAATCATGACTGAGACCAATGATGGTTTTGTATTGTCAGAAAAGGATTTGGAATTAAGGGGTCCTGGTGATTTTTTTGGAAGAAAACAGAGTGGTATGCCAGAATTTAAAGTGGCTGACATGGTTCATGATTATCGTGCATTAGAAGTAGCAAGGGTGGATGCAAATAAATTAATACAGTCTAACCAGTTTTGGAACGATCCGATTTATTCACACTTAAGAGAATATATTAAACAAACTGGAGTAATTGATGGTGAAAAGCTGGATTAGGAGTAACTCGAAGTAGATTGGAAGGGTGATTTCATCTTGCAATCTGCTTTTTTTAATTATATACTACTATTAGTACCTAGTCATAATAGTTCGGTGGTGTAGTTTTGTGAAACGTAATAAAAAAGCCCGGCAAGAATTACTTAAGGACACTATTAAAATCACGCCTTTTATAACTGATGAAGAATTAGCGGATCGATTTTCAGTGAGTGTTCAAACAATCCGCCTTGATCGCCTTGAATTATCCATCCCGGAATTACGTGAACGTATAAAAACAGTAGCAGAGAAAAATTTAGAGGATGAAGTCCGCTCCTTACCTATGGAGGAAGTAATTGGAGAAATTATTGACCTTGAATTAGATCATAGTGCGATCTCCATTCTGGATGTAACGAGTGAACATGTTTTTAAAAGAAATCGAATTGCCAGAGGTCACCATTTATTTGCACAGGCTAATTCCTTAGCTGTTGCTGTCATTAATGATGAGTTAGCATTAACAGCAAAAGCGTCGATTCACTTTACTAGACAAGTAAAGGAAAATGAAAGAGTCGTTGCAAAAGCAAAGGTTCATCGTTTAGAAGCTGGAAAAGGGAGAACACTAGTAGAGGTGAATAGTTTTGTTGGTAATGAGTTAGTTTTTTCTGGTGAATTTGAAATGTTTCGTTCTAATAAGTCAAAAGGGAATGATTAAATAGATGAGAATAGCCATTGATGCAATGGGTGGAGATCATGCTCCGAAAGAGGTCGTCGAGGGTGCAATGAAAGCAATCAGTGCCTTTGATGATCTGGAAATTACATTAGTAGGAAATGAAACAAAAATTAAACAGTTCTTAACAAATGAAGAAAGAATATCAATCATACATACTGAAGTGAAGATCGAAGGGGACGAAGAACCTGTTAGAGCAGTAAGGCGCAAAAAAGATGCTTCAATGGTCTTAATGGCAGGCGAAGTGAAAGAAGGAAGAGCTGATGCTTGTATATCTGCAGGCAACACAGGAGCATTGATGGCTGCAGGACTATTTGTGGTTGGCCGAATAAAAGGCATTGACCGACCTGCCCTTTCACCTACACTACCAACAATCGATGGTAAAGGATTTTTGATGTTAGATGTAGGCGCAAATGTAGATGCAAAACCTGAGCACCTGTTGCAATATGCAATCATGGGCTCAATCTATGCCGAAAAGGTAAGAGGAATTCAGCAGCCTAAAATTGGACTCTTAAATGTCGGTACAGAAGACGGCAAAGGAAATGAATTAACTAAGGGAGCCTTTATGTTGATTAAAGACTCAAATCTGAATTTTATTGGTAATGTTGAGTCCAGGGACTTGCTTAATGGTGTTGCAGATGTTGTTGTAACTGATGGATTTACAGGTAATGTAGCATTAAAAACAATTGAGGGTACTGCCTTATCTGTTTTCACTATGCTCAAATCAGCACTTACCAGTGATCTAGCAAGTAAGCTAGCAGCGGCAGTTCTAAAACCGAAGCTTAAGGGTTTAAAGGACAAGATGGATTACTCAGAATATGGTGGAGCTGGTTTATTTGGTCTAAGTGCACCTGTAATCAAGGCACACGGATCCTCAGATGCACAAGCTATTTTTAGTTCGATTCGACAAACGAGAGAAATGGTCAAATCGAATGTTACAGGTACAATAAAAGAAACTGTAGAGAAATTAATTCAATAACTATCTTGTCTTAGAAGGGAGAGATTTACATGGGGAAAATTGCTTTTGTGTTTCCAGGTCAGGGTTCCCAGGTTGTTGGAATGGGCCAGGATTTAGCAAATGAATATATAGAAGTAGCTTCTATTTTTAATAAAGCAGATTTAAAGCTAGAAGAATCACTATCTTCACTTATCTTTAATGGACCACAAGATATCCTTACAAAAACAACGAATGCTCAACCAGCATTACTAACAACAAGTATTGCAATTCTAGAAAAGTTTAAGGAATCGGGTATTACACCTGATTACGTTGCAGGACATAGTTTAGGAGAGTATTCTGCTTTGGTAGCTGCAGATGTTCTAGCATTCGAAGATGCAGTTTATTTAGTAAGAAAACGTGGAGAATTTATGGAAGAAGCTGTCCCGGCGGGTCAGGGGACAATGGCAGCTGTTCTTGGTATGGAGAGTAGTTTATTAGAAGATATTACTAAAAGTGTTGAGGTAGACGGAGATCCGGTCCAATTAGCCAATATTAATTGTCCAGGTCAAATTGTTATATCTGGCTCAGCAAGAGGAGTAGAATTGGCTTCTCTATTAGCAAAAGAAAAAGGTGCCAAGAGAGTGATTCCATTGGAAGTTAGTGGTCCATTTCATTCTTCGTTAATGAGACCAGCTGCCGAAAGGTTTACCGAGGTGTTGTCTCATTGCAATTTGCAGGATGCAACTATACCTATGATAGCTAATGTAACGGCTGAACCACTAACAGAAGGTGATGTGATAAAGGATAAGCTTGTTGAACAGCTGTACTCACCTGTCCGCTGGGAAGAGAGTGTATTAAAAATGATTGAATTAGGTGTAGATACATTTGTTGAAATTGGACCTGGCAAGGTCTTGTCAGGCTTAATTAAAAAGACAAATCGAAAAGTTACTACACATGCCATAAATGATCTAGATTCTTTACATTCTACGATACAATCGTTAAAGGGGGTTAATTAATATGTTAAATGGAAAGGTTGCTTTAGTAACAGGAGCTTCTCGGGGTATCGGAAGAGCTATTGCGCTTGACTTGGCATCACTAGGTGCAAAAGTGGCGGTAAATTATTCAGGTAGCGAAGCCAAAGCGAATGAAGTAGTTGATGCAATCAAAGAGATGGGTGTAGAAGCGATTGCCATCCAGTGCAACGTAGCTGATTCCAATGCTGTTTCCGAAATGGTTAAAGAAGTTATTTCAACTTTTGGTTCTCTTGATATTTTGGTTAATAATGCTGGGGTAACGAGAGATAATTTAATTATGCGTATGAAAGAAGAAGAATGGGACGACGTAATTAATATTAACCTTAAGGGTGTGTTTAATTGTACAAAAGCAGTAACACGTCAAATGATGAAGCAACGTTCAGGGAGAATTATCAATATTGCCTCAATTGTTGGAGTTATTGGAAATGCAGGACAAGCTAACTATGTTGCAGCTAAAGCAGGTGTAATAGGTCTAACGAAAACAACTGCAAAAGAATTAGCGAGTAGAAATATTACTGTGAATGCAGTTGCACCTGGTTTTATTACAACTGATATGACTGATAAGTTATCTGATGAAGTTATAGAGGCAATGCAAAAGCAAATTCCTTTAACTCGTCTTGGAAGTCCAGAAGACATTTCGTCAATTGTTTCCTTTTTAGCTTCAGAGAAAAGTGGTTATATTACGGGACAAACCATCAATGTTGATGGAGGTATGGTGATGTAATTCTTAAATGACTTAGTTATAGTCAAGGGTATATAGATAATCTTTATGAAAAGACCCTTATTAAAACTAGTTTTTATGAATGAAATCAACTATAATGGCTTGAGGGGAGGTGAAGAACAATGGCAGATGTTTTAGGACGAGTTACTAAAATCATTGTAGACCGTTTAGGTGTTGATGAATCTGAAGTAAAGCTAGAGTCTTCTTTTAAAGAGGATTTAGGTGCTGATTCTCTTGATGTAGTTGAGCTTGTAATGGAGCTTGAGGATGAGTTTGATATGGAAATCTCAGACGATGAGGCTGAAAATATTACAACAGTAGGAGATGCTGTTAACTACATAAACAGTCAACAAAAATAATTGAATTTTATTTTATAAAGTCCCGCTATGGCGGGGCTTTCAGAGTGTAGACAAAGTCAGTACGCATCCAGGTAATAAATTTAGTGCTTAAGTTGGTGGAAATAGTATTTTAAGAGTAAATTTAAGGATGCGGGCAATTGTCAACAGCCTGAAAGTCCCGCTAATGCGGGACTTTATCGTATTTTCTTTCATTCTAATGATAAGGTTTGTGCTTGTTTTCTTTGGAGGTAAAAATGGTGAAGGGTAAGAATATTAACGAAAAAAAGAATAAAATAATGATTAAGTTTAAAGAGTTTCAGGAACATCAGGGGATTTTATTTAAAAATGAAAGCTTGCTTATTCAAGCTTTTACACATTCATCCTATGTGAATGAGCATCGCAAAAAACCGTACGAGGACAATGAAAGATTAGAATTTTTGGGAGACGCTGTATTAGAATTGACTGTCTCAGAATTTCTCTTTAAGAAATTTCCTATTATGAGTGAGGGACAATTAACGAAAATGCGTGCTGCAATCGTTTGTGAACCTTCTTTAGTTTCCTTTGCGAATGACCTTTCTTTTGGCCAGTATGTGTTATTAGGTAAAGGTGAGGAGTTGACAGGGGGAAGAGGAAGACCAGCTCTCTTAGCAGATGTGTTTGAAGCATTCATCGGCTCCCTTTATTTAGATCAAGGTATCGATGAAGTTTACAAATTCTTAGAACGTACGGTGTTTCCGAAGATAAATGAAGGTGCTTTTTCTCATGTGATGGATTATAAAAGTCAACTACAGGAGTTAATCCAGCGAGATGGTAGAGGTGTAATTGAGTACAAAGTATTACAAGAAAAAGGGCCAGCCCATAATAGGGAATTTGTTTCTAAAGTTTCACTAAATGGTGAGGAACTTGGTCTAGGAACGGGTAAATCAAAAAAAGAAGCTGAACAAAGAGCTGCACAGATTGCTATAGAAACATTAAAGACACCAAAATAATGAACTACACAGCCCCTATTCATATGGGGTTTTTGTTATTTTTAGCGATATGATGTTGAAGACGTTAGATTATGATAAAATATGTAGGGATTAATTATAATAAGATATCTTTAGGCTGATAGACCCAATCAATTTAAATAGTAGATGTGGGATGTATATTTAAACTTCACCTGTGTAATGAGCGGAGAGCCATCTGACTCCTGCGGGATTTAGCGGTTTCGGGAGACCCCACAGGAGCCATAGGCGACGAGGAGGCTTCCGGACCGCCACGCGGAAAGCAGATGGATCGCAGCGAATGGAACTCCACTACCTAAGTTATTTTCAAGGTAGACCTTTATACAAAATGAATATTGAACATGGAGAACGAATCACCATTAAATTTTCAAAATAACCAAGTAAATAGATGAACAAACAAATAATAGTTCTAAGGGGGAAGCATATGTTCCTCAAACGTTTAGATATTGTAGGATTTAAATCGTTTGCTGAAAGAATCACTGTAGACTTTGTTCCTGGAGTTACGGCTGTAGTCGGACCCAATGGAAGCGGAAAAAGTAATATCACAGATGCCATCAGATGGGTATTAGGTGAACAATCTGCTCGTACACTCAGAGGCGTAAAGATGGAAGATATTATTTTTGCTGGGAGTGATAGTCGAAAATCACTTAATATTGCGGATGTAACCTTAACGTTAGATAATAGTGACCAATTTTTGCCTGTTGACTATCATGAGGTTAGTATTACCAGAAGAGTTTTCCGTTCTGGTGAAAGTGAGTTCTTAATAAATAAACAGGCATGCAGATTAAAGGATATAGTAGACTTATTTATGGATTCAGGTTTAGGGCGTGAAGCGTTCTCAATCATCAGCCAAGGTAAAGTTGAAGAAATTTTAAGTAGTAAAGCAGAAGAGCGCCGAACAATATTTGAGGAAGCGGCGGGGGTTCTAAAATATAAAACTCGAAAGAAAAAAGCAGAATATAAGCTAGCTGAAACACAGGAAAACTTGAATAGAGTAAATGATATTCTTCATGAATTAGAGGATCAGATTGAACCACTACAAATTCAAGCATCTATTGCTAATGACTATTTAGCTAAAAAAGAAGAGCTTGAGAATCATGAAGTTGCTGTGACAGTCTACGAAATTGAAAACTTACACCAACAATGGGAAAGTTTAAAGCTACAAATAGAAGAACATAACAGTCAGGAAATATCAATGGCTACTTCGATCAATAAAAAAGAAGCGCGTGTGGAACAGGTGCGCGATCAAATGGACCGATTGGATGTAATGATTCAAGAACTTCAGCAAGTTTTATTACGTACAAGTGAGGAACTAGAAAAGCTTGAAGGACGTAAAGAAGTTCTAAAGGAGAGAAAGAAAAACGGCACCCAAAATAAAGCGCAACTTGAACAAATGATTTCAGAACTAGAAATTAAAACAAAACAAACGAATGAACTGATTCAGTCTGAACAAGAGCGCCTACATGGACTAGCTAAGGAAGTAGAAGGCGTTAAAATGCAATTAACTAAACAGCAGGCTCTACTTTCTTCATATGACCAAAACATTGAAAGTAAAATTGAAAACTTAAAAAGTGAATATGTAGAGTTACTCAATAAGCAGGCTTCATCTAAAAATGAAATAGGGTATATTGAGCAGCAGGTTAAACAACAAGAAGCGAAATATAAGCGTATGGAAGAAGGTAATGTAAAGTATATTCAGGAACGAGAAGATATCAATCAGGAAAAATTACACCTTCAAACGAAGCTATCAGTTATTGAAGCTGAAATGGCCAATCAAATAAAGACGTTTAGGGAAACAACAGTAAATTTAGAAACACTAAGGGATTCATATCAAAGAAGAGAAGCTACATTAAATAAAGCATACCAATTCTTACAGCAAACCAAGTCTCGTAAAGAAATGTTAGAAGAGATGCAAAATGATTATTCTGGATTTTTCCAAGGTGTTAAGGAAGTTTTAAAAGCTAGAGAAGAGCGTTTAGAGGGTATTGAAGGAGCTGTAGCGGAGTTACTCACGGTTCCAAAGCAATATGAGACTGCTGTAGAAATAGCTCTTGGAGCAGCCACTCAACATATTGTTGTGAGAAATGAAACCAATGCTAGAGAGGCAATCCAATATTTAAAGCAACATTCTTTCGGGAGAGCAACCTTTCTCCCTTTAAATGTAATAAAGGAACGATTCATTAACGAAACACAGCTAGACGCCGTTAGGAATCACCCATCCTTTATAGGTGCGGCTTCTACGCTAATAAATTTTGATAACAAGTACCATTCTGTTGTTTCAAACCTATTAGGGAATGTGTTAATTACGACTGATTTGAAGGGTGCTAACGAACTGGCAAAAAAACTTCAATATCGCTTCAGAATGGTTACATTAGATGGTGATGTAGTTAATCCCGGAGGATCGATGACTGGTGGAGCGGTTAAGAAATCCACTAATTCCTTACTTGGGAGAAGTCGCGAATTAGAGGATATTACTGCGAAGCTAGAGGAAATGGAAACGAAAACGAATATATTGGAAATGCAAGTGAGAGAAGAAAAGCAATACATGTTGGATGAAGAAAATCGTTTAACTAAGTTACGTGAATCTGGTGAGCATCTTAGACTTAAGGAACAAGATCTTAAGAGTCAATATCGTGAAATAGAGCTCAAAGAACGGAATGTAAATGAACATTTAGCTTTGTATGATCATGAAAAGTTAATGTTTAATAATGATCAAATTCAGTCCAATAATAGAAAAAATGAATTATTGAAAATAGTTGAAAAAGTTTCATCAAAATTAGCCGTTATAAATCATGAAATAGAACTTTTAACTACGAAAAAGAATGATGAACAACTATCGAAAGAAACGCTACAATCCACAATAACGGATCTGAAGGTAATTGTCGCGGAGAAAAGTCAATTACTTCAAGGACAAAAGGAAAAGGTTGAAAACCTTCGTGGAGATTATAACGAGACATCTGAAAAGCTGAATCAATTGGTTGACGATTTAAGATTCTTAAGTTCAGATCTAGTGACGAATACATCAGGAGAACAAGAGCTAGAAGAAGCAGCAAAGAAAAAGTTAGCTGACAAAACTGAGACCATTACGTTAATTAGTAATCAAAGACAAAAAAGACTTGAACTTCAAAATTCATTAGAAAATATTGAAAGAGAGCTAAAAGAAGAAAAGCGACTTCATAAACAGATGGTTGACGTTCTAAAGGATGAAGAGGTAAAAGTTAATCGTCTAGATGTTGATTTAGAAAATAGATTAACACATTTAAGAGAGGAATATTTTCTTTCATTTGAAGCAGCAAAAGATAAATACCCTCTAACCATCGAGATTGGTGAGGCTAGAAAAAAAGTGAAGTTAATAAAGCTTGCGATTGAAGAGCTAGGAACAGTAAATTTAGGTGCTATCGAGGAATATGAGAGAGTATCAGAAAGATTTAAGTTTTTGACAGATCAAAAGAATGACTTAGAAGAAGCAAAAGACACACTATATAAAGTAATAGCTGAGATGGATGAAGAGATGAAGAGGAAGTTTCATACAACATTCATGAGTATTCGATCTCACTTTGAAGGAGTCTTTCAAGCTCTGTTTGGTGGTGGACGAGCTGATTTGCGACTAACCAATCCTGATGATTTATTAAATACAGGTGTAGATATAGTTGCCCAGCCGCCAGGTAAAAAACTACAAAACCTAGGGCTGATGTCTGGTGGAGAGCGAGCTTTAACAGCAATTGCATTATTATTTTCTATATTAAAGGTTCGGCCTGTACCATTTTGTGTCCTAGATGAAGTTGAGGCTGCACTTGATGAGGCGAATGTATTCCGTTTTGCTCAATACCTAAAAAAATTCAGCCATGAAACTCAGTTCATTGTGATTACACATCGTAAAGGAACGATGGAAGAAGCTGATGTATTATATGGTGTAACAATGCAAGAATCTGGTGTGTCTAAATTAGTCTCTGTAAGGTTAGAAGAGTCAAAACAGTTAGTATAAAGGAAAGGTTGGAGATTATGAGTTTTTTAAAAAAATTAAAAGAAAAGATTTCAAAACAAACAGATACTGTTACTGAAAAATTTAAAGATGGGTTAACAAAAACAAGAAATTCTTTCTCTGAAAAAGTAAATGATCTTGTTGCAAGATATCGTAAGGTAGATGAAGAGTTTTTTGAAGAGCTTGAAGAAATTCTAATATCAGCAGATGTGGGTGTATCTACTGTTATGGAATTAATTGATCAACTTCGGTTAGAAGTGAAAAGAAGAAATATACAGGATACAGCGGAGGTACAAGCTGTTATTTCCGAGAAATTAGTTGAGATCTATCAAGGAGGAGATGAAGCTTCTCCACACCTGAACATTGAGAGAGAGGGGTTATCTGTTATCCTCGTAGTAGGTGTTAATGGTGTTGGCAAGACAACAACGATAGGGAAACTAGCGAATAAGCTTAAAAATGAGGGGAAATCTGTTCTTTTAGCGGCAGGAGATACATTCCGTGCTGGTGCCATTGAACAATTAGAAGTTTGGGGTCAAAGGGTAGGTGTTGATGTAATTAAGCAATCAGAAGGCTCAGATCCTGCCGCTGTCATGTTTGATGCGGTTCAAGCTGCCAAATCACGTAATGTTGATGTGTTAATATGTGATACTGCTGGAAGATTACAAAACAAAGTAAATCTGATGAAAGAACTTGAAAAGGTCAAGCGAGTCATTGAAAGAGAGTTTCCAGGCGCTCCTCATGAAGTGCTTCTTGTTCTTGATGCAACGACTGGACAAAATGCATTAACGCAAGCAAAGACCTTTTCTGAAGCAACAGAGGTTACTGGTATTGTGTTAACGAAGTTGGATGGTACGGCTAAAGGCGGAATTGTACTGGCGATAAGAAATGAGCTCAATATACCGGTTAAATTAGTGGGATTAGGAGAGAGGGTAGACGATCTTCAAGAGTTTAATGCAGAGCAATATGTATATGGATTGTTTGCAGATATTCTTGAGGCTACTGAAACAGAAGAAAAAGAGTAGAAAGATTATTCATTAATGTATTGAAGCTTATGGAAAGTATCTCTGTTAAGAAAAAAACTTGACATCTCAATCTCTAAATTGTAGACTATTTACTTGTAAAGGGATTTCACTTAACACGGGGTGAGAACAATGCTTGAAAAAACAACACGAGTCAATTATTTATTCGATTTTTATCAATCGTTGTTAACACCAAAGCAAAGTAGCTATATGTCATTATATTATTTAGATGATTACTCCCTTGGTGAAATTGCAGAAGAATATAATGTTAGCCGTCAAGCTGTCTATGATAACATAAAACGAACAGAGGCTATGCTTGAAGAATATGAAGAAAAACTGTTACTATTTCATAAGTTTCAAGAGCGTCAAAAATTACTACTAGAGTTTAAGTCTTTTATCAAAGATCATGAGATGAAAGAGGAGCTTGAACGTAGACTTGACTTGCTTGAGAAATTAGAATAGGGGGACGGCGTGAAATGGCATTTGAAGGATTAGCCGACCGACTGCAGAATACCATTCAAAAGATACGTGGAAAAGGGAAAGTATCTGAAGCAGATGTAAAAGAAATGATGCGTGAAGTTCGACTTGCATTACTTGAAGCAGATGTTAACTTTAAGGTTGTAAAGGACTTTATTAAACGTGTCAGTGAACGTGCAATTGGACAAGAAGTGATGAAAAGCTTAACCCCTGGTCAGCAGGTAATTAAGGTTGTTCAGGAAGAGTTGACTTCACTAATGGGGGGAGAACAAAGCAAGATTGCTGTTGCTAAACGTCCTCCGACTGTGATCATGATGGTGGGTCTTCAAGGTGCTGGTAAAACCACCACAACTGGAAAGCTCGCAAATCTTCTTCGAAAAAAGCACAATCGTAAACCGATGTTAGTTGCTGCAGATATTTACCGCCCTGCCGCGATCAAACAATTAGAAACATTAGGTAAGCAATTAAATATGCCAGTATTCTCATTAGGAGATCAGGTTAGTCCTGTTGAAATTGCGAAGCAAGCAATTGCCAAAGCAAAAGAAGATCATCATGATTATGTCTTGATAGATACTGCTGGTCGACTTCATATAGATGAAGAACTAATGGACGAATTAAAACAGGTCAAAGAAATTGCAAATCCTGATGAAATCTTTTTAGTTGTCGATGCAATGACAGGTCAGGATGCAGTCAATGTCGCAAGTAGTTTTAACGACTTACTTGGCTTAACAGGTGTGGTCTTGACGAAGCTTGATGGTGATACACGTGGTGGAGCCGCGTTATCTGTTAAAGCTGTAACCAATACACCTATTAAGTTTGTTGGGCTAGGTGAAAAGCTAGATGCTCTTGAAGCGTTTCATCCTGAGAGGATGGCATCAAGAATCCTTGGTATGGGTGATGTTCTAACATTAATTGAAAAGGCACAAAATTCGGTTGATGAGGAAAAAGCAAAAGAACTAGAGCAAAAGTTTCGCTCTATGTCATTTACTTTTGATGACTTCTTAGAGCAGCTTAGTCAAGTTCGTAAAATGGGACCACTAGATGAAATTCTAGGAATGCTTCCGGGAGCGAATAAAATGAAAGGCTTGAAGAATGTTCAGGTCGATGATAAGCAAATTAGTCATGTTGAAGCAATTATCCAATCAATGACAAAGGAAGAAAAAAATCATCCTGAAATCATAAGTAGTAGCCGTAAAAAGAGAATTGCAAAAGGTAGCGGGAGAACTGTCCAAGAAGTAAACCGTCTTCTTAAGCAATTCGAAGATATGAAAAAGATGATGAAACAAATGACAAATATGTCTAAAGGTAAGAAAAAAGGGATGAAATTTCCTTTTATGTAAGTGTTTGTTTATTAATTATTCTAGTTAATTTAGAAAAAAACATGATGTAAAGAAAAAAGACTTTACAAACTATAATCAACTTGCTAATATTATATCTTGTTGAAATATTTTCGGAGGTGCTATTTAAAATGGCAGTAAAAATTCGTTTAAAGCGTATGGGAGCTAAAAAGTCTCCTTTCTATCGTATTGTTGTAGCTGATTCTCGTTCACCACGTGATGGACGTTTCATTGAAACTGTAGGTACGTACAATCCTGTACAACAACCTGCTGAGGTTAAAATTGATGAAGAGCTAGCATTAAAATGGTTATCTAATGGTGCTAAACCTTCTGACACAGTTCGTAACTTGTTCTCTACACAAGGAATCATGGAAAAATTCCATAATTCAAAATTAGGCAAGTAAATGTGGACAAGATGAAAGAGTTAATTGTAACGATCGTAAAGCCACTTGTTGATTTCCCAGACGAGGTTACTGTTTCAGAAACTTCGGATGAAAAAAATATTACTTACTTACTAACTCTTAATAAAGAAGATATAGGAAAAGTAATTGGTAAACAGGGTAGGGTCATAAAAGCGATTCGGACTGTTGTATATGCAGCAGGAACTAGTCATAATAAACGAATTCATCTAGAAATTAACGAATAAAGATTGATTGACGAAAAAGGGCGGGGGTTAAACCTCCCCCTTTTTTTAATAATATTAGAAGTATAAAACTTTGTAACAAGTTTTAGTGTCAAGCTAAAGGTGCGATCAACTCAGGTCACAAACAAATAAATCTGAAGGAAAAAGACGCTTTCCTATCTGATTTGGTTAATCTTTTAATAATCTAGCAATTAAGGGAACTTGTTACAAATTAGGCTGAAGCACTTTAAGGAGCCTAATTCAAGTTCTGCTTTTTGGAAGGTTGGTGATAGGTTTGCAAATTATCCAAACAGTTATAGTAAAACAGATTTTAACCGAAAATAGTAAAAGTGAGTTATTGGATTCTTCTCAACTAAAAAAACAACAGCTACAAAAAGAAATAGAGCAACTAAAATTTGAGCGTAGAAAACTTGAAAAAATTAAAAAAGTTGTTAACACATCAGCAAACGGCTCTTATGATAAAGAAATGAAAAGTAGAGCTGAGAAAATAAAAATACTTGATTTTCAAATGGATCAAATACATATGCTACCAATAGGTAGTGAAATAAAAGAAAAAGAGATACAAGGGTTAGTCGAAGTGGTACCAGGAGATAATTGGGATCAACTTCAGGCATTTAAAACAATTATTATTAAAGATGGAATAGTACAGGAAATTCGTTAGAGGTGAACAAATGGAGAAGTGGTTTAATGTTGGAAAAATCGTTAATACTCATGGAATAAAGGGTGAATTGCGAATTATTTCCAAAACAGATTTTACTGATCAGAGATATCGTGTTGGAAATGACTTATATTTATTTCTACCAGATCAAAAAGAAGAGCCTGTTCATGTGGTTGTTAAGTCACATCGAACACATAAACAATTCGACCTATTAGAGTTTGAAGGTTATAGTGATGTGAATTTGGTGGAACGGTTTAAAAATGCGATCATCAAGGTACCTGAAAACCAACTTACTAATTTAAATGAAGGTGAGTTTTATTTTCACGAAATCATCGGATGTCATGTGATAACAGAGTCTGGTGAAGAAATTGGTAAGGTTGTTGAAATTCTTACCCCTGGTGCAAACGATGTATGGGTAGTAAAAGGGAAAAGTGGTAAAGAAGTGCTAATACCCTATATTGACGACATTGTGAAAGAAATCAACGTAGAAGATAAGTTGATTAAAATTGAAGTAATGGAAGGGTTATTATGAGGATAGATGTATTATCTCTCTTTCCTGAGATGTTTGAAGGAGTGTTTGGTCAATCAATCTTAAAAAAGGCAGCAGAATTGGACAAGGTGACCTACAATGTTGTGAATTTCCGAACGTTCACCGAAAACAAACATTTAAAGGTAGATGACTATCCATATGGTGGAGGAGCCGGTATGGTCCTTCAGCCACAACCTCTATTCGATGCAGTAGAGGAATTGTCAGCTAAAGCAAATAAAGCCCCTAGAGTAATTCTTCTTTGTCCACAAGGTCAGCAATTTCGCCAAAAGCATGCTGAGGAACTCACAAGGGAAGAACACCTTATTTTTGTATGTGGTCATTATGAAGGATATGATGAAAGAATTCGGACACATTTGGTTACAGATGAATTCTCTATTGGAGATTTTGTTCTAACTGGTGGTGAACTACCAGCTATGGTTATTATTGATAGTGTTGTAAGACTCCTACCTGGTGTGTTGGGAAATGAGGATTCACCAATTAAGGATTCCCATAGTACAGGGTTACTTGAACATCCTCAATATACACGCCCTGCCAACTTCAGAGGATTAGAAGTTCCAGAGGTTCTATTATCAGGTAATCACAAAAATATTGAAGACTGGCGTGCGAGGGAAGCGTTAAGAAGAACCTTTTTAAGGCGACCAGATATGTTAGAGACATATCCACTAACAGACCAACAGAAAAAGTGGATAAAAGAGTTTGAAGAAGAAAAATAAATATTGCAATAGGGTTCTTAAAATGGTAAGATAGTCTTTGTGACTTGGGCCTTATCGTTCTTGTCTTATTAAGATGTTCCGCTGCAATGATATAAAAAGCTTTGACAAGAGCATCTGTTGGAAGGAGTTGAATTAACGATGCAACAATTGATTGAAGAAATCACAAAAGAGCAATTAAGATCTGATCTTCCTGAATTCCGTCCTGGAGACACTGTACGTGTACACGTAAAGGTTATCGAGGGTACACGTGAGCGTGTTCAGGTTTATGAAGGTGTTGTGATTAAGCGTCGTGGTGGTGGAATTAGTGAAACATTTACAGTTCGTAAGGTATCTTACGGAGTGGGTGTTGAGCGTACATTCCCAGTGCATACACCTAAAATCGCGAACCTTGAAGTAGTTCGTCGCGGTAAAGTACGCCGTGCGAAGCTTTACTACCTACGTGAACTTCGTGGTAAAAAAGCACGTATCAAAGAAATCCGATAATTTAGTAAGTGTAAGGGGCTTGTGTTTAATACAAGCTCCTTTTATTTTCTATCTAAACAATTTATAATAAACATATATACATTAGATATAGGCTAATTATTCTGCTCCAACGATAACGGAGCGAATAGCCGTTTTACATAATTGATTTCAGGGTAGACATCCATGCTAATTAAATATTCGCACCACTATGGAACTTAGCGAATGTAACTAAGACACACATAAGAACTATAGAGTTTGAAATTGAATTATTGTCAAGAAAAATAAAGGGTTAGGTGGAGGAGCGATGACTCGTCAAAAAAACGAGCTTTTAGAATGGTTAAAAGCATTAGCAATTGCAGTAATATTGGCTGCAGTAATACGCTATTTCTTATTCGCGCCGATTGTGGTTGACGGATATTCGATGATGCCGACACTTCAGGATAAGGATCGAATGCTAGTTAATAAAATTGGCTACTTAATTGGTAGTCCAAAAAGGTTCGATATCGTTGTTTTTCATGCAACTGAAGAGAAAGATTACATTAAGAGAATAATTGGATTACCTGGCGACCATATTGAATATAAAGAAGATATCCTATTCATTAACGGTAAATCCTACACAGAACCTTATTTAGATACATATAAACAAGATGTTTTTGACGGTCCACTTACAGAACCGTTTGAGATAGTAGTACCAGAAGGGCATATTTTTGTTATGGGTGATAATCGTCGCTACAGTAGAGACAGTCGTCATATTGGACCGGTTCCTATCGATGAAGTTTTAGGTAAAACGAATATGGTCTACTGGCCTTTTGCTGATATAAGACTTGTTGACTAAAATTTAGTAAATGGTCCAATAATAAAGAACAAACAATGAATTGACAAAAGTTGGTGGAGTAATGACAATACAGTGGTTTCCGGGACATATGGCAAAGGCGAGACGTCAAGTTACGGAAAAATTAAAGTTAATTGATATCGTAATTGAACTAGTTGATGCTCGAATTCCTGCAGCATCAAGAAATCCTATGATTGATGAAATTATTTCTAACAAACCCCGTCTACTCTTATTAAACAAAGCGGATCTAGCAGACTCAAGTATAACGAAAGAGTGGATAAAATTTTATTCTGAACAAGGCATACCTGCGCTAGCTATTGATTCTCAAACTGGAACTGGTATGAAACAGATTGTTGCAGAATCAAAAGTGATTTTAAAGGAAAAGTTTGATAAGATGGCTGCTAAGGGGATTAGGCCAAGGGCCATAAGAGCATTAATTGTTGGTATACCCAATGTTGGGAAGTCAACTTTAATTAATCGCCTTGCCAAAAAAAATATCGCACAAACCGGAGATAGACCTGGGGTAACGAAAGCTCAGCAATGGATCAAGGTAGGGAAGGAATTAGAACTTCTTGACACACCAGGGATTCTGTGGCCAAAGTTCGAGGATCAAAAGGTAGGACTTAAGCTAGCTACTACAGGGGCTATAAAGGATACCCTCCTTAACTTGCAAGATATTGCGGTATATGCGCTTACCTTTATAAAAACAAACTATCCAAACCGTCTTAAAGAACGGTATCAGCTAGAATCAATACCAGAAGACACTGTTGAACTATTTGACGAAATAGGATCAAGACGTGGTTGTAAAGTGTCGGGTGGATATATTGATTATGACAAAACTGCTGAACTTGTTATAAGGGAAATTCGTGGAGAGAAGCTAGGTAAGATATCTTTCGAATCTCCAGGAGATCTAACCGAATCTGAATAATAAATGAGAGATTGGCTTATTTGATTATAAGCTAATCTCTATTTATTTTGTATTACCAATGTATTTAGAAAAATAGAAGGTGAGCGTTTCGTATATGGACAAATCAATTAAGGAAATTTCAGAGGAGTTAGCGAAAATAACGGATGAAAACCATTCTCTACTAAAACAGCTGAAAAATGACACAAGAAAGGGTGTCCAACAACTTCTTGCTAAATGGAAAAAAATACAACAGGAAAAGAGAAATGATAAAGAACTTTTCATTCAAATGTCTCAATTTGAGGAGAACTTATACTCAAACGGAGTAAAATATATAGCTGGAATAGACGAAGTCGGGCGAGGTCCGTTAGCAGGACCAGTAATAGCTGCGGCTGTCATATTACCACGTGATTTTTATTTACCAGGGCTAAATGATTCTAAGAAATTAACAGAACTTAAACGAGAACAGTTGTATGTTGAGATCGCTCAGTCTGCTTTATCTATTGGAGTTGGTATTATAGATGCCAATAAAATCGATGAAGTTAATATCTATCAAGCCACTAAACTAGCTATGAAACAAGCGATCTTAAAACTTTCAATAAAACCAGATCATTTACTAATAGATGCAATGCAACTATCTATACAGATTCCCCAGACTTCCATTATTAAAGGAGATAGTAAAAGCTATTCGATTGCAGCAAGCTCGATAATCGCTAAGGTGACAAGAGATAGACTTATGAAAAGATTAGGAATGGAATATCCACAATATGGCTTTGAACAGAATATGGGGTATGGTACAAGCCTTCACTTGGAGGCATTGCAAAATTATGGGGTAACGGACCATCATCGACGTTCTTTTGCTCCTGTTAGAGAAGCATTAACTCAGGATTTAGCGTAATGAAAATACCAAGTTCTAAAGAGTCATTTTCCTTAACGAAAAATAATGAGGTTAGTTTAAAATCTATTAAAAATGGCCAATTATTCATTGGAAAAGTATTAAAGGAAGTATCGAATCAAACAGTACTTATTCAAACAAATGGTCATCAACTATTGGCACAGTCTGAAATGAAGCTAGAGATTAATAAAAGATATATATTTCAAGCCTTTCATAAAGATCAAAAGATTTATTTCAAAATGATCAAAGATAATAAATCAAAGCCTTTAAACACCCTTCAAGATACGAATACATTGATTGGCCAAATAATAAGCACTTCAAAAATTAATAACTCAAAGCTAAACCGCCAATTACTTTCTATCATGTTAAATGAGAACTTGCCCTTCACTGAAAATGAACTAAAACATATAGCAAGGTGGATTGAGTACAAAAATGATCATTTCAGGGCAATCGAATCTATTAAGCTAATAACAACCAATGCTATTCCGATCAATAATGATAGTCTTGATGGCATTTACTCTATATTGAACAAAGAGTCTATGAGTACACAATTACTAAAATTACAGAATCAGTTGATTGTACAAACAGCAAGTAAAGATAGTAATTTAGGGAGTCTAATTTCAACCATCAGCAAGATATTAAATTTCAATCCGATTCCAAAGCATTTCTTAACAGGTGAAAATAGTGCTGTGCAATTTACAGACTTACTTAAAACTCTTGGGTTAATGACAAATACCCACAACATGCAGGGGAGTAATCCACCAATAGAGAGTCTAAAGCAACAACTAAATTCGGTACTATGGGAACTTCAAGACAATAAACCGTTAAGCGAGAATATAAAGCAATTGATACAACGAATATACGGAATGGAGCTCCTAAGTCAAGACAATGAATATCTACAACAAATTCTGGTGCAAACTCCTATAAAATTAGGCGATTTCCTCTCAGATTTAACGATCCAATGGAGTGGTCAAAAAGATAAAGAAGGAAAAATAAATGTTGACCATTGCCATAT
The DNA here is from genome assembly GCF_002019645.1 of Litchfieldia alkalitelluris. Taxonomy (GTDB): domain Bacteria; phylum Bacillota; class Bacilli; order Bacillales; family Bacillaceae_L; genus Litchfieldia; species Litchfieldia alkalitelluris. The sequence goes on along the minus strand of NZ_KV917374.1, from coordinate 3,430,742 downwards.
TTTATTTTATCTACAACTCCAGCATATAGGTGAAACAGTTATTGATTTAAGAATACAAAACAGGGTGATCAATGTATTAGTTTATAATAAATTTAGTCAGTTATTAGGGGTTTTGGAACAGTTAAAACCTTCGTTGAAAGAGAATCTTGAACAATATGGATACACTCTTTCTGCAGTGAAATTAACTATTCCAAAAAATAATCATCAGGGACTTAAAGCGATATTATCTACTAATCAATTATATTCTACTAACTTTAATGGAGTGGATTTGAGAGTATGAGTACTTCTAAAACAAAAAAAGCTGTTGCTCTAAAATATCAACCTGAAATTGATGATGCTCCACAGATCGTTGGAAAAGGTAAGGGAATTGTAGCTGAAAACATAATCAACGCTGCTAAAGAACATCACGTACCTATTGAAAAGGATGAATCTTTAACTCAATTACTCAGTGAGATTGAAATGAATGAGAAGATACCTGAGGAATTGTATGGAGTGGTTGCAGAAATATTTGCTTTTATTTATCAAGCTGATAAATTTAAGTCTAGTTAATGAGATTGTGTTAGTGAAGTGGGCAAAAAATAAGACCTCTAAAGGTGAGTGTAGCGGGTAATAACTAGTTTCTAAGTATATATGGTAGACAATATCAGCTACACGGTATAGAATGAAAGCGCAGTCTATTTTTTTAATTAGAATTATATATAAAATTCTGATTTTCATAGAAACTTTGTTTGATTCTATGTATAATAACATTGTGTTCAAAGGGAAGGTCTTTACGAATCGTTGATTATAAAATGAGCGGTCGTTAGGCAAGACAAAAGCATTGCTACATAAGGATAGGAGGATGGGAAATGAATATCCATGAGTATCAAGGTAAAGAAATCCTTAGAAAATATGGTGTATCTGTTCCTAACGGAAAAGTTGCTTTTACAGTCGACGAAGCTGTTGAAGCTGCAAAGGAATTAGGGACTAGTGTATGTGTTGTTAAAGCACAAATCCATGCTGGGGGACGCGGAAAAGCTGGTGGTGTTAAGGTTGCAAAAAATCTTGATGAGGTTCGTACATATGCGAATGAGATTCTAGGCAAGACACTAGTTACTCACCAAACAGGACCAGAAGGTAAGGAAGTAAAACGCTTATTAGTTGAAGAAGGCTGCGATATTAAGAAGGAATACTATATCGGTCTAGTTCTTGACCGTGCTACCTCTCGTGTCGTTTTAATGGCATCAGAAGAAGGCGGAACGGAAATTGAAGAAGTGGCTGAGCAAACTCCTGAAAAAATATTTAAAGAAGTAATTGATCCTGTTGTAGGATTACAGGGTTTCCAAGCTCGTCGTATTGCTTTTAATATTAATATCCCTAAAGAACTTGTAGGGCAAGCTGTGAAGTTTATGACAGCATTATATACAGCTTTTGTAGAAAAAGATTGTTCAATTGCTGAAATTAATCCACTAGTGGTTACTGGTGATGGAAAAGTTATGGCGTTAGATGCGAAACTTAACTTTGATTCAAATGCATTGTATCGTCAAAAGGATGTTTTAGAATATCGTGATCTTGATGAAGAAGATCCAAAAGAAATTGAAGCATCTAAATATGACTTAAGCTATATCTCGTTAGATGGAAATATTGGGTGTATGGTAAATGGTGCTGGGCTTGCGATGGCAACAATGGATATTATTAAGCACTATGGTGGAGATCCGGCTAACTTCCTTGATGTTGGGGGCGGTGCTACTGCTGAAAAGGTTACTGAAGCATTCAAAATTATTTTATCAGATCAAGCAGTAAAAGGTATATTCGTTAACATTTTCGGTGGAATTATGAAGTGTGATGTAATTGCTGAGGGTGTAGTAGAGGCAACTAAGCAAGTAGGATTAGAAATTCCTCTTGTTGTACGTCTTGAAGGTACAAATGTTGAACTTGGTAAGAAGATACTACAAGAATCTGGTTTAAATATTACTGCTGCAGAATCAATGGCAGATGGCGCACAAAAAATCGTATCATTAGTAGGATAGAAAGGCAGGGGAAATTAGCATGAGTGTATTCATTAATAAAGACACAAAGGTAATTGTTCAAGGGATTACTGGTAAAACAGCTTTATTCCATACAAAACAAATGCTTGAATACGGTACAAATATTGTTGGTGGAACTTCACCTGGTAAAGGTGGTACTGAGGTTGAGGGAGTTCCTGTTTTTAATACAGTAAGTGAAGCTGTAAAAGCAACTGGTGCGAATGCTTCTGTAATCTATGTTCCAGCTCCTTTTGCTGCAGATGCAATTATGGAAGGTGTGGATGCAGAGCTAGATTTAGTTATTTGTATCACTGAACATATTCCTGTTATTGATATGGTAAAAGTAAAGCGTTATATGGAAGGAAAGAAGACACGTTTAGTGGGACCAAACTGTCCTGGTGTAATCACTCCTGAGGAATGTAAAATTGGGATTATGCCTGGCTACATTCATACAAAAGGACATGTTGGCGTTGTATCACGTTCTGGAACGCTTACATATGAGGCTGTACATCAATTATCACAAGCGGGTGTTGGTCAATCTACAGCTGTAGGTATTGGTGGAGACCCTGTTAATGGTACTAACTTTATTGATGTCCTAAAGGCATTCAACGAAGATGAGGACACATATGCAGTTATTATGATTGGTGAGATTGGTGGTACTGCTGAAGAAGAAGCAGCCGAGTGGGTCAAAGCAAACATGACTAAACCAGTTGTAGGCTTTATTGGTGGTCAAACAGCGCCTCCAGGAAAGCGTATGGGCCATGCTGGTGCGATTATTTCTGGTGGAAAAGGTACTGCTGCTGAAAAAATTAAAACAATGAATGAGTGTGGTATTAAAGTTGCTGACACTCCTTCTGTAATGGGTGAAACATTAATTTCTGTATTAAAAGAGCAAGGTCTTTATGAAAAGTGTAAAACTCATTAATCAATAGCAAAGGAAATTAAACAGACTCATTTTTGAGTCTGTTTCTTCCTCATTTCTATAAATATTGAAATAAGATACTTGTCTAGCTCCGGCGCTCCCCCCTTAATAGCCTCACTTTGGCCATCACTACATCTTCAAGGTCCTCACTTTTTGAAGGCCCACCATGGGCTTCCACTTTTCTAGGATTGTCAAAAATTCGAACTAAGTTTTCGTCTAAATTCAGGTCAAATCGACTAGGTCATAAGCTACAGTCCCTTCGGGAGGTCAGAATGTCCTCTAAGATAAATTCGAAAAAATCACTAGTCAACGCTTGTTATGCTTTTCATTGATAGGTGGCGATTGCAGCTCTCTTAACCCCTTGAGTACTTTTTAAAAAACAAATGTCTAAGGAGGATTTATGGATTCAAATTTTAAGGAACGTTTATTACAGATACATCACTGCAATATTGGATGGAACACAATTTTAAAACTTCTTCGTTACGACCCAAGCCTCAAATCTATCTACTCCCTTACTACTCAAGAAGCCGAAAATCATCTAAATATTTCCTTAATAAATGCAAGAAAATTAATAAATGATTTGCATATTTTTAAAAACCAAAGTATGCTAAATCATTATAAAGCGAAAAATATTCATATTCTTACGATTTTTGATGAACAATACCCAGAACACTTAAAGCAAATCTTTGATCCCCCTTGGGTCCTATATTTAATCGGGGACATTTCTATATTGAGTAAGCAAAAGAAATTGGGTGTAGTAGGGACAAGACACCCGTCAATTAATGGATATACAAGTATGGAAAAGGTAATAGCTCCACTAATTCAAGAAGGATGGATTATCGTAAGCGGATTGGCTAAGGGAATAGATACTCATGCACATGAACTCACAATAAAGTGTAAGGGAAATACCATTGGTGTAATTGCTGGAGGGTTTAACCATATTTACCCAAAATCTAATCTTGTCTTAGCACAAGAAATGAAGAGGACTCAATTAATCATTTCGGAGTATCCACCAAATCAAGAACCAAGAAGATGGCAATTTCCTATGAGGAACAGAATAATTAGTGGATTATCTTTAGGAACTCTTGTTGTAGAAGCGAAAGAAGTTAGTGGCTCACTTATCACAGCAAATCTTGCTTTACAGCAGGGAAGAGAAGTATTCGCAATTCCAGGGTCAATAAATACGAATGATAGTGAAGGTTGTCATCGGCTTATACAAGCTGGTGCAAAATTAGTTATAAATAGTAAGGATATTACATCAGAAATTACATATCTTGAATAAAAATGAGGATTATTAATTTACGCTAAAAAAATTTTCGGTATTACTGTTTGACAAACGTATATGAATATTTAATAATAGTGAAGATTTTATAATACCTCTTAAGGAGGAAATGTTTCATGTCTGACTACTTAGTCATTGTTGAATCTCCTGCAAAAGCTAAAACAATAGAGCGATATTTAGGGAAAAAATACAAAGTGAAAGCATCAATGGGTCATATAAGAGATCTTCCAAAAAGTCAGATGGGCGTTGATGTTGAGAATCACTTTGACCCTAAATACATAACTATACGAGGGAAAGGCCCGGTCTTAAAAGAATTAAAGACTGCAGCCAAGAAAGCTAAAAAAGTTTATCTCGCAGCTGACCCGGATCGCGAAGGGGAAGCGATTGCTTGGCATTTAGCACATAGCCTTGACTTAGATGTTTCATCTGATTGCAGAGTTGTTTTTAATGAAATAACGAAAGAAGCGATTAAGGAATCGTTTAAACACCCAAGAGCTATTAACATGGATCTGGTAGATTCTCAACAAGCGAGAAGAATTCTAGATCGGCTAGTAGGCTATAATATTAGCCCACTATTATGGAAGAAAGTAAAAAAAGGGTTAAGTGCTGGAAGGGTTCAGTCAGTTGCTGTTCGTTTAATCATTGAGAGAGAACAAGAAATTGAAAGATTTGAACCTGAAGAGTATTGGACAATTACTTCAGATTTTCTTAAAAAGAATAAACAGTTTTCTGGTTCCTTCTATGGGATACAAAATAAAAAATTAGACTTAAAAAATGAAGAAGAAGTACAAAGGGTATTAGCACAGTTAAAAGGTAATGATTTTGTTGTTCAATCTGTTACCGAAAAGGAACGAAAAAGAAACCCGGCACCACCTTTCATTACTTCATCATTACAACAAGAAGCTGCTAGGAAATTAAACTTCCGTGCAAAAAAGACGATGATGCTTGCTCAACAGCTTTATGAAGGAATTGATCTTGGTAAAGATGGTACCGTAGGTCTCATTACATACATGCGAACAGATTCTACACGTATTTCAGAAACTGCTCAAAATGAAGTGGCAGATTATATAACTTCAACCTATGGTGAGAATTACTTAACTGAAAATAAACGCAAAGATAAAAAAGGAACGAAAACTCAAGATGCCCATGAAGCAATTCGTCCAACATCAACTTTAAGAGAGCCTAGCACCTTAAAAGAATTTTTATCTAGAGACCAATTAAGACTATATAAACTTATTTGGGAGCGTTTTGTTGCGAGCCATATGGCTCCAGCTGTAATGGATACGATGAGTGTTGATTTAATAAATGAGGGCGTAATTTTCCGTGCTACTGGCTCAAAGGTGAAGTTTCCTGGATTTATGAAGGTTTATGTTGAGGGTAATGATGACAATGAAGAAGAAAAAGAAAATATGCTCCCGGACCTTAAAGAGGGAGATAAAATTATTTCTAAGGACATTGAGCCCAAACAACACTTTACACAACCACCGCCACGATATACAGAAGCTCGTCTTGTTAAGACACTTGAGGAACTTGGTATTGGACGTCCATCAACATATGCTCCTACTCTTGATACTATTCAAAAGAGAGGTTATGTTTCATTAGATAATAAACGGTTTGTACCAACTGAACTTGGAACAATCGTTCTTGAACTCATTTTAGAATTCTTCCCTGAAATACTAGACGTGGAATTTACGGCTAAAATGGAAAACAGTCTAGATGAAATTGAAGAAGGACATGTTCAATGGGTTAAGATCATCGATGATTTTTATCATGGGTTTGAAAAAAGGTTAGATATAGCTCAAAATGAGATGCAAGAAGTAGAAATCAAAGACGAGCCAGCTGGTGAAGATTGTGAAGAATGTGGAAACGCTATGGTCTTCAAAATGGGGCGTTATGGAAAATTTATGGCATGTTCTAATTTTCCGGATTGCAGAAATACAAAAGCAATTGTGAAGGATATCGGTGTACCTTGTCCTAAATGTGAAAAAGGAAAAATCATAGAACGAAAAAGTAAGAAGCGCCGAATTTTCTATGGGTGTGATCAATTTCCTGATTGCGACTTTTTATCTTGGGATAAACCAATTGCAAGAAAATGTCCAAAATGTGAAAACATGTTAGTAGAAAAGAAACTAAAAAAAGGTCAACAAGTACAGTGTGTTGAATGTGATTATAAAGAAGAGACCCAAAAATAATGGTGGTGAGCTTTAATGCTCACCTCTTTTGTTGTGTTTTTATAAGATTTAATTTCCCCTTTGTAGACGGTTGCTGATTCATAAGAGATTACAAGGATTCAGTTGATTACATTTCAACTAACTTTCCTTACTAGGAGTTATTTATAGGTATTGATGTATGCTTTATAAGAGTTTTATCTTAAGAACTGGTTGGAATGGGTAGAATAAAGGAATAAATAGTTTTATTTTGGAGGCTTTATGAATATGAATGAACAAAAGGTTAATGTTATTGGTGCCGGGCTAGCTGGTAGTGAAGCAGCTTGGCAGCTTGCTAAAAGAGGGATAAAAGTACATCTATATGAAATGCGACCAGTTGTAAAAACACCTGCTCATCATACAGATAAATTTGCAGAATTGGTTTGTAGTAATTCTTTGCGGGCGAATACTCTTACAAATGCAGTCGGAGTATTAAAAGAAGAAATGCGATTACTAGATTCAATTATCATAAAAGCTGCAGATGAATGTTCTGTCCCGGCTGGGGGTGCGTTGGCTGTTGATAGACACGAATTCGCAGCAAAGGTGACAGAAAATGTAAAAAATCACCCGAATGTGACCGTATTTCATGAAGAGATTACTGATATCCCAGAGGGAATAACAATAATAGCAACAGGTCCTTTAACCTCTAAGTCGCTATCAGAAAAATTAAAGGCACTAACTGGGGAAGAATATCTATACTTTTACGATGCAGCTGCTCCAATCATCGATAAAGAGAGTATTGATATGGACAAGGTTTATTTAAAATCCCGTTATGATAAGGGGGAAGCCGCTTATTTAAACTGTCCGATGACTGAGGAAGAATTTAATACATTTTACGAAGCGTTAATCTCAGCGGAAACTGTACCTCTAAAAGAGTTTGAAAAAGAAATTTTCTTTGAAGGGTGTATGCCGATTGAGGTAATGGCATCTCGAGGAAGAAAGACAATGCTTTTTGGACCTTTGAAACCGGTGGGGTTAGAGGATCCAAAGACTGGAAAAAGACCATATGCAGTCGTTCAATTACGCCAAGACGATGCAGCAGGGACACTATATAATATTGTCGGTTTTCAGACTCATTTAAAATGGGGTCCACAAAAGGAAGTTATCCAACTAATCCCAGGTCTTGAGAATGCTGAAATCGTTAGGTATGGAGTAATGCACCGAAATACTTTTATTAATTCACCAAATCTTTTACTCCCTACGTATCAGTACAAAAATAAACCAGATTTATTTTTTGCTGGACAAATGACTGGTGTGGAAGGTTATGTAGAATCTGCTGCTTCAGGGTTAGTGGCAGGAATAAATGCTGCTTTGCTAGCCTTAGGTAAAGAAGATTTAATCGTTTTTCCTCATGAAACAGCAATAGGTAGTATGGCAAGATACATCACAACAGCAAATGCCAAAAACTTTCAACCGATGAATGCGAATTTTGGATTATTTAAAGAATTAGAAAGAAAAATAAAAGGAAAGCAAGAACGAAATGAACAGTATGCAAAGATAGCGTTAGAAACAATTCAGAATTTTAAAAAGATAATATAAAATCATTTGCAAGGGCTATTAAATTGTGATACTATTTAGTAGCCCTTGTGAGGTGAAAATAATGGAAAATAACTCGTGTTTCCTTACCAATTTTATCGAATACCTGCAATTGGAGAGAAACTATTCTGAGTATACGATAGGTGTTACGAACAAGATATAGTAGATTTTGTTAGTTTCATGAAACAGGAAGCGTTAACATCTTTTAATGATGTGAGTTACTCTGATATTCGTCTTTACTTAACTTTTCTCTATAAGGAGAAATATGCACGGAAGTCAGTAGCAAGAAAAATCTCAAGTTTACGCAGTTTCTATAAATTTTTAGTTAGGGATAAAGTAAGTACTGAAAATCCTTTTTCATTAGTATCTCTACCTAAAAAGGAACATAAAATTCCAACCTTTTTATATCAAGAAGAAATCGAACAACTATTCTCTGTAAGTGATATAACGACACCGATTGGACAAAGAAATCAGGCTTTATTAGAAATCTTATATGGAGCAGGATTAAGAGTTAGTGAGTGCTGTCAAATACAAATTAGTGATATTGATTTTTCATACGGTACAATATTAGTGCACGGAAAAGGCAGGAAACAACGATATGTACCATTTGGTGATTTTGCTGAACAAGCATTACATACATACATCGATTATGGTAGAAAAGTGTTACTTGAAAAATCAAAGATAACATCAGATATGCTTTTTTTAAACTTCCGTGGGGGTAATTTAACAACAAGAGGTGTTAGGCTAATACTAAAAAAACTGGTTAATGATGCTTCTTTAACCATCAATATCAGTCCTCACATTTTAAGACACACGTTTGCAACCCACCTTTTAAATGAAGGGGCAGATATGAGGGCGGTTCAAGAGTTATTAGGCCATACCCACCTGTCATCAACCCAGATTTATACTCATGTTACAAAGGATCATTTAAAAAAAGTCTATGCATCTGCTCATCCACGAGCTTAATTAGATCTACAGGAGGTTTCTCGATTATGTCAAACTTTCATGCAACAACTATTTTTGCAGTAAAGCATAAAGGTCAGTTTGCTATGGCTGGTGATGGACAAGTAACTTTTGGGAATGCTGTGGTGATGAAGCATACAGCACGAAAAGTACGTAAATTATTCAATGGGAAGGTACTAGCGGGATTCGCTGGATCGGTTGCTGACGCATTTACATTGTTTGAAATGTTTGAAGGAAAACTTGAGGAGTTTAATGGCAACCTTCAACGAGCATCGGTTGAATTAGCAAAGCAATGGAGAAGTGACAAGGTATTAAGAAAGCTTGAGGCTATGTTAATAGTCATGGATAAAACTGATATACTCCTGGTTTCAGGCACAGGTGAAGTGATTGAACCGGATGATGGAATTCTTGCTATTGGATCTGGTGGAAATTATGCACTGTCAGCAGGTCGTGCTTTAAAAAAGTACTCGGGAGAGCATTTGAGTGCGTATGAAATTGCAAAGGCCTCATTAGAAATAGCTAGTGAAATATGTGTATATACCAACGAAAACATTATTGTTGAGGAACTCTAAATAAGGGGGAAGAACATAGTGAAATCAAATTTAACGCCAAGACAAATCGTTGAAAAGCTTGATCAATATATCATTGGACAGAAAGATGCCAAAAAAGCAGTTTCTGTTGCATTAAGAAACAGATATAGACGAAGTTTACTAAATGAGAAGTTGAGAGAGGAAATCGTCCCTAAAAACATCCTAATGATTGGACCGACTGGTGTAGGAAAGACAGAAATTGCACGTAGACTAGCGAAGTTAGTAGGTGCGCCTTTTATCAAAGTAGAAGCAACAAAATTTACCGAGGTGGGTTATGTAGGTCGTGATGTTGAATCAATGGTTAGAGATTTGGTTGAAACATCAGTTCGCCTTGTTAAGGAAGAAAAAATAGTAGAGGTACAGGATAGGGCGGAAGAAAATGCAAATCGTCGTCTTGTTGAACTATTAGTACCTGGTCAAAAAAAGCAGTCGTCATATAAAAACCCTTTAGAAATGCTTTTTGGTGGTAATCAAGCAGAGGTTGATCAGGAACCTCAAAATGAGGAAACTAATATCAATGACAAACGCAGACAAACTGCTCATAAGCTTGCTTTAGGTGAACTCGAGGATCATTATGTAACTGTAGAAGTTGAAGAAAGTCAATCATCAATGTTCGATATGCTTCAGGGATCAGGAATGGAGCAAATGGGCATGAATATGCAGGATGCCTTTAGTAACTTGATGCCAAAGAAAAAAAAGAAAAGAAAATTAACGGTCAAAGAAGCCCGTAAGGTTCTGACTAATGAAGAAGCATCAAAATTAATTGATATGGACGAAGTAACACAAGACGCTATCTTAAGGGCTGAACAATCAGGAATTATTTTCATCGATGAAATTGATAAGATCGCTGGAAAAAACAGTCAGTCTTCTTCGGCTGATGTTTCAAGAGAAGGAGTCCAACGTGATATCTTGCCAATAGTTGAGGGATCCACAGTTGTAACAAAGTATGGATCAGTTAAAACAGATCACGTCTTATTCATTGCTGCAGGGGCTTTTCATATGGCAAAGCCTTCAGATTTAATACCTGAATTACAAGGAAGATTTCCAATTCGTGTAGAATTAACTAAACTAACGATTGATGACTTTGTTAGTATTTTAGTTGAACCAGATAATGCGTTATTAAAACAATATTCTGCATTATTAGAAACTGAAGGTATACAACTTGAATTTTCTGACGATGCTATTCGTAAGATAGCTGAAATCGCATACCAGGTAAATCAGGATACTGATAATATTGGCGCAAGAAGATTACATACAATTCTAGAACGACTTCTAGAGGACTTATCTTTTGAAGCTCCGGATATATCTATGGAACATATTACGATTACCCCTCAATATGTTGAAGATAAATTAAGTTCTATTGCAAGAGATAAGGACTTAAGTAGGTTTATATTATAATTACTTTTTTTAAAAGTAGCAGGAGGAACAACGATGTATTTATTAGAAAAAACAAGGAAAATTAATGCTTTATTACAAAAGGCAGCTGGAAAGCCAGTTAACTTTAAGGAAATGTCTGAAACATTACGCGATGTAATTGAAGCGAATGTGTTTGTAGTTAGCAGACGTGGAAAGCTTTTAGGATATGCTATTAATCAGCAGATTGAAAACGAGAGAATGAAGAAGATGCTTGAGGATAGACAATTCCCAGAAGATTATACAAATAACTTATTTAATATTACTGAAACGTCTTCTAACATAGATATCAACAGTGAATATACTGCATTCCCTGTAGAAAATAGAGAGTTATTTCAATCTGGTTTAACTACCATTGTACCAATTATTGGTGGTGGTGAACGATTAGGGACTCTTGTGCTATCACGTTTACAACAAAATTTCGAAAGTGATGATTTAATCCTTGCTGAATATGGCGCTACAGTAGTAGGTATGGAAATTCTACGTGAAAAGGCAGAGGAAATTGAAGATGAAGCTCGAAGTAAAGCGGTAGTTCAAATGGCGATTAGCTCCCTCTCATATAGCGAACTAGAAGCAATTGAACATATCTTTGAAGAACTAAACGGTAATGAAGGATTATTAGTAGCAAGTAAAATAGCTGATAGAGTAGGGATTACAAGATCTGTAATCGTAAATGCTTTAAGAAAACTTGAAAGTGCTGGAGTAATCGAATCAAGATCACTTGGTATGAAAGGTACTTATATTAAAGTATTAAATGATAAATTCCTAGTGGAACTGGCAAAATTAAAAACGAATTAGTATAGGTAATGCTAACTTATTGTGAAAAAATTGAAACTCTATATTCTAAAAAAAATGAGCATACTATGCTCATTTTTTTGTCTAAAATTTTATAAAGTGATTTTTTTCACAACCGAATTTATATATATGATTGATAATTAAAGGGCATTTTGAACAAACGGTGTGTAAAAAGAACTATTTTGTCGAAAAATAAATATTTTTCACAGATGTTACATAGACAGAAACCTCATTATTCATTAAAATAGTAGAAAGTTAGCATAATTCGTTATATATATTCGAAATTTGTATTATTTTTGTGAGGGGACTTTTGAGTGAAACTTTTTTCCGGTACCATAAATTCGCTTGAACAAGCATTAAAATACTCATCAACAAGACAAAAAACGATATCTCATAATATTGCCAATGTAGATACACCAAACTACAAAGCAAAAGATGTTAGTTTTAAAACAGAATTGAACCAATCTATAAATGCAAACAAGACAAGTGCGTTACATATTGACTTTTCAGGTGGTAGAAGTTCTTCAGTTAAAGTGGTTAATAGTATTGGTAATCAATATAATCATAACGGTAACAATGTTGATATAGATAAGGAAATGTCTAGTTTAGCAGAAAACCAAATTTACTTTAATGCAGTCGCTGATAGGATATCTTCGAAGTTTAATTCATTAAAAACAGTAGTTAAAGGTGGTAAGTAAAAATGACTATTTTTCACAGCTTGAATAATAGTGCTTCTGCACTAACAGCGGGGCGACTGAGGATGGATGTTATATCTTCTAATATGGCAAACGTGGATACAACACGTGGACAGTATGTAGATGGACAATGGCAACCGTATAAACGAAAAGTAGTTACCACTCAAGCGAGTGAGAGTCAATTTACAAATCTTCTTAATAGAGCAATGAACCAATCTGTAGGTCATGGGGTAAAGGTTACTAGAATTGAAGAAGATGATTCTCCTGCAAAACTAGTATATCAACCAGAGCATCCTGATGCTAATGACCAAGGGTATGTTGCAATGCCAAATGTGGATCCATTAAAAGAAATGGTAGATTTAATCAGTGCTACAAGGTCATACGAAGCGAATGTGACTGTGTTTAATGCATCGAAAGGCCTACTAATGAAATCTTTAGAGATAGGGAAATAGGTGGAGTAAATGATTGATCGTTTAAATGTATTAAATAAATATCAATTACCAAATCAAATCAATACAATGGCTAGTAAAAGTAGTTCAGATTCTATTAACCAGTTTTCTACCTTCCTAAAGGATGCAATTAATCAAGTAAATAAAGCTTCAAACGCATCTGATTTAATGACTAACAAATTAGCTTCCGGTGAGAAAGTTGATTTACATGAAGTGATGATAGCTGCTGAAAAATCGGGTGTTACCCTATTAACAACGATTGAGGTTCGGAATAAAGTTGTTGAAGCATATCAAGAGATAATGAGAATGCAAGTTTAATTCATTCGGTTATTTTACCTTGCATAATTAAGAAATAGCCGGAGGAATGCACCTTGAACGAGCAAATTAATCAGTATATGAATAAAATAAAATCCTTTTGGGTGGAACGTTCGAAAATTCAAAAGTTACTTATGATAGGAACTGTAATTTTACTTGTTATTATTTTAATTATTTCTATCCTTTTATCATCGGATAAAAATATGGTTCCTCTTTATAGTAATCTATCTCCCCAAGAAACTGGTCAAATAAAAGCAACCCTAGATTCTAGAGGTATACAATCAGAAATTGCGGACAATGGTTCGACTATAAAAGTTCCAGAATTAATGGTTGATACGTTAAAGGTAGAGCTGGCTGCAGAAGGTATACCGAATTCAGGAACAATCGATTACACATTTTTTGGTCAAAATGCTGGTTTTGGAATGACCGATAATGAATTTAATGTTATCAAGCTTGAAGCTATGCAAACAGAAATATCGAATTTAATTAAGGGGATTGATGGAATCAGTGATGCAACTGTCATGATTAACATCCCTGAAACTAGTGTCTTCCTTAGTGAGGCTGAAAACGTTGCATCAGCATCAATTGTTTTAAATACAAAACCAGGCTACCAATTTACTCAGCAACAGATAAAAGCGTTATATCATTTGGTTGCTAAAAGTGTTCCAAATCTTCCTACTGATAATATCGTCATTACCAATCAAAATTTTGAGTATTTTGATCTTGAAAATAATGAAAATTCAACAAACATCGGAAATATCACTTCACAACTTGATTTGAAACGTGAAATTGAAAAAGACATTCAACGTCAAGTTCAACAAATGCTTGGAACTATGATGGGACATGATAAAGTATTGGTTTCAGTAACGGCTGATCTTGATTTTACTCAAGAAAACCGTGAAGAAAACCTTGTTGTTCCTTCAGACGAAGAAAATATGGAAGGTTTGGATATAAGTGTTGAGCGTATTACTGAAACATTTACTGGAAATGGGAATGCAGCTGCTGGTGTGGCTGGCGTCGGTGATGAAGAAGTAGCAAACTATCCAGCTGGTGCTGTAAATGGAAATGGAGACTATGAAAGAATTGAGGAACGGGTTAATAAGGATGTTAACCGAATTCGAAAGGAAATAATTGAGGCTCCATATAAAATCAGAGACCTAGGGATACAGGTTATGGTAGAACCTCCCGATCCAGAGAATCCACAATCTCTTCCTGTTCAAAGTGTTGAGGATATTACTCAGATACTTACAACAATTGTTCGAACAAGCATTGATAAAGATGCTGCAGGAGTAGAAATGACAGATGAAGCTTTACAAGATAATGTAGTTGTGTCAGTTCAGCAGTTTAATGGAAAAGCTCAGTTTCCCGAAGGAGTTGCCACTACTTCTAAAATCCCGGTGTGGGTTTATATCGTTGGTGGTGCTTTGTTATTGATTGTCGTTATCTTATTGTTTGTCATTTTCCGAAGAAAAAATAAGGAAAATGAAGACTACTATGTTGAAGAAGAATTAAATACACCACCATATATTCCTTATGAGATACCTGATGTGATAAAAGAGAAAGAAACTGAGGCTACGGCAAGAAGAAAACAACTAGAAAAAATGGCAAGAGAAAAGCCGGAAGATTTCGCGAAACTATTAAAATCATGGTTGTCAGAGGAATAGGAGGTCCTAGAACGTGAAACGAAAAAATGATGAATTCTCAGATAGACAAAAGGCTGCCGTCCTACTCATTTCATTAGGGCCTGATGTTGCTTCATCCATTTATAAGCATTTAACTGAAGAAGAAATTGAAAAATTAACGCTTGAAATTTCAAGTGTTCGAACTGTTGAAGCAAAAGTGAAGGATGAAATCATTGAAGAATTTCATAACATCGCTTTAGCGCAAGAGTATATTTCTCAAGGTGGAATCGGATATGCAAAGACAGTTCTTGAAAAGGCTTTGGGAGAAGATCAAGCTTCATCAATTATTAACCGATTAACATCTTCACTACAAGTGAAGCCTTTTGATTTTGCAAGGAAAGCTGATCCTGCTCAGATTCTTAATTTTATTCAAAATGAGCATCCACAAACAATTTCTCTTATTCTTTCATATTTAGATCCGGGTCAAGCCGGTCAGATTCTTTCAGAGCTTCCGCAAGATATGCAAGCGGATGTAGCACGAAGAATAGCGGTTATGGAAAGCACTTCACCCGAGATTATAAACGAGGTTGAACAAATTCTTGAACAAAAACTATCAGCAACCGTAACGCAGGACTATACACAAACAGGCGGAGTTGAAGCTGTAGTAGAGGTCCTGAATAAGGTGGATCGTAGCACAGAGAGAACAATTATAGATGCTCTAGAGATTCAAGATCCCGCCCTTGCAGAAGAAATTAAAAAGAGAATGTTTGTCTTTGAAGATATCGTTACTCTTGATAGCAGATCTATCCAAAGAGTGGTACGGGATGTGGAAAGTGAAGATCTGTTGCTCGGGTTAAAGGTTGCAAGTGAAGAGGTAAAAGATGTTGTATTTAAAAACATGTCAACAAGAATGGTTGAGACTTTTAAAGAAGAGATGGAATACATGGGACCTGTTCGACTTAAAGAAGTTGAGGAAGCTCAATCTCGTATTGTGGCTGTGATTAGGAGATTAGAGGATGCAGGTGAAATAGTGGTAGCCCGCGGTGGAGGAGATGATATTATTGTCTAATATCATAAAGTCTACTGAGTCTAAACTGTTAAAAAAGTCCGATCGACTAATTACCTTGAAGAATTTAAAGACAAGTCAAGAAAATGAACAAATTAGTGCTGAAGATCAAATTGCGCTAGATAATTATTCGGTATCTATCGTTGAGGATGCAAAAAATAGAGCTAGTACATTGATACAAGAAGCACAGCAGAAGTATGAAGAGCTACAACAGATGATCCTCTTTGAAAAAGAGTCTTGGGAAACTGAGAAGCAATTACTAATTAAGCAGGCAAATGAGGAAGGCTTTAATATTGGCTATGCAGATGGAAGAAAAATAGGCTTAAGTAGTTATAATGAATTGTTAGAAAATGGGAAGCAGATAGTAGAAATAGCTCGTAAGGACTCACTAAAGCATATAGAGAATACTGAAGAGATCATTCTTTCATTAGGAATAAAAGTTGCTGAAAAAATAATAGGTGAGCAACTAAATACAGAGCCATTAACTTATTTGTCAATTGTGAAAACCGCTATTAAAGAGGTTAAGGATCACGCTCAAATTCAGATAACAGTTCATCCTAAATATTATGAAGTACTTGTTGATAGTACAGATGATTTAAAAGCTCTTATCAATCGTGACTGTGATGTTTTTGTTTTTCCTAACCCTGATTTAGATGAAATAGGCTGCTTTATTGAATCGTCATATGGGAAGATAGAAGCTAGTGTCGATAGCCAATTAGAAGAAATTAAATCGAAGTTGTTAGCTCTATTATTGGAGGAATAGGCGGTGAAGATAGAGTCACTAATAAAAGAATTACCGTTTATCAATCAATATAAACGTTATGGAAAGATTAGTAGAGTGGTTGGACTAATGATTGAGTCAAGAGGCCCGGAGTGTTCTATTGGTGATTTATGCTATATACACATAGGTTCAAATAACAAAAGAAAGATTTACGCTGAGGTAGTAGGCTTTAGAGAAGAGAAAGTACTCCTAATGCCCTATAGCAACATTAATGATATATCACCTGGTAGTGTGGTTGAATCTACAGGGAAACCTCTCGAAGTAAGAGTTGGGGATGGTTTAATTGGAAGTGTATTAGATTCCTTAGGATTACCCCTAGATGGTACTACTTTACCAAAAGGCTTAATCAACGTTCCAACAGACCAGTCACCTCCTAATCCTATGCTTAGACCACCAATTCGAGATCCAATTGATATCGGTGTGAAAATGATTGATAGTTTGTTAACAGTTGGTAAAGGACAAAGAGTTGGGATATTTGCAGGAAGTGGCGTAGGAAAAAGTACGCTAATGGGGATGATTGCAAGAAATACAACTGCTGATATTAATGTAATTGCTTTAATTGGTGAACGAGGACGAGAAGTTAGAGAATTTATTGAAAATGACCTTGGGAGTGAAGGACTCAGAAACTCAATCATTATCGTTTCTACATCTGATCAACCAGCATTGATGCGTGTAAAGGCGGCTTATACTGCAACCGCGATTGCAGAATTCTTTCGTGATAAAGGAAAAAACGTAATGTTTATGATGGATTCTGTAACGAGGATAGCGATGGCCCAGCGAGAAATTGGTCTAGCAATCGGTGAACCGCCAACAACGAAAGGGTATACTCCAAGTGTGTTTGCAATATTACCTCGTCTTTTGGAAAGAACCGGGACAAGTGAATTAGGTTCTATAACTGCCTTTTATACAGTTTTGGTTGACGGTGATGATATGAATGAGCCAATTGCCGATACTGTTAGAGGGATATTAGACGGCCATTATATACTCGATCGGAATCTTGCGAACAAAGGTCAGTACCCTGCGATTAATGTGATAAAAAGCATTAGTCGAGTAATGAACCAAATAGTGTCTGAAGAACATCGTAGAAATGCTGAAAAACTTAGGGACTTATTAACAACATATATGAACGCAGAAGACCTAATAAATATTGGTGCTTATAAACGAGGCTCCTCAAAAGAAATTGATGAAGCGATAAGATATTACCCAAAAATCATCTCTTTTTTAAAGCAGGCAACTCATGAAAATATATCAAAAAGAGATAGTATAAACGACTTACAGCGTCTTGTTGAAATGGGTGAATAATTGTGGCGGGACATAGTCATTTTCATAAACTAATCAAAATTAAAAATAGTGAAAAAGAAGAAGTGTTAGCAAACTATAGAAGCTCGCTTAGTGAATTTGAAAATGTGGCTGAGCAACTTTACTCCTTTATGAAGAAGAAAGAAGATTTGATGGCCGTGCAACAAGGCAAATTATCGACCGGAATGTCAATCTATGAAATGCGTCATCAACAAACATTCATTTCTAATTTAGAACAAACAATTATGTACTATCAGCAGCTTGTGATCAGAGCCAGAAATAAGATGCAATTTGCTCAAGATAAATTAATAGAAAAAAATATTGAAGTGAAGAAGTATGAAACTCTTCAAGAAAAGATCTACCAAGAAACTTTAGAAACAACTAAGTTAATTGAAAATAAATATATGGATGAAATTTCAGTCCAACAATATATAAATCAGGGTTTTAGGGTGATGAAATAAATGGAAACTATAGAAGAAAAAGAATATAACAAAATACAATGGTTTTTATTTGTAGTTATCATCCCAATCCTCTTTACAGTGGTGTTGTCGCTAGTCCTGATGCAGGTAGCCGGGATAAATGTTTTTAGTCATGCTAAAGCGATTGTTCAGAAAATACCTGGAGTATCGATGATGATCAAAGATGAAAATGCAATCGCCCAAGAAAAGCTTGAAGAAAAACTGAGTAATGAGATTGCGAACTTACAAACTGATATTAATCATAAGGACGATACAATCGAAAAGCTTGAGGCTTCAATACAATCAAAAGAAAGTGAACTAACAACACTAAAACAAGAGTTAAGTCAATTGAATTTTCAATTGGCTGAAATGAAAGAAGATAAAATAATTGAAGAAAATGCTGTAAAAGATATGACTGAATTATACGAGTTAATGACACCTAAGAAGGCTGCACAAATTATTCCGAACTTAGATGATGAAGATGCAAAGAAAATTTTAACATCCTTAAAAACGGACAAGCTTGCTGCCATAATGGAGAAAATGTCACCAGAGGATGCTGCAAAGTATACAAAGATTATTGGTGAATAAAAATTGGATTTGAAAGGAGGTGAAAACAGTGAATAGTGGTTTAGAATCAATGTTGAATATTAAGACTAAAACCGATATAGGGAAGTTATTGAACAAAAAAACTGAAATGGGTACTCATTCCTTTTCACAGTATTTAGTTGAAACGCAAATCTCAGGTAAACCTGTTACAGACGTAAATAAGACGACTCATCAGGAAGATTATTTATTCGTAACAGAAGATCTACTAAGTTTTGTAAAGACTGGAGATAGTTATTTATTTGTGAATGATGAAGCATTGGAAAATGATATAGATGTTCATTCAATACTTAATCTCTTACCTGAATCAAGTGCAAATGAAATTAGAGGTTTATTAACAAACAATAATTCAATTGACTTATCTCTAAGTGATGGATTGGAAGCTGAAAAAGTTGTAACACTTTTAATGATTTTAAGTCAACAGGAAAAAAGTGGCAAGGAAATTCAGTTGCCAGCTAGGACGATTGAGGGAATAAAACAATTGTTCTCAAAAAACTATAAAGTAACTGTAAGTCCAATCAATAATAGTTTGTCAACATTATTAGTAGACTTCAACATACAGTTAGCACTTAATAATCCAAAGAAGGATTTGTCTAGTCTGAGTGATGTATTCATTCAAGTTGTTGATGAAAATGTTGCTTTTGTTCAAGACACTAGCGGGCCAAATACACCTGTTTCTGACGCAATGGTGGTCTTAATGGACAACATTGTTGAAACGTCTTCACTTATTCATCATTCCGCAGACACGAATGTTGAAAACAGACCTGCTTCAATTATTTTTTCTAGTACACATCCGCGTGGTGATAGAAATGAAGGTACCAAAAGAGAAGTTGAAGATAACAGACCTGCTTTAATCACCTTTTCTAGTACACATCCGCGCGGTGTTAGAAATGAAGGTGCCAAAAGAGAAGTTGAAGATAACGAAGGAACTATTGACAGGAAGAACCCAGTATTTACAATTCATGAGCATAGTCTAGAAACACTAACTTCTATTATTTTAAACCTTAGTCATTACTTAGTTGGAGAAAAAACTGGTATAAATGATGATACTGAAGTTAAACAAACTATAGGAACTTTTAATATATCTTCAGAAAATCAATTGAGACAGCAACAACAACAAAGAGTTAATTCTTCTATAGAACAAACTTTAGCAATGACATTAAATGAGTTGCAAATCCCGGAAAAGTCAGAACTTGTTTCTTTAATAACAGCTACGATCGACCTAAGTGATAGTCTGGGGCTTGAAGAATCTACTTCTAGTGTAAGAGAGGAAATAAGAAATCTAATTCAGATTAACTTTTCGGAAAATGAAGTAGTTGATTTAGAAATCAAATTAAAGCAGTTTATAAGTGAAAATACTAACATGACTGCTCCAAAAAACATATTTATTCAAGATTTCTCGAAAGCTGAAGTAGAATTAAGTGACGAAAGTAATGATGATCAAAAACAACTTGGATTATCAAAGCATGGATTTAATCTTGTTGTTGCTCAAGAGCCTGTATTTCAAATACCACAAGGTGAAAATCAAATAGAAGTTCTCACTTCTAGCAGCAAACAGATGGGTGAAATAAATATTGAGACCAGAAATGGTCTAACAGGTCTTGAATCTGCTCATAGTAGCTTATTAGATATAGAGCTGTCAGAGCTATTAATAAATATAGAAATACAAAAAAGTTTTTCCGACAATCAAAAATCATTACTAATGGAGGTAATGAAACTTTTCTTGCAGAAAACTAACTCACCTGATAATCAAGAATTAAATTTAAAATCATTAGTCCAGGGGATAATTAGTGACGTTGAGCAACAATCTATGGTTGTATTCACGGATAAACAAGTGGAATTTCTTAAATTAAAGTTAGGTGAATTCATAAAAGAAATTCGCTCGCTTGAACCTGCTTCACCGCAAGAAAATTCAAGAATAGTTGATGATAAAACACTTGGTCTTAATAATAATAGCTTAATTGAAAAAACAAACACACAACAACAAATCCCATCAGTAGATGGATTTAGAAGAAATAACTTACAATCACCACTTCATAGACAAATTAACGAACATATTCAAGTAAGTTCCTTTGATAGAAATATAAGGCTTAACAATCAGGTAAACGAGCAAAATAGTTTATTGCATTCAGAGAGAACTAACCAACCTAAGAATAACCAAACTCAAGATGGGTATGTCGCAAAACCATTGCTACAACCTAACAGTAAATTGTTTTTAAAACCTAATATAAATCAATTAACTGTACCTAGAGAGTATAATAGTCAAAAAGATCTACTAGGTCTAGGTGATCAAAAAGTTCCAGCAAAAACAGTAGTTCAAAATGTGAACCAGGTAATTAATCAACTATTAGAATACAATCAGATTGAGCTTGAAGTACTATCTATGATTGATTCTGTTGGAGAGTACTCTGAGGAGCAAAAACTATCATTACTAAATCTAGTTAATAACATGATCTTAGAAGAAAGTACATTGAAAGAATCTAAAAATTTAATCAAACAAAATATCGTAGAGATTTTTAAAGAGTTTAACCACACTGAAATTGAGCAGGAAGTAGATGTACTGGTCGAAAGAATAGGTGATTTATTAAATCGTAAGAACTTATTTTTTGAAAATACCCCTGTTAAACAGACTTTAATGCAAGATAGTCTTGTTAGTGAATCAGAATCTACGACAGAACAAATGGTTCAAAACAAAATTTTCACAAATGAAAAACAACTTCTAAAACCTTTTGAGGAGATTAAAAGTAATAGCTTAGGAAATACTGTTCAAGCTCCCGTGTTGAACTCTGAAAAAGTTACTAGCAATAATTCTGGGCGCTTTTTCGAAACATTGAATCAACAACTTGGTGATACTTTTAAAGGACAATTAAAAACAAATAAACAACAAAATGGATTCGATTTCGGAATAGGGAACACTGTTAAAGTTTCTTCATTAGTAGAAGAGAGTTCTTTACAGATACAGGATTCTAGTGTACAAGAACCAATAAAATCGTCACCTAGAGAATCGGTTGCGAATTCACTTTTTAATATTGATGTAACTGATCAGGTAAAACCTTTTAGTCTGGAAAATCCAACTGTGACTAGGTTACAACAATATGTGATTCATATTGGCCAGCCGACAGGTGGATCGCAGACGAAAAATGAGTTTATTAGTCAATTCTATGAGGTTTTAAGTAATAGTAAATTTAAAACCATAGCTAATGGTCATTCACAAATGGTCATAAAATTTAAACCTGAACATTTAGGCTCGTTGATTGTAAAGTTGACTCAAGTTGATGGTGAATTTTCGGTCAAGATTATTACTGCATCAAATGGTGCTAAAGAATTAGTTGAATCCAATATCCACCAATTAAGAGCGCTATTTCAAATACAAGGTTTAACTTTCGATAAATTAGAAACATATTCACAGCAGCAATATAGCGACTTATTAAGAGATCCACCCGATTCAGAGAAAGAAAATCAACAGCAACAACAACGTAGAAAGAATGAGAAGGACCATTTAACTCCTGAAGAATCGTTTAAAGATAGTTTGCAAGATGAAATCTTAAATATAAGTGTTTAGAAGAATAGGAGAATTTATATGACAAATGCTATAGATTCATCTCTATATTTATCCAATAATACA
The DNA here is from genome assembly GCF_002019645.1 of Litchfieldia alkalitelluris. Classification (GTDB taxonomy): domain Bacteria; phylum Bacillota; class Bacilli; order Bacillales; family Bacillaceae_L; genus Litchfieldia; species Litchfieldia alkalitelluris. The sequence continues at coordinate 3,408,115 of NZ_KV917374.1, read as the reverse complement.
ACAAAACTAAAAACGAACTCTAATGTGTTAGGGAAAGATGATTTCTTGAAAATTCTTATGGTGCAATTGCAAAATCAAGACCCTTCTAAACCAATGGAAGATAAAGAGTTTATTTCACAGATGGCCACTTTTTCATCGTTAGAGCAAATGACAAATATGACGTCATTACTGGAAAAGTTCGTTACAAGCTCATCTTATGATTCTTTAATTAAGTATAGTGAGCTCATTGGTAAACAGGTGGAGTGGAAAGAAACAACGTCAGTTTTGGATGAAAACGGAAATGAACAACCCTTTGAAAAAACAAGTCAGGGTATTGTAAAATCAGTTTCTCAGAATGGTCAAGATTACTCAATAGAACTTCAAGATGGAACCATTTTTTCATCTAAGCTTATTACAAAAGTTAGTCAAGTCCAGGATCAAGCAAGTCAGGTATAAGATATGAATAATCGAATATCAACATATCAGGCACATCAGCTTGCACAACTCGCACAACATAAACAACGGAATCAAGTGAAACAGGCCAATACTGAGTCTTTTCAAGGGATTCTAAATGACGCCGTTAACTCGTCCTTAAAAATAAGTAAACACGCACAACAACGACTTGATGAAAGGAAAATATCACTTAATCAAAGTGAGTGGAACAAGATAAATGAATTAGTACAAGTGGCTAAAGATAAAGGTATAAATGAGTCTCTTGTATTAACAACCAACGCTGCACTTATTGTAAATGCTAAAAATAGTACGGTGATCACTGCCATGGGGCGTAATGAGGCAAAATCACAAATCTTCACGAATATTAATGGAACTATTGTTATAGATTGATGGTTTATCGAAGCCGGACCATATGGAGGCTTCTCAAGGATTGCTGATTGACAGATGCAATTCAATTCCTACTAAAATAACTACATATAAAAGGAGAAATTAAAATGTTACGTTCAATGTATTCAGGTGTAAGTGGAATGAAAAACTTTCAGACGAAGTTAGATGTAATTGGTAACAATATTGCGAATGTTAATACTTACGGATATAAGAAAGGTAGAATTACATTTCAAGATCTAATTACTCAACAAATTGCAGGTTCGCAAGCTCCAACAGAAACAAAAGGTGGAGTAAATGCAAAACAAGTTGGGCTTGGTTCAACAATTTCAACAATTGATACTCTTCATACTGCAGGTTCACTACAAATAACATCACGTTCATTAGATCTTGCTTTAACAGGTGAAGGATTTTTCATTGTAGCGGCAATTAAAGATCCTGCACAGGTTAATATCGACGCTAATGGTGTAAGTGAAGATAATCAAATTACAGGTCCATTAAATGAAGCAATGGACTTGAACTTCACTCGTGCAGGTAACTTTTACATGGATCAAGATGGTTATCTTGTAACAGCAGAAGGATTTTATGTTCTTGGTGATACCGGTGCGAAAGCGACAACAACTCCACCAACATGGGGAGATGCTACAAGTGGACAAACTGGTCTAATCCAGATTCCAAAAACTGCTAAGAGTTTTAGTATCGCTCAAGATGGTATGGTAACATTTATTAATGAGAATGGTATCTTAAATACAGCCGGTCAGTTACAGGTTGCTAGTTTTTCAAACCCTGGTGGTTTAGAGAAGTCTGGTGGAAACTTATATCGATTAACTGCCAACTCGGGTGCTCTTGATAAAAATGTCGATGGAATCATTGATATAGCTGATTTAGTAACACCTGGTACAGAAGGAACAGGTTCTTTACTTTCAGGTGCACTAGAAATGTCAAATGTTGATTTATCTGAAGAATTCACAGAAATGATTGTGGCACAACGTGGATTCCAATCAAATACTAAGATCATTACTACATCTGATGAGATATTACAAGAATTAGTTAATCTGAAAAGATAATTAAGGAGGTAGGGATGATGTTCCTTGTATTTCTTCTTTGGAACATCTCCTGTAATAAAATTGGTCACTTTAACTCGTTTAAATGGTAAAAACTTCACATTAAATGCTTTATATATTGAACAAATAGAATCCTTTCCTGATACCACTATTACACTAACAAACGGTAAGAAGTTCGTGGTTAAGGAAGCGGAATCAGACGTTGTGAGTAAAGTCTCGACGTTTTATCAAAGTATACAAATACTTGGACTTCATAAACACATGGAGGAAGACAATAGTGAACAGTAAGCTAATTACAATCATGTTCATCATAATTGGAGCCATTACATTGGTAGCTGGGACAGCATTTGTTGTTTTAACAAAATTCGCAGGAGAACAAGTGGAGAAAGAACCAACAATAGATGAAATTATAGCTTCCACAGTAGAGGTACCTGAAATCACAACTAGGTTATTAAGCAATGATTATCTAAGGATTTCTTTTAATATAGAAACAAATAGTGAAAAAGCAAAAGAAGAGTTGGATAAAAGGCAGTTTCAAGTGAAAAACCTCATCATTAAGGAATTATCTGATATGAACTCAGAAGAATTTAAAGGTGAAGATGGAATTAGTCAATTAGAACATAGACTTAAGGATCGAATTAATGAGCTTATGCAAGAAGGTAAAGTTGTTAATGTCTATGCAACCTCCTTTCTTCCTCAATAATATTTGTCATTGCATCATTAGTTGAACAGGGGGGAACAATTTGGCAGGAGAGGTATTATCGCAAAATGAAATAGATGCGCTTTTGTCAGCATTATCTACTGGGGAAATGGATGCTGATGAATTAAGAAAAGAGGAATCAGAGAGAAAAGTAAGAGTTTATGACTTTAAGCGTGCGTTAAGGTTCTCCAAAGATCAAATAAGGAGTTTAACAAGAATCCATGAAAACTTTGCTAGATTGTTAACTTCCTATTTCTCAGCACAATTAAGAACATATACTCAAATTACTGTCGCTTCGGCTGATCAAATTCCATATGAAGAATTCATTCGCTCAATTCCTAAGATGACTATCTTAAATGTCTTTGAGGTCTATCCGTTAGAAGGAAGAATACTTCTTGAAGTAAATCCTAACATCGCTTACTCAATGATGGATAGGATGCTTGGTGGTAGAGGAGTTAGTAGTAATAAGGCGGAAAGCTTAACTGAAATTGAAACTAAGATCATGTCTAATATGTTTGAAAAAGCATTTGAAAGTTTAAGAGATGCTTGGAGCTCTGTAGTAGATATTGACCCAGTTCTATCTGATTTTGAAGTGAATCCTCAGTTCTTGCAAATGGTATCACCGAATGAAACAGTGGTCGTGATATCTCTCAATACACAAATTGGTGAGATTAGTGGAATGATCAATATCTGTATCCCTCATCTTGTGTTAGAGCCTATTCTCCATAAGCTATCTGCCCATCACTGGATGCAAGTAAGTACGAAGGAAAAGAATATTGAAGATGTAGGGAAAATTGAGCAGAAAATTAAGCATGCAAATATAACTTTAGCAGCAGAGCTGGGCACATCAAATATAACGATCGAAGAGTTTTTGCATTTGGCGGTTGGAGATGTGATTCAGTTAGAGCAATTAATTCAGGAGCCATTGCTTATAAAAGTTGAACAGGAACCTAAATTCTATGGACAGGCTGGAAAAATGAATCGAAAACTAGCTATTCAAATATTAGATAAATATAAAAGGGGGGAAGAGTTTTATGACTGAAATGCTATCGCAAGATGAGATTGATGCACTATTAAATGGTACAAATATTGAAGATCCCATTGACAATAATAAAGGTTTTGCCCCCCCTGTCGATGACTACTTATCTCCAATGGAACAAGATGCATTAGGGGAAATTGGCAATATATCTTTTGGAAGTTCTGCAACAGCTCTTTCTACTTTATTAAATCAAAAGGTTGAAATTACGACACCTACAGTTAGTGTTTTGGAAAAGAGTAAACTTTCTGATGAATTTCCACATCCATATGTTGCTATACATGTAAGCTATACAGAAGGGTTTTCGGGGGCAAATATACTTGTCATAAAACAAAGTGACGCAGCAATCATCGCGGATCTAATGTTAGGTGGTAATGGAATTGATCCAATAGCTTTATTAGGTGAAATTCAACTCAGTGCAGTTCAAGAAGCCATGAATCAAATGATGGGTTCAGCTGCAACGTCAATGTCTACGATCTTTAGTAAAAAGATTGATATTTCCCCACCTGGTATTGATATATTCGATATTGAAAAAGGAGAAGGAATTACTCAGTTACCGTCACAAGAAATATTAACAAAAATTTCCTTTAGATTAAAGATAGGCGACTTAGTTGACTCAAATATCATGCAATTAGTGCCAATTGAATTTGCCAAGGATCTTGTAAATGAATTACTAAATCCAGGTGCTAAAAATAATTCAAAACCTTCACCAGTGCAAGAGGAACAACCTGTAATAAAGCAAGAGATTGAGTATGCTGTACCAAATAGTTCTAGGCCTGCTATACAAGAAGAGCATTATTCTGCTTCTCAACCAGTAGTAGCAACTCAGCAGAGCTCCTATAATAGTTCGCCACAACATTTGGGTTCGACAATAGGAGGACATAAAGAACAAGTCAATGTTCAACCGGCAGCTTTCTCTTCATTTGAACCTATGAAGTTTCAAGAAACTGAGTCTAGTAATTTAGACATGTTACTTGATATTCCCTTACAAGTAACCGTAGAGTTAGGACGAACGAAAAGGTCAATTAAGGAGATATTAGAGTTGACAGCAGGTTCTATTATAGAATTAGATAAGCTAGCTGGAGAACCTGTAGATGTACTTGTAAATAGTAAGTTAGTAGCTAAGGGGGAAGTAGTCGTCATAGATGAAAACTTCGGGGTAAGAATTACAGATATTATTAGCCAAAGAGAACGAATTAAAAATTTAAATTAATATGGGGGTTATTTCATGGCACATAAAATTTTAGTAGTTGACGATGCAGCTTTTATGAGAATGATGATTAAGGATATCTTATCTAAAAACGGATTCGATGTAGTGGCAGAGGCTGCCGATGGAGCGCAAGCAGTTGAGAAATACCAAGAGCATTTACCTGATCTGGTAACAATGGACATTACTATGCCAGAAATGGATGGGATAACTGCATTGAAAGAGATAAAAAAACTTAATCCGAATGCAAAGGTTATCATGTGTTCAGCAATGGGTCAACAAGCAATGGTAATTGATGCGATTCAAGCTGGAGCAAAAGACTTTATTGTAAAGCCATTTCAAGCAGATCGCGTATTAGAAGCTATTAACAAAACGTTAAGCTAATGAATTGATTGCTCGATTTTAAAGAAAATATACAATTTCGAACGTAGGCTTAGCGCCCTAGCTTCAGGAGCATTGGATCTCAGGTCTAAAGCAACCCGTTTTTAAAAGGCGAAAAACCTAGTCAGTCGCTCATCTTTAATGCACGTTGTAGATAGAAGGCGCGCAGCACTTTTCATATTCGGAGGGAGGGATTCTTTGTGAATGCTTTTATAAAGATTTTATTCATTTTTTCGGTAGCATTATTTATAACAACAAACGTAGAGGCAGAAGATTTAAATAATAATGTATATCAATATTATGAAAAATCCAATGAACCTAAAAGCCAAAACCAGTCGAGTGATCCTATTCCTCCGGACAATGGAACAAATCTTGATTCCCAAACAGACGCACCTAAAATAACTGCATGGGATTTCTTTAAAATGATTGCAGCCTTTGGTTTTGTCATTTTTTTACTGTACTTTATTTTAAAACTTGTAAATAAGAGAAATAAACTATTAAACCAACATAAATACATGGAAACGATAGGTGGTACTTCTCTTGGAAACAATCGATCGATTCAGTTAGTAAAAGTAGGAAAACAAATCCTTGTGATAGGAGTAGGTGATTCTATCACATTATTAAAAGAAATTAATGATCATGAAGAAGTGTCTAGAATTATCGAGGAACAAAATCAGCAAAAAGATCATATGTTAGAACCGTTAAATATATTAAAGCAAATGACGAAACAAAGCACCCAAAAGGATACTTCTAACAAGGGAAATAATACTGATTTTTCTTCACTCTTACGAGAGCAACTTTCAGAGTTAACTAGTGGGAGAAAAAAGATAATAAGTGAGATTGAAAAGAAAGGGATTAACAATGACTGAATTTATGGAGTTTTTTAATAATAGTTCTCCTGAGAATGTATCAACATCGGTTAAAATGCTCCTTTTGCTTACAGTGTTATCAATTGCACCCAGTATTTTAATTCTCATGACAAGTTTTACAAGGATTATCATTGTGTTATCTTTTGTTAGAACATCACTAGCAACACAGTCAATGCCACCAAACCAAGTCCTTGTAGGACTTGCTCTATTTATGACCTTTTTTATCATGGCTCCTGTTTTATCAGAAGTAAATGAACAAGCATTAACGCCTTTATTTAATGAAGAGATAAATTTAGAAGAAGCATATGAAAAAGCTTCGATTCCATTCAAAGAATTTATGAGTAAGCATACTAGACAAAAGGATTTAGAATTATTTCTAAAGTACTCTGGAAGTGAGACACCGTCCTCTATCGAAGACATACCGCTAACAGCACTCGTTCCAGCATTTGCGATTAGTGAAATAAAAACAGCTTTTCAAATAGGTTTTATGATTTTTATTCCTTTTTTAGTAATTGATATGATCGTAGCGAGCGTATTAATGTCAATGGGGATGATGATGCTTCCGCCAGTTATGATTTCACTTCCATTTAAGATCCTATTATTTGTTTTGGTTGATGGCTGGTACCTAATTGTTAAGTCTTTATTACAAAGTTTTTAACCTAACAAATACTAGAATAACAACAAAATGATAAGAACAGCACATAGAAAAGAAGGTGATTTGATGGGGGCAGAAACGGTTATATCGTTAGCTGAAAAGGGAGTTTATACAATTTTGCTTATCTGTGGTCCACTTTTATTGCTTGCGCTAGTTGTAGGCTTAATAGTTAGTATTTTTCAGGCAACAACTCAAATCCAAGAACAAACTCTTGCCTTTGTCCCAAAAATCGTTGCCGTATTAGTAGGATTGGTTTTCCTGGGTCCGTGGATGTTATCTCATATGATTTCATATACATTTGACATCTTCAATAATCTTACTAAATTTATAGGTTGAAAAAATGATTGATTTATTTGTGAATTTTCCTGCTTTTTTATTAGTGCTCGTCCGTGTTGTGAGCTTTTTTGCTACGTTACCACTTTTTTCTTATCGGAGTATACCTGCTACACACCGAGTTGGAATAGGTTTTATTCTTGCTTGGATTATGTTTTTTGCGATAGATGCTCCCGTTATTTCAATAGATGGAAATTATTTTATGTTAATCATAAAAGAAGCTCTAGTTGGCCTACTCATTGGCTTAATGGCATATATCATTTTATCAGCTATTCAAATAGCAGGTGCATTTATTGACTTTCAAATGGGCTTTGCGATTGCAAATGTCATAGATCCTCAAACTGGTGCTCAATCACCTTTGGTCGGTCAATATTTATATACTTTTGCGTTATTATTATTACTTGCTCTAAATGGCCACCATTTACTACTGGATGGTATTTATTATAGCTATCAATTTATCTCTCTTGATCAATTATGGCTTCCTTTTGGGGATGAAAACGTTGTGGAATTTGTTATTCGTTCGTTTGGTAAAGCATTCCTCATTGCATTTCAAATGTCTATCCCTGTTGTGGGCGCTCTGTTTTTAATAGATGTGGCACTTGGAATTGTGGCACGAACAGTCCCTCAGCTAAATGTTTTTGTCGTCGGATTACCTCTAAAGATTGCTGTAAGCTTCATTGTGCTTATTTTAGTTATGACAGCGATGTTTATGGTTGTTCAGCAGTTATTTGAAACGATGATTTATACAATGAGAGGATTAATGGAATTGCTAGGAGGAAGGTAAAACAATGTTTTTAATAAAGTTAGACTTGCAGTTTTTTGCAGGAGAAAAGACAGAGAAAGCGACTCCCAAAAAACGTGAGGATTCCAGAAAAAAGGGTCAAGTAGCAAAAAGTGCGGATGTAAATACAGCAATAATTATATTATTTGTATTTTTATTATTTTTGTTCATAGGTGGGTTTCTTAGAGATAAAATGCTCTTATTATTTAGACACACTTTTCAAGACTATCTATTAATAGAGTTAACAGAACGAAGTATTCAAGAAATTTTTTTAGAGTTAACCATTGAAGTTGCTATTATCTTAGCACCAATTATGGGAATTGCTGTCATCACGGCTATTGCTGCAAATCTTTTGCAAGTCGGTTTTATGAACTCACCTGAATCTATCATGATGAAGTTAAATAAGTTAGATCCGATACAGGGGTTTAAACGAATCTATTCAATTAGGGCAATTGTTGAAATGTTAAAATCAATATTAAAAATTGTATTTATAGGTATGATTACATTTATTGTTATTTGGGTGAATCTTGACGAGCTTCTTAGGCTTGCACTTGTAGACATCGGTTATTCCCTTAGCACAATTTCTAAAATCACAATGCAGATGGGCTTGTTTTCAGGGGCTGCTTTATTACTTCTTTCTGTTTTAGATTATTTTTATCAGAAATATGACTTTGAAAAAAATATCAGAATGTCTAAACAAGATATAAAAGATGAATACAAAAAAACAGAAGGTGACCCGTTAATAAAGTCAAAAATTAAGCAAAAACAAAGAGAAATGGCGATGCAAAGGATGATGCAGGAAATTCCTAATGCGGATGTGATCATTACCAATCCAACCCATTTCGCAGTAGCGCTTAAATATGATGAAAACAAGGCAGACGCACCGTATGTTGTAGCCAAGGGAATGGATTATGTTGCTCAAAAAATAAAGGAATTAGCTAAAGAACATGACATCATTATGATTGAAAATGTTGCACTAGCACGAGCTCTTTATAGTCAAGCTGAGATTGGCGACATTGTTCCAGAAGAATATTTTAAGGCCATCGCCGAAATATTGGCCTATGTTTATAGGTTAAAGCAAAAAGTATAACCTCGAAAAAGGACGAACTAAGGAGAGAAAATTCATGTCAGCAAGAGATTTATCAGTATTATTAAGCGTTGTATTAATTGTAGCAATGCTGATAATACCATTTCCATCATGGTTGTTAAGTATACTTATCATTATTAATATTTCTCTTGCTTTATTAGTTCTTCTTACCTCTATGAACATGCAAGAACCACTGCAATTTTCTATTTTTCCATCATTACTATTATTATTAACCCTGTTTCGTTTGGGGCTTAATGTTTCAACAACGAGATCAATATTAAGTAACGGAGAAGCGGGTGGAGTTGTAGAAACATTTGGTACCTTTGTAGTAGGCGGCAAGGTCTTAGTAGGATTTGTTGTCTTTTTAATCTTAATAATTATTCAATTTGTCGTAATTACAAAAGGTGCGGAACGTGTTTCTGAGGTAGCTGCACGCTTTACGTTAGATGCGATGCCAGGGAAACAAATGGCGATAGATGCTGACTTGAATGCTGGACTTATTTCTGAAAGAGATGCGCGAGAGCGAAGAGAAAAGATTTCCAAAGAAGCCGACTTTTATGGAGCAATGGATGGAGCAAGTAAATTTGTCAAAGGGGATGCGATTGCAGGTATTATCATTGTCCTTATTAATCTTTTATTTGGTTTTATTATTGGTATGACAGAAATGGGGCTTAGTTTTCCTGAGGCGATACAAAAGTTCACATTACTAACAGTTGGTGATGGAATTGTAAGTCAAATTCCAGCTCTATTAATTTCTACTGCCACTGGTATTGTTGTAACAAGAGCTGCTTCCGATGGGAATTTAGGTAAGGATATAACTTCTCAGCTATTTGCATATCCAAAGATGCTTTATGTAACTGCAGGGACAATATTCCTATTAGGTCTTTTTACACCTATTCATCTGCTTTTAACTACACCCATTGCAGGCTTAATGGCATTTGGTGGATACATGATAAGTAAATCAAGGGAACGTGAAGAGATTATACCACATGAGATGGAAGAAGCAGCTGAGCTTGAGGAATTAAAGAGTCCAGAAAGTGTGGTAAATCTCCTAAATGTTGACCCGATCGAGTTTGAATTTGGTTATGGACTCATACCATTAGCTGATACAAACCAGGGTGGAGACTTATTAGATCGCATTGTAATGATACGAAGACAACTAGCCATTGAGCTAGGACTAGTTATTCCAGTTGTTCGAATCAGGGATAACATTCAACTTCAACCTAATGAATATAGACTGAAAATAAAAGGCAACGAATTTGCTAGAGGTGAGCTGTTACTGGACCATTATCTAGCGATGAGTCCAGGAATCGAAGAGGATTCAATTGAAGGAATAGACACAATAGAACCTTCTTTTGGGTTACCGGCAAAGTGGATCTCAGAAGACATGAAAGATAAAGCTGAGATGTTTGGATATACAGTTGTGGATCCACCTTCAGTGGTATCTACACATATTACTGAAGTTATCAAAACTAATGCCCATGAACTCATTGGACGTCAAGAAACAAAACAATTAATTGACCACTTAAAAGAAACACATACTATTTTGGTAGAGGAAGTGACCCCATCTCCTTTAACAATAGGAGATGTGCAAAGTGTTTTAGCTAAATTACTAAAGGAAAAGGTGTCTATTCGAAACCTACCTATTATTTTTGAGACACTTGCTGATTTTGGAAAACTGTCGACTGATACAGATTTACTTACAGAATATGTAAGACAAGCTCTTGCTAGGCAAATTACAAATAGCTATGTGTCTCAAGGAGAAACAATGAAGGTAATTACAGTCTCAGGTGCTATTGAAAAGGCTATAGCTGATGGTGTACAACAAACAGAACATGGCAACTATCTTTCACTTGATCCAACAATTTCGCAAAATATATTAGAAGCGATTGCAAGACAACTTGAAGAATTATCTCTGATAGAACAATCGCCAATCTTAATCTGTTCACCGGCTGTAAGAATGTATTTAAGACAAATGATTGAACGGTATTTTCCGCAGGTACCTGTCCTTTCATACAATGAGTTAGAGGCGAATGTAGAAATTCAGAGTATCGGGGTGGTGACAATTTAATGAAGGTGAAAAAATATGTGGCACCTACTATGCCAGAGGTTATGAATTTAATCCGTACTGAATTAGGAAATGAGGCAGTTATTCTTAATTCTAAAGTAGTACAGAGTAAAGGGGTTCTTGGTTTCTTTCGCAAGAAAAACTTTGAGGTGATTGCAGCCTTAGATCATATTGAACCTCATGCTGCACCCAAGGAGGTCTTGTCACCAAAGACATATAATGGACAGAGAAAAGCTGAGGATCCCATACGTACAAAAGACTTTGTAAATGAAATTATGGAAATGAAGGCAATGCTTAATCAAATCCAAACAAAAACCAATACAAACTTGAATTTGCCTAAGCCTATTCAACAACTTCATTACTTAATGAATGAGAAGGAACTTGAGTCTGATATTACTGAAAGTCTCATTTCGTCACTATTGAGTTATTGGTATAAAAATAAGGAGCAGGTGGAGCAAAAAGAGTTATTGGAATATCTTAAAGATCTATTACTGAAAAAGATATCACCCATAGGTATGGGTGGTATCGATTATCAAAAGAAATATGTTACTGTTGTAGGACCAACAGGTGTTGGGAAGACAACGACGTTAGCAAAGATGGCGGCAGAAGCTATTTTAAAGGATAAGAAAAAAGTTGCTTTTATAACTACGGATACTTACCGAATTGCTGCAATCGAACAATTAAAAACATACGCAAAAATCCTCGATGTCCCTATTGAAGTTAGTTATAATATTGAGGATTTTAGAAAAGCAAAAGAAAAATTCGAGGATTTTGACCTGGTCTTTATAGATACCGCGGGTAGAAATTTTCGAAAACAGCAATACGTGAATGATTTAAAACAAATTATCGATTTTAATGATGATGTTGAAAGATATCTTGTCTTAGGAGTAACCTCTAAATATATCGACATGATGAACATTTATCATCAGTTTTCTATAATTAAAATTTCAAAAGTCATATTTTCAAAAGTTGATGAGACTGGAAATCACGGACAAATGGTGAATTTTATGTTGAAAAATAATATAGGAGCTGCCTATATTACAACAGGGCAAAACGTTCCAGATGATATTAGTGAAGCAACACCAGAGATGATCATAAATATTTTATTTGGTGAAGGGCTATGATGGATCAAGCAGAAAGTTTACGTAATCTCCTGCAAACAACTAAATCAAGGAAGACAAAAACGATTGCTGTTATAAGTGGGAAAGGCGGGGTTGGTAAATCAAACTTTTCACTTAACTTCTCACTTTCCCTAGCTAATAAGGGTTATAAGATTTTATTATTTGATATGGATATAGGAATGGGAAATATAGATATCCTAATGGGAGTATCATCAAAATATTCTTTTACACACTTATTTGAAGATCAAAGGTCACTTCGTGAAATTATCACAGATGTTCCTAATCAAGTTTCTTTTATTTCAGGAGGAACAGGCCTTTCATCATTATTTAAGCTTGATGATGAGAAGTTTCAATCGTTTGTTAATCAGTTAAGTGGCATTTTACCTGACTATGACTTTGTTATCTTTGATATGGGAGCAGGTATATCTAAAGAAACTCTTCATTTTTTATTAACGGTCGATGAACTCTTTGTAATTACAACTCCGGAACCAACGTCGATTACTGACGCATACTCAGTAATGAAACATATTTGCTTAGCTAATAATGATATTCCATTTTTCGTTATTGCTAATAAAACGATAGATTTTAGAGAAGGTACGGCCACACTTGAAAGAATCGACCAAGTCTCAAGACGATTTTTGTCAAAAGAAATCGTGAAACTTGGAACATTACCAGATGACAGAAATGTCATTCAAGCTGTAAAACGCCAAATCCCATTTGTTCAATATGCTCCTAGTACAGCCGCTAGTAAATCAATGGAAGGGATTGCTAGTAACTACCTTACATTTATGAAAAATGGAAAATTAATAGAAAATCAAGCTGGCTTTATAAAAAAATTCAGACAACTGTTGTCTAAAAGATAGAGAGGTAAATGTCATGGATCGAATGGTGAAGGTTTTAGTAGTCGATGATTCGGCATTTATGCGCAAATTAATTACCGACATTCTAACCTCTGAGGAGAATATCGAGGTTATCGGAACAGCCCGAAACGGAAGTGATTGCTTAGTAAAATTACAAACTCTGAAACCGGATGTTATTACAATGGATGTAGAGATGCCAATAATGAATGGCATTGAAGCATTAAAAGAGGTAATAAGCTTATATCGACTTCCAGTTGTTATGCTATCAAGTACAACAGGGGATGGAGAAAAAAATACTATCTTAGCGATGCAATATGGAGCTGTGGATTTTATTACTAAGCCATCAGGTTCGATTTCTTTGGATTTAGAGAAGATAAAGGATGAAATTGTGACTAAAGTACTACAAGCTAGTAAAGCTAATATTTCTAATCTACTAAAACCACTCAAAACTACAAATCTATCGTATAATAAAGGGAAAGGTACTAGTCTTAAAGGCCTAATTAAAGACGTAAATCTAGTACATAAAAAATTAGTATGTATTGGCACTTCAACCGGAGGGCCAAGAGCCCTTCAACAAGTATTAACAAAGTTACCTAGTCAGTTTCCGGCACCAATATTAATTGTACAACATATGCCTGCTGGCTTTACTAATTCATTAGCTAAAAGGCTTAATGCATTATGTAATATAGAGGTTAAAGAAGCTGAGGATGGAGAGATAGTAAGAGAAGGAACTGCATATATCGCTCCTGGTGGCTTTCATTTAAAGGTTAAGGAAATTGAGAATTCAATTATTCTTTACCTAGAAAATTCTGAGCCAAGAAATGGACACCGCCCATCAGTAGATGTCATGTTCGAATCGCTTAGTAAACTCCAAGATTATTTAAAGCTAGCGATTGTTATGACTGGAATGGGTGCTGATGGATCTAAGGGGCTTGTTGCTTTAAAAAACAATGGGAATACGAGCATTATTGCAGAGTCTGAAAAAACTGCTGTGATCTTTGGAATGCCAAAAGTGGCAATTGAAACCAACTTAGTAGATATTGTTGCAGATTTAGAAGATATTTCAGACTTTATAATAAAAAGTACAGGGAATTAAGGAGTGTAGCAATGGATACTAGTCAATATTTAGAGATATTTATAGAAGAAAGTAAAGAACATCTTCAAATGTGCAATGAACAATTATTGGAATTAGAGAAGAATCCAGAAGATATAAATATTGTTAATATTATCTTTCGCTCTGCCCATACGTTAAAAGGGATGTCTGCAACGATGGGTTACGAAGATCTTGCAAATTTAACACACCAGATGGAGAATGTCTTAGATGCTATTCGTAATCAGAAGATTAGTGTTACGGCTGAAATATTAGATGTCGTTTTTAAAGCAGTAGATTATTTAGAAGAAATGATTTATTCAATAGCCGATGGTGGTACAGGAAAAAAAGATGTTTCAGATGTCGTTTTATTGTTAAAGAAGATTGAAGATGGGGAGTCAGCGATACTAGATTTATCACCAAAATTTAATCAAGTCAATCCAAATTCTATAAATCTCTCAAACTACGATGAATTTGAATATACAGTGTTAATTCAATCTCAGGAACAAGGTTTTAATACATATGAAATAAATGTTAGTTTAAGGCAAGATTGTTTTCTTAAGGCGGCACGTGTTTTTATGGTTTTTGAAGTATTAGAGCAAGTTGGAGAAATTGTTAAGGCTTTCCCAAGTGTTGAATTACTCGAGGAGGAAAAATTCGAACAAGAATTCACCATATCTATTATTTCGAATGAAACACAGGAATCTATAAAAAGTCGACTTATGAAAGTATCCGAAGTTGAAAGTGTAATTGTTAGTAATATAAATCTAGATCAAATATCTAGAGAAGATTCTTCTAGTGAGATGTTTGAGCAAGTGGCAGTTACTACTGAAGAGGTAAATTTTTCAGTAGAAGAAGTAAAGAGTAATAATAGCGAGACAAAAGTTTCAAATAAGCAGACGAGTAATAAGACAATCAGAGTTAATATAGAGCGATTAGATATATTAATGAACTTGTTTGAAGAACTAGTTATTGACCGTGGTCGCCTTGAACAAATCTCTAAAGAATTATCACATTCAGGGCTATCCGAAACAGTTGAAAGAATGACAAGAATTTCAGGTGACCTTCAAACTATTATTTTGAATATGAGAATGGTTCCAGTAGAGACCGTATTTAATCGTTTCCCTAGAATGGTCCGTCAATTAGCAAGAGACTTGGGTAAAAAAATTGATCTGCAAGTATTTGGAGCAGAAACCGAATTGGATCGAACTGTTATCGATGAAATCGGTGATCCTCTCGTCCATTTAATTCGAAATGCAATTGATCATGGGATTGAAACTCCTGATATACGCAAGGCTTCAGGTAAAAGTGAGGAAGGAATTCTTACCCTTAAGGCTTATCATAGCGGAAATCATGTTTTTATTGAAATTCAAGATAATGGTGCCGGTATTAATCGAGAAAAGGTTGTAAACAAGGCTTTAAAACAAGGTGTCATTACTGAAAACGATGCTGAGCTTATGTCAGATAAGCAGGTATATGAATTGATTTTCTCGTCTGGTTTTTCAACAGCTGAAATCATTTCAGATGTTTCTGGTAGAGGTGTAGGTCTTGATGTAGTAAAAAGTACAATTGAGTCACTTGGGGGCTCGATCTCAATTGATTCGGTAGAAGGGAAAGGATCCACCTTTTTGATTCAATTACCATTAACACTTTCGATCATTTCTGTTCTACTAATCGAATTGGGTAAAGAAAAATATGCAATCCCACTTTCATCAATTATCGAAACAGCGATTGTTAGAAAAGATGAGGTGTTTAATGCTCATAATCAAAAGATGATTGACTTTAGAGATAAAATAATCCCATTGGTCTATTTAGAAGAATTCTTTGAAGTTCAAAAAGAACATGATGATTCTGATTATATCTCAGTGGTTATTGTAAAGAAAGGTGAAAAAACAGCTGGATTCGTAGTTGATTCATTTATTGGGCAACAAGAGATTGTTCTTAAATCATTAGGCTCTTATTTATCGTCAGTTTTTGCCATTTCAGGGGCTACGATATTAGGTGATGGGCAGGTTGCTTTAGTTGTTGATTGTAATTCATTAATTAAATAGTTGAACTAAAAGGAGAAGGAAAACATGGAACAAGACATCACAAAAGTCATTGTTTTTCAATTGGTAAATGAAGAATATGTTTTCCCAATTGAAAATGTTCGTTCAATTGAGAAGCTTCAGCCAATTACTCGTGTTCCGCATACACTTGAATTTGTAAAAGGCGTAATTAATCTACGAGGAGTCATCATACCAATTTTAGATCTACGAAAGTTATTTGGCATGACAGAAGCTGCTTATACTGATCAAACTAGAATTATTATTATCACTCATGATGATTATGAAGTAGGACTAATCGTCGACTCAGCTAATGATGTGCTAGACATTCCAAATGATTCAATTGAGCAGCAGCCAGAGATAGTTGGTACATTGAAAGTAGAATACATTAATGGAGTTGTAAAGGTAGATGACCGTTTATTAATTATGTTGACATTAGAACATATCTTGCAATTAAATCATATGAAAGAAATTGCAATAGGTTAGACTATGTCATTTGTTACTAATATTAAATCGAAGCATATGGATATTCTACAAGAAATAGGAAATATCGGTGCTGGTCACTCAGCTACGGCTTTATCAACATTACTAAATAAAAAAATAGATATGAAGGTTCCAGTAGTACGGATTGTTTCCTTCGATGAAATGATGGAGTTAGCAGGAGGACCGGAACATATTGTAGCAAGTGTTTTCTTAAGAATCGAAGGAGATGCACCAGGTAGTATGTTTTTTATGCTTTCTCTAACACAAGCGTCAGCCTTTGTTCGACATCTAACAGGTGAGATGAATGAAACATTTGAAGAGCTAATATCTTCAGAGCTAGGCTTGTCAGCATTACAAGAATTGGGGAATATTTTGTCTGGATCCTACTTATCTTCTCTTTCAGATTTTACTAGTTTGAATTTATATCCCACGGTACCCGCATTATCTATAGATATGGTGGGGGCTATATTAGGTTATGGATTGCTAGAACTGTCACAAGTTAGTGATTATGCAATTATTATAGATACGGAAATAAATGAGGTAGAAGATCGAGACAGTATAAAAGGTCATTTTTTTTTGCTGCCAGATCCAGACTCCTTCGATAAGCTTTTTTCTTCATTAGGTGTAATAAATGATGAATCAAGGTGAGTTAGTAGTTAAAGTTGGAATTGCCGATATGAAAGTAATTAAATCACCCTTGACTATTCGTACATCTGGATTAGGCTCGTGTGTTGGTGTCGTGATTTATGATAAGAAAATGGAGATAGCAGGACTGGCTCATATCATGCTACCCGATTCAGCTCTTGCAAAATCAGGTGAACTGAATTCAGCTAAATTTGCAAATACTGCAATTAAGGAGCTAATAAGACTCATTACCATCCAAGGTGGCAGAATTCATGCATTAGATGCTAAAATAGCCGGCGGTGCTCAAATGTTTCCAAATCTAGCGGGCAGCGACATCATGAGAATTGGTCCAAGAAATGTGGAAGCAGTCAAGGATGAGCTTAATAAACATAAAATAAGAATACTATCTTCAGACGTTGGAGGTAATAAGGGAAGAACTATTGAATTTGACCCAACAACAACTTTCTTAACCATCCGAACGGTAAATGAAGGAGTAAAAAGTATTTAAATAATCTTATAAGAGCTTTGTAACCATGTTTTAATGAGAAGGAATCAGCAAATTCACTTCAGGTAGCCACCGAAGAATGAAAAAGATTATACTCATGTGTGAAATGAGCGGAGAGCCATTCGACTCCTGGGGGATATGCGGTCAGCGTAAGACCCCGCAGAAGATCGCTTCGAGGAGGCTTACGAACCGCCCCGCGGTATCCTGCGAGTGAATCGCAGCGAATGTAACTCTTAATCCAAAGTTTTCTTTAGTATAGCTCCAATAAAGTTAATGTAAATTTCAACTATAATTTAAGTCATGCATGAGGAGGAGTATAATGTCACAAATGGTAATAAGTGAAGATCAAGTATATTGGCGGCAGTGGATTGACTCTCGTGACTCTCATGCCGGTAATGCCTTAATTAAAAAATATATGCCGCTAGTTTCATACCATGTTCAACGAATCTCAGCAAGCTTACCCAAAAGTGCTCGTAGTGAGGACTTAAGAAGTTATGGTATGTTAGGTCTCTATGATGCATTGGAGAAATTTGATCCAACGCGTGATCTTAAATTTGATACATATGCATCTTTTAGAATAAGGGGTGCTATCCTCGATGGATTACGTAAAGATGACTGGCTTCCGAGAAGCCTTCGTGAAAAAGCAAAAAAGATTGATATGGCTGCCCAGCGTCTAGAGCAGAAGTTGATGAGGAATATATCAACAAAAGAAATAGCGACTGAACTAGGCCTAAGTGAAGATGAGGTATTACATACGATTAACGAGGGGTTCTTCGCCAATGTTTTATCTATCGACGAACAGCAGGAACGTGAAGGGAAAGAGGGTTTGGAGTTTACTTTTAAAGACAGCTTTTCACTAACACCTGAACAGGAAATATTAAAAAGAGAACAATTTAATCAATTAGTGAATTTGATAAAACAGTTAAATGAAAATGAACAACTAGTGATAAGTTTATTTTATCATGAGGAGTTAACGTTAACTGAAATTGGCCATATCATGAATCTTTCAACATCAAGAATCTCTCAGATTCACTCAAAAGCATTATTTAAGTTAAAAAAGTTAGTTAAAAAAAACTAGTAGAATGTCTTCTATGGAGAAAATGGTCGATAAGCCTTCTTAAGGTGTACAATTTTCTCCTTTTTTAGCTTTTATAAAGCATGAGACAAACATTGGGGGAGAAGTATGAGTTTAAAACTTATTGAGCTTCAAGTGGCTATTCCAAGAACACAGGACTTTGGTAAAATAACAGAACAACTCAATCAAAGAGGACAAATCCTTCAAAATCAATTAGCGACAGAACAAAAGAAACTGGATCAAGTAAAACGAAAACAAGTCTCAGCGAAATCTAAAAGCGATTCTACTGTTCTACAACAAGGGAATGCGAGTCTTCCAAGTGCAGTACTACAAGAGAGTATAATAAAACAACAATCGCAGTTTCACCCTACGAAGGGGAAAATGATCGATATTATTGGATAAAACGAAATGAGGGAAATAAAATGACCACATTTCTTTTTGTGATTTGCTTTACATTAATAGGAATGTTATTTTTATGTATGATTATACTGGCTCAAAAGTTTAACCAGCTAAAAGATATGGAAAAAAAACAAGGTGAAATAATGGCTGAAATAGAGGAAGCTCTCTCAGGCTATATTATGCAAATAAAAGATGAAAATGAGCGTCTGCTTCAAAGGATTGTCTCAAATGATGAAATGGCTTCTTTATATGTAAAAGAGAGTGAAGAGAAACCCATTTCATCAAATGCCTCTACCTTTAATCAAACCTTTTCTTATGTGGAACCGGTTCTAACAGTGGATGATTTTAATGAGTTACTTCGTTTAGATGATCAAGGGGTATCTCCTAGTGACAAGATCAATGAAAAACCAAAACAAGAACCAGTAATAAAAGAAAAATCTATGTTAGAGGAAATTAGTTTACTGCAACAAGAAGGAAAAAGTGTTGGAGAAATTGCGAAAATTTTAGATAAAGGTAAAACTGAAATTGAGCTTTTACTAAAATTTCGTCAAAAATAGCTAATTATTTCTTGATTGTCTATTTTAGTTGTGTTATATTATTTTTTGGTGTTAATACACACGCTTGTAGATTTGATCATTGGTGCTGTCAGTATGATAGTTATGTTCAAAGATGATATAAGCGGAGGAAGAAAAACCATTTTAGGAGGAAACAAATAATGTCAGTAATTTCTATGAAGCAATTGCTTGAAGCTGGTGTTCACTTCGGTCATCAAACTCGCCGTTGGAACCCAAAAATGAAGCGTTACATCTTTACAGAGCGTAACGGAATTTATATCATTGACCTTCAAAAAACAGTTAAGAAGGTTGAAGAAGCTTACAATTTCGTAAAAGAACTTGCAGCTAATGGTGGTACAATGTTATTCGTTGGTACTAAAAAGCAAGCTCAAGATTCAGTGAAAGAAGAAGCTGAACGTTCAGGAATGTACTTTGTTAACCAACGTTGGTTAGGTGGTACATTAACAAACTTCGAAACAATCCAAAAGCGTATTAAGCGTTTAAAAGATATCGAAAGAATGCAAGAAGACGGTACTTTTGAGGTACTACCGAAGAAAGAAGTAGTACAACTTAATAAAGAGCTTGATCGTTTAGAAAAATTCCTAGGCGGAATCAAAGATATGAAGCAATTACCAGATGCTTTATTCATCATTGACCCTCGTAAAGAACGTATTGCAGTTGCTGAAGCACATAAATTAAACATTCCTATCGTTGGTATTGTTGATACTAACTGTGATCCGGATGAAATTGATTATGTAATCCCAGCTAACGATGATGCAATTCGTGCTGTTAAACTTCTTACAGCTAAAATTGCAGACGCAATCTTAGAAGCTAAACAAGGTGAAGAAACTTCTGCTTAATGAGCGAAAGGTGATAAGAGGGAAATGCCTTTTATCACCTTTTTTTAAAAGACATTACTTGAAAATCTCAATAATTTTAAAAGCAAAAAGTCATACTAGTATTAGTTATATTAAGAATACGATGAACTATGACATAAAAATTTCGCTTACATACATTTGTAAAATTTAAGGAGGAACTAACATGGCAGTTACTGCTCAAATGGTTAAAGAATTACGTGAAAAAACTGGTGCTGGAATGATGGATTGCAAAAAAGCACTTACTGAAACAGATGGTGATATGGAAAAAGCAATTGATTTCTTACGTGAAAAAGGAATTGCTAAAGCTGCAAAGAAATCAGATCGTATCGCTGCAGAAGGAACTACATTTATCCTAGTTGAAGGAAATGATGCAGTTCTTCTAGAAGTTAACTCTGAAACTGACTTTGTTGCTAAAAACGAAGGTTTCCAAGTTTTAGTTAAAGACCTAGCTTCATTCTTATTAAATAACAAGCCTGCAACAGTTGAAGAAGCTCTTGAGCAAAAGATGGATAACGGTTCTACGGTTTCTGAATACATTAACTCGGCAATTGCGAAAATTGGCGAAAAACTTACACTTCGTCGTTTTGTTGTAGCTTCAAAAGGTGATAATGCTGCATTTGGTGCATACCTTCATATGGGTGGACGCATCGGTGTAT
This sequence comes from Litchfieldia alkalitelluris, assembly GCF_002019645.1. Classification (GTDB taxonomy): domain Bacteria; phylum Bacillota; class Bacilli; order Bacillales; family Bacillaceae_L; genus Litchfieldia; species Litchfieldia alkalitelluris. Next base: position 3,386,828 of record NZ_KV917374.1, on the reverse strand, counting down.
TAACAGTTCTAGAAGGCACTACTGATGAGGCTGCTGCAAAGGATGTTGCAATGCATATCGCTGCTGTTAACCCTAAATACATTAGCCGTGACGAAGTTTCAGCAGAAGAAACTGAGCGTGAGCGCGAAGTATTAACTCAACAAGCTTTAAATGAAGGTAAGCCAGAAAATATCGTTGCAAAAATGGTTGAGGGTCGTTTAAGCAAATTCTTCGAAGACATCTGCTTGTTAGACCAAAGCTTTGTTAAAAACCCAGACCAAAAAGTTCGTCAATTTGTTGAGTCTAAGGGTGCTACTGTAACTAGCTTCGTACGTTACGGAGTTGGAGAAGGTATTGAAAAGCGTCAAGATAACTTCGCTGAAGAAGTTATGAACCAAGTAAAAAAATAATAAGCAGCTTTTATTTAGAATCTACTAAACCAACCCTAGGGTGTTTGATTAGAAGGATTTTTAATAAAGATAGGGAACACATGTATTGTGTTCCCTATCTTTAAAATAGGCTATTTCCATATAATTTGTTACTTAAAGTAATTCTAATGAAAACTTTCGTAACAAAATATTAGAGAGTGCCTGAAAATATGGAGGTTAATAATGAGTAACGCTAAATATAAACGTGTCGTTTTAAAGTTAAGCGGAGAAGCATTAGCAGGGGATATAGGTTTTGGTATTAATCCTTCCGTAATTCAATCTGTCGCTGAACAAGTAAAAGAAATTGCTGAGCTTGATGTTGAAGTGGCAGTTGTTGTTGGTGGTGGAAATATATGGCGTGGGAAAATAGGAAGTGAAATGGGAATGGATCGAGCAACCGCTGATTATATGGGGATGCTTGCAACTGTAATGAACTCATTAGCGTTACAGGATAGCCTAGAAAATTTAGGTATTCAAACTCGTGTACAAACTTCAATTGAAATGCGTCAAGTAGCAGAACCATACATAAGAAGAAAAGCAATTCGTCACCTTGAGAAGAAACGGGTTGTAATATTTGCAGCTGGTACTGGAAACCCTTATTTCTCTACTGATACAACAGCAGCATTGCGAGCAGCTGAAATTGAAGCAGATGTGATCTTAATGGCAAAAAATAACGTGGATGGGGTTTATAGTGCAGATCCTACTAAGGACAAAACAGCAGTAAAATATGAAACTTTATCATATTTAGATGTTCTCAAAGAAGGTTTAGCGGTTATGGATTCAACAGCTTCATCACTGTGCATGGATAATGATATTCCATTAATAGTCTTCTCGATTATGGAAGAAGGAAATATTAAGCGTGCTGTGATTGGAGAAAATATTGGAACACTCGTAAGGGGGAAATAATAATGGCAAAGGCAACTTTAACACAAGTAAAAGAAAAAATGGATAAAGCTATTGGAGCTTTGTCTCGCGAATTGGCAAGTGTACGTGCAGGAAGAGCAAATCCATCATTGCTTGACAAAGTGACAGTTGATTATTATGGAGCGCCTACACCAATTAATCAATTAGCTTCTGTAAATGTTCCTGAAGCGCGTATGCTTGTAATTCAACCATATGACAAAACTGCGTTAGGTGATATTGAAAAAGCAATCTTAAAAGCAGATCTTGGTCTAAATCCAACGAATGATGGATCTATTATTCGAATCAGCATCCCTGCATTAACAGAAGAAAGACGTCGTGAGTTAGTAAAGGTAGTTAAGAAGGATGCGGAGGAAGCCAAAGTAGCAATTCGAAATATTCGTCGTGATGGAAATGACGATCTTAAGAAATTAGAAAAAAGTGGTGAAATCACTGAAGATGAATTAAGAAGCTATACAGAGGATGTTCAAAAGCTTACAGATGAATTCATTGCAAAAGTAGATCAAGTAGCGAAAGAAAAAGAAAAAGAAATCATGGAAGTCTAAACCATTTCACTGTACAATATATTTTAAAGACCCTCTAATGTTTACAGGGGGTTTTTTTGTTAATACTGTCTACTAACTTATATATGGAGACCTAAATAACTAAAACATTACTAGTTAGTTGATTTTTAGTGTGATGGAGGACTAGTTTTATGTTAAGAATATTAAAAAGGTGGTTGGCTGGATCCCGTACTAAAACAAGTGGTGAGCTACTAGAAGGGCCCATTCCTTTCCACATAGCAATAATAATGGATGGTAATGGTCGTTGGGCTAAAAAAAGGGCATTACCTAGATCAGCAGGTCACCATGAGGGGATGAAGGTTGTTAGAAGAGTGACCAAGCATGCTAATAGCCTTGGAGTCGGGATTTTAACAGTATATGCCTTTTCTACAGAAAATTGGAAGAGACCAAAAGATGAAGTTAGTTATCTTATGAAACTACCTGCTGAGTTTTTAAATACTTTTCTACCCGAATTAATTGAGGAAAATGTTCAGGTGAGAATCATGGGTGATAAAAGCATGTTGCCAAAACACACTCTAGATGCAGTCGAACGAGCGGTTAATGATACAAGTCAAAATAGCGGCATGATACTAAACTTCGCACTAAACTACGGAAGTCGTTCAGAAATTCTTGGTGCAGTACAGCGCATAGTTGATGATTATAAAAATGAGCATCTTCAAAAGGACATTACTGAGGAAATTTTTGCTGATTATTTAATGAGTAATAAATTAAAAGACCCTGATTTATTAATCCGAACAAGTGGTGAAATGAGGTTAAGTAACTTTATGCTATGGCAACTTGCTTATACTGAATTTTGGTTTACGGATGTCTTATGGCCAGACTTTAACGAGAAACACTTACATGAAGCGATTTCAGCATATCAAAAAAGAGGTCGTCGTTTTGGTGGCATATAAAAAAGGTGATGAGTTTAAATGAAGCAACGAATAATTACTGGAATAATTGCTGCGGCGATATTTCTACCCATTTTGTACCTGGGTGGTTTACCATTTACAATCCTTACATATCTTATGGCTACGATTGCCATTTATGAGTTGCTGAGAATGAAAAAGATACCAATCTTGTCATTTCCAGGATTTCTATCTACTATTTTATTATGGATTTTTCTATTACCAAATCAATATTCTTATTTGCTAGTTGACTTGGGTTTGGCAAAAATTGAGTTGGCGTTATTAGCTGTATTATTATTTTTATCATATACAGTTGTAACTAAGAATAAGTTTACTTTTGATGATGTTGGGTTTGTCATCTTAACTACGATATATATAGGCCTTTGCTTCTTCTATTTAATAGAAATACGCGGAAATAATATAGAAGGCTTGAAGTACGTATTTTTTGTTCTTGTTGTGGTTTGGTCAACTGATTCAGGTGCATATTTTGTTGGGAAAGCTTTTGGTAAACGTAAATTATGGCCAGATATTAGCCCTAATAAAACCATCGAAGGCTCACTAGGTGGAATCTTTATCGCAATTGTCATTGGAATAATTTATATCAGTTTTATTCCACTTCAATTATCAATTGTAAAAGTAATTATTATTACGATCTTCTTATCAGTTTTTGGACAAATAGGTGATCTTGTAGAATCTGCATTAAAACGTCATTATGATGTAAAGGATTCAGGGAAACTGTTGCCAGGACACGGTGGCATATTAGATCGTGTAGATAGCTGGTTATTTGCTCTACCAATACTGTATTTCCTACTGTTAGTGATTTCGTAATAATAAAAGAAGAAAGATTTTTCAGGGAGTGAGTTTGTGAAGATAGTAAGTTTATTAGGGGCAACTGGTTCGATTGGTAACCAAACATTGGATGTGATTAAGAATCATCCCACTGACTTTAAGTTAGGTGCGATGTCTGTTGGAAATAACCTTGATTCCGCAAGGCAGATTATCCATCAGTTTTCACCTAAACTAGTTTCGTTAAAAACAAAAGATGCTTATGAAAAGTTTAAATCCGAATTTGTGGGAGATATCCAATTTGTATATGGAGAAGAAGGATTAAATGAAGTTGCCACTTATCCAGAAAGTCATGTGTTACTTAATGCGGTAGTAGGTAGTGTAGGCTTAGCGCCCACTTTAAAGGCGATTGAGGCGAAAAAAACAATAGCTCTAGCGAATAAAGAAACGTTAGTAACAGCTGGGCATTTAGTTATGGAAGCAGCTAGGAAACACGAAGTAAAACTATTACCTGTTGATAGTGAGCACTCAGCTATTTTCCAGTGCCTACAGGGTGAAAATCCTAAAGGTGTTGAAAAAATAATCTTAACGGCTTCAGGTGGAAGCTTTAGAGATAAGACGAGAAATGAGTTAAAAGATGTAAGTGTAAAGGAAGCACTAAATCATCCAAATTGGAGTATGGGACCAAAAATAACGATTGATTCAGCAACAATGATGAATAAAGGATTAGAAGTAATTGAAGCCCACTGGTTATTTAATCTTCCATATGATAAAATTGATGTTCTATTACATCGAGAAAGCATTATTCACTCACTTGTTGAATTTAAGGATAGTAGTGTGATTGCGCAGCTTGGCACACCCGATATGAGAGTTCCAATACAGTATGCTTTAACATACCCTAATAGACTTGAACTACCTTTTGCGACAAGGCTGAATTTAAGTCAAGTAGGGTTGCTTCATTTTAATGCTGTAGATTTCAATAGATATCGAAGCCTACATTATTCATATACTGCGGGGAAACAAGGTGGTACATTACCAACTGTATTAAATGCGGCAAATGAACAGGCTGTTTCGGCCTTTTTAGATGGCAAGATTTCGTTTTTAACAATAGAGAACCTTATCGAACAAGCATTGGAGAAACATTCTATCATTAGTAATCCGAATTTAGAAACAATAAAACAAGTTGATACCCAGACAAGGGAATATGTTAGCCATCTTGTTAATAGTCTTTAAAGGACAGTATTTTACTAACATAGAAATATAAAAGGTTTTTTCTAGAGACAGCATTGAAGAAATTGCCTAATACAATTAAAAGGTGGTTAGACTAGTGGAAACTGTTATAGCCTTTATCATCATATTTGGAGCCCTTGTTTTTTTTCATGAACTAGGACACTTAATATTTGCGAAGAGAGCTGGAATTCTTTGTCGCGAATTTGCTATTGGTTTTGGGCCGAAGGTTTTTTCGTTTAAAAAAGATGAAACTATTTATACGATACGTTTGTTACCTCTTGGTGGATTTGTAAGAATGGCCGGAGAAGATCCAGAAATGATCGAGGTAAAACCTGGATACAATGTTGGATTGCTGTTTGATTCAAATGGGAAAGTAAATAAAATTATTCTAAACAATAAGGATAAATATCCAAATGCTAAAGTGATTGAAGTGGACCGTGCTGATTTGGAACATGAGATGTTTTTAACAGGTTATGAACTAGGCGGCGAAGAAATTCTTGAACGTTATGATGTTAGTGATGAGGCGTATTTTGTAGCGGACCAACAAGAAACACAGATTGCTCCTTATAATCGTCAATTTGCTTCGAAAACACTAGGTCAAAGAACTCTTGCTATTGCTGCTGGTCCATTTATGAACTTTGTGTTAGCATTTTTCGTCTTTATAATTATTGGACTTTTACAAGGAACACCTATAAATGAACCGGTTTTAGGTGAACTTACTGAAGATGGAGCTGCAATCCAAGCTGGATTACAAAAAGGGGATATCGTTCAAGCAATTGAGGGACAAGAAGTCAATACATGGCAGGATATTGTCAAAATCATCCGTGAAAATCCTGAAAATGAATTACTTTTTACTATTGAACGTAACACTCAGGTTCAAGAAATACCTGTTGTTCCTAAAACTCACCAAATGGGAGACGAAACAATTGGTATTATAGGAGTTTATGGCCCAGTCGAAAAATCGATTGTTGCCTCTGTGAAGAGTGGATTCACTGAAACCTATTTATGGACAAAAGAGATTATCTTAGGTTTAGGGAAATTAGTCACCGGACAATTCTCTATTGACATGCTTTCTGGTCCAGTTGGTATTTATGTATCAACAGATACCGTTGCACAGTCAGGAATCTATTATCTAATGAAGTGGGCAGCGATATTAAGTATCAATCTTGGCATTGTGAACTTATTACCGATTCCAGCACTAGATGGCGGAAGATTAATGTTTTTTGCTGTGGAAGCAGTTAGAGGAAAACCAATTGATCGCCATAAAGAAGGTATGGTTCATTTTATCGGCTTTGCATTACTCATGCTACTGATGCTTGTTGTGACATGGAATGATATTCAAAGATTCTTTCTATAAAAAAGGCTTTTTAAAAGCGGAACATATATTATAAGAGGTGCAATTATATGAAACAAAGTATGATGCTTATACCAACACTAAGGGAAGTACCTTCAGACGCGGAAATTAAAAGCCATCAGCTACTCCTAAGAGCTGGTTTTATCCGCCAAAATACAAGCGGTGTCTACAGCTACTTACCATTAGCAAAAAAGGTTTTACAAAAAATTGAACAGATTGTACGTGAAGAAATGGAACAAGCAGGCGCAGTAGAGCTTTTAATGCCGGCTCTACAGCAGGCCGAGCTCTGGCAGGAATCTGGAAGATGGTACACATACGGCTCTGAACTAATGCGTCTAAAAGATAGACATGAAAGAGAATTTGCCCTAGGTGCTACACATGAAGAAGTGATCACAAGTCTTGTAAAAGATGAAATTAAATCTTATAAAAGGTTACCACTAGCTCTTTATCAAATTCAAACTAAGTTTAGAGACGAAAAACGTCCAAGATTTGGTTTGTTACGAGGTCGAGAGTTTATTATGAAAGATGCTTACTCTTTCCATGCTAGTCAAGAAAGTTTAGATGAAATGTATGATAAAATGTATCAGGCATATTCCAATGTTTTTGCTCGTTGTGGTTTAGACTTCCGTGCAGTTATTGCTGATTCAGGAGCAATGGGCGGAAAAGATACTCATGAGTTCATGGTTCTTTCCGAGGTAGGTGAGGACACAATCGCCTATTCTAATGAATCAACATATGCAGCTAATATCGAGATGGCACCAGTATTAGCAACTTATGAGAAGAGTGATGAAGCAGTAGTTAAAATGGAGAAGGTAGAAACCGTTGATATTAAATCAATTGAAGAAGTATCTACTTTTTTAAATGTTTCAAAGACAAAATGTTTAAAATCTCTTTTATTTAAAGTTGACGATAAATATGTACTTGTTGTTTTACGAGGTGACCATGAAGTAAATGATATAAAATTAAAAAATTACTTTGAAGCATCTTCAGTAGAACTTGCGACTGCTGACGAAACAAAGGAAGTTCTTAAGTGTTCTATTGGTTCCTTAGGACCTATTGGGATGAAATCAGACAAAGTTGAAATTATTGCCGATCAGGCAGTAGAATTTATAGTCAACGGGGTAGCCGGAGCAAACGAAGAAAATTATCATTTCACAGGAGTGAATCCTGGGCGTGATTTCTCAGTAAATGAATATATAGATTTGAGATTTATTCAAGAAGGTGATGCTTCTCCTGATGGGAAGGGCACGATTGTCTTTGCAAAAGGTATAGAAGTAGGGCATGTATTCAAGCTTGGTACGCGTTATAGTGAGTCAATGAATGCAACGTATCTTGATGCTAATGGAAGAATGCAACCGATGATTATGGGTTGTTATGGTATTGGTGTTTCTCGAACACTCGCTGCGGTTGCAGAACAATTTAATGATGAGAACGGATTATTATGGCCTGCAAACCTATCTCCGTTTGATGCGCATGTGATACCAATTAATGCGAAAAAGGGAGACCAAAAAGAATTAGCAGACCGTATTTATACCTTACTGAAAGAAAATAAATATAGTGCTTTATACGATGACCGTGATGAAAGACCGGGTGTTAAATTTGCGGATTCTGATTTAATTGGTTTACCAGTAAGAATAACCATCGGTAAAAAAGCAAATGAAGGAATTGTCGAATTAAAGATAAGGAAAACAGGGGAAACATTGGAAGTCCATTTTGAAAATCTTATCGAGACAATTTCAACTTTTGTAGTAAAATAGAAATTAGAAATCTATAGTTAATGATTAAAGGGCTAATTTTAGAGGAGAACATCTTCTTAGTTAGCCCTTCAATATGTAGAAGGGGGAAAGACATTGAGTGATCAACTGAATAAAGATCAAAAAGACCGATTACTCATCCTGCTGCAACAGCTTGAAATGACTGATGATTCAACGGTTATTCATTTTGCAGAAGGTGGGATTGAAAAGCTCATTATTAATAGAGAGCAGAAGTCATGGCATTTTACGTTCAGACTCCCAAAGATTTTACCATCCAATGTTTTTCAACGTTTCCAAGCACAACTTCTAAGTAAGTTTTCACATATCGCATCAGTTTCTTTTTCAGTTTCTACAATAGATAACCAATGTAGTGAGGAATTACTTCAAGATTACTGGCAGCTTTGTATCCAGGAAATGCAAGGAATCTCTCCGTTGTTAATCTCGCTATTAAATAACCAAAAACCTAGTTTGCAAGGTATAAAGCTCGGTATTACAACAAGAAATGATACAGAGGCAACTGCTGTGAAGAGAAAATATGCTCAAACAATTACTGATATTTATCAGCAATTTGGTTTTCCTTCCTTTCAACTAGAAACAAAGGTTCAGAGTGATGAGAAGGAATATGAGAAGTTCCTTGCTCAGAAACAGCAGGAAGACCAAGAAAAAGGGCAAAAAGCTGCAGTTGAAATGATGATAAGTGAATCACAAAAGGAACACTCTGAAGTTCCTTCTGGTCCACTAACAATTGGCTATACAATTAAGGATGAAGAAGAATTCAGAGAGATTCGATCAATAAATGATGAAGAAAAACGAGTTGCGATACAAGGGTATATCTTTGATGTTGAAACAAGAGAGCTCAGAAGTGGTAGAACACTATTAACTTTTAAAATAACAGATTATACAGATTCTCTACTAATAAAAATGTTTTCTAGAGATAAAGAAGACGTTAACTTGCTACAGGCTGTGAAAAAAGGAATGTGGGCAAGAGTTCGCGGTGGAATTCAAAACGATACATTTGTTAGAGACTTAGTTATGATTGCTAATGATATAAACGAGATAAAGCCTAAAGAACGAACTGATTCTGCTCCGGAAGGTGAAAAGAGAGTAGAGTTACACCTTCATACACCAATGAGTCAAATGGATGCAGTTACTTCAGTAAGTAGATTAGTAGAACAAGCAAAAAAATGGGGACATTCAGCCATTGCTGTCACAGATCATGGAGTAGCACAATCCTTTCCTGAAGCATTTTCTGCAGGAAAAAAGCACGGTGTGAAAATCTTATATGGGGTAGAAGCGAATTTAGTAGATGATGGTGTTCCAATTGCCTATAATGAGCAAAAGCGCCTTTTGGCTGAAGACACATATATAGTTTTTGACGTAGAAACAACAGGGCTTTCCGCAGTATATGATACGATAATTGAGCTTGCAGCAGTAAAGATGAAAAACGGAGAAATTATCGACCGTTTTGAGGCATTTGCTAATCCTCACCATCCTCTATCAGCAACCACTATCGAATTAACAGGTATAACAGACGATATGGTTAGAAATGCGCCGGAAATAGGTGAGGTTTTAAAAAACTTCTATGATTGGGCTAAGGATGATATTCTTGTTGCACACAATGCTAGCTTTGATATGGGGTTTTTAAATGTCGGTTACAAAAAAATCGGATTAGATAAAGCAAAGAATCCAGTGATTGATACCTTGGAGCTGGCTAGATTTCTCTATCCTGAGTTAAAGAACCATCGCTTAAATACTCTTTGTAAAAGGTTTGACATTTTATTAACACAGCATCACCGGGCTATTTATGATGCCGAAGCAACAGGGTATTTACTTGCGAAACTGTTAAAAGATGCACTAGAGCAAAATATCGAATACCATAATCAATTAAATGACAATATGGGAGTAGGAAAGGCATATCAACGTTCTCGCCCATCTCATATTATTTTACTTGCTAAAAATGACGTGGGGTTAAAGAATTTATTTAAATTAATATCAATTTCTCATATGAATTATTTTTTCAGAGTGCCTCGAATTCCAAGATCAGTTCTTCAAAAGCATCGTGAGGGAATATTCGTTGGCTCCGGGTGTGACAAAGGTGAAGTCTTTGAAGGGATGATGCAAAAATCGCCTGAAGAAGTAGAAGAAATCGCCTCTTTTTATGATTACCTTGAAGTGCAACCACCGGCAAACTATAAGCACCTCATTGAGCTTGAGTTGATAAGGAATGATACTGACCTACGGGAAATTATAAGCAATATCGTTAAATTAGGAGAAAAATTGGACATGCCTGTTGTCGCAACAGGAAATGTACATTACCTAGAACCTAATGATCACATCTACAGAAAAATACTTGTAAGTTCCCAAGGTGGAGCGAATCCATTAAATCGTCACACACTACCTGAAGTTCATTTTAGGTCAACTGATGAAATGCTAAACAGTTTTTCCTTCCTAGATAAAGAAATTGCTAAAAAAATAGTGGTTACAAATACTCAACACATTGCAAATGAAATTGAAGAAATAAAACCGATTAAAGATGATTTATATACACCTAAAATTGAAGGTGCAGATGATGAAGTTCGAGAAATGAGTTATCAGATGGCACGTAAAATTTATGGTGAAAACTTACCTGAGCTTGTTGAAGCAAGATTAGAAAAAGAATTAAAAAGTATTATTGGCCATGGATTTGCGGTTATATATTTAATTTCTCATAAACTAGTAAAAAAATCGTTAGATGATGGCTATCTTGTTGGTTCACGTGGATCGGTTGGGTCCTCATTTGTTGCGACAATGACAGAAATTACAGAGGTAAACCCATTAGCGCCACATTATGTTTGTCCTGAATGTAAACACTCAGAGTTTTTTAACGATGGTTCGGTTGGATCGGGATTTGATTTACCAGATAAAGATTGTGTTCATTGTGGAGCTACTTATAAAAAAGATGGACACGATATTCCGTTTGAGACATTCCTAGGCTTTAAGGGAGATAAAGTACCAGATATTGACTTAAATTTCTCCGGCGAATATCAACCAGTTGCACACAACTATACAAAGGTTCTGTTTGGTGAAGATTATGTATACAGAGCAGGAACAATTGGTACAGTCGCAGAAAAGACAGCTTATGGATATGTAAAAGGGTATGCCAACGACCATAATTTACATCTGCGAGGCGCTGAAGTAGATCGTTTGGTTTCCGGATGTACTGGTGTTAAAAGAACAACAGGTCAACATCCAGGAGGAATTATTGTTGTACCTGATTATATGGATATATACGACTTTTCTCCTATACAGTTTCCAGCAGATGACACTAGTTCTGAGTGGAAGACAACACACTTTGACTTCCATTCTATTCATGATAATTTATTAAAACTAGATATTCTTGGACATGATGACCCTACTGTTATCAGAATGCTTCAAGACCTTAGTGGGATTGACCCAAAAACAATTCCTACAGATGACCCTGAAGTAATGAAAATCTTTAGTGGAACTGATTCTCTAGGCGTCACACCTGAGCAAATCATGTGTAAAACTGGGACCCTTGGTATCCCTGAATTTGGAACAAGGTTTGTAAGACAAATGCTTGAGGATACCAAACCAACAACCTTTTCCGAATTAGTTCAGATATCTGGTTTATCCCATGGTACTGATGTTTGGCTTGGTAATGCACAAGAATTGATCCACAATAAAACATGTACATTAAGTGAAGTTATTGGTTGTCGTGATGATATCATGGTATACCTGATCTACAAAGGACTTGATCCGTCACTTGCGTTCAAAATCATGGAATCAGTTCGTAAGGGTAAAGGGTTATCAGAAGAATTTATTGAAGCGATGAAGAAAAATGATGTACCTGCTTGGTATATTGATTCTTGCTTAAAAATTAAGTATATGTTCCCGAAGGCCCACGCCGCGGCTTATGTACTAATGGCTGTAAGGATCGCGTATTTTAAGGTCCATCTTCCACTCTTGTATTATGCTGCTTATTTCACAGTAAGAGCAGACGATTTTGACGTAGATGCCATGAATCGTGGTTCAAGTACCATTAAGGCAAGAATTGAAGACATTAATGCAAAAGGATTAGATGCTTCTCCAAAAGAGAAAAATTTATTGACTGTTTTAGAACTCTCCTTAGAAATGTGTGAAAGGGGATTCTCGTTTCAAAAGGTTGACTTATACCGCTCAGATTCAACACAGTTTATAATAGATGGAAACAGTTTAATCCCTCCTTTTAATGCTATACCGGGTCTAGGAACGAATGCTGCGATTAATATTGTAAAGGCACGGGAGCATGGTGAGTTTTTATCCAAAGAGGATCTTCAGCAACGTGGAAAAGTATCTAAGACGATTATTGAATTCTTAGATAACCACGGTTGTTTAGAAGCCTTACCAGATAAAAATCAGCTTTCATTGTTCTAATGGTGGTGTTTTAAGAAAATAAAAACGTTCTAAAATTCACCCTTTTTCTTTTTGTTTGCATAAAAATATTGGTTATGATATAGTTTTTATGGAAAAGATATGTATAATTGTTGCTAGGAGAGTGGGGAAACCCACTCTTTCGTTTTGATATCGTATTTTTGTATTCTTTGCTTCCTTTCTGTAAACATACATACTTCAACTCTTATTCATAACAAGACATCTCTTCCCTGCTTAGATTAGCAGGGTGTTTTATCCTTAGCCCTATAAATAAGATAGCGGTGTCTGCTCTATTGTGCAATTAAAGAGTAAATAAATTAGGTTACATCTTAAAACTAAGATTTTTTCTTTAAAATAGTGCTTATACTATGAAAAAAAGTAAGTGTGTTTATCTAGAAGCACTTGTTTTGTAAGGAGGGTTATTAATGAGTAAAAAGGTAACACAAGTTGTTGAGGAAATGGTTAATCCAATACTAGAACCTCTAAACTTGGAGCTAGTGGATATAGAATACGTAAAAGAAGGTAAAGATTGGTTTTTAAGAGTATTTATTGACTCAGAAGGTGGAGTCGATATTGAGGATTGCGGAACCGTTAGTGAAAAATTAAGTGAAAAGCTTGATGAGGTTGATCCAATTCCATATAACTACTTTCTTGAAGTTTCTTCACCTGGAGCTGAACGTCCACTTAAAAAGGATAAAGATTTTCAAAAAGCAATTGGCAAGCAAGTTTATATCAAGACTTATGAGCCAATCGATGGTGAAAAGGTATTTGAAGGCGAACTGGTAAGCTTTGATGGAAATATAGTTACTGTGTCGGTGAAAATCAAAACGAGAACAAAGACATTTGAAATTCCATATGAAAAAGTTGCTAGTGCAAGACTTGCCGTGACTTTTAATTAATGAAGAGTATTATGGATTAATCAATTTATATTATACAGTAAAGAAATTGCAATTTTTTAACTATAAAGGGGGATTAGGAATCTAATGAGTAGTGAATTATTTGATGCTCTAACACTGCTTGAGAAAGAAAAAGGGATAAGCAAAGATATTATAATAGAAGCGATTGAAGCAGCATTAATATCTGCTTATAAACGAAATTTTAATCAAGCACAGAATGTTCGAGTTGACTTAAACCTTGCAACAGGAACAATGCGTGTCTTTGCAAGAAAAGATGTTGTTCAAGAAGTATACGATCCAAGACTTGAAATATCAGTAGACGAAGCACGATCAATTAATCCGAACTATCAGGTAGACGATGTAATTGAAATTGAAGTTACACCAAAGAACTTTGGTAGAATTGCTGCACAAACTGCCAAGCAAGTTGTAACTCAAAGGGTAAGAGAAGCAGAAAGAGGGGTAATTTACTCCGAATTCATCGACAGAGAAGAAGACATAATGACAGGTATTGTTCAACGTCTAGATTCAAAGTTTATTTATGTGAGCTTAGGGAAAATTGAAGCATTATTACCAGCTAATGAACAAATGCCTAACGAAAGATATAAACCACATGATCGAATCAAAGTCTACATAACCAAAGTAGAAAAGACAACAAAAGGTCCACAGATATTTGTTTCAAGAACACATCCTGGATTACTAAAAAGATTATTCGAAATTGAAGTGCCAGAAATTTATGATGGTACTGTAGAAATTAAATCTGTTGCAAGAGAAGCAGGAGACCGTTCTAAGATATCTGTTCATGCAGACAATGAAGAAGTCGATCCAGTAGGCTCATGCGTTGGTCCAAAGGGACAAAGAGTTCAAGCAATTGTTAATGAACTAAAGGGCGAAAAAATAGATATTGTAGAATGGTCAGATGATCCAGTGGTCTTTGTTGCTAATGCATTAAGTCCATCTAAGGTCTTAGATGTTACTGTAAATGAAGACGATAAAGCAACAACAGTTATTGTACCTGATTATCAGTTATCCTTAGCAATTGGTAAAAGAGGTCAAAATGCTAGATTAGCTGCAAAACTAACAGGCTGGAAAATTGATATTAAAAGCCAATCGGAAGCTGAACAGTTAGGAATCTATCCTAAAGAAGGTTCTTCCTTTTTTAATGATGATTATGAAGAAGAAGAAGACACATTTAATTTGAACCTTGAAGAAATTGAGTGAGAGGTGAATTAAATGGTGGGTCAAAAAAAGATTCCATTACGTAAATGTATAGCTAGTGGAGAAATGAAGCCTAAAAAAGAGCTTGTAAGAATTGTTAGATCAAAAGAAGGAGAGGTTTCTATTGATTTAACAGGCAAAAAATCTGGTCGAGGAGCATATTTAAGCTTAGACAAAGATTTAATCTTACTAGCTAAAAAGAAAAACATTCTAGCAAACCAATTAAAAGTAATGATTGAAAATTCTCTATACGATGAACTACTTGAGTTGGTTGAAAAAGAGAGTAAATCATGAATAAAAATGTACAATGGATTTCGTTTTTAGGTCTTGCCAATCGAGCACGAAAAGTTATCTCAGGTGAAGAGCTTGTTATTAAAGCAATCCGTAATGGGAAAGCGAAACTTGTTCTTTTAGCTGAAGATGCATCAACAAATACTGCAAAAAAAGTAAAAGATAAAAGCAGCTATTACGAGATACCGCTGCGAACTGTAACAGATCGTTCCGTCCTTGGATCTGCAATTGGAAAAGATGCAAGAGTGGTTGTTGCTGTTACAGATATCGGTTTTGCAAATAAATTGATGTTACTGCTCGATTAATTTATTTGGGGGTGAACATATGAGTAAAATGCGAGTTTATGAATTTGCAAAAAAACATAATATTTCAAGTAAGGATGTCATATCTCAACTTAAAGAGATGGATATAGAGGTTTCAAATCATATGGCAACAATTGAAGACGATGTAGTCGTTAAATTAGAAAAAAACAACAAATCAGGTGCTAAACCTGCAGCTAATAAACCACAAAAGAGTAACGAAGATGTTGCTGATGTTGCATCTAAAGATAAGAAGAAAACTGTACCACCAAAAAGCGGAGATGGTAAAAAGCATAACTCCGAAACACAACAAAAGGAAAAAAAGGTTTTCAACAATACCAATAATAATAATAATAATAATAATAATAATAATAAAAACAAGAATAATAAGAAAAATAAACAAAAGGGTGGGCAAAATAACTTCAAACAGCAACAACAGTTTTCACAGCCCAAGCCTGAAAAAAAATTACCTGAAAAGATTACCTTTACTGGGTCATTAACAGTTGGCGAATTAGCAAAAGCATTAGGGAAAGAACCTTCTGAAATTATTAAGAAGTTGTTTATGCTTGGTGTTATGGCGACAATTAATCAAGAACTAGATAAAGATTCAATCGAGCTTATTGCTGGAGAATATGGTGTAGAAGTTGAAGAAGAGGTTGTCTTCGAAATGACAGAGTTTGAAGGTTATCATTTAGAAGATAATCCTGAAGATTTAGTAGAGCGTCCATCTGTTGTAACAATCATGGGGCACGTTGACCATGGTAAAACAACTTTACTTGATTCGATTCGTCATACAAAGGTTACGGCTGGCGAAGCTGGTGGAATTACGCAACATATTGGTGCATACCAAGTAGTTGAAGGTGACAAAAAAATTACGTTTTTAGATACACCAGGTCATGCTGCTTTTACAACGATGAGAGCACGTGGGGCACAAGTAACAGATATCACTGTTTTAGTAGTTGCTGCTGATGACGGTGTAATGCCACAGACCGTTGAAGCAATTAATCATGCTAAAGCAGCAGAAGTTCCAATTATTGTTGCTGTGAATAAGATGGATAAACCAAGCGCTAATCCAGATCGAGTAATGCAAGAACTAACAGAACATGGTTTAATTCCTGAAGCATGGGGTGGGGAGACTATATTTGTTCCACTTTCAGCGCTTACAGGTGATGGGATTGATTCATTACTAGAAATGATCCTTCTTGTTAGTGAGGTAGAAGAGTATAAAGCAAATCCGAAAAGAAAAGCTACAGGTACTGTAATTGAGGCTGAACTTGATAAAGGAAGAGGATCTGTTGCGACCCTTCTTGTTCAAAATGGTACATTACGTGTAGGTGATCCAATTGTAGTTGGTAATACGTTCGGTCGTGTAAGAGCTATGGTTAATGATCTAGGCCGTCGTGTCAAGGAAGCAGGTCCTTCTACTCCTGTAGAAATAACTGGATTAAATGATGTGCCACACGCTGGAGATCACTTCATGGTATTTGATGATGAAAAGAAAGCACGACAAGTCGGAGAAGCACGTGCACAAAAACAATTGATTGAGCAACGAGGCGAAAAAGTAAAGGTTAGCCTTGATGACCTTTTTGAACATATTAAACAAGGTCAAATGAAGGAAATTAACCTTATTGTTAAAGGAGATGTTCAAGGATCTGTTGAAGCTCTTGCGGCGTCTCTTCAAAAGATTGATGTTGAAGGTGTTAAGGTTAAAATCATCCATACTGGTGTAGGAGCAATTACTGAGTCTGATATTATTTTAGCTTCTGCTTCGAATGGAATTGTTATTGGCTTTAATGTACGTCCAGATGCTGGAGCAAAACGAACAGCTGATGCCGAAGATGTTGATATTCGATTACACCGCATCATCTATAAAGTCATTGAAGAAATCGAAGCAGCAATGAAAGGGATGTTAGATCCTGAATACCAAGAAAAAGTAATTGGGCAAGCTGAAGTTAGAACAACCTTCAAGGTTTCTAAAATTGGTACAATTGCTGGTTCTTATGTAACAGATGGGAAAATTACTCGCGACAGTGGAATCCGCTTAATCCGTGACGGAGTTGTAATATTTGAAGGTGAAATTGATACACTTAAACGCTTTAAAGACGATGTTAAAGAAGTCGCTCAAGGGTATGAATGTGGTATAACTATCACTAAATTTAATGATCTTAAAGAAGGGGACATTATTGAAGCGTTTGTGATGGAAGAAATTGATCGTAAGTGATCGGTCTTGTAGAATGTGAATGTATAATTTACAATTCTTCCTCACTAAAAGATAAGAGGGCTGTCCTTCAAAGGATAGTCACACGTCTAAAACAAAAGTATAATGTTTCCGTTGCTGAGATAGACTTTCAAGACACATGGCAACGAACGAAATTGGCAGTTGTTACAGTTTCTTCTAGTCGTCAAGTATCAGAAAAAGAATTAAATAATTGTCTTAAATTAATTGATTCCTTTCCAGAAATCGAAAGAGCTATTACAGAATTTGAGTGGCTTTAAAACGAGGTGAAGATAATGAGTATTCGGCCAAATCGAGTCGGAGAACAAATGAAAAAAGAACTTGGTGATATCATCGGGCGAAAGATAAAGGATCCCCGTATTGGGTTTGTAACTGTTACAGATGTACAAGTTACAGGAGATCTTCAACAAGCAAAGGTTTATATCTCAGTTCTTGGAGACGATGAGCAAAGAGAAAACACCTTAAAAGGTTTAGCCAAAGCAAAAGGCTTTATCCGATCAGAGATAGGGAAACGGATTCGTTTACGAAAGACACCGGAAATTCAATTTGAATTCGATGAATCAATTGATTATGGAAATCGTATCGAAACGCTTTTAGCTGATTTAAATAGACAATCTAATCTAGATTAACCATTGTAGCTGACTCAGTCCTTGAGTCAGCTATATTAATATTATTCATAGCTCTTATCTAAAAATTAATAAACGAAAATAGACTAATATTAGCTATTAATTGACCTAAACGGTTATATCTTCTTAAATAACATAGTTTTCTTTTGAACCTAAAAAGTAAAATAAGTATGAAGATAGCCTGTATTTACTGATAATCGAAGGAGGCAGTCGAGTGGAAGGTATATTGCTTCTTAATAAACCTAAAGGGTTAACCTCACATGATTGTGTGTTCAAAATAAGAAAACTAATACGGATGAAAAAAGTTGGTCATACAGGTACACTAGATCCTGATGTCACAGGTGTGCTACCAATTTGTATTGGAAGGGCTACAAAGATTGTAGAGTACATAACTGCTGCAGAAAAGACTTATGAGGGTGAAGTAACCCTTGGATTCTCCACGACTACTGAGGATCGGTCTGGAGAGGTTGTAGAGAGCCTGAAAGTCGAGAGAGTGATTGATCGCTCTGAAGTTGAAAAGGTGCTAAAGGAATTGACTGGTGAGATTGTTCAAACACCTCCTATGTACTCTGCTGTCAAAGTTAAAGGAAAGCGTTTATATGAGTATGCAAGACAAGGGATTGAAGTTGAAAGACCTTCGAGGACTATTTTTATTAGAGAACTTCAATTGTTAGATGATCGAAGTATTTTTAGTGGGGAAACCATTTCTTTTAAATTTCGTGTCACTTGTAGTAAGGGTACATATGTTAGAACTTTAGCTGTTATGATCGGAGAAAAACTAGGTTATCCATCACATATGTCAGATCTAACTCGAACTGCATCTGGACAGTTTCTAATTAACCAGTGTATGTCTTTTGAGGAGATTGAAGACAAGGTCAAGGAGGGTACTCTAGAAACAAGTTTATTATCAATTGAAAGTGCACTCTATCATTTGCCGAAATTTAAGATTAATGATACATTAGCAGTAAAAGTGCAAAATGGAGCTGTCCTAGAGGTACCTAAAGGATTAGAATATATAAGTGATGAACCTGTTTGCATGATTGATGAAAGTGATAAGTGTCTTGCCTTATATATAAGACACCAAACAAAACCTCATTTAATGAAACCATTAAAGGTACTCTCAATAACTGAAGAGTAAGTAATTGTGGTTTTATTAGACATGAGAAAAGGTGAACATATTGAAAACAATACGAATTTCTCATCCACATAACTTATTAAAAGAGAATCTGCCAGATGTAGTTTTAGCATTAGGATATTTCGATGGAGTTCATCTGGGTCATCAAAGAGTAATAACTAATGCAGTAGAGTATGCCAAAGCGAGTGGACTACAAAGTGCAGTTATGACATTTGATCCACATCCATCTGTTGTTCTTGGAAAAAATAAACAAGCAATTAAATATATTACACCGATTGAAGAGAAAGAATATTTAATTGCCAACCTTGGAGTTAATCGGTTATATATCGTAGAATTTACTTCTGATTTCGCAAATCTACTACCGCAAGAGTTTGTAGATCAATATATAATTGGCCTAAATGTTAAACATGTTTGTGCTGGGTTTGATTTTTCTTATGGCAAACTCGGTAAGGGCTCAATGGAAACAATGCCTTTTCATGCACGAAGCCAATTCACGCAAACCACTATAGAAAAGCAAACAAACTCCCAAGGGAATAAGATAAGTTCCACACTTGTACGTGAGTTAATAGAAAAAGGAGATTTAGACCAACTTCCTTTACTACTAGGTAGGAACTATTCGGTTCAAGGAATCGTCGTTGATGGCGATAAAAGAGGAAGAACAATAGGTTTTCCTACTGCTAACGTAAAGGCTAATCCTGATTATTTGTTACCCCCTACAGGAGTTTATGCTGTTAAAATAAAGGTGAAGTCCTTATGGTTTGATGGGGTTTGCAATGTTGGATATAAACCAACATTTAACAATGAACAAAAGGTACTGTCTATTGAAGTGCATATTTTTAACTTTGACCAAATGATTTATGGAGAAGAAGTGACAATACAATGGTTCAAACGAATAAGATCAGAGAAAAAGTTTGAAAATATTACTTCATTAATAAAACAAATTGAACATGATAAAGAAGAAGCCATTAACTATTTCGAAAAAATAAGTGATCCGACTTGCTTTTTGTCATAAAAAGATGTATTCTTATAAACGTATTATAGAACCATTGCTTGGCAGGACGATTCACCAACGTCTGCTCGGTAATTGGGGATCAATTAGAGGAGGTGAATAGGATGGCAATCACACAAGAGCGTAAAAATGAACTTATCAGTGAGTATAAAACTCATGACAGTGACACAGGATCACCAGAAGTTCAAATCGCTGTCCTAACAGAATCAATTAATAATTTGAACGATCATTTACGTACTCACAAAAAGGATCATCATTCACGTCGTGGTCTTTTAAAGATGGTTGGTAAGCGTCGTAACTTACTTACTTACCTTCGTAATAAGGACGTAACTCGTTATCGTGAACTTATTAATAAGCTAGGTTTACGTCGATAATTTACAGAAAGCGGGAGAATTCCCGCTTTTTTATTAGGATTTAAAAAAATATACCTTAAATTTCCTTAATTACCATCCCTGTATATTATCTTCAATAAATATAGTTAATACTATATATACATACTAATTACTATGAAACCACAATGATCATAAAAGTTTACATATGAGAGGAGCACAAAAGAATGGACCAAGGGAAACAACATTTTTCAATGAACTGGGCTGGTCGTGAACTAACAGTTGAAATTGGACAGCTAGCTAAACAAGCAAATGGTTCAGTACTAGTCCGATATGGAGAAACTGTCGTATTAAGTACAGCAACTGCTTCAAAAGAACCTAAGAATTTAGATTTCTTTCCATTAACAGTAAATTATGAAGAAAGACTATATGCTGTAGGTAAGATTCCCGGAGGCTTTATCAAGCGTGAGGGAAGACCAAGTGAAAAAGCAATCCTAGCAAGTCGTTTGATTGACCGTCCTATAAGACCATTATTTGCAGATGGGTTTAGAAATGAAGTGCAAGTAATTAGTATAGTTATGAGTGTGGATCAAAATTGTTCTTCTGAAATGGCTGCAATGTTTGGGTCATCATTAGCGCTTTCTGTATCCAATATTCCGTTTGATGGGCCAATTGCCGGAGTCATTGTTGGCCGTATTGACAATGAGTTTGTAATAAATCCATCTGTTGAACAACTAGAAAAAAGCGATATTCATTTAGTTGTTGCGGGTACTAAAGATGCAATTAACATGGTTGAAGCTGGGGCAGATGAAGTATCAGAGGAAATCATGTTAGAAGCAATCATGTTTGGTCATGAAGAAATTAAACGATTAATTGCTTTCCAAGAAGAAATCGTACAAGCTGTAGGTAAAGAAAAACTTGAGATAAAGCTTTATGAGGTTGACCATGAGTTGGAAAAACAAGTTCGTTCATTAGCAGAAGTAGATTTAAATAAAGCTGTACAAGTTGTTGAAAAACATGCAAGAGAAGCAGCTATTAGTGAAGTTAAATCTTCTGTAATTGAAAAGTTTGTTGAACAGGAAGCAGACGATTCAACTTTAAAGCAAGTTAACGAGATATTATATAAATTGGTAAAAGAAGAAGTAAGAAGATTGATTACAGTAGAAAAAATTAGACCAGATGGACGGAAAATTGACCAAATTCGAGCATTATCTTCTGAAGTAGGAATATTGCCGCGTACACATGGTTCAGGTCTCTTCACAAGAGGACAAACTCAAGCATTAAGTATTTGTACACTAGGAGCTTTAGGTGATGTGCAAATTTTAGATGGGCTTGGAATTGAAGAGTCAAAGCGTTTTATGCATCACTATAATTTCCCACAATTTAGTGTCGGTGAAACAGGACCAATGAGAGGACCAGGTCGACGTGAAATTGGTCATGGAGCTTTAGGAGAAAGAGCTCTTGAACCAATCATTCCATCGGAAAAAGACTTCCCATATACAATTCGCTTGGTATCAGAAGTTCTTGAATCAAATGGTTCAACATCACAAGCAAGTATTTGTGCTAGTACATTGGCAATGATGGATGCTGGAGTTCCAATTAAAGCTCCTGTTGCTGGTATTGCGATGGGACTAGTCAAGTCTAATGAGCACTATTCTGTATTAACTGATATTCAAGGAATGGAAGATCATCTTGGAGATATGGATTTCAAGGTAGCTGGAACATCTAATGGGATTACAGCATTACAAATGGATATCAAAATTGAAGGATTATCTCGAGAAATTTTGGAAGAGGCCCTTCAACAAGCAAAAATCGGACGAATGGAAATATTAAAGTCGATGATTGCTACAATCGAAAATCCAAGAAATCAATTATCTAAATATGCACCTAAAATTGTTTCTATGAAGATCAATCCAGATAAGATTAGAGACGTAATTGGACCAAGTGGTAAGCAAATTAATAAGATTATTGATGAAACAGGAGTTAAAATTGATATTGAACAAGATGGCACTGTCTTCATTTCTTCTGTAAATGAAGAAATGATCCAAAAAGCGAAAAAGATAATTGAAGATATCGTTCGAGAAGTTGAAGTAGGACAAATGTATTTAGGTAAAGTAAAGCGAATTGAAAAATTCGGTGCATTTGTTGAAATCTTCAATGGAAAAGATGGACTAGTTCATATTTCTGAAATTGCTGAAGAGAGAGTTGGAAAAGTGGAAGATGTACTCTCTATTGGTGATGAGATACTTGTTAAAGTCACAGAAATTGATAAACAAGGTCGTGTGAACTTATCAAGAAAAGCAGTATTGAAAGAAGAAAAAGAGAAGCAAAACCAGTAAAATAAAGGCCTGGATATCCGGGCTTTTTTTCTTAGTTCCAATTTTTTGGTTGAAAAACTTTATTGCTTTATGATTAACAGTTTAGTTCTACCTTGTCCCCCTAATACATATTTGTAATAGAAAGGGGGATCTTACTATGAAAAGAACATACATACAATTTATCGCTTTTTTATTTATCTTTCTATTATCTGTTGGTTCAATCCAAAATCCATATACCACCCATTATATTGGTAGCTTAAAAAATGATAGCATCGCGGTTTCGAAAGAAGCTGATGGACTGTATAGGGAAATTAAGGAAAAAGCTCCTGAATACGAAATAAAACCGATAGATGCTGAAATCCATAAAGTATGGAAAGCGACTCCTGGGTATAATGGAATAACAGTAGACATAGATGCTTCTTACAAGAAAATGAAAAAGAATAAAGTCTTCGATGCAAACAAACTAGTCTATAAGCAAGTTTCACCAAAGGTGCATTTAGACGATCTTCCTGCTGAAGCTATTTATCGTGGAAATCCAGAAAAACCAATGGTTTCATTTTTGATTAATGTAGCTTGGGGAAATGAGTACATTCCGGATATGCTGGATACTTTTAAAAAACATAAAGTGAAAGCGACTTTTTTCTTAGAAGGACGTTGGGCAAATGAAAATCCAGAACTAGCAAAAATGATTATTGCTGCTGGTCATGAGGTTGGTAATCACTCATACTCACATCCTAACTTAAAAACAATGCCATCTTCATCTGTTAGAGAACAATTGTCAAAAACAAATGATGTGATTGAGGCCACAACTGGAAAAAAAACAAGTCTATTTGCACCACCTAGTGGGAATTACCGTGATGAAGTGGTAAAAATTGCGGCTGAGCAGGGAATGAAGACTATTATGTGGAGTGTGGATACAATTGACTGGCAACGGCCTGAGCCTCATGTGCTGGTCGAGAGAGTGATGGGAAAAGTGCATCCAGGCGCACTAATATTAATGCATCCAACTTCATCTACATCAAAAGCACTTGAAACCCTTATACTTTCTATAAAACAAAAAGAATATAATATCAGTAATGTGTCTACATTATTAAGTGAAGAACGGATTTTAAATAAGTAAAATGTGTTATACATAGAGAGCAGGTTAACTTGTCGGGTATATAATTGTACATATGTTCTATATCCTGAAAAAACTGCGCTTGATTGTAGTTATGACGTTATAAACTTTTTCGTAAGCATTCTATTTATCCTTTTTAAATATGTTTGCTAAGAAAAGGCGTCTTTTAATGAGCTGAATAAATGACGGGAGGAAAGCTCTTTGATTAAAAAATATACTTGTCAAAACGGAGTAAGAGTAGTACTAGAGAATATTCCAACGGTACGATCTGTAGCTATAGGAGTTTGGATTGGTACTGGATCTAGAAATGAAGACGAAAGAAATAATGGAGTTTCACACTTTCTTGAACATATGTTTTTTAAAGGAACAACTTCATTATCAGCTAGAGAAATTGCAGAATCCTTTGATAGCATAGGTGGACAGGTAAATGCTTTTACCTCTAAGGAATACACTTGTTATTATGCCAAGGTATTAGATGAGCATTCGAAGTTTGCACTTGAAACATTATCCGATATGTTTTTTAACTCAACTTTTGTTAGTGAAGAATTAGAGAAAGAAAAAAATGTAGTCCTTGAAGAAATCAAAATGTATGAAGATACGCCAGACGATATTGTACACGATTTGCTAAGTAAAGCAAGTTATAAAAACCATCCACTTGGGTACCCGATTCTTGGCTCTGAAGAAACACTAAACACTTTTAATAGTGATCTTCTGAGACAGTATATGAATGAATATTATACCCCTGATAATGTAGTTGTATCTGTTGCAGGGAACATTGATGAAAGCTTTATAAATGAGGTAGAGAAATTGTTTGGCAGCTATGAAACTGGGCATTCAAAAAAGGAATACATTACGCCTGATTTTTATAGTGAAAAAATTGCAAAGAAGAAAGATACGGAGCAAGCGCACTTATGTATAGGATATAATGGGCTACAAATAGGAGATAAAGATATTTATAATCTGATCGTTCTTAACAATATTCTTGGGGGGAGTATGAGTAGTCGTCTATTCCAGGAAGTTCGTGAACAACGTGGATTAGCTTATTCTGTTTTTTCATACCACTCTTCTTTCCAAGACAATGGCCTTCTTACAATATATGGTGGTACTGGAGCGAACCAGTTAGATACATTGTTTGATACCATTCAGGACACTCTTTCACAACTTAAAAAAGAAGGAATTACACCAAAAGAATTAAAAAATAGTAAAGAGCAAATGAAGGGAAGTTTGATGCTTAGTTTAGAAAGCACCAATAGTCGTATGAGCCGTAATGGTAAAAATGAATTATTACTAAAAAAACACAGAACACTTGATGAGATGATTGATCTTATTAATGCAGTTGATGAAGAAAGTGTAAACCAATTAGGTAATAGAATTTTTACTGATCATTATTCTGTCGCATTAATTGGTCCTAATGAAGAGCTTCCAAAAAACATGTAACTTATTTCGGCCATTTTAGTTAATTCACTTCTAAACTTTGGACTACTCCATAAATATATAGTAATGTGATTGAAGGAGTGGTCAAAGTGAGATTAAGTGAACTAGGTGGTAAGGAAATCGTTGATGTAAAAAGAGCAGAACGTCTTGGGGTATTAGGTCAAACAGATTTGGAAATTAATGAACAAACTGGACAAATTAAAGCGTTAATTATTCCATCCTTAAAATGGTTTGGTTTAAAAAAGCAAGGCAATGAAGTTCGAGTGCCGTGGAATCATATTAAGAAAATAGGTGCAGATATGATCATCATAGATATTCCTGATGAGATAACAACACCGGAAAAATAAAAAAAATTGCCTCCTTATATAAGGGGGCAATTTTTTTGTTTTAATAGTATCTAATAATTTTCATCGGGCAAATACTCATTCGCATGAATGTCTACGCTGAAAATAACCATGGTTACGGAGTTCCAATCGCTGCGATCCACTCGCTTTCCGCGGGGCGGTTCGTGAGCCTCCTCGTCGCCTTTGGGGTCTCACGCTGACCGCACATCCCGTAGGAGTCGAGTGGCTCTTCGCTCATTCCACAGTTAGTGAGTACACTATTTTCATTCTATATGGTGCGAATAAAATTAGCAGGGGTGTCTACCCTGAAAAAAGAAAAGCAGAAGGCGCTCGTTCATCGGCGACAGTCATAAGTCAATCCAGCTAGAAGGTTGTTCTTTAACCTTCTAGCTGGATTGACTTATGACCCCGAGCCGATAGCGCCTGGAGCTAGACACTAAGCTAAGTATAATTTTTCATACTCCATGGTGCGAATTTTTGTCTACCCTGAAAATGCATAGGCTGTCAATTCGCTGCAGTTCACTCGCGGGATATCGGGGGAGTGTGATGAGCTTCCTCGTCAATGCTCTTTGGGGTTTCACATTGCCCGCTGATGCTCAGAATATTTATTGTTTTTTCCGATTGCTAATTTCATTCACCTATTTATAGGTGTTTTCATATGATGATGAAGTAAGAAAATTATTTTGAAATTGATGTAAAGCATGTGCGGATTAAATTGTTTAAAGATATATCTTAAGTTTTAAAAAAGAAGGTGAAATAATGTTGACTGGTATGCATGTTGCGGTTATTGGAGGAGATGCTCGACAGTTAGAAGTCGTAAGAAAGTTGATTGAGTTGGATGCCAAATTAACACTAATTGGATTTGAACAACTTGATCATGGCTTTATGGGTGCCTCTAAAGAGCAAATTGATGAAGTGGATTTTTCCACGGTAGATGCAATGATTCTACCTGTCCCAGGTACAAATGCAGAAGGGCAGGTTGAAACGATTTTCTCTAATGAAAAAGTGATTTTAACTGAGGAAATACTTGCTGAAACCCCAGAACATTGTACGATTTTTTCAGGAATTAGTAATGATTATTTAGACCAGCTAGTCAAATCTACTAATAAAAGATTAGTAAAATTATTTGAACGAGACGATGTAGCAATCTATAATTCAGTCCCTACAGTTGAAGGTACAATTATGATGGTAATACAACATACAGACATCACCATTCACGACTCTAATGTTGTCGTATTAGGACTTGGGCGTGTGGGAATGAGTGTTGCAAGAACGTTTTCAGCGTTGGGTGCACATGTAAAGGTTGGCGCTAGAAAATCAGAACATATAGCTAGAATAAAAGAAATGGGCTTAACACCTTTTCATTTATCTGATTTAGATAAGGAAGTATGTGATATTGACGTTTGTATTAACACAATACCACATTTAATTGTAACTGCCTCAGTTATTTCTAAAATGCCTCCTCATACGTTAATAGTTGACTTGGCATCCAAGCCAGGGGGTACTGATTTTAGATATGCAGAAAAGAGAGGAATAAAGGCTTTGTTAGCACCAGGATTACCAGGAATAGTTGCCCCAAAAACAGCTGGGCAAATCGTAGCAAATGTTATGTCACAACTCCTTTTAGAGCAATTACAACAAAGAGAGGAGAATTCATAGATGTCATTAAAAGGAAAACGTATTGGTTTCGGTTTAACAGGATCACATTGCACGTATGATGCAGTATTACCACAAATTCAAAAGCTTGTAGATGCGGGTGCCGAGGTTAGACCTGTAGTTTCAAATACAGTTAAAAACACAAATACACGATTCGGTAAAGGGGAAGACTGGGTTAAAAAGCTGGAAGAGGTCACTGGACATAAAGTGATAGATACAATTGTAGGAGCAGAGCCGCTAGGTCCTAAGCTTCCACTAGATTGTATGGTAATCGCGCCTCTTACTGGTAATAGCATGAGTAAATTTGCCAATGCTTTAACTGAGTCTCCAGTATTAATGGCTGCAAAAGCCACATTAAGAAATTTAAACCCGGTTGTTTTAGGTATATCAACCAATGATGCACTAGGGTTAAATGGTGTAAATCTGATGCGCCTTATGTCAACTAAAAATGTATACTTTATTCCATTTGGTCAAGATGCACCTGATAAGAAACCAAATTCGATGGTAGCAAGAATGGAATTATTACAAGATACAGTATTAGCTGCAATGGAAGGTAAGCAGCTTCAACCAGTTATCATTGAGAAATTTCGTGATAGCTAATCATATTCTCACCTGTTAGAATAAGAAGAGAAGATTAATGCAAAAATCTTCTCTTCTTTACTACGTAAATGTGCTAAAATAATATATGTAAATTTTTCTTATCTTTCAAGAAGAAACTTGCAAATTATTATACTGAAATTTAAAGAAAACCCTATTATATTCTGTTGAAACGCTTGTCAACCTTCAATTATTTAAGTAAAGTATATCCTAATAGAGTAACATCTAGTGGGCAATGCTCCTTTATATGAAAAAATCTATATTATCGTTTAGCCGTTGGGTATAAAACTGGAAGGGGTCTTAAAATAATGTCAAAAACAAATGGAATACATGTAGCAGTGGTAGGTGCAACAGGAGCAGTAGGAGAACAAATGATTCGTACTTTAGAATCAAGAGATTTTCCTATTGGCAAACTTTCACTTTTATCTTCGCCACGATCTGCTGGGAAAATTGTGAACTTTAAAGGACAAGAAATAGAAGTAGAAGTAGCAACTCCTGAAAAATTTGAGGGAGTTGATATTGCACTATTTAGTGCTGGAGGAAGTGTATCAAAAGAATTAGCACCAGAAGCAGTAAAGAGAGGTGCGATTGTAGTTGATAATACGAGTGCTTTTCGTATGGATGAAAGTGTTCCGCTAATTGTTCCAGAAGTGAATGAGGATGTATTACACACACACAATGGAATTATTGCAAATCCGAATTGTTCAACAATCCAAATGGTTGTAGCATTAGAACCAATTCGTAAGTTATTTGGATTAAATAAAGTAATTGTCTCAACTTATCAAGCTGTTTCAGGTGCAGGAGTAGCAGCAATTAATGAATTAAATGAACAGAGTAAAGCTATTTTAAATGGTTCAGAATTCACTCCAGAAATCCTACCTGTAAAGGGTGACGAAAAGCATTATCAGATCGCATTTAATGCAATTCCACAAATTGATAAATTTCAAGATAACGGATTCACTTTCGAAGAAATGAAAATGATTAACGAAACGAAAAAGATTATGTCTATGCCAGAACTGCAAGTTGCAGCTACGTGTGTAAGATTACCGGTTGTAACTGGACACTCTGAATCTGTTTATTTTGAAGTGAATGATGCTGGGATAAGTGCAGAACAAATGAAATCACTCTTAAAAGATTCTCCTGGAATAGTTTTGGAAGATGATCCTGAAAATCAAATCTACCCAATGCCAGCAAACTGTGTTGGGAAAAATGACGTTTTTGTAGGCAGAATTAGAAAAGATCTAGATAATGACAAAGGGTTTCATATGTGGGTTGTATCTGATAATCTTTTAAAAGGTGCAGCTTGGAATTCGGTTCAAATTGCGGAGAGCCTATTAAAATTAGGAATTGTAAAATAATTAATATAAATTAGGAATTGGCTAGATAAGTAAATTACTATCATTTTAGTGTGAAAGAATAAGTTTTATTTTAGGGCTGTGTTAAAACACATTGTTGTTTTTTTACCCTAGATTAATTGTAGCGAAAATCTAGGGTAGAGAGAGGTAAAGATCAATAACCATGCTTACAGCGCCTGTTTTTAATAATAATTACTTAACACTATTTATGTTCTATAAATTTCAAGTAAAACTTCTCTAGCCATTTCTATTACATCTAGTACGGGGTGTTTAGATGAAAATAATCGTCCAAAAATTTGGCGGAACTTCTGTTAAAGATGAGGAAACGAGAGATTTAGCTAGAAGACATATAGAAAAAGCAAAGAATGAAGGATTTAAGGTCGTCGTTGTCGTTTCTGCAATGGGGCGTGATGGAGATCCATATTCAACGGATACATTATTAAGTTTAGTTGATGGATCAAAGACAACTATAAGTAACCGTGAAATAGATATGCTTATATCTTGTGGTGAGTTGATTTCAAGTGTAGTCTTTACGAACATGTTAAATAAACACGGGATTCACTCAACCGCTTTTAATGGAGCACAAGCAGGATTTAGAACGAACAATGACTATACGAATGCCAAGATTATAGAGATGAAATGCGACCGTCTATTACAGGCACTAGAAGAACATGATGTTGTAGTAGTAACTGGTTTTCAAGGTGTTAATGAATTAGGAGATACAACAACAATTGGACGTGGTGGTAGTGATACCTCTGCGGCTGCAATTGGTGCTGCAATTGGTGCAGAATGGATTGATATTTTTACAGATGTAGAAGGTGTCATGACTGCTGACCCAAGAATTGTCAAAGATGCAAGACCTTTAGATATTGTCACCTACAATGAAATTTGTAATATGGCATATCAAGGTGCAAAAGTCATTCATCCAAGAGCAGTAGAGATTGCTATGCAGGCTAAAGTGCCAATTAGAATCCGTTCAACATATTCTGATTCTGTTGGAACATTAGTTACTAGCATCAATAAAGAAAGTAAAGGAACAGATGTTAAGGAACGCATAATTACTGGAATTGCACATGTACCTAATGTATCTCAAATAAAGGTTCAAGCCAAAAAAGGTCAATATGATGTGCAAACTGAAGTGTTCAAAGCAATGGCTAACGAACAAATAAGTGTTGATTTCTTTAATATTACACCAACAAGTGTCGTTTACACGGTGGCTGGTGAAATGACTGATAAGGCGATTCGTATTCTCGAAGGGTTAGGTTATATTCCAGTTGTTACTAGGGATTGTGCTAAAATATCAACTGTTGGTGCGGGAATGAACGGAGTACCTGGAGTAACTGCTAAAATAGTTACAGCATTATCACAGGAAGGCATAGGGATCCTGCAATCTGCAGACAGTCATACAACGATATGGGTCCTAGTCAAACAAGAGGATATGGTTAAAGCGGTAAACGCGCTCCATCAAGTTTTCCAGTTATCTGAAAAAACAGTTGAACCAATTCAACATGATGATATTTAATCGTTAGGAGTGAAACAATGGTAGATTTTGGTAAGGTTTCTACTGCAATGGTTACTCCATTTGACAGTAAAGGAAATATTGACTTTGCAAAGACAACACAATTAGTAAATTATCTATTAAAAAATGGTTCTGATTCATTAGTTGTTGCAGGAACAACAGGGGAATCACCCACACTTTCTTCAGAGGAAAAAATAGCGCTTTTTAGGCATGTAGTTCAAGTAGTAGATGGTAGAGTGCCAGTAATTGCAGGAACCGGGAGTAACAATACCTATGCATCGGTTGAGCTGACTAAAAAGGCTGAAGAAACTGGAGTAGATGCAATCATGCTTGTTGCTCCTTATTATAATAAACCCAATGAAGAGGGGTTATATAGACACTTTAAATTAATAGCTGAATCCACGTCACTACCTGTAATGATCTACAATATTCCAGGACGGTCAGTTATTAATGTTTCTGTTGATGTAATCATCAAGTTATCTAAATTATCAAATGTAGTGGCTGTAAAAGAAGCGAGTGGAGATTTAGATGCAATGACCAAAATTATAGCAAACACAGATGATAACTTTGCTGTCTATAGTGGTGACGATGGATTAACACTTCCTTCAATAGCTATTGGTGCTAATGGGGTCGTATCAGTAGCATCACATATTATTGGAAATCAAATGCAAGAGTTAGTTGGATTATATGAGAAGGGTGAAGTAAAGCAAGCAGCAAAACTTCATCAAAGATTACTTCCAGTAATGAACGCTTTCTTTACTGCACCTAGCCCAACTCCGATTAAAACAGCTCTTCAGTTGAAAGGTATGGATGTCGGCTCTGTGCGTCTCCCGTTAATTCCATTATCAGAAGAAGAACGGTTACAATTATCTAAAGTACTTGAAACATTATAATTTAAGGGCTGTCGACATCCTCGACAGCCTTTATTTTTTTGTTTCAATTATAGTAATTAAAAACACAATTTTACTTTTGTAAGCCTACCTCTGGAAAAGAGTCTTAATTTTGAGTTCCGATAGAACTACATTAAATCAAAGTTAACTCACATCAATTTTCTCCAACCATTAAACTTTTTTCGATCCATGACGGAATTTATGAATAACTTTTAATACATAACTTATTAAAGCTGCTTTTTAAATACCGAATGATTCATCCTCATTTCGTTCATAATATAAGAAGACTATGGTTGAAAGGGGATTTTTATGGATTATGATCAATACATAGCACGAAACCAAACGGATGAAGGGCAAGATAAAGGGAATGAGATTAAGGGATCAAGTATTGTTGAAAAAATACAGCAACTTGGTCAAACGAATGTTCCTAATATGTCAACAGACAGTAAGATCCATTGTTTAACGATTGTAGGACAAATTGAAGGGCATATCCAGTTACCCCCTCAAAATAAAACAACAAAGTATGAACATATCATTCCACAGATTGTAGCAATAGAGCAAAACCCAAAAATTGAAGGTCTTTTAATTATATTGAATACCGTCGGCGGAGATGTTGAAGCAGGATTAGCGATAGCGGAAATGCTTGGTTCTATTTCTAAGCCCACAGTTTCAATCGTTTTAGGTGGAGGACATTCGATTGGTGTTCCTATCGCAGTTTCATGTGATTATTCCTATATAGCTGAAACAGCAACAATGACAATTCACCCTGTTCGCTTAACAGGGCTAGTTATTGGGGTACCGCAAACTTTTGAGTACTTGGATAAAATGCAAGAAAGAGTCGTTAATTTTGTCACAAAGAATTCTAATATTACGGAAGAAAGATTTAAAGAGCTTATGTTCTCAAAAGGTAACTTAACAAGAGATATCGGAACAAATGTAGTCGGAGCCGATGCTGTGAAATATGGACTGATAAATGAAGTTGGTGGGGTTGGACAAGCAATTAAAAAACTAAATGAGTTAATTGATGGAAAAAACCTAAATAATAGTGAAGGCGGGCAGATGTTACAATGATATTGTACTCAATTATGCCAGAAGAGCTAATTTATCCTCAAAATGAAGAAGGATACCAAAAACAAAAAATAGTTGATATAAATGGTGTCTCTTTACTTGTAAATGAAGAAATACCAGGAGAACACTACGTTGTCCGAGTTATGAGCAGCAACCCAAATGATTATCTTAACTCAGAATATACACCAGGCCAGAGAATCACTTTATCTGTCAATTAAAAGATACTTTTTAGAATAATTATGTTATAATTTTTTTATCAACATGAGTAGCAGCCATTATTTGGCTGCTTTCTTCATTAGATAAAAAGGTAATGTTAATGGACAAGCATTAGCCTTACTAAAGCTAGGGTGATTACATGTCAAAACAAAAAAAGAAACATAAAAAAAGAAAAGAAGAATGGAAACAAACATTAAAATTCGAACTTATTGGGTTAAGTTTGTTGGCCATCACATGTATTGGACTATCAAAACTCGGAACAGCCGGAGCAGTACTAGTAAACTTTTTTCGTTTTTTTATTGGTGAATGGTCAATTTTAGGTCTTATTGGTTTGCTTTTTATTTCGGGATTTCTGATATGGAAAAGATCATGGCCAACACTTTTAAATAGGAAATTATTTGGAATTTATTTAATTACTTCTTCAATTCTTCTGTTAAGTCATGTGACCCTTTTTAGGTTGCTTTCAAATGATGGTACATTTGTACAACCAAGTGTTATTCTTAAAACTTGGCAGTTATTTTGGGATCAGCAAGCAGGTTTAACAAGTACAAATGATTTAGGGGGAGGAATGATAGGGGCAATTCTTTTTGCTGCTTCTTATTTTCTCTTTGATGAATCAGGCACAAAAATTATTTCAATATTTTTAATCGTAATCGGTGTTATTCTTGTTACTGGAAAATCATTGAGTGAGACCTTGATAAAAGTTGTAAATCCTGTCGCATCCTACTTTAAAGATCAATGGAAATCATTTATTGAAGATGCAAAAGAATGGTTTAGTCAATTCTCAAAACAACAAAAAAGTAGAAAAGACAAAAAACGGGCCAAAGATAAGAAAGATAAAAAGACTAAGGATAATAATACAGTTAATGAATCTACTTTAAGTAATAACGAAGAAGTTGTTGAGCTTCCTTTAGAAGAAGTTGAGGTTAGCACGCCAATCATTTCAAATTTTGCTGATAGAGCCTATGAAAGTGAAGAAAAAAAGAAATCGCAAGATGAAATACATAATGATGAGACTAGTGAAAAAATATTGCCTATTACTTTCACTGGAGTTGAGAATTTTGACTATGAGCTACCTCCATTAACTCTTTTGAGTCCACCAAAGCAGAACAATCAAAGTACAGAGCATGAGAATATATATGAAAATGCTCGTAAGTTAGAGAGAACCTTTCAGAGTTTTGGGGTGAAGGCAAAAGTAACAAAAGTTCATTTAGGTCCTGCGGTTACTAAATATGAGGTATATCCAGATGTTGGTGTTAAGGTAAGTAAAATTGTGAATTTAAGCGACGATCTTGCTCTTGCATTGGCTGCCAAGGACATCAGAATTGAGGCTCCAATCCCTGGAAAGTCTGCGATTGGAATTGAAGTCCCAAATATGGAAGTGGCAATGGTCTCTTTAAGAGAAGTTATTGATGTAAAGGAGAATAGCCGTCCAGATGCTAAGTTATTGATTGGACTAGGTCGTGATATATCTGGTGAAGCAGTGTCAGCCGAACTTAACAAAATGCCACATTTACTTGTTGCAGGTGCAACAGGTAGCGGGAAGAGCGTATGTATAAATGGGATAATAATAAGCATTCTTATGAGGGCAAAACCACATGAAGTAAAAATGATGATGATTGATCCGAAAATGGTTGAATTGAATATGTATAATGGTATCCCTCATTTACTTGCACCAGTAGTAACAGACCCTAAGAAAGCTTCGCAAGCATTAAAAAAAGTTGTTAATGAAATGGAACGGAGATATGAGCTTTTTTCACATAGTGGAACGAGAAACATTGAAGGGTATAATGATTATATAAAAAGGCATAATGAGGAAGAAGAAGCAAAACAACCAACTTTGCCTTATATTGTTGTTATTGTGGACGAGTTGGCAGATTTAATGATGGTCGCGTCATCAGATGTAGAGGATTCGATTACAAGGTTAGCACAAATGGCAAGAGCAGCTGGAATTCATTTGATCATTGCAACACAACGACCATCTGTTGATGTTATAACTGGAGTTATTAAGGCTAACATACCATCTAGAATTGCGTTTAGTGTATCATCTCAAACAGATTCTAGGACAATCCTTGATATGGGTGGTGCAGAAAAACTACTTGGAAGAGGAGATATGTTATTCCTACCGGTTGGTGCTTCTAAGCCTGTCCGTGTTCAAGGTGCATTTTTATCAGATCATGAAGTAGAGGAGATTGTTGACTTTGTTATTGCGCAACAAAAAGCTCAATATCAAGAAGAAATGATACCTCAGGATGTTTCAGAGCCGGTTGAAGAAATAGAAGATGATCTATATGATGAGGCTGTTCAATTAATCATTGAAATGCAAACTGCTTCAGTTTCAATGCTTCAAAGACGTTTTAGAATTGGATATACAAGGGCAGCTAGATTAATAGACGCTATGGAAGTAAGAGGAATTGTAGGTCCGTATGAAGGTAGTAAGCCAAGAACAGTATTAGTATCAGGCCAAAGTGAAGATGTAGGATCATGAGAGAAATGGGATTATCCTATTTCTTTTTTTGATTTTTTTTGCTATTACATGCAAAATTAATTTGCACCATGGATAAAATAAAAAATAGTGTACTTATTAGTGCGGAATGTTCGGAGGCTCCCGGACCACTCCGCGGAAAGCAAGTGGATCGCAGCTCATGGAACTCCAATATATAGGTTTTTGGGAAGGCATCTATGCAATTTAATTATGGCACTATAAAGAAAGCTTCACAATACAAGTAAATGGCTAAAATAAGTTGAATAAACTAAGTGAGAATATCTTTTGTTAGATTATCTGACAGTTGATGATAAATAATTTATTTTTTTCGACACTTTTCTGATTTTCTTGTTTATTTATAATCAAAAAAGTGATATGCTAATTTTGATTAAGAATGATTTGTCTAACATCAGAGGTCTGATGTCTCACAAGAATACGGAGGAAATGAAGAAATGTCCATTAAGTTAGACAACAGACATTTGTACTTACAGGTGATTGATCGAATTAAAACAGACATTGAACATGGATTTTATAAGGAAAAGGAAAAACTTCCTTCAGAATTCGATCTTGCAAAAAGCCTAGGAGTAAGTCGTGCAACTTTAAGAGAAGCACTAAGAATCCTTGAAGAAGAAAATGTTGTAATTAGAAGACATGGTGTAGGAACTTTTGTCAATGCTAAACCTCTTTTCACTTCAGGAATAGAGCAATTAAATAGTGTAACGGATATGATTCTACAAGCTGGCATGACACCAGGTACAATATTTTTATCTTCTATTGTAGGACATGCATCTGATGAAGATATCAAAAGGTTTTCGTGTGAAAAACAGGACCAGGTTGTAATGATCGAAAGAGTTAGGACTGCTAATGGAGAACCTGTTATCTATTGTATTGATAAAATACCTCATGATATATTTTCTGATCATTTTTCACATCAGGAGGAATCTTTACTTGATTACATACATAAAAAAACGGGTAGAAAGATTACCTATGCAGTAACTCATATTGAACCATTAGGTTATCATGACAAGATTTCACCAATATTAAATTGCGAACCAGAAACCGCATTATTAGTATTAAAACAAATGCATTATGATGAAAATGACGAACCAGTTCTATATTCACTAAATTATTTCAAGTCTGATAAGTTTGATTTTCATGTAGTAAGGAAGAAAATATAATAATTTATGTACTTATTGTGCAATTTATTTAAGGAGGTGAAAATCTAGTCCTCGTTTTGTACCTTTCCTTTTAAGCTTTAAATAAACATCAGAGAACGTAAACTTAGGCTTCTTAAATCAAAAACTTACTTAGATTTAAAGTAGGGAATATGTAATAGGTCTTTTGTGGTTGTTTTCAGAAAAATACAAATTTCGCTATTGCAAAAATTTTTCTTTGTTATCTCGGTAAACGAGAGTATAATGATTTTTGTTATACTTAATTATTACATAAAAGGTGGAGGCGTTATTAATGAAAAAGAATTTTCTTGTATTATTTGTTTTTGCATTAATTACTGTTTTAGCGGCATGTGGAGGTAACGGCGAAGAAGGCGCTGCTCCTGATAACGGTGGAGATGCGGAAGATGCTCTTAAAGTAGGTATGGTTACTGATGCTGGTACAATCGATGACAAGTCATTTAACCAAGGTACATGGGAAGGTATTTTACAAGCTAGTGAAGAACTTAATGTAGATGAAAAGTACCTAAAGCCAGCTGGAACTACAGAAGCTGACTACCTAAAAGAAATTGGTAACTTATATGATGCTGGATACAAATTTATTGTAACTCCTGGTTTTAAATTTGAAACAGCAATTTTTCAGGCTCAAGATAAATATGAAGATGCTAAGTTTGTTATAATCGACGGTGCTCCACACGCTGGTGATTTCGCGCCAGTAGTAAAGGACAACACAGTTTCTGTTTTCTTTGCAGAGCATGAGTCAGGTTTCTTAGCTGGTGTTGCTACTGCTCTTGAATTAAAAGAGGGTGAAGCAGGATTTATCGGTGGTATGGAAATTCCAGCTGTTCAAAAGTTTAACTGGGGCTTCCAACAAGGTCTTAAGTATGCAAACGAAAACTTAGGTACAAACCTTAGCATTAAAGCTGAAAATGTTATTTACCAAGGTTCATTTGATAATGCTGCAGCTGGTGGACAAATCGCTGCTCAAATGTATGATCGTGGTGTAAATGTAATCTTCACTGCTGCTGGTGGTGTTGGTGTTGGAGCGATTAATGAAGCAAAAACTCGTGCTGAAGGCGGAGAAGAAGCTTGGATTGTTGGTGTTGACGTAGACCAATATGCAGATGGAATCTATGAAGGCGACAAATCAGTTATCTTAACTTCGGCAATGAAGAAATTAGATGCAGTTGCATTTGATATGATCAAACAAGAACTTGATGGAAACTTCCCTGGTGGTCAAACACTAACGTTCGATACTAAGAATGCTGGTGTAGGGATCCCTGCTGAAAATCCTAACTTAAGCGAAGATACTGTTTCTCAAGTTGCTGATATTAACGAAAAGATTAGTGCAGGAGAAATTACTATCTCTTCTGAACAAGGAGACTTATTTAAGTAAGTTCTTTAACATATAAGAGACGGCTTATTTATCCGTCTCTTATATGTGTGTAAAATCGAAAAATATTCAGGCTGATTGAAAACGCATTATCAGTCAAGAAGCTCATCATTTTTACAAAAATGTAAAAAACTAATGGTGAGTAACTATGGATACAAGCGTTTATCACATCCTGAAGAGACGGTTTCTTCCGTCTCTTTTGTATATTTAAGAGTGAGAAAATGCAAAAGAAGAATAACACTCTCTAACGGAAGGTCAATAGTTATACTAAATGGAGCTATTGATTAAAGTATTAGATTAAATAAAAAGGTGAGTGCTACTATGGATTATGTTGTTGAGATGCTAAATATTCGTAAAGAATTTCCGGGCATTGTAGCAAATGATAATATTTCCCTTTCGTTAAAGAAAGGTGAAATACATGCTTTATTAGGAGAAAATGGAGCGGGAAAATCAACATTAATGGGTGTTTTATTTGGAATGTACCAACCTGAACGAGGAGTAGTTAAAGTTAACGGAGAAGAAGTTCGTATTTCTAATCCCAATGTGGCAAATCGTCTTGGTATTGGAATGGTACATCAGCATTTTAAACTCGTAGATAATTTTACGGTTACTGAAAACATTATTTTAGGCAGTGAGCCTTTAAAGGGAATCGTACTTGATATAGATAAAGCGGCAAAAAGAATAGAGGAATTGTCCAAGCATTATGGGTTAAATGTTGATCCACATGCGAAAATTGAAGAGATTTCAGTAGGTATGCAACAAAGAGTAGAAATTATGAAGATGCTTTATCGTGAAGCTCAAGTGCTAATTCTTGATGAGCCTACAGCGGTTCTTACACCTAATGAAATTGAAGAATTAATGAAGATTATGCGTAATCTTATTAAAGAAGGAAAATCTATTATCATCATTACTCATAAACTAAAAGAAATTAAGGCAGTAGCTGATCGTTGTACAGTTATTCGTCGTGGGAAGTCGATTGGAACTGTTAGTGTCGCTGAGTCTAGTGAAGCAAGTTTGGCTGAAATGATGGTTGGTCGTCATGTTTCTTTTAAGGTTGAAAAAGAAGAAAGTAAACCAGGGAAAATTGTATTAGAAGTTGAGTCAATTTCTGTTAAAAATAATCGAAAAGTAATGGGATTAAAGGAATTTTCTCTTCAAGTGAAGGCTGGCGAGATTGTTGGTGTTGCCGGAGTTGAAGGTAATGGACAGACAGAGCTAGTGGAAGCGATTACAGGGCTTAGAAAGGCTGAGTCAGGTAGAATCTTATTGAATGGCGAAGAAGTAACTAATATTTCAATTCGTCAGAGGATTGAAAAGGGAATGGGACATATACCGGAAGATAGACATAAACGTGGATTAGTTTTGGATTATACATTACAAAATAATATGGTTTTAGAAATCTATAATAAGTCTCCTTTCTCGAAGTATGGTTTATTAAATCCAACTGCAATTCGTAACTATGCAAAAAAAATCCTAGAAAACTTTGATGTTAGATCTGGTGAGGGTGCTTCATCTATCGCTAGAACTTTATCAGGCGGAAATCAGCAGAAGGCAATTATTGGGAGGGAACTTGAACTTAATCCTGATTTGTTAATAGCTGTACAACCAACACGTGGATTGGATGTAGGCTCTATAGAATATATCCATAAGAGATTAATTGAACATAGAGATAATGGGAAAGCTGTACTTTTAGTTTCTCTTGAGTTAGATGAAGTACTCCAGCTTTCAGATAGAATAGCTATTGTTAATAATGGTGAACTTGTAGGAACTGTTATTGCTTCTGAAACAAATGAAAATGAAGTTGGATTGATGATGGCAGGGGTAAGTAAGGAGAGAAGTGTATGAGAACGACAATCGTATCATTGTTAGCCGTCCTCTTAGGGTTATTAGCTGGGGCATTATTAATGCTCTTCATAGGAAGTAACCCTATAGAAGGGTATTCTTATCTATTGCAGGGTGGCTTAAAAAATATTGAACGAATTGGTAATACATTGGCAACTGCTACTCCAATTATTTTTACAGGGTTATCGGTCGCATTTGCCTTCAGAACAGGACTTTTCAATATCGGTGCATCAGGTCAAATGCTTATTGGTGGTCTGGTTGCGACAGGAATTGGTTTAACTCTTGATCTTCCTAAGGGAATATTACTTTTAGTTATGGTTTTAGGTGGTCTTTTAGGTGGTGCTTTATGGGCGTTTATTCCTGGTCTATTAAAGGCTAGATTTAATGTTCATGAAGTAGTATCAACAATCATGATGAACTGGATTGCTTATTGGACTGTTTACTATGTTGTACCGGGTTATTTCAAAGGAGAATTTCTTGAAACTGAATCCCGAAAATTACCAGAATCAGCTTCATTGAAAGTTCCTTTTCTTTCCGAACTTTTTGCTGGTTCATATGTAAACTTAGGCTTATTTATTGCTGTAATAGCCGTTATTATTGTAGCTTTTATTATTAATAAGACAACATTGGGTTATGAATTAAAAGCCGTTGGCTTTAATCGATATGCAGCTGAGTATGCTGGAATGCAAGTTAATCGTAACATCATACTTTCGATGCTTATTTCTGGTGGACTAGCTGGTTTAGGTGGTGTCGCCCTATACACTGGTAACGCTAATACCATTCAAATTGGTATTTTACCAACTCAAGGTTTTGATGGAATTGCAGTTGCCTTACTTGGAGCAAATTCACCAATTGGTGTGTTCTTTGCTGCGGTATTCTTTGGATTACTTTATTCAGGTACAGGATTTATGAATGCAATGACTGAGATTCCACCTGAAATAGCAAATACAATTATTGCGATTATTATTTATTTCGCTGCAACAAGTGTGTTAATTGAGCGTTTAATAGCAAAAGGTAAGAAGAAACGATCTAAAGAAGACACTACTGGACCTGTTGTAAAGAAGGGAGAATTATAATATGTGGACAGTTATAGAGCAAATTTTTCCATATGCGATTATTTTTACAATTCCTCTTCTTATTACGGCATTAGGAGGTCTATTCAGTGAAAGAAGTGGTATTGTAAATATTGGGTTAGAAGGTTTAATGATTATTGGGGCCTTTTCTGGTGCACTTTCAATTTATTACCTTCAAGGTATAATGCCAAATAATCAATTAGCTCTTTGGATAGGCTTATTAGTAGCAGCTATTGCGGGTATCCTATTCTCTCTATTACATGCATTTGCTAGTATCAATTTAAGTGCAAACCAGATCATTAGTGGAACAGCCATTAACTTAATTGCAGCTGCATTAACAGTGTTCTTAGCAAGAAATATTACGGGTAGTGGGAATATTAGGATTCTAAGTGGGTTTAAACCAATCGACATCCCGATACTTTCCCAAATACCAGTTATTGGAGATTTGTTTTTTACTAAAACATATCCTACAACTTGGTTTATCCTTGCGGTACTTTTAATAAGTACATTTGCATTGTATAAGACTAAATTTGGACTGCGCTTAAGATCTTGTGGAGAATATCCACAGGCTGCTGAAGCTGCAGGAGT
Source organism: Litchfieldia alkalitelluris (assembly GCF_002019645.1). Taxonomy (GTDB): domain Bacteria; phylum Bacillota; class Bacilli; order Bacillales; family Bacillaceae_L; genus Litchfieldia; species Litchfieldia alkalitelluris. The sequence continues at coordinate 3,345,413 of NZ_KV917374.1, read as the reverse complement.
AAATGTTAGGAGAGTACGATACACTGGGGTAATTATATCCGGTGCCTTCTCAGGTTTGGGTGGAGCACTTATTATTGTAACGTATGCAGGGGAATTCACTGGTACTGTATCAGGGCTTGGGTTCTTAGCACTTGCATCATTGATTTTTGGTCAGTGGAAACCATTTGGTGTTCTAGGAGCCACATTCTTCTTTGGTTTTGCAAGTACAATTGCTAACGTTTCTCAAGTTATTCCTGAGTTATCAGCGTTTCCTCCGATTATTTTAAAGATTTTTCCTTATGTCGTGACGTTGATTGCCTTAGTTATTTTTTCTAAATCTTCACAAGCACCAAAAGCTGCTGGTGAAACATTTGATTCTGGAAAAAGATAAAATCGAAAAAAGAATCTTTCAACCATGGTCTTTTAGATCATGGTTTTTTTGTGCTGATCTGATAGTTTAACATAATAAAATGTTTATTCTTTCCTTGGCATGTTAATATTGGAAATTATAGGTGTGAGTGATGTAAGATTAATATAGGCTGATAAGATAACACTAATTGAAGTTAAGTAAAGTCGATTCTTTTTTTGTTATATGGATACAATAGTGTGTAAACTCACAACTTTTTTCTTTGATAAAGAATAGTGAAATGATAATGTTAAAGGAGGATGAATAATGAAGCTTATAACTGAGTCTGTTCAAAAGATTGATGGTATTTCTCTTCATACAATCGATACTGATAAATATAAAACAAATACAATTGTATTAAAGTTAAAGGCCCCACTGGATGAACAAACATTAACTGAACGTGCTTTATTGCCATATGTTTTACAAAGTGAGACAAAAAGTCACCCAACAACAACAGAGTTGCGAGGATATCTAGACGAGTTATATGGTGCGACATTGAATGTGGATTTAATGAAAAAAGGTGAATATCACGTCATTTCTATTCGGATGGAAATAGCAAACGAAAACTTTTTAAAAGATAAGACACCTTTGTTAACTAAAGCTCTTACACTCCTTTCGGAAATGGTTTTGAATCCTATTCTAGAAAATGGGTCTTTTAAAGAAACGACTATTGAAAATGAAAAGAGAAGTTTAAGGCAACGTATTCAAGCAGTGTATGATGATAAAATGAGATATTCAAATTTACGTCTTGTGCAGGAAATGTGTAAGAATGAACCGTACGCACTTCATGTAAATGGACGTGTTGAAGATTTAGAAAAAGTCACTTCTGCTTCTCTTTTTAACTATTATCAAAAAGTGATTGAGGAAGATCAAATTGATTTATACGTAATTGGAAAGTTTAATGAGAAAGAAGTAAAAGAGACTGTATCCAATCAGTTCAAGGTTAAAAACAGGGACCCTAAAATGGTCAAATTAAATCACCAGAATGTAAGTAAGGTTAATGAAGTGATAGAAGAGCAGGATGTTAAACAAGGAAAGCTAAATATGGGTTTTAGAACCAATATAACTTATACTGATTCTGACTATCACGCGTTGCAAGTTTTTAATGGAATTTACGGAGGATTTTCTCATTCAAAGTTATTTATAAATGTGCGTGAGAAAGAAAGTTTAGCATACTATGCGGCATCAAGGGTTGAAAGCCACAAAGGTTTATTAATGGTTATGTCAGGAATTGAATTTAATAATTACGAAAAAGCGGTATCGATTATTAAACAGCAAATGGAGGCAATGAAAAACGGAGATTTCTCTGACCAGGAAATGTCTCAAACAAAAGCAGTTATCAAAAATCAACTTCTTGAAACAATTGATACACCACAAGGTATAGTTGAAGTACTGTATCATAATGTCGTTGCTGACAAGAGCAGAGATTTATCTGAATGGTTACAAGGGATTGATGATGTGTCAAAAGAAGATGTGGTAAAAGCCGCAAATAAAATCGACCTTGATACCATCTATTTCTTAACAGGGATGGGGGTTAATAAGTAATGGAGAAAATTCAACTTGAACAGTTACAGGAAGAATTATTTCATGAAAAATTACCAAACGGACTTGAAGTTTATATTTTACCTAAATCCGGATTTAATAAGACATATGCCACCTTCACAACAAAATATGGATCTATTGACAATCAATTTATTCCTTTAGGTAAGAATGAACTCGTAACAGTCCCAGATGGAATTGCACATTTTCTCGAGCATAAATTATTTGAGAAAGAAGATAAAGATGTTTTTCAGGATTTTAGCAAACAAGGTGCTGCTGCCAATGCATTTACATCCTTTACAAGAACAGCATATTTATTTTCAAGCACATCAAACGTTCAAGAAAATTTAGAAACGTTGATTGATTTTGTTCAAAGTCCTTATTTTACAGAAAAGACTGTTGAAAAAGAAAAGGGTATCATCGGTCAGGAAATTAACATGTATGATGATAATCCAGATTGGCGCCTTTACTTTGGAGTCATTCAAAATATGTTCCATAATCATCCCGTAAAAATTGATATAGCAGGTACAGTAGAATCTATTTCAAAAATCACAAAAGATTTACTTTACGAAAGTTATGAAACCTTTTATCATCCAAGTAATATGCTTCTTTTTATTATTGGACCTGTTGATCCGGAGGGTATACTATACTTTATTCGCACTAATCAGGAAAAGAAAGAATTTAGTGAACAGTCTGAAATCCAAAGGGAATTTGATCCTGAACCAGAAGAAGTAGCAGAAAAGAAACAAGTACTTAAAATGAATGTCCAATCCTCCAAGTGTCTTGTTGGGGTTAAGGCAAAAAGCCCAAGCCGATCTGGTGAGGCGTTATTGAAACATGAGCTCTCTTTAAATTTGATACTGGATGTATTATTTGGGAAAAGTTCTAAGGTATATGAAGAACTTTATAACGATGGTTTAATTGATGAGACATTCTCTTATGACTATACTGAGGAATCTGGATTTGGTTTTGTTATTCTCGGAGGCGACACACCTAATCCAGATGAGCTTTCAGCAAGGATAAAAGAAACCTTGTTAAACGTCAATAATTCTCAAATAAATAATGAGCAGTTAGAGCGAGTAAAAAAGAAGAAAATAGGGGCGTTTCTACGTTCAATAAACTCACCTGAGTTTATTGCTAACCAATTTACTAGGTATGCTTTTAATGATATGAATCTTTTTGATGTTGTCCCTACACTTGAAAAATTAACATTAGAAGACATTCAAAATGTTGCCAATGAGTCTTTTGAAGAAAAATATATTACAGAATGCCATGTAGTTCCGAAAAAATAAATTACGGATAAAATTTGGCCTTCTCGATTGACTTCGAGGAGGTTATTTTGTGTAAAGGGTGAGGGTATTGGGGGAAAAATACGCACTATTAACCGGTGCAAGTGGTGGAATAGGGATAGAAATAGCCAAAACATTATACGAACATGGGTTTTCTTTATATCTGCATTACAATCGTAATAGAGAAAGCCTCGATGCTTTTATTGATGAGTATGGCAGTAGCAGGGTTCACCTTATTCAAGCTGATTTATCAATGTCAGATGGTGTTAATCAGCTTTTGGAACAGATTGACCACCCGATAGAATCCGTAATCTATAATGCCGGTAAGAGCTACTTTGGACTGGTTACAGATATGTCTGATGATGAAATTAAACAGATGATTACACTCCATACAACAAGTCCATTTTTATTAATAAAAAAGCTGTTACCTGACATGATCACTAAGAAAACGGGGAACATTATGATGATTTCTTCTATTTGGGGAATAACTGGGGCTTCTTGTGAGGTCCTCTATTCTATGGTAAAAGGAAGTCAAAATTCATATGTGAAAGCTTTAGCAAAAGAAGTTGCATTAAGTGGTATACGGGTGAATGCAATTGCACCCGGTGCAATCGAAACTGCAATGTTAAGTTCTTTTTCTGAAGATGATAAAACACTATTAAAGGAAGAAATACCGATGGGAAGGTTAGGTAATCCAACTGAGATTGCTGATGTAGTTAGCTTTTTAATTTCCGAGAAATCTTCCTATATAACAGGACAAGTATTATCTGTGAATGGTGGTTGGCATTGTTGATGTAACAAATCATTCACATTTTAGTTAAGTATAAATTCTAATCAGTTTGGCAGACTATATTATGTATTATCCTAAAAGGAGGGTCACTTATGTCTGTTTTAGATAACTTTGAACAATGGAAAGATTTTCTAGGTGATCGTTTGCACCAAGCTCAGCAAGAAGGTATGAATCAGCAAATTATTTCTGATTTAGCGTATCAACTAGGTGAATACTTATCTCAGCAAGTAGAGCCTAAAAATGCTCAGGAAAAAGTCCTTGCCGATCTTTGGCATGTTGCATCTGAACAAGAACAGCATGCAATTGCGAATATGATGGTAAAACTAGTTCAAAATGAAGGAACTGGTCAGTAAGAGAAGGAGAGGAATTTCCTCTCTTTTTTTATGAAATCATCTCACTTCACTTTCATTACATATAAAAATGATTTATTATAGAAATATGGTAAATTTATGATAGTTTTTGTCTATTTTAGTAGACTTGGTGAAGGATGGTGCATCATATGGAGAAGAAAGAATGGTATTTGGAATATGAAATACATAAAAACCGTCCAGGATTGCTTGGTGATATCTCTTCCTTACTGGGGATGTTGTCAATCAACATTGTCACGATAAATGGAGTCGATGACCGAAGACGGGGCTTGTTGCTTCTTTGTGATAATAATGAACAAATTGAAAGACTTGAATCAATTTTACATACAATGGATAACATAACTGTTACAAAGATTAGGGAGCCTAAAGTAAGAGATCGTCTCGCTGTTCGTCATGGTCGTTATATTCAAAGAGATGCGGATGATAAAAAGACATTTAGGTTTGTACGTGATGAATTGGGGCTATTAGTTGATTTTATGGCTGAAATTTACAAGCAAGAGGGTCATAAATTAATTGGTATTCGTGGAATGCCGAGGGTTGGGAAAACTGAGTCCGTTGTAGCTGCGAGTGTATGTGCTAATAAGCGATGGCTTTTTGTTTCTTCAACACTTTTAAAACAAACCATTCGAAGTCAATTAATTGAAGATGAGTATAATGAAAACAACTTGTTTATTATTGATGGTATTGTTTCCACAAAACGCGCTACAGAGAAGCACTGGCAACTTGTTAGGGAAATTATGAGGTTACCAGCTGTTAAAGTAGTTGAACATCCAGATATTTTTGTCAGGGATACAGAATACACCTTAGATGATTTTGATTATATTATCGAGTTAAGGAATTCCCCTGATGAAGAAATAACATATGAACTAGTTGATGAACAACAGCTTTTTTCAGGATCTGATTTTTCAGGATTTGATTTTTAATGCATTGGTAGGTGTTTTGTTTGACAGATCTAGGGAAGCGTCTAAAAGAACGAAGAGAAGAGAAAAAGCTCAGTCTAGACGATTTACAACGAATTACTAAAATACAAAAACGGTATTTGGTTGGAATTGAAGAGGGTAATTATTCAGCTATGCCCGGGAAGTTTTACGTTCGTGCTTTTATTAAGCAGTATGCTGAAGCAGTAGGCCTTAATCATGAAGAACTTTTTGAAGAATTTTCAAATGAGATACCAAGTACTCCTCCTGAACAACTTCCTGAGCAACTTTCTAGGGTTCGGAGCAAGCGCCAAATATCTACTCGAGGATCAAAGATTTTAGATATGGTTCCAGTATTATTATTAGCTGTGTTTATTCTAGGAAGTTTATTCACAATTTGGTGGTGGTTGCAAAAGAGTGATATTACTAATAATGATTCAGATCCTACTGTAGAAGAAAGAGAAAATTCACAATATCAAGAAACCACAGAGATACCGGACGAACCAGTAGACGAGCAAGAAAGTAATAACGATATTGAAGAAGAAACACCTGCTGTAGAAAAGGAAGAGGAAGTGGAAGAGGCTCCTAGCTTTGAACTTAACCTCACAGAAACCTCAGGGAATACTAGCACATTTGATCTTGAAAATACATCGGAATTTACAGTTGATATAGCTGTTAGTGATGGTGGGGAAACATGGTTAGATATAACCAACCAAAAAGGTAACCAGTTTGCTTATGAAATGATGCGAGATGGTGCAACAAAAACCTTTGATTTTAAGGATGAATCTCAAATTATCTTTAATGTAGGTAACACGATAGATACAAAAATCTTGATTAATGGTGAGGAATTTGAATACCCGATTAATCCAAGTGAGATAGTAAAACAATTTATTATCATTAATTTTAGTCCAGAAGAAGAATAGAAATGGAAAAAAGTCATGTTATTTAATGGCTTTTTTTCGTGTATAAGTGTATTATCACATATAGAAACATATTAGAGACAAGTTTTTAGCGGGGGTCATACGATTGAACTTACCAAATAAAATTACAGTTGCAAGAATTTTTTTAATCCCAGTTTTTATCATAGTTATGCTGGACTTATTTTCTTTAGGAAATGTGAAAATTGGAACCATGACAATTCCAATCGCACATCTTATTGGAGCGGGTATTTTTATATTTGCTTCGGCTACAGATTGGGTGGATGGTTATATAGCTCGTAAACATAACCTAGTAACAAATCTCGGGAAATTCTTAGATCCTTTAGCAGACAAACTTCTTGTATCTGCGGCCTTGATCATGCTAGTTGAACTTGGCTTAGCACCTGCATGGATGGTTATTATTATTATTACAAGAGAATTTGCTGTAACTGGGTTAAGATTGCTTATTGCTGAACGAGGAGAAGTTTCGGCTGCGAAAATGCTCGGGAAGATTAAAATGTGGGCCCAAGTGGTCGCTATTTCAGCGTTACTTCTTCATAATTTTCCTTTTGAATATTTATCAATCCCATTTGACATTATTGCTCTTTGGGTAGCTGTTATCTTCACAGTGGTATCTGGCTGGGATTATTTTGCGAAAAACAAGGATGTTTTTAGCGGACCAAAATAAGTATATAGATCGAGGGGATTCATATGAATGCTGAAATCATTGCTGTTGGGTCAGAGTTATTGCTCGGCCAAATTGTTAATAGTAATGCTCAATTTCTTTCAAAGCAGCTTGCTGAGATTGGGGTAAACGTATATTATCACACAGTTGTAGGTGATAACCCACATCGACTTACTGAGGTTATTAAGGTTGCCCAGAGTAGATCAAATTTAATTGTCTTTACAGGTGGACTTGGTCCAACAAAGGATGATTTAACGAAAGAAACAATCGCTAAACTTCTTAACCGAAAGCTAGTGAGTGACTCATACGCACTAGAAAGTATTGAGCAATATTTTGCTCGAGTCAATCGTATGATGACTGAAAATAACAAAAAACAAGCATTAGTACTCGAAGGCTCTACCATCTTACAGAATGACCATGGGATGGCCCCAGGAATGGCTTTGGAAATTGAAGAAATCACCTATATGTTATTTCCTGGTCCACCAAAGGAACTAAATCCAATGTTTCTTTCTTATGGGAAGAGCTTTCTTTTGAACCAACTAGGATTTGTAGAACAGATTGAATCTCGTGTACTACGATTCTTTGGGATTGGGGAGTCGCAGCTAGAAACAGATCTTGTGGATTTAATTGACCAGCAAACAAATCCTACTATTGCACCTTTGGCCGCAGATGGTGAGGTTACCTTGAGACTGACGGCAAAACATCAGTCATCTGAGCAATCTAAAAAACTTCTAGATGATATAGAAGCAAAAATCACTGAACGTGTCGGACCATATCTATATGGTTATGGGAACTCGTCTCTTGTTGTTGAAGCAATATCAAAACTGAAAGAGAATGATTTAAAAGTTGCAAGTGCAGAAAGTTTAACAGGTGGTTTATTTTCGGAGATGCTTACGAATGAAGCTGGAGCATCTAAAGTGTTCAGTGGTACAGTTGTTTGTTATTCAAACGAAGTAAAAAGAAATGTGTTGCAAGTAAACCAAGACATTTTGTTAAAAGAAGGCTCTGTAAGTGAATCTTGTGCAAAAGCCCTAGCAGAAAACGTACAGCGATTAATGGGGGCAGACATTGGAATTAGCTTTACAGGTGTGGCGGGACCTGAGGAGCTAGAAGGTAAGTCTGTTGGCACTGTATATATTGGATTGGCTATTAAAAATAAACCGACTAAAGTTATTTCCTTAAAATTGGCAGGTACCAGGTCGGGAATAAGGACGAGAGCTGTAAAGTATGGCTTTTTTCAAATTTTAAAGGAATTAGGATAGGAGAAATAAAGAAAAAGACAGTTGAATCCTTCTGTCTTTTTCTTTATGGAAGCTTTATTCAAATTTTTATAGCTGTGTGCAAAGTAGACACTCATACTAATTTTATTCGCACCATGGAGAATGAAAAATGTCTACCATAGTGTGGAATGAGCGGAGAGCCAGATGACTCCTGCGGGATCTAGCGGTCACGTGAGACCCCGCAGGAGCCAAAAACGACGAGGAGGCTCACAGATCGCTCCGCGGAAAGCAAGTGGATCGCAGCGAATGCAACTCACTAACCTAGTTATTTTCAGGGTAGACATCTATGCTAATTAAAATTAGTATCATGGAGGATGAAAAATTATACTTAGCTTGGTGTCTAGCTTCAGGCGCTATCGGCTCGGGGTCATAAGTCAATCCGGCAAGAAGGTTAAAAAGCAACCTTCTAGCCGACTCGTCTTATGCCTGTCGCCGATGAACGAGCGCCTTCAGCATTTCTTTTTTCAGGGTAGACATCTATGCTAATTAAAATTAGTATCATGGAGTATGAAAAATTATACTTAGCTTAGTGTCTAGCTTCAGGCGCTATCGGCTTCTGCATTTCTTTTTTCAGGCATCCATGCTAATTTTGATTAGCACCATAGAGGATGAAAAAGTATTAGTTATCTGTACTTAGCTTAGTGTCTAGCTCCAGGCGCCATCGGCTCGAGGTCATAAGTCAGTCGCTTCGGAAGGCAGAAAGCGCCTTCTGTCAGCGCCTGCCTTATGCTTGTCGCCGATAAGCGGGCGCCTTCCGCTTTTCTTTTTTCAGGGTAGACAAAAAAATCAAGTAATCTTAAAAAAAGAATATTAGATAGAAACAACACTATGAAAATTGAATTTTTATTGATAATAAATGAACTATTACCAATAAATTGCGTCTCAAAAAACGAATAAACGTTCGATTTTTTGCTTGGCAAATGAGACAAAACGAGGTATAGTATTAATAGTTTCAAAGAAAAAAGGAGGAAGTTTAAGTGAGTGATCGTCAAGCCGCCTTAGAAATGGCTTTAAAACAAATAGAAAAACAATTTGGTAAAGGTTCAATTATGAAACTTGGAGAACAAACTGACCGTAAAATTTCTACATCTCCAAGTGGATCATTAGCTCTAGATGTTTGTCTTGGAGTAGGTGGGTATCCGAGAGGACGTATCGTTGAAATCTATGGACCTGAGAGTTCTGGTAAAACAACTGTTGCACTTCATGCAATCGCTGAAGTACAACAAAATGGTGGACAAGCAGCATTTATTGATGCTGAGCACGCACTTGACCCAGTCTATGCACAAAAGCTTGGAGTAAATATTGATGAATTACTTCTATCTCAACCTGATACTGGTGAACAAGCATTAGAAATTGCTGAAGCTTTAGTTCGAAGTGGTGCGGTTGACATACTTGTAATTGACTCAGTTGCAGCATTAGTTCCAAAAGCGGAAATCGAAGGCGAGATGGGTGATTCCCACGTAGGATTACAAGCTCGTTTAATGTCACAAGCGCTTCGTAAATTATCAGGTGCGATTAACAAGTCTAAAACAATCGCAATTTTCATCAACCAAATTCGTGAAAAAGTTGGTGTTATGTTCGGAAATCCTGAGACAACTCCCGGTGGTCGTGCCTTAAAGTTCTATTCGTCTGTTCGTTTAGAAGTCCGTCGTGCAGAGCAATTAAAACAAGGCAATGATATTGTGGGGAATAAAACCAAAATTAAGGTTGTGAAAAATAAGGTAGCACCTCCTTTTAAAGTTGCCGAGGTGGATATCATGTACGGAGAAGGTATTTCTAGAGAAGGTGAAACCATCGATATGGGTTCAGATTTAGATATCGTTCAAAAAAGTGGTTCATGGTACTCCTACAATGAGGAACGATTAGGACAAGGCCGTGAAAATGCGAAGCAATTTTTAAAAGAAAACCCTAGCATAAGAAAAGAAATACAAGAAAAAATTCGTAGGCATTACGGTTTGGATCAGGATATTGCTGAGCCTGTAGATGAAGGGCAAGATGAGTTGAATTTATTAGATTAATAACTAGGAATTAGAAAGAGACACTTTGCTGTCTCTTTTTTTAGAACGTAATTTTTCTTTTTATATACTATTAAATGTTTTGCTAAAATAATGAGCGTAATCGACAAACAAAATTTCTAGCTGTTTTAGTTAAAAAATAGTAGTTATAATGGGGATAGAGAAAGAAATTTCCAAATTAATGTAACAGTAGATGTGACAGGCCTTGACAATAAATTTTCTCACATTTACAATTAGTATGTATATTTTACATTTTGTTAGAATTAAAACGTGAAAAGAAATCTCGGTAGTTATTCTCCCTAATAAAAAGGTAGTACCGAAAACCATTGCTATTTAGAAAAAAGAAATTATTTCTAAATGGCTGAACAAGCCTTTGTGCTGTATGTTGAAACTAATGTAACAATGTACATGCCGACATTTTGATCTAGCAAGAAAAAGTTCATAGCAAGAGGAGGTGAAATGATGGATACCATTATTATAGGAATCATCTCCGCTTTGCTTGGCCTGATCGTCGGTGCAGTTGTTGGCTTTTTTGTTCGTAAATCCATTGCAGAAACAAAAATTGCTGGGGCGAAGGGTGCCGCAGAACAAATTATTGATGATGCTAATCGTGAAGCTGACTCTTTGAAAAAAGAAGCCTTATTAGAAGCAAAGGACGAAATTCACAAATTTCGTACAGAGGCAGAACGAGACATTCGTGATAGAAGAAACGAACTTCAAAAACAAGAAAATCGTTTAATGCAAAAAGAAGAGAATCTCGATCGTAAAGATGAATCTCTGGACAAACGTGAAACTATGTTAGAAAAGAGAGAGAATTCTCTAACTGAAAGACAACAGCATATTGAAGAGATGGAAAGCAAAGTGGAAGAAATGGTACGCAAGCAACAGGCTGAACTCGAACGAATTTCTAGCCTTACTCGCGAACAAGCAAAACAAATCATTATTGAGCGTGTAGAAAATGAACTTGCTCATGATGTTGCGTATTTGGTTAAAGATGCTGAGAGTCGCGCAAAGGAAGAAGCTGATAAAAAGGCTAAAGAAATACTTTCACTTGCCATTCAAAGATGTGCGGCTGATCATGTGGCCGAAACAACAGTTTCCGTTGTTAACCTACCTAATGATGAGATGAAAGGTCGAATTATTGGAAGAGAAGGTCGAAATATTCGAACACTCGAAACGTTAACAGGTATCGACTTAATTATTGATGATACACCAGAAGCTGTCATTCTCTCAGGATTTGATCCAATAAGACGTGAAACAGCAAGGATTGCACTAGATAAGCTTGTGCAAGATGGACGTATCCATCCTGCCCGAATTGAAGAAATGGTTGAAAAATCAAGACGAGAAGTTGATGAGTATATTCGTGAGATTGGTGAACAGACAACGTTTGAAGTTGGTGTGCATGGTCTCCATCCAGACCTTATTAAGATCCTAGGTCGCTTGAAGTTTAGAACGAGTTATGGGCAAAACGTATTAAAACATTCATCAGAGGTTGCTTTCTTAGCTGGTTTAATGGCTGCTGAGTTAGGCGAAGATGTTACTTTAGCTCGAAGAGCTGGTCTTCTCCATGATATAGGAAAAGCTATTGACCATGAAGTAGAAGGAAGTCATGTGGAAATTGGTGTTGAATTAGCAACAAAATATAAGGAACATCCTGTTGTAATTAACAGTATTGCTTCACATCATGGAGATTCTGAACCGACTTCAATTATCGCGGTATTAGTTGCAGCTGCAGATGCACTATCTGCTGCTAGACCTGGTGCGCGAAGTGAAACGTTAGAAAATTATATCCGACGTTTAGAAAAACTTGAAGAAATCTCAGAGTCGTATGAAGGTGTTGAGAAATCCTTTGCAATCCAAGCTGGTCGTGAAGTGAGAATATTAGTTAAACCTGATGCAATAGATGATCTAGAAGCTCACCGTTTAGCACGTGATATAAGAAAGCGTATCGAGGAAGAGCTGGATTATCCAGGGCACATAAAGGTAACCGTTATTCGTGAAACGAGAGCTGTTGAATATGCAAAATAAAGTGGTCTTTTGACCACTTTATTTTATTTCTATCTGTTATAATCCTTAGATTTACACTCCCCACTTCATTTCCTTTCACTTGTACCATTTGTGTAAAATTGCCTATTCCTATAAAATGTGTAAAACTAAACTATAATCGCTGTTGTTTATCACGCTTATGAAGTTCAATAGTCCCATTAAATTATGATAGTATAGCTTTCATCGAATAAATTTTTTTGTTCTAAAGATTCATTTCCTTTTAGGGTAGACCCCAATGCTAATAAAATTCGCATCATGGAGTATGAAAATAGAATACTCACTCAGTGTGGAATGGCAACGAGGTGGCTCCCGGACCACCCCTCGGAAAGCAAGTGAACTAGAGCGAATTGAATTGTGAGACAAAGTATTTTCAGGCTAGAAAATAAAGATTTGCACCATGGAGTATGGAACTCGTTAACCTAAGGATTTTTTAGGTAGAAGTATTATAACGATAAAGGAGTTTATTTAATGAGAATTCTATTTATTGGTGATGTAGTTGGATCACCTGGGAGAGATATGATAAAAGAATATCTACCGAAACTAAAATCGAAGTATCGCCCTCATATGACTATTATTAACGGTGAAAATGCTGCTAGTGGAAAGGGTATTAACGAAAAAATATATAGACAATTTTTAGAATTAGGAGCACAAGTTGTTACTTTAGGCAACCATACTTGGGATAAGAAAGAAATTTTTGAATTTATTGACGATGCTAAATTTATGGTTAGACCTGCGAATTTCCCTGAAGAAACACCTGGCCAAGGAATGGTTTTTTGCAAGGTAAATGGACAAGAAGTGGCAGTAATTAATTTACAAGGCAGGACATTCTTACCGCCAATTGATTGTCCCTTTAAGGTTGCAGATAATTTAATAGAACAAGCAAAAAAGAGAACATCTATTATATTTGTTGACTTCCATGCTGAAGCCACTAGTGAAAAACAAGCAATGGGATGGTATCTAGATGGAAGAGTATCAGCTGTAGTAGGAACACATACACATGTTCAAACAGCAGATCAACGAATTTTAGATAACGGTACTGCTTTTATTACTGATGTTGGCATGACAGGGCCTTATGATGGGATTCTAGGGGTAAGTAGAGAAGCTGTATTGAAAAGGTTTATAACCACACTTCCAGTTCGATTTGACGTTGTTGAGGGACGTACACAGTTAAACGGTGTGATAATTGATATTGATCAAAAAAATGGTCATGCGACAGCTATAAATCGAATATTAATTAATGATGATCATCCATTTTTTGATTAGGAATATATGATTTTGAATTTTTTGAAAAATATTTAGAACAAGCAGGAATACAGCCAGCAACTAGTGAATATAGTATGAGTGGAATCATTAATCCTTTTAATGTTCTGGTAATCTACTCACTATATTCTGTAAAAATACAAGGAGGAAATTAGGAATGGAAATATTAAAAGTTTCAGCAAAATCTAATCCTAACTCTGTAGCTGGTGCACTTGCTGGTGTGTTACGCGAAAGAGGAGCCGCAGAAATTCAAGCAATTGGCGCGGGGGCATTGAATCAAGCGGTAAAAGCAGTAGCAATTGCAAGAGGGTTCGTAGCACCGAGTGGCGTCGACCTAATTTGTATCCCTGCATTTACTGATATTTTAATTGACGGTGAAGAAAGAACAGCTATTAAGCTAATTGTTGAACCTCGATAAAGATGTTTAGTTATTTAATAAAGCGTAAGACTAAAATCATATTATTAAATACCTTTTTGTCAAAACAGGACAAACAGGTATTTTTTTTGTGAAAAATTAAATATCAATCCAAGAAATTGCAAGCTCGAGACTCTTTTGACTCAACCCTAGGAAGAATAAAAAATTGTTTTGTTCACTACATCCAGAATCTTGGATAGTCCAATCGACGTCAAGGGATAGAAGGTGTTAGTACATTCAATAAAAACGAGTACATTCACATTCATAGGGAATTACTTAACCATTCTAAATTTAGAGTAATCCCTTTTATGCAACATAAGCTATGTAGTTGAAATGTTCAAGAATCAATAACAAAATATTATAATAGATAAAGGAAATGCAAATAGATAAAAAAATATTCATATAATTGACATAAAATACTGTATAAGGGTTGCTTTTTTTTGCTGTTAGGTCTAGAATTGAAAGCGTTTAGTACATCTCTAACAAATCTATAATACTTCAAAAAATAAGGAATTAATGCTAAATGGTGTATAACCAAAGTATACAGACCATTTTACTCAGATTAATTTCTAGTGATTTAGTTGGAAAAGTGCTACACTTATAATTGTAAAAAACATTACGATACAATGAACGATTCCAAAGGGGTGTAAGACATGATCAATCAACTTTCATGGAAAGTTGGAGGACAACAAGGGGAAGGAATTGAAAGTACAGGAGAGATATTTTCTATAGCTCTTAATCGCTTAGGCTACTATTTATATGGTTATCGCCATTTTTCATCACGTATTAAAGGCGGACATACAAATAATAAAATTCGAGTAAGTACAACACAGGTACGCTCAATTTCTGATGATCTTGATATTTTAGTAGCATTTGATCAAGAGACTATTGATGTAAACTTTCACGAATTACGTAGCGGAGGCGTTGTTATAGCTGATGCGAAATTCAACCCTACAATTCCAGACGACTCGAAAGCGACCTTGTATGCGGTTCCATTTACAGAAATTGCTAGTGAATTAGGAACTTCTTTAATGAAAAACATGGTTGCGGTTGGTGCTTCCAGCGCATTGTTAGACCTAGATATTAATGTATACTTAGAAGTTGTTCAAGAGATCTTCGGGCGGAAGGGACAACAAATTGTTGAAAAGAACATGGAAGCTATCAAAGCAGGAGCTGAATATTTAAAAGAGCAGCTTGGTGATTCGATTAAAACGATGCAGCTTGAAAAAGCAGACGGAAAAAAACGTATGTTTATGATTGGTAATGATGCAATAGCAATGGGCGCTCTAGCTGGAGGAGCAAGATTTATGCCAGCTTATCCTATTACGCCTGCATCTGAAATAATGGAATATCTAATTAAAAAATTACCGGAATACGGTGGAACAGTTATCCAAACAGAAGATGAAATTGCAGCTTGTACAATGGCAATCGGAGGTAACTATGCTGGGGTTAGAACACTAACTGCTTCAGCTGGACCGGGTTTATCATTAATGATGGAAGCAATTGGTCTTTCTGGTATCACTGAAACTCCGCTTGTTATTGTTGACACACAACGTGGTGGTCCAAGTACTGGGTTACCAACAAAACAAGAACAATCAGATTTAATGGCTATGATTTATGGTACTCATGGTGAGATACCAAAAGTAGTAATGGCTCCAAGTACTGTACAAGAAGCGTTTTATGATTCTGTAGAAGCATTTAACATTGCGGAAGAATACCAATGTCCTGTAATATTATTAACTGACCTACAGCTTTCATTAGGAAAGCAAACGGTCGAACCACTTGATTTTAGTAAGGTTGAAATTCGAAGAGGTAAGCTTGATTTGAATCCAGAATTACCAGACAATCCGAACAAAGATTATTTTAAGCGTTTTGAAGTAACTGAAGATGGCGTTTCTCCACGTATCGTACCAGGAACTAAAAATGGAATTTATCATGTGACAGGTGTTGAGCATGATGAATCAGGGAAACCATCTGAAAGTGCAACAAATAGAAATGCGCAAATGGATAAGCGTTTACGTAAACTTGATAATATTAAATTTGATACGCCAGTTCATAAAAATGCTCCACATGAAGAAGCTGATGTATTGATTGTTGGCTTTAACTCAACCCGCGGTACGATTGAGGAAGCGATGGTAAGACTTGAGAAGGACGGCATTAAAGCGAACCACGCTCATGTTCGTTTATTACATCCATTTCCATCAAAAGAACTTTTACCGCTTATGAAGTCTTCTAAAAAGGTCGTTGTTGTTGAAAACAATGCAACTGGTCAGCTCGCTAACATTATGAAGATGAATGTAGGACACGCTGAAAAGATTACAAACGTCTTAAAATATGACGGTAATCCATTCCTACCTCATGAAATTCACACAAAGTGTAAGGAGTTGTTCTAATCATGGCAACATTTAAAGACTTTCGAAATAATGTAAAACCTAACTGGTGCCCTGGTTGTGGTGATTTCTCTGTCCAAGCTGCTATTCAACGTGCAGCTGCAAATGTTGGATTAGAGCCTGATAACCTAGCAGTAGTTTCTGGAATTGGTTGTTCTGGACGTATTTCTGGGTATATCAATTCTTATGGTTTCCACGGGATTCACGGTAGATCATTACCAATCGCACAAGGTGTAAAAATGGCGAACAAAGATCTTACTGTTATTGCATCAGGTGGAGATGGTGACGGATTTGCGATAGGTATGGGTCATACAGTTCATGCGATTAGACGTAATATCGATATTACTTATATTGTTATGGATAACCAAATCTATGGCTTAACAAAAGGACAAACCTCACCTAGAAGTGATGTTGGCTTTAAAACAAAGAGTACACCTCAAGGTTCAATTGAATCTTCACTTTCTGTTATGGAAATGGCTTTAACTGCGGGTGCTACATTTGTTGCTCAAAGTTTCTCAACAGATTTAAAAGATTTAACTGCTTTAATTGAAGCTGGGATTAATCATAAAGGATTTTCTTTAATCAATGTATTCAGTCCATGTGTTACTTATAATAAAGTAAACACATACGATTGGTTTAAGGAAAATCTGACAAAACTAAGTGATATTGAAAACTATGATCCAAATAATCGAATGCAAGCAATGCAAACATTAATGGAACATAATGGCCTTGTTACTGGATTAATTTATCAAAATAAAGAGCAAAAATCATACCAAGAACTTGTTTATGGATACAGTGAAACACCACTAGTTCATGCTGATCTTGAATTAACAGAAGAGAAGTTTAATAAACTAGTAGCTGAATTCATGTAATACTTTAAAAACCCTAATTAAGTTTTAGACTTAATCAGGGTTTTTGCTTTTTTAAAAATGATTTACATAAACTGTTGTTAATCCTGAAATGGGGATGTAACTAGATTGTTTGATACTAGTTATTTTCTCTAGGAAGCTTCAACTCAATCGAGAGAAGAACAAAAGTGCCTTTTTAGTAATTACATAATCAAATTATATGACGTGTGATAATAATCACATGACTGAAAATGGGCTTCCGCTTTTCTATTTACTATGTTTTTGAACAATGTTAAAATAAATTGTTCTTAATGATTTAAGGATTAAAGAATGTGATGAATGTTATTGTTTAATTTAATGATAGATTATATACTAGCAATTGGTTTCGTTTTAACAGAAAGGAGTTTTTGACATGAATGAAAAACAACGCTTAGAAGCTGCACAAATTAATCCAGCGGACAAAAAATCCGAAAAGGATTATAGTCAATACTTTCAAGCTGTATATCAAGCCCCTTCATTAAAAGATGCAAAAAAACGTGGAAAAGAAGATATATCTATTCACCGTGATTTCAACATCCCTGAAGAACTAAGTGGCCTTGGTAAAGGTAGGAAATTTCTTATAAGAACATATGGTTGTCAAATGAACGAGCATGATACAGAAGTTATGGCTGGTATTCTGATGGAAATGGGGTATGAGGCGACTACTGAAACAGAAGATGCTGATATTATTCTTTTAAATACCTGTGCGATAAGAGAGAACGCTGAAAACAAGGTTTTTGGTGAAATCGGTCATCTAAAGCCGTTGAAATTAAGAAATCCTAATCTACTAATAGGTGTTTGTGGATGTATGTCACAAGAAGAATCTGTTGTGAATAGAATTCTACAAAAACATCCATTTATTGACATGATCTTTGGTACACATAACATCCATCGTATTCCACAAATCGTAAAAGAAGCGATGTTCAGTAAGGAAATGGTGATTGAAGTTTGGTCCAAAGAGGGAGATATTATCGAGAATCTTCCACGTGTACGTAAAGGGAGTATTAAAGGCTGGGTAAATATAATGTACGGCTGTGATAAATTCTGTACTTATTGCATTGTTCCGTACACAAGAGGAAAAGAGAGAAGCAGACGTCCAGAAGACATTATCCAAGAAGTTAGACATTTAGCCGCAAACGGATACCAAGAAATTACATTACTTGGTCAAAATGTCAACGCTTATGGAAAAGACTTTTCTGATATTAAATACGGTTTAGGAGATTTAATGGACGAGCTTCGTAAAATTGATATTCCTAGAATTCGCTTTACAACAAGTCACCCTAGAGATTTTGATGATCATCTGGTTGAAGTGCTGGCTAAAGGTGGAAATCTTATGGAACATATCCATTTACCAGTACAGTCAGGTAGTTCTGAAGTTCTTAAATTAATGGCACGTAAATATTCTCGAGAGCAATATCTAGAGCTTGTTAAGAAAATGAAAGCGAAGATCCCTAACGCTTCGTTCACAACTGACATTATTGTAGGTTTTCCAAATGAAACAGATGAGCAGTTCGAAGAGACGCTTTCATTATATCGCGAAGTGGAATATGATACTGCATACACATTTATTTACTCTCCACGCGAAGGTACGCCGGCTGCAAAGATGGAAGATAATATTCCAATGGAAGTTAAAAAGGAACGTTTACAGCGTTTGAATGCCCTTGTAAATGAAATCTCTGCAAAGAAAAATCTTGCTTATCAAGATCAAATTGTTGAGGTTTTAGTAGAGGGTGAAAGTAAAAAGAATCCTGATATTCTTGCAGGATATACAAGTAAAAATAAACTTGTTAATTTTAAAGGTCCAAAATCAGCAATTGGAAAAATTGTAAAGGTAAAAGTTATACAGGCTAAAACATGGACATTAGATGGAGAAATGATCGAAGAAGCGGTTGAGGTGAATTAAAATGACAATGTATTCAAAACAAGAAATAGTTGAACGAGCAAAAGAATTAGCAAAAATGATTGCTGAAACAGAAGAAGTGGATTTCTTTAAACGTGCTGAAGCACAAATTAACGAAAATAAAAAAATAAAAGAAATGGTAGCGAGTATTAAAAGTCTCCAAAAACAGGCAGTTAATTTTCAACATTACGGGAAAACAGAAGCATTAAAGAAAGTAGAAGAGAAAATTGATGCAATTCAAGCTGAGTTAGATGGTATTCCAATCGTAGAGGAATTTAAGAATTCTCAAATTGAGGTAAATGATTTATTACAATTGGTTGCAAACACAATTTCTAATCGAGTAACTGACGAGATCATCCAGTCAACAGGTGGAGATGTTCTTCGTGGAGAAACGGGATCTAAAACGAAAAGTGCAAGTGGGAGTAGCTGTCATTAATTATGAAGGATGATCTATATAGATAGATCATCCTTTTTTTATAAATGTAAGAAAGAAATTGGACTTTGTGAAGATTGTCATGAAGTCACCAGAATCTCCCCCGTTGGAATAGCGTTTTTGTATAACCCCCGTTCTTCTGATGTGGGTGAAGAGTTGGAGTAACTTGCAGCGTGAACACACTACATGAAGTCCGTCTTTTTTGGTGATTTTTAAAATAATGAAATAAAATAATGTTTACCTCAACTTTATATGGGTAATTAATAATATAAGGCGAAATTCTTCTATATATAAATAGTGTAAATATAAAAAAACATTACCATTAACTACCTGTTGATAGAGTATTGATACGATGGTAATATAGATCAAGTGATCTCTTCTGAAAGAAGAAAAGTTCAATTGAAATAATCGCTTCGCAGAAGTTGACATCCCGATTTTAAAATGATATACTAATTTTTGTCGCTAATTACTTTAACTCTTGTAAAAAAAGATGTTGACTTAGCTAGTTGATAATGATATATTCATAAAGTTGCTTTAACAAGCGCAAGCGAATAAAAGTTCTTTGAAAACTGAACACAATAAACAAGCGTCAACGTTTAATCTAGTTTTAAATTTTTATTTGAGCAATCAAATATCTCTTATTGGAGAGTTTGATCCTGGCTCAGGATGAACGCTGGCGGCGGGCCTAATACATGCAAGTCGAGCGGATTAAAGGAAGCTTGCTTCCTTTAATTAGCGGCGGACGGGTGAGTAACACGTGGGCAACCTGCCTGTAAGACTGGGATAACTTCGGGAAACCGGTGCTAATACCGGATAATATAAAGAACCTCATGGTTCTCTATTAAAAGATGGTTTCGGCTATCCCTTACAGATGGGCCCGCGGCGCATTAGCTAGTTGGTGAGGTAACGGCTCACCAAGGCAACGATGCGTAGCCGACCTGAGAGGGTGATCGGCCACACTGGGACTGAGACACGGCCCAGACTCCTACGGGAGGCAGCAGTAGGGAATCTTCCGCAATGGACGAAAGTCTGACGGAGCAACGCCGCGTGAACGATGAAGGCCTTCGGGTCGTAAAGTTCTGTTGTTAAGGAAGAACAAGTACGAGAGTAACTGCTCGTACCTTGACGGTACTTAACCAGAAAGCCACGGCTAACTACGTGCCAGCAGCCGCGGTAATACGTAGGTGGCAAGCGTTATCCGGAATTATTGGGCGTAAAGCGCTCGCAGGCGGTCTTTTAAGTCTGATGTGAAAGCCCCCGGCTCAACCGGGGAGGGTCATTGGAAACTGGGAGACTTGAGTGCAGAAGAGGAGAGTGGAATTCCACGTGTAGCGGTGAAATGCGTAGAGATGTGGAGGAACACCAGTGGCGAAGGCGACTCTCTGGTCTGTAACTGACGCTGAGGAGCGAAAGCGTGGGGAGCGAACAGGATTAGATACCCTGGTAGTCCACGCCGTAAACGATGAGTGCTAAGTGTTAGGGGGTTTCCGCCCCTTAGTGCTGCAGCTAACGCCTTAAGCACTCCGCCTGGGGAGTACGGTCGCAAGACTGAAACTCAAAGGCATTGACGGGGGCCCGCACAAGCGGTGGCGCATGTGGTTTAATTCGAAGCAACGCGAAGAACCTTACCAGGTCTTGACATCCCTATGACCGCTCTAGAGATAGAGTTTTCCCTTTTAGGGACAAAGGTGACAGGTGGTGCATGGTTGTCGTCAGCTCGTGTCGTGAGATGTTGGGTTAAGTCCCGCAACGAGCGCAACCCTTGATCTTAGGTGCCAGCATTCAGTTGGGCGCTCTAAGGTGACTGCCGGTGACAAACCGGCGGAAGGTGGGGATGACGTCAAATCATCATGCCCCTTATGACCTGGGCTACACACGTGCTACAATGGATGGTACAAAGGGCAGCAAAACCGCGAGGTTAAGCGAATCCCATAAAACCATTCTCAGTTCGGATTGCAGGCTGCAACTCGCCTGCATGAAGCTGGAATCGCTAGTAATCGCGGATCAGCATGCCGCGGTGAATACGTTCCCGGGCCTTGTACACACCGCCCGTCACACCACGAGAGTTTGTAACACCCGAAGTCGGTGGGGTAACCTAAGATGAAACTTGTTTCATCTAGGAGCCAGCCGCCTAAGGTGGGACAGATGATTGGGGTGAAGTCGTAACAAGGTAGCCGTATCGGCAGGTGCGGCTGGATCACCTCCTTTCTAAGGAAACTGAATCTCTTATGAGATCCATAAAAAGACGCTTGATTTATTGTGGTCAGTTTTGAGAGTGCTTTTCTCTCAAAGTTTGTTCCTTGAAAACTAGATAACGTAACAAGACATTCATTAAGAATTAAAACCAAAGTAATAAACTGTAAAGTTTTTACGACTTTAACTTAGGTTAAGTTAGTAAGGGCGCACGGTGGATGCCTTGGCACTAGGAGCCGATGCAGGACGGGACTAACACCGATATGCTTCGGGGAGCTGTAAGTAAGCTTTGATCCGAAGATTTCCGAATGGGGAAACCCACTGCTCGTAATGGAGTAGTATCTCTACCTGAATTCATAGGGTAGTTGAAGGTAAACCCGGGGAACTGAAACATCTAAGTACCCGGAGGAAGAGAAAGCAAACGCGATTTCCTGAGTAGCGGCGAGCGAAACGGAAAATAGCCCAAACCAAGAGGCTTGCCTCTTGGGGTTGTAGGACACTCTGTACGGAGTTACAAAAGAACGAGGAAGATGAAGTGATCTGGAAAGAGCAGCCACAGAAGGTAACAGCCCTGTAGTCGAAACTTCGTTCTCGCTAGAGTGGATCCTGAGTACGGCGGGGCACGAGAAATCCCGTCGGAAGCAGGGAGGACCATCTCCCAAGGCTAAATACTCCCTAGTGACCGATAGTGAACCAGTACCGTGAAGGAAAGGTGAAAAGCACCCCGGAAGGGGAGTGAAAGAGATCCTGAAACCGTGTGCCTACAAGTAGTCAGAGCCCTATGATTTTTCCTTCGGAAAATATCCGGGTGATGGCGCGCCTTCTGTAGAATGAACCGGCGAGTTACGATCACGTGCAAGGTTAAGTTGATAAGACGGAGCCGCAGCGAAAGCGAGTCTTAAGTAGGGCGCATGAGTACGTGGTTGTAGACCCGAAACCAGGTGATCTACCCATGTCCAGGGTGAAGTTCAGGTAACACTGAATGGAGGCCCGAACCCACGCACGTTGAAAAGTGCGGGGATGAGGTGTGGGTAGCGGAGAAATTCCAATCGAACTTGGAGATAGCTGGTTCTCTCCGAAATAGCTTTAGGGTTAGCCTTGAACATGAGAGTCTTGGAGGTAGAGCACTGATGGGACTAGGGGCCCCCAACGGGTTACGGGAGTCAGTCAAACTCCGAATGCCGAAGACTTATATTCAGGAGTCAGACTGCGAGTGATAAGATCCGTAGTCAAGAGGGAAACAGCCCAGACCACCAGCTAAGGTCCCAAAGTATACGTTAAGTGGAAAAGGATGTGGAGTTGCCCAGACAACCAGGATGTTGGCTTAGAAGCAGCCACCATTTAAAGAGTGCGTAATAGCTCACTGGTCGAGTGACTCTGCGCCGAAAATGTACCGGGGCTAAACGTATCACCGAAGCTGTGGATTGTTCTTTTAGAACAATGGTAGGAGAGCGTTCTAAGTGCAGTGAAGTCAGACCGGAAGGACTGGTGGAGCGCTTAGAAGTGAGAATGCCGGTATGAGTAGCGAAAGAGGGGTGAGAATCCCCTCCACCGTATGCCTAAGGTTTCCTGCGGAAGGCTCGTCCGCTCAGGGTAAGTCGGGACCTAAGCCGAGGCCGAAAGGCGTAGGCGATGGACAACAGGTTGAAATTCCTGTACCACCTCCTCACCGTTTGAGCAATGGGGGGAGGGAGAAGGAGAGGGGAAGCGCGCTGTTGGATATGCGCGTCCAAGCAGTAAGGCTGATTCGTAGGCAAATCCGCGAATCATTAAGGCTGAGCTGTGATGGCGAGGGAAATAAAGTACCGAAGTTCCTGATTTCACACTGCCAAGAAAAGCCTCTAGCGAGGTGAGAGGTGCCCGTACCGCAAACCGACCCAGGTAGGCGAGGAGAGAATCCTAAGGTGTTCGAGAGAACTCTCGTTAAGGAACTCGGCAAAATGACCCCGTAACGTCGGGAGAAGGGGTGCTTATTAGGGTGAATAGCCCTGATAAGCCGCAGTGAATAGGCCCAGGCGACTGTTTAGCAAAGACACAGGTCTCTGCGAAGCCGCAAGGCGAAGTATAGGGGCTGACACCTGCCCGGTGCTGGAAGGTTAAGAGGAGAGGTTATCGCAAGAGAAGCTTTGAATCGAAGCCCCAGTAAACGGCGGCCGTAACTATAACGGTCCTAAGGTAGCGAAATTCCTTGTCGGGTAAGTTCCGACCCGCACGAAAGGTGTAACGATCTGGGCACTGTCTCAACGAGAGACTCGGTGAGATTATAGTACCTGTGAAGATGCAGGTTACCCGCGACAGGACGGAAAGACCCCGTGGAGCTTTACTGTAGCCTGATATTGAATTTTGGTACAGCTTGTACAGGATAGGTAGGAGCCTTAGAAGCCGGCGCGCCAGCTTCGGTGGAGGCGTCGGCGGGATACTACCCTGGCTGTATTGAAATTCTAACCCACATGCCTAAATCGGCATGGGAGACAGTGTCAGGTGGGCAGTTTGACTGGGGCGGTCGCCTCCTAAAATGGAACGGAGGCGCCCAAAGGTTCCCTCAGAATGGTTGGAAATCATTCGTAGAGTGGAAAGGCACAAGGGAGCTTGACTGCGAGACCTACAAGTCGAGCAGGGACGAAAGTCGGGCTTAGGGATCCGGTGGTTCCGCATGGAAGGGCCATCGCTCAACGGATAAAAGCTACCCCGGGGATAACAGGCTTATCTCCCCCAAGAGTCCACATCGACGGGGAGGTTTGGCACCTCGATGTCGGCTCATCGCATCCTGGGGCTGTAGTCGGTCCCAAGGGTTGGGCTGTTCGCCCATTAAAGCGGTACGCGAGCTGGGTTCAGAACGTCGTGAGACAGTTCGGTCCCTATCCGTCGTGGGCGTAGGAAAGTTGAGAGGAGCTGTCCTTAGTACGAGAGGACCGGGATGGACACACCGCTGGCGTACCAGTTGTTCTGCCAAGGGCATCGCTGGGTAGCTATGTGTGGACGGGATAAGTGCTGAAAGCATCTAAGCATGAAGCCTCCCTCAAGATGAGATTTCCCATAGCACAAGCTAGTAAGATCCCTCGAAGATGACGAGGTTGATAGGTCAGAGGTGGAAGCGCGGTGACGTGTGTAGCTGACTGATACTAATCGATCGAGGACTTAACCAAATAATTAATGAATGTCTGAGCGTTATCTAGTTTTGAAGGTACGAACCTTCATAAGTCTAGTGATGATGGCGAAGAGGTCACACCCGTTCCCATACCGAACACGGAAGTTAAGCTCTTCAGCGCCGATGGTAGTTGGGGGACTCCCCCTGTGAGAGTAGGACGTCGCTAGGCATTTAGGAAAGATCCATTCATTGAATGGGTCTTTTTTTCGTATTTAAAACCGTAAGGTTTATACTAGAATAATGAGTACGATTAGAAAAGGAATACAAAGTACAAGTGAAAATATGGTCGGGTTTCGAGGAACGAGGAGATCAAGGAAGCAAGCGAGTGAAAAGCGGAGGCTATGATATTCCCGAGCGTTTGAGTAAGTGCAGTTTGACGCAGAGATACCGAAGGTCACCGGAAGCTGGCCTACCGAAATACGCAAGTTAAGCTCGTGCGCCGATGGTAGTTGGGGGATTCCCTCTGTGAGAGTAGGACGTCGCTAGGCATTTATGTTGTCCTTAAATCTGAAGGTTCATACTAGAATAAATACTAATAGAAAAAGGAATAGTGGGGCTAGGAATAAGTAGAGCAAGGAAACAAGCGAGTATAAAGCTCTCTTTTAGGTTTGAAAGCGGTATGAAAAATGTAAAGAAATGGTGGCTGGCTGGCTGCAAATAAACTGTGTGTACATCACTTAATTAGTAATTATTTAATAATTCTTATGAAAAAAGGTACATATCTGGGCACACCCGCATACAATGAACTATATGGTCTCATTCAACATACAAACAAAGTATACGAATGAGAAAAAGTTCATTCATCATATTAATCTTTTGTAGTTATAGTGAATGTAGTTATTTCATTTGTTGTATTTGGGACGTATGTTCCAGTGGTAATGAAAAAAGTTGTGATAAAGTTAAAAATTTATTATCACACTAGTCATTTGCCCCGCATAGGATGAAATGAAGATTGATAGAGGAGGGTTTGCACGTATGTCTGAATACAGAGAGATTATTACGAAGGCTGTCGTAGGAAAAGGGCGTAAATTTACACAATCAACTCATACTATTTCCCCGTCACACAGACCAACAAGTATTTTAGGTTGCTGGATTATTAACCATCAATATGATGCAAAGAAATGTGACAACACTGTCGAGGTAAATGGTCGTTATGATATCAATGTTTGGTATTCCTATAATGATAATACAAAGACAGAAGTTGTGACAGAAACAGTTACTTACACAGATGTTATCAAACTAAAATATAAAGATGATAACTTCCTAGGTGACGACTTTGATGTAATTGCGGGTGTTCTTCAACAGCCCAATTGCTTAGAAGCAACAATTTCCCCAAATGGAAATAAAGTTGTTGTTCAAGTAGAAAGAGAATTTCTTGCAGAAGTTGTGGGAGAAACAAAAGTATGTGTAGCTGTTAACCCAGATGGCTGTGAGGACGAAGATTGGGATTGCGATGATGTTGATGACGAAGAATTTGAAGATTTAAATCCAGATTTCCTTGTTGGTGATTTGGAAGAATAGTATAATAGCTGACCCTATACACGTTACATGTGTGTAAGGTCAGTTTTTTTATGTTGTTTTAGAATAAATATCTTATAAATGCTTGGTGTTGTTTTATTCGCCATTTCTCGGGAAGTAATCCCAAAAGCTGCTTCGAAGATGAACTCAAAGATTTTCTTAGGCCTATATCCGGTAGGTGGACATCCTGAATTTTCATAACTAGGTATTAATTTTTAAATAACGGTTGAAAGTGACAATTAATTTCTTTTTCCAAGGTGAATGTTCCCAATTCGACAAACGTCCAATGACAATAATCTTATGTTATAATAACAAAAGAAATTGAATCATTTGGGGGATTAACATGGCAGAATACACGCCAATGATACAGCAATATTTGAAAATAAAGGCAGAACACCAGGATGCCTTTTTGTTTTTTAGACTTGGGGATTTTTATGAAATGTTCTTCGAGGATGCGGTAAAAGCTTCAAGAGAACTTGAAATAACATTAACAAGTAGAGAGGGTGGATCAGCTGATCGCATCCCAATGTGTGGAGTTCCATATCATTCTGCACGTAATTATATAGATCAACTTGTCCAAAAAGGATTTAAAGTAGCGATTTGCGAACAAACTGAAGATCCAAAGCAAGCAAAAGGTGTTGTGAGACGAGAAGTTGTACAACTTATAACACCAGGTACTGTAATGGATGGTAAAGGTTTAGATGAAAAGGAAAATAATTTCCTCGCAGCATTAACCAAATTTGATGATGGTACATTTGGTTTATCTTTCAATGATCTTACAACTGGAGAAAATAAGGTAACCACTCTGTCAAAAGACCCACAAGAGGTTATTAATGAACTTTATTCTAACAATGTAAAAGAGGTTGTTGTTTCATCAACCTTAGACCAAGATGTTAGAAAGCGTATCATTGATAATTGTAATGTAACGATCTCAATAGAGGACGATACAGTGATTCCAGAATCTCTAACTGATATTATATGCAAGTTAGAGGATGGAAAGCTGGTTATGGCGTTTGGGCGCTTACTTAATTACTTACAAAAAACGCAAAAAAGAAGTTTAGAGCATTTACAGACGGTTCAACAATATTATATAAACCAATTTATGAGAATTGATTTATATTCAAAGCGCAACCTTGAATTAACAGAAACTATTCGCTCAAAAGGGAAAAAAGGATCTCTATTATGGTTATTAGATCAGACTGTAACAGCTATGGGTGGTAGGTTATTGAAACAATGGATTGACCGACCTTTAATCCGAAGAGAAGAAATAAATGTTCGACTTAATATGGTTGAAACATTTATCGAAAAATACTTCGAACGTCATGATCTACGTGATCTACTGAAGGAAGTGTATGATCTAGAACGCTTAGCTGGAAGAGTCGCATTTGGAAATGTGAATGCTAGAGATTTGGTGCAACTCAGAAAGTCGTTAGAGCAGATTCCATCAATTAAGAGCATTATTGGGACATTAGGAAATAAATATGCAGTAGACTTAGCAGAGAAAATTGATGCTTGTGAACAACTTACAGAGCTTCTAAATCATGCTATTATGGATAATCCATCTCTTTCAATTAAAGATGGAGATATTATTAAGGATGGATATAATGAAACGTTAGATCAATATAGAGATGCAAGTAAGAACGGCAAAACTTGGATAGCCATGTTAGAAAAACAAGAACGAGAGAGAACTGGAATCAAATCTTTGAAAATAGGCTATAACAAAATCTTTGGCTACTATATTGAAGTAACACGGGCAAACCTTCAATACCTAACAGATGGGATTTATGAGCGAAAACAAACATTATCCAATGCAGAACGATTCATAACACCAGAACTTAAAGAAAAAGAATCGTTAATTTTGGAAGCAGAAGAAAAAATCGTTCAATTGGAATATGATATTTTTGTAGATTTAAGAGAGCAAGTAAAGGATTTTATCACTCGCCTCCAAGACTTATCAAAGATAATAAGTGAAGTTGATGTTTTACAGTGCTTTGCAACAATTAGTGAGGAAAGGCATTACTGTAAGCCGTTGTTTTCAGAGAATGAGGTATATATTAAAGACGGACGTCACCCTGTTGTTGAAAAAGTAATGAATTCTCAGGAATATGTACCAAATGATTGTTATATGAAGGACGGCCGTCATTCATTATTGATAACAGGACCTAATATGTCGGGAAAAAGCACTTACATGAGACAAGTGGCATTAACATCAATACTGGCACAAATCGGATGTTATGTCCCGGCTTCTGAAGCTGTATTACCGGTATTTGATCAAGTGTTTACAAGGATTGGTGCTGCAGATGATCTCATATCAGGTCAAAGTACGTTTATGGTTGAGATGCTTGAGGCTCGAAACGCAATTGTCAATGCAACAAAAAGTAGTCTGATATTGTTTGATGAAATTGGTAGGGGTACTTCCACATATGATGGAATGGCATTAGCTCAAGCTATAATAGAATATATTCATGACAATATTGGTGCTAAAACTTTGTTTTCAACACATTATCATGAATTAACTTCACTTGCTGATCAATTAAATGATTTATCAAACATTCATGTAAGTGCAATTGAAGAGCAAGGTAGGGTCGTGTTTCTTCATAAAATTCAAGAAGGGGCTGCAGATAAAAGCTATGGAATACATGTGGCTGAGTTAGCAGAGTTACCAAATACGCTCATACTAAGAGCACGTGAAATCTTAGACAAGCTTGAGAAAAGTGAGTCGAATCAAATGTTGATCAGTAAAACCCAAAGCAAAGAAGATAAGATGGAGTACTCTCAGGAATCTCAGTTATCTTTCTTTGAACAGGCCAAGACACAATCTATCGAGACATCAATCTCTAAAAAGGACAAGCAAGTATTACAAAGCCTAAAAGCTATTAACCTTTTAGATATGACGCCTCTTGAAGCGATGAATAAATTATATGAAATTCAGAAGAGATTATCTTAATTAAAAAGGGGTGGGAATTTTGGGCAAGATCATAAAGTTAGATGACCAATTATCTAATAAAATTGCGGCGGGTGAAGTGGTAGAAAGACCAGCATCTGTTGTGAAAGAGCTTGTAGAGAATTCCATCGATGCAAACAGTTCAATTATTGAAATTGATGTTGAAGAAGCTGGACTATCAAAAATTAGAATTATTGATAATGGAGATGGAATAGAGTCTGATGATTGTTTAAGGGCTTTTTATCGTCATGCAACAAGTAAAATTAAAGATGAAAATGATCTATTTCGTATCCGTACATTAGGTTTTCGGGGGGAGGCTTTACCCAGTATTGCTTCCGTATCTGAATTAGAACTTAAAACAAGTACGGGCCTTCCGGGTACTCGTTTAGTTATTAGAGGTGGAGAGGTTATTACACATGAGTCAACAAATAGCCGCAAAGGAACGGAAATTATTGTCTCAAATCTATTTTTTAATACTCCAGCTCGCTTAAAGTATATGAAAACAATCCATACTGAACTCGGAAATATTACCGATGTTGTTAATAGAATATCCATGGCTCATCCAGAAATATCATTCAGATTATCTCACAATGGAAAACGTCTGTTATATACTAATGGTAGTGGTGATGTAAGACAAGTATTAGCCTCTATATATGGATTGAATATTGCTAAAAAGATGATTCCGCTCAACTTGGATTCATTAGATTTTAAACTAACAGGCTACATTGCTTTGCCGGAGATAACAAGGGCTTCTAGAAACTATATATCTACAATGGTTAATCATCGGTTTATTAAAAACTATCATATTGCAAATGCAATACAACAAGGATATCATACTCTACTACCAGTTGGTCGATATCCAATTGTACTATTAAATATTGAAATGGATCCTTTATTAGTAGATGTGAATGTTCATCCCGCAAAGCTTGAAGTAAGGTTAAGCAAAGAACAAGAACTAAATGAACTTATTACTACTGGTATAAAACAGGCCTTTAAACGGACTCAATTAATTCCAGAAGTGGTTTCACCAGGACGTGAAAAAAGAGTTAATAGAAGTGAGCAACAACATTTTACTCTCGAACATGATCATGTTGTTACAACGGAACAGAAGAATCCTAGTAAACAGAGCACGGCTGACACTGTCGTCCTAGAAAAAGAATCAATACACGCGTATAATAACGAGATTAATAAGGATTACCCTCTACCTCCAATTAATCAAGTTAACTGGGATCCTCAAAGGGAAGAAGAACAGGAGGAACCGGATGATATTGATGCGCTTGAAACTTATAATGATGACGAAGAACTATTAGTTGATGAAGATAGAGTCCCACCTTTATACCCTATTGGTCAAATGCATGGCACATATATATTAGCTCAAAATGATAAAGGGCTCTATATTGTTGATCAACATGCGGCCCAAGAGCGAATCAAGTATGAGTTTTTTCGGGAGAAGGTAGGACAAGTTATTAACGAAAGTCAGGAATTATTAATTCCGATTACATTTGAATATTCAAAGGATCAATGTTTAATAATTGACTCTCATTTTCATGAGTTAAAGCAAGTGGGGATATTCTTAGAAAGCTTTGGTCACAATAGTTATATTGTGAGATCACATCCGCAGTGGTTTCCAAAGGGTGAGGAGCAAGAGTTAATTGAAGAGATCATTGAACAAGTTTTAATGATGAAAAAAATTAATATCCATTTATTAAGAGAAGAAGCAGCAATTATGATGAGCTGTAAAGCATCAATAAAAGCAAACCACCATCTTAGGAATGATGAAATTTTTGCTCTGTTGGAGACATTAAGGAAGACGTCGGATCCCTTTACTTGCCCTCATGGAAGACCAATTATTATTCATTATTCAACATATGAGATGGAAAAAATGTTTAAACGAGTAATGTAGTGAAAAATCGTCGATTTTTCACTTTTTTTGTAAAAAGATGTTATTTATCCAATAAGAAATGGTTATAATAGATTCTGTTTTATAAAATACTGTTTATTAAAAAATCTTTATTTTATGTAGGATCCCCATCTTTTAATCAATGAAGTTAATATCATTTATGTTACGATAAGAAAGATTGCGTTATTTATCTATTTATTAATAGATTCATTAAGAAGAGTGAAGTGATGGAAGAAAGTAGTGATGATTCATTGGTCGAAAGAATAAGTGAAAAAGTTATAGTCCTAATAGGCCCGACAGCTGTTGGGAAAACAAAGCTTAGCATTGAGCTTGCGAAAAAGCTTAATGCTGAAATTATTAGTGGAGATTCGATGCAAATATATAAGGAAATGGATATTGGAACTGCTAAAATTACAAAAGCAGAAATGGAAGGCATTCCGCATCATTTAATAGACATTAAAGAACCAACCGAAAGTTATTCTGTCGCAGATTTCCAGGTAGATGTTCGAAGGACTATAAAAGATATCCATAATCGAGGAAAAGTCGCGATGATTGTGGGGGGGACGGGATTATACATACAATCTGTTATATATGATTATCATTTTACAGACCAAGCCTCAGATCCAGATTATCGTGTGAACCTCGAGAAGTTAATTGAAGAAGAAGGAATAGAGCCATCCTTTAGAAAACTACAAGTAATTGATCCTGAAAGTGCTGATCGAATACATCCTAATAATATAAGGAGGGTGATAAGGGCTCTTGAAATACATCATACAACTGGAAAAACGATGACTCAATATTTAAACGAACAGGAAAAAACTTTAATCTATGATGTTGCAATTATAGGATTAACGATGGAAAGAGAAGAATTATACAATAGAATCAATCAGCGAGTGGATTTAATGGTAGAAGAAGGACTTCTTGATGAGGTCGAAAGGTTATACAACAAAGGAATTAGAGATTGTCAATCTATTCAAGCCATTGGATATAAAGAAGTTTATGACTATTTAGAAGGTAATGTTTCTTTAAATCAAGCAATTGAAATATTAAAACAAAATTCAAGAAGGTATGCCAAAAGACAACTTACTTGGTTCCGTAACAAAATGAATGTCACGTGGTTTGATGTAACAAACAAACCTTTTAGTAACACTTTAGATGAAATTTTAAAATATGTTGCAGGAAAGCTTTAAGATTAGGCGAATAAGTTAGAGTAAGGGGATTTATTTTACTTTCACCGAAAATCTTTATGAATTAAAGAATATATATTGTTCGAGAAAAAGAGGAGGATTAACAAGTGAAGCAATCAGTTAATATTCAGGACCAATTTTTAAACCAGTTAAGAAAGGATACTACATTTGTCACTGTGTTTTTATTAAATGGATTCCAAATTAGAGGAACAGTTAAAGGATTTGATAATTTTACTGTTTTATTAGAAACAGAGGGGAAACAACAACTAATTTATAAGCATGCTATTTCAACGTTCTCACCACAAAAAAATATCCAATTAGAGCTTGAATAGAGTTTAAAAAAACAACCTACATTTTTTGTAGGTTGTTTTTTTATTTTGTTTTAATTATTTTACATGTTGCTCATATACTTATACTATTGCATATTATTTCTTGGGAAAGCGCAGGAATAGACAGTATTTTTATAATCATGTAGAAAAATAAAAGAAATTGTTTGGGTGATGAAGCTTAAGGTCTAACTTATTTATCCTATGTTTTCTTTGGGCTTTTGTCACAATTTTTCTACCTCTAACGTATACTGGTAAAGAATGAGAGGTGAAAGCTCTTGGATCAACCAATTACAATGAAAAATAATGGTCAAATAAATGTTGTTTTAAATGGACAAAAGAAAAAATTAAAAGTTGTTAACTCTCCCTCTGATGAAAGGCTTTCTACTAATTTGCCTTCTAAGCATAATGCACTAAAGGACATTGAACATGAGATGGATAAATTAGTTGGTATGGAAGAAATGAAGAAAATGGTGAAAGAAATCTATGCATGGCTCTATATTAATAAAAAGCGAGAAGAAGAAGGGTTGAAAGCCGGAAAGCAAGCTTTACACATGATGTTTAAAGGTAATCCAGGAACTGGAAAAACGACAGTAGCAAGACTGTTAGGGAAATTATTCGTGCAGATGAACGTTCTATCTAAAGGTCACCTTATTGAAGCAGAACGTGCTGATTTAGTGGGTGAATATATCGGACATACTGCTCAAAAAACAAGAGATTTAATTAAAAAGGCGTTGGGTGGAATTTTATTTATTGACGAAGCCTATTCACTTGCACGCGGGGGAGAAAAGGATTTCGGTAAAGAAGCAATTGATACGCTTGTAAAACATATGGAAGACAAACAACATGAATTTGTACTTATTCTAGCTGGTTATTCAAGGGAGATGGATCATTTTCTATCATTAAACCCTGGTTTATATTCCAGGTTTCCACTTGTTATCGATTTTCCTGACTATACAGTTGACCAGTTAATGGAGATAGCGGGTCGAATGATGGATGAACGTGAGTATATCCTAAGTCGGGATGCCAGCAGAAAGCTAAGAGAACATTTAAATATCATTAAAACCGAAACAAGATCTAATACATTTAGTAATGGTAGGTATATTCGAAATATAATTGAAAAGTCGATTAGAACCCAAGCGATGAGATTATTGGTTAATGAAGAGTATGACCGGCAAGAATTACTTACTATTAGAACTCAAGATTTGTTATTCAAGGAGTAATATTTAATAATCAAAGGCCGCATATGCGGCTTTTTGATTTAATTGAGTGAAGAATTGGAGATAATTATTAAGGAAATGGTGGTTTTAGATTTATTTTGATATGATATATTTATAAACTTGGTTTGGAAGGATGAATAGCTATTGTTTGAAAATCATGAAAATGAACTAGAAAAGATTATTATTGTCGGACTACAACTACAAGGTGTGGAAGACACTCGTTTTAAATATTCTCTAGATGAACTAAAGTCTCTGACTAAAACGGCAAATGGCGAAGTGGTAATGACTGTAACGCAAAAACGGGACAAGCGACATAATGCCACCTACATAGGTAAAGGGAAATTAGAGGAACTTGTTGCGCTTGAAAGTGAACTTGATCCAGATGTTATCATTATTAATGATGAACTTTCCCCTAGTCAATTAAGAAACTTATCTTCGTACTTAAAAGCAAGAGTGATTGATCGTACACAATTAATTCTAGATATATTTGCATCACGTGCGAATTCAAAAGAAGGTAAATTACAGGTGGAGTTGGCACAACTTCAATATTTATTACCACGTTTAGCTGGAAAAGGAATTCAATTATCACGTCTAGGAGCCGGTATTGGAACTAGAGGACCCGGTGAAACACAACTCGAAACGGATCGTCGTCATATCAATAGACGGATTGATGAAATTAAAAAACAATTAGATGTTATTGTTCAGCATCGTGAAAGATATAGAGAAAGAAGAAAGAAAAATAATGCCTTTCAAATGGCATTAGTTGGATACACAAATGCAGGAAAATCAACATTGTTTAATCGCCTAGCGGAAGCAGAATCCTTTGAGGAAAATCTTTTATTTGCTACACTTGACCCAATGACTAGGAAACTCATTCTACCATGCGGACTAACAACGTTATTAACAGATACGGTCGGGTTTATTCAAGACTTACCAACATCCTTGGTTGCAGCCTTTCGGTCAACTCTAGAAGAGGTAAGAGAAGCGGATTTAATTTTGCATGTGGTTGATGCTTCTAATCCCGATTATTTTAACCACGAACAAACAGTGTATAAACTGCTAAAAGAATTAAAAGTAGATTCCATCCCAATGCTAACTATCTATAATAAAAGGGATCAAGTGTTGCCGGAGTTTGTCCCAACCACTAGAGAGAATTCAGTCTTAGTTAGTGCACATGATTCAAAAGATCTATTTAATATTAAAACACATATAGAAGATAAAATGGTTGAAGAGATGAGTGAGTATAAAGTATCGATACCAAATACAGAAGGAAAAATACTCGCTAGTCTAAAGCAAGATACCATACTAAAAGAGTTACACTATAACGAAGATACAGAGATGTATGAATGTAATGGCTTTATCATTGAAAGTCACTCATTATCAGGTCAACTTAGAAATTTTCAACTATAAAGGGGAAAGCAAGATGTATTCAGAATTAGAATTTGGAACTAAAATATCTGGTTTAGTTAAAGAAATTGAAGAAAAAATAAAATTCCAGCATCAGCAGGTTGAAACTACGATTGATATAAATCAAGCTAAGGTCTTAAGTAGCTTTAGAAAGCACAAAGTGAGTGATTCCCATTTTAATCCATCAACAGGCTATGGGTATGATGATATTGGTAGGGATACACTTGAATTAGTGTATGCTGATGTTTTTGGAGGAGAAGCTGGACTGGTAAGGCCACAAATCATTTCAGGTACACATGCAATATCAATCGCTTTATTTGGTATTTTGAGGCCAGGAAATGAATTGTTATACATAACAGGAAAACCATATGATACGTTAGAAGAAATCGTTGGTATTAGAGGAGAGGGTATAGGTTCTCTAAAGGAATTTAATATTGACTATAATACGGTAAATTTAACTGAAGATGGAAGAGTTGATTTTGAGGCTGTAAGGAAAGCTATTACTAATAAAACAAAGATGGTTGGAATTCAACGTTCAAAAGGATATGCGACTAGACCATCGTTTACAATATCAGAGATTAAAGAAATGATTGAATTCATAAAGAATATTAATCCAGACATTATTGTTTTTGTTGATAATTGTTATGGTGAATTTGTGGAAGAAATAGAACCTTGTCATGTTGGGGCAGATTTAATGGCAGGTTCATTAATTAAGAACCCTGGCGGGGGGATTGCTAAAACAGGCGGATATCTAGTAGGAACTGAAGTGGCAATAAAGGCATGCTCTTATAGATTAACTTCACCAGGAATTGGAGCCGAAGCGGGTGCATCACTCTACAGCCTGCAAGAAATGTATCAAGGTTTTTTTCTAGCGCCTCATATTGTTGGACAAGCACTTAAAGGGGCAATTTTTACATCAGCGATATTAGAGCAATTAGGATTTAATACATATCCAAAATGGGATGTATATCGAACTGATTTAATTCAATCAGTGCAGTTTGATGACGCTGATATGATGGTTCAATTCTGTCAAGCTATACAATATGCGTCACCTGTCAATTCTTATGTTACGCCCTATCCTAGCTATATGCCTGGTTATAGTGATGACGTAATAATGGCAGCTGGGACATTTATTCAAGGTGCAAGCATCGAACTAACAGCAGATGGTCCATTAAGACCACCGTATGTTGCATATGTTCAAGGTGGCTTAACGTATTCACACGTGAAAATTGCAATTTGCACTGCAATTAATCAATTATTAAAAAAGAACTTAATTGTTATTTAGAATTTGTGTAAGAATTTATAACATCGGGTTGACAGGATTCATAACATCATATAAAATTAACATTGTACTAAGAAAGATTTCCCAGAAAAGGAGGAGCTGACATTGACTGACAACATAAGAAGGACAATGCCATTATTTCCAATTGGTATTGTTATGCAATTAACTGAGTTGTCTGCTCGGCAAATCCGTTATTATGAAGAAAACAAATTAGTCTTCCCTGCGAGAACAGAAGGAAATAGACGGCTTTTTTCTTTTAATGATGTTGATCGTCTTTTAGAAATTAGAGATTTGATTGAGGATGGCGTTAACTTAGCCGGAATTAAACAAATCTTTGCTGTCAAGGAAGGCCAAAAGCAGACAGAAGAAACTAAACCAAAAGAACCTGTTAAACAAGAATTATCTGACGTAGAATTAAGAAAGCTTCTAAAAGCTGAATTAATAGATGCTGGTAGGTTTAACAGAGCTAGCCTTAGACAGGGTGATATGTCAAGGTTTTTCCATTAGTTAGTAATCAATTAAACTATAAATAATGAAACTAGGGGAGGAAACAAATAATGGCAAGGTTTACTAGAGAAGATATTTTCCGTTTAGCTAAGGAACAAAATGTAAAGTACATTCGATTACAATTTACTGACATCTTAGGGACAATTAAAAATGTTGAAATTCCATCAAGTCAGCTTGAGAAAGCTCTTGATAATAAAATGATGTTTGATGGTTCTTCTATCGAGGGGTTTGTACGTATTGAAGAGTCTGATATGTATCTATTCCCTGATTTAGATACATGGGTAGTCTTTCCTTGGACTGCAGAAAAAGGGAAAGTTGCTCGTCTAATTTGTGATATCTATAATCCGGATGGAACGCCTTTTGAAGGTGATCCTCGTAACAACTTAAAGCGCATGTT
This sequence comes from Litchfieldia alkalitelluris, assembly GCF_002019645.1. Lineage (GTDB taxonomy): Bacteria > Bacillota > Bacilli > Bacillales > Bacillaceae_L > Litchfieldia > Litchfieldia alkalitelluris. The sequence continues at coordinate 3,307,868 of NZ_KV917374.1, read as the reverse complement.
AAAGGAAATGGAAGCTCTAGGATTTACAGATTTCAATCTTGGACCAGAGCCTGAATTTTTCTTATTCAAACTAGATGAAAAAGGCGAACCTACACTTGAGTTAAACGATAATGGTGGATATTTTGATCTAGCTCCAACTGATTTAGGTGAAAACTGCCGTCGTGACATCGTTTTAGAACTTGAAGAAATGGGATTTGAAGTTGAAGCGTCTCACCATGAGGTAGCTCCAGGTCAACATGAAATTGATTTCAAATATGCTGGCGCATTAAGAGCATGTGATGATATCCAAACATTTAAATTAGTTGTAAAAACAATTGCTCGTAAGCATGGTTTGCATGCAACATTTATGCCTAAGCCATTATTTGGTGTGAATGGTTCAGGGATGCATTGTAATTTATCATTATTTAAAAATGGCGTAAATGCATTCTATGATCCAAATGGTGAATTAGAATTAAGTGAAACAGCAAGACAATTTATTGCTGGTATTATTAAACACGCACCTAACTTTACAGCGGTTACTAATCCAACTGTAAACTCATATAAGCGTTTAGTTCCAGGTTATGAGGCACCTTGTTATGTGGCATGGTCTGCTCGTAACAGAAGTCCGCTAATTCGTATTCCTGCATCTCGCGGTCTAAGCACTCGTGTTGAGGTGCGTAGTGTAGATCCGGCTGCAAACCCATACTTAGCAATGGCAGTATTATTAGCTGCTGGTTTAGCTGGTATTAAAAATAGCTTACAAGCTCCACCACCAGTAGATCGCAACATTTATGTTATGAATAAAGAAGAAAGAATTGAAGCTGGTATTGTTGATCTTCCTGCTACGCTTGCAGCTGCACTTGACAACTTCAAGACTGACGAAGTTCTGATTGCTGCATTAGGAAATCATTTAGCTGAACACTTTATTGAAGCTAAGGAAATTGAATGGGATATGTTCCGTACACAAGTACATCCATGGGAACGTGATCAATACATGTCAATGTATTAAGATCTAAAACAAGCTTTAGATCAAGGCTGACTTTTAGTTCTAGGATGCTCCTTATTAAAAGACACAAGAAAAGGCGTATGAATTTGCATACGCCTTTTCTTTATTTATTAAGGTTTCTAGAATTCCATTAATTTTGATAAGCAATTGACATTATTAACATGAAAGTATTACATAGTTAAAAAGAAGGGTCAAAACTTGTGTCATTTGCAGTGTTGTTTTGAATACCAATTTTATTGTTCTTTATAAGATAGTGATACAAAACTGCTGATTTCCACATCTAGGATTAAGAGGATCAGCACTTCTTATCTTGTGGAATCTAGTTAAGCATCCGAACTGATAAATAGACGAAAAAATTTCGCTTAATTAGTATAAAACACCTTAAATTGACGGAGATATTCCGCCTATTGGCTTAAAAAATCAGAAAATAGAAGATTTTGCTTTAAAAAAGTGGAAAACTTCCCCTTATTAATCCCGAAACGAGCTCCATTCTACATCTAATCAGAAAATCTCCGCATATTATACTTTTGCTGCTTACTTAATTAGGATAAGATTTCTTATTTAATAGGGAGTAAATTTTATCTGAAAACTTCAAAAAGAACCTCATTTAGATGCATATGGTGAACCGTATCACAAGGAAATGAGGTTTAAATAGCAAGTTTTACTTAAATATATATGCTGATATGTCTGTCATACGGCATGTATTGGAAGAAAAGCATTCGGAACCCTATATTTTTAAAGTCTGCATTTTTATTTTTGCCGTATACATGTCGCAGTTTGGCGAGTGGTTTAGGTTTTTATGAAAAAAAAAACCAGATTTTTTCTGGTTTTTTAGTGTACAGTTCGATATACTCCAATTACTTTTCCAAGTATGGATACATTTCTTAGAATAATAGGTTCAAGTAAAGAATTTTCAGGTTGAAGGCGGAAATGATCCTTTTCCTTAAAGAATCTTTTTACTGTTGCTTCATCATCCTCAGTCATTGCTACCACAATATCTCCGTTATTAGCTGATTGTTGTTGCTTTACAATAACAAGGTCACCGTCTAGAATCCCAGCTTCAATCATACTATCACCCATGATTTCTAACATAAATACATTATCATCAGGTGTTACATATTTATCGGGAAGAGGGAAATATTCTTCAATATTTTCTATTGCAGTAATAGGTAATCCTGCTGTAACCTTACCAATTACTGGAACATTAACTACATTATAGTTGATAACATGGGAATCGGCTTCAACATCTAATATTTCAATTGCTCGAGGCTTTGTTGGGTCTCTTCTTATCAAACCTTTACTTTCTAGTCTTGATAAATGACCGTGAACTGTTGAACTAGAGGCAAGACCAACAGCTTCTCCTATTTCTCTTACTGACGGAGGATATCCCTTGTCTTTTACTTCACTTTTTATGTAATTTAATATATCTTGTTGTCTTTTAGATAGTTTTGTCAAACTTTCACACCTCGAATCTACTTATTTTTAAAAATTATAGCATGTTTTGGTATTTTGTACAAACATAAGTTCGAATTTAATGTTGACGGAAACGTGCGTTCGTATTACAATAAAAATATAAAAAGCGAACAAGTATTCTTATGGAGGTAAATTATTTATGAAACTATCAATTGAGGGACTAACATTTTATATTTTATTTTTTGTTTTATTAATTGGATTAACTTTTGCTTTTACCAACACCTTGAATCAAGGGAATAATGATTATGTTCAGATAACTGTATCAGAAGGTGATTCTTTATGGAGTTTAAATGAAACATATAAGGAACTTCATCCTTATGACTTCGAAGAATTCGTTAATTGGATTGAGAGTAACAATAATATAAAGGCAGAATCTATAAAATCGGGTGACCAACTTGTATTACCAATATACTTTGAGAAAGACGTTGAAAGATTTACAGCTTTTGTAACTGAGGACTTAAATGAGTAATGCAATTATCTACGTCAGAGTAAGTACTGAAAAGGAAACGCAAGATACTTCGATATATAGACAGAAAACGGAGTTATTAGCCTTGGCAGAGAACTTTAACTTTAATATTATAGAAATCATTGAGGAAAGAGCTAGCGGTTATGAGATTGATCGGGATGGTATCATAAAGTTATTGCAAATGATAAAAAAAGAAGATGTTGATGTAGTATTAATTCAAGATGAAACTAGGCTAGGTAGAGGAAATGCTAAAATAGCTATTATTAGTTGCTTATTAAAAGAAAGTGTCAAAATTTATACTATAAGTCATCATGGTGAGTTACAATTGTCTGAGTCAGATTCAATGGTTTTAGAAATCGTAGGGATAGTAGAGGAGTTTCAAAGGAAAATCCATAACGCTAAAATCAAGCGTGGCATGAAACAAGCAGTCGAAAATGGATATCGACCTGAAAAAAATTTACTTAATACTCATAAAGCTTCGGGGCGAATACGAAAAGAAGTCCCTATATTAGAAATAATCTCTTTAAGGGAGAAAAAGTTGACATTTTCTGAAATTGCTTCTACACTCAGAGGTTTCGGACATGACATATCAAAAGCAACTGTACACAGAAGATATAATGAACATATGAATAAAAAAGAAAACATTACTTGATAAATAAACTTTTCTTTAGTAACATAAAATATGTTTTAAGCATTGATAGAGAGGAATTTAAGATAAATGTTACCTAAAGAAAAAATCGCAAGAATAAATTATCTATCTAGAAAATCAAAGAATGAAGGATTAACATCCAAGGAAAAAGAAGAACAACAGTCGTTAAGACAAGAATATTTAAATGTATTTAGAAGTTCCATGACTGATACTCTTCATTCAGTTAAAATTATCGATCCAAAAGGAAATGATGTTACACCTCAGAAATTAAGAGACAGTAAAAACAACAGATTGCATTAAACGATTGTGCACTAGGTATTTGATTATATCAAAAATGGTCTTTTTGATATAATACAGTTGAAAATTATCGATTCGACAAAAAGAGTGTTCTATTGCACCACTAACAGACAATTATCTTTTAGTTCATGATTTATAATAAAGGTAATTTAGTATGATAGAGGTGCTTATAATGAGAAATTATCGAATCTATTTACTTGAGGAAGAGTTTGCAACTCATTATTTTGGTAGAGAGTCCCTTTTATATCAATTGTTCTTAGATCATGCAGAAACAACTCAAGTTGAATACAAAACAATATTAGAACAACAAATTAACTTTATTACAAGACCTATACCTAACTTGAAAATCAATCAAATTATTAGTGTTGCATTAAAGAAGTATAAAACTTATGAACAAAATAAGAGTTCTCACTTTTTAAAGTTTCAATTACCTGAAGGTGAGGCGAAATTATCTATATCTGATAGAAACCTTTACTTAGAAGCAAAAGGAAATCTTGAGTCTGAAACCATTTTTTTTGAGTTACTGCGTAAATATAACCCTTGTTTTCTAGCTATGGATTTCGAACAAAATCGCTATGGTTGGCTGAATCCAATTAAAGAAAGAAAATTTGTTTAAAAGGCAGGAAAATTTCTTTCTTTTATTGTATAATACTATATGGTTTAGTACACTGTAATGTAGACAACAAGAAGGAGGAAATAGAATATGTGGTTATATGTTCTAGTTGGTGTTCTGGCACTTCTCGCTGGGGTAGCATTAGGATTTTTCATCGCACGTAAATATATGATGAATTATTTAAAGAAAAATCCACCTATAAACGAGCAAATGCTTAAGGTAATGATGATGCAAATGGGAATGAAACCTTCTCAAAAGAAAATCAATCAAATGCTAAAAGCGATGAACGGACAGATGGGCAAGTAAAACGTTTATGTATTAAGGGTTTAAGCGTCTTATACAATAGATTATTATCACTTATCACTAACTTATAACGTGGATTAATCCTTCATTTTTATAAAATAGTATTGGACAAGCTTAATCATTCTTACAACAAATCATGATCACTTTTCTGAATCAATAATTCAGAAAGAGTGGTCTTTTTTGTCCTTGTGTTTTAGTTTTTTTAAAGTGGTTTTTTATTTCGGCATTTAGTTTAGACTTTAATTATTCTTTTCTTAGTGTCATTTTATTATCACATACAAAACGGACAAAAAACTCTCTCATTGATTTGAGAGAGTTTTTGTATGTGAAGGATACTTGTTATATTGATTTAACAGTATATCTAATTCCTGACTAAATCTTATTGATATTGTTGAGCTTATCCCATTTTTCGAAACAATTTCAATTAACTCTGCCCTTTTCCGTTCAATCTTCGATAGCATTTCCTCTTTAGACACAGCAAGCTTTCCTTTCATGGCTAGGATCTTGTAATAATTATAAGATACTATGGTAATAAATTCAAAGGAAATAAATTGGAATTTTTGAGTAGAACTATATTACAAGGAGGAATAAGATACAATATACCATGGCAAGGATAAGAAGTTAAAATAGAGTACAATCACCCCCTTATATGGTATTATATTTGTATACTTTTACTGAGTGATAGTTTTTTATAGGAGTGAAATCATGACCGATATTAATCTTTTACTTGCATTTGGTGCTGGGTTTTTGTCATTTATATCCCCATGCTGTCTGCCTCTTTACCCTGCATTTTTGTCGTATATAACTGGGGTATCTGTAGGCGAACTTAAATCAGATCAAGCGATGCTTCAAAAAAGGAGCATCATTCATACAATCTTCTTTTTGATTGGGTTTTCACTTATTTTTATTGCAATTGGCTTTAGTGCCTCTTTTATAGGAGGTTTCTTTTGGGATTATAAAGACTTAATTAGACAACTTGGCGCAGTTTTAATTATCTTTTTTGGATTGGTAATCGTAGGCTTTCTTAAACCTGAATTTTTAATGAAGGAACGAAGAGTGGAATTTAAGCACCGACCTACTGGGTATATCGGTTCAATTTTTATTGGTATGGCTTTTGCAGCTGGGTGGACTCCATGTACTGGCCCTATTTTATCATCTGTTATATTATTGGCAGCTTCAAATCCAAGTTCTGCTATCATTTACATGGTTGCGTATGTACTAGGCTTTGCTATTCCATTCTTTGTTCTATCGTTTTTCATTGGGAGAATGCAGTGGATTAAAAGACATAGCATAAAAATAATGAAAATTGGTGGATATATTATGATTTTTATGGGTATTGTCTTGTTCTTTGATTGGATGACTAAAATTACTGTCTATTTAACCAGTCTATATGGCGGATTTACAGGTTTCTAACTAATATGAAATATGACCCAACTGACCAATCTGTTATAAAAAAACTATTCCTAATGTAATATAGGGGGCTAAGTAATGCCGAAAATTCTTATAGTTGATGATGCAAAGTTTATGCGTGTGAAGTTATCGAATATTTTAAAAGGCGCCAACTATGAAGTAGTCGCAGAGGCTGAGAATGGAAGAGAAGCTGTTCAGCTTTATCATAAATATAAACCCGATTTAGTAACTATGGATATTACAATGCCTGAAATGAATGGAATTACTGCCTTGAGAGAAATTATTGGTGAGGATCCTAACGCCAAAATTATTATGTGTTCGGCTATGGGGCAACAAAAAATGATAGTTGAGTCAATTGAATTTGGTGCGAAGGATTTTATCTTAAAGCCATTTGATGATAATAGAATTTTAGAGGCAATAAAGAGGGTATTAGACTAAAACAAGAAAATACGTATTTAATTATTCTGTAAATTATAAGAATTTATAAATAATGTACTTAGTATTTGCAGCTAGATCCGGGCACCAATCGCTGCCTGGTCTAAGCTAGTCAAAACCAATAGCCAAACGGCTCCTTGAGCTTTTTCTTAAATAACAAAAAAGGATGATTCACAATTGGTAATTGCTACCTCTATACTTGCTTTTATTATGGCTTGTCTGGTTACAGTAGTGAGGGTGCGTGCCGCTAAACAACCTACAAGTATAAAGAAAATTGTACTACCCCCTATTTTTATGAGTTCAGGGGCTTTGATGTTTCTACACCCAATGTTTCGAATTTCTACACTACATGTATTCGAAGCTGTTGGTGTAGGGATACTATTTTCTATTCTTCTTATTAAAACATCTTCATTTGAGGTTAAAGACAATGAGATTTACTTAAAACGTTCGAAGGCATTTATTTTTATATTGATGGGTTTATTAATTATTCGGATTATCTTAAAAACAATCTTAAGTTCAACAATCGATATTGGTGAGTTAAGTGGAATGTTTTGGGTATTGGCATTTGGGATGATTGTGCCATGGAGAATAGGTATGTTGATTAAATATAGACAATTACGTAGTCAATTAACTTAGAGCATTAGTCGTTATTATGACTGGTGCTTTTTTAATTGTTATTTAATCGCTAAAGCTAGGGATAGAGGAAACTAAATTAAGGATGAAGTCTCTAGTCGACTTCATCCTTAATTGATTGGCTTTATTTTTATTTCTCATAAGAGAAGCTGCCTATAGGGTGACAAATCAATTTCTTTTTCTTTTAGTTTCTTTATTAGGAATTTATGGTCACGCTTTGGCGTTGCACTTATATAACCCCTAACAATAAGGTCTTGTGTAATTTCGTTAGCAGCTTCTTTTAGGGCTAATTCGCCAATTTTACCTGCGATCTTTTGTCTGGCAACATCCCTAAATAATTCAGGTACTGGACTTACTAGCTCCTCAAGAAGTAGTTTTTGCTCTGTTGTCCAAAGATGAATGGATTTCTCTAGATAATAGTCCTGCCAATCTAAATCTGATTTCCCATCTTCTTTTGGCAACCTCTTAAGAAACTTTCGAAACATAAAGAATCCGCCGATTGCCATTAAAGTTATAAGGAAAAATCCCCATAACACCATTGACCATAAAAACAAACCATTTGACATCATAATTATATATTCACCTCATACATTTACCGATAATGTTATTATACATGATAATCTAAGCTACATGAATTAAAATTAATGCAGATGTCTTACCTGTACATCATTATCTATAGACTCCTTAACTAAAAAATTTACGGTATCTTGATCTGAGAGACATGGGTGAGTAAATGGTTGTTTATATTCCTCAGGGCCTTTGCCAGTAATAATAACAATGTCATTTGTCCCTGCCTCTTTCCAAGCTCGTTCAATCGCTAGAGTCCGATCAGGGATTATTTGTACGTTTAGTCTACGTTCAGCAAGACATCTCATATCTTCAATCATACTATTATAGCTTTCAGTATTTAAATCATCTAAGGTAAGAATAACTTTGTTGCATTTGCTGGTTGAAATTTCCAGCATAGTTTCTCTTTTTGTTTTATCCCTGTTTCCTCTAAAGCCAAAAATGTGAATAAGTTCTCCACTACTTTGTTTCTTAGCGGTTGATAGACAGTGCTCTAATCCGTCCGGTGTATGTGCATAATCAACAATAAATGTCGGCTGGTTTTCGTAGTTTATCATTTGGAACCTGCCTGGTACCCCTGGGAATGATAGTAAAGCATGTTTTATTTCTTCTACGCTAATATTCAGTTTCCTTGCTATCACAAAAGAACCTAATGCATTCCATACATTGTGTAAACCTGGTAAAGGAAAGACTAAACTGATCTTATCCTTGATATCGCGTATAAGACATTTGTTTATTGAGCCTTGATTCCATTGAAGTAATTCGTAGTCGTCGTAATCATTTGATCCGAAGGTGAATACACGAGTATCTGGGGTGTTGATAACTCGTCTCATCTTATCACCCCAGTTGTTGTATGTTCCGATGATAGCCAATCCATCTTCTTTTAATAAATTAAATAGTTTTGCTTTTACATAGAAGTAACTTTCAATAGTTGTATGGTAATCGAGGTGATCGTGGCTCAAGTTGGTGAATAAAGCAAAGTCAAATTCTATACCACTAACTCTATCCTGATGGAGACCATGAGAGGATACCTCCATAATAATCACGTCATCTTTACTTTCAGATAATAGCTTTTGCAATTGAATGGGGTCTGGTGTTGTCTGACTTGAAAATATCTCATTGCCATTAATAATATGCTTCACAGTGCCAATCAGCCCACATGATAGTCCATGATGCTCTAGTATGTGTCTAATAAAATAGGAAGTGGTGGTTTTCCCATTTGTACCTGTTATCCCGATCATGATAGGTCTTTCCCAAGGATGTCCATAGAACTCACTAGCTGCCTTAGACAAGGCGAGACGACTGTTAAATGATTTATAATAAGGAACTTGTAGACCTTCAATGTTTTTTTCTCCAATAATTACAGATGCTCCACGCTCTATAGCCTGTTGGATATATTGATGTCCATCCATAGATGTTCCTTCAATAGCGATAAAGAGATTTCCAGGTTCTATCTGCCTGGAATCAAATTGAATACCAGTAATATTTTTTTTTAGGAGGAGTTGTTTAATGGATACCTTTTTATTTAAGAGTGAATCCTCTAATAGCATTAAGAAAAATCTCCTTTTAAATAGCTCTTATCTATATGACTAAACATGGTTTGTGTCTATCTCCTTTGTTTCATAGATAGACTTATCTTTATTATTGCCATTTAAAGGTTTTCTAGCCGAATCTAAAATAAAAAAGTGTAATTTCTGTTTGCTCATTTTTTGATTTTAAGAACTAAAAGGAGAGAGTAAGGAGGCACTAAAAAGCTTGGGTAGCTGACTAATAAATTAATGCTCTAGTATGTATAAGTATAATAAAATAACAACTTTTCCTGTGAGATAATAGCCTCAACTTACTGTCAGCTTCTTCCTATGTAGGACGAGTTACAACGAGTTGCTTTTTTCTACAGCACTAGTCCAATCAGAGAAATAATGTAGAGCATTTCTCATTAATTGTGGATTTGTTTTTTTTATACTTTTTTTATTTAGATTAGATCCACCATTGCGCAATTGTTGGATGTTCATAAGAACTTCCTGGGCACTCATATTCACTTCCATTTTTACACCTCCCGTCATTTAGTAACATATTTTCCTTTTTCTGGTGATTTATACAATTTTATCTAAATAATCAGTGTGAATAGTTGGTTACCCTGAAAATAACTAAGGATGTAGAGTCCCATGAGCTGCGATCCACTTGCTTTCCGCCGGGTGGTCCGTGAGCCTCGTCGCTTTATGGCTCCTGCGGGGTCTCACGAGACCACTGAATCCCGCAGAAGTCAAGTGGCTCTCCGCTCAATCCACACTAGGTGAATGCACTATTTTCATACTCCATGGTGCGAAAATTGTAAGTAGTATGTAAATATATTGTTGAAAGCTTTGCATGTATTGTTAAGTAATTCCAAGGTAAAGCTAAGCGATATGATAGACCATGGGAGGTTAATCATGGACGAAAGTAAATTAGAAGAGATTTATCAATATATAGATAATAAAATTAATCATAGTGTTGACTCTGTTTCACAGGAATTGATACATCCAAAGAAAGATTTGAAGATAAAACTACTGTACATAAAAACATTATGTGATCCTGAAAAAATCCAAAGAGATGTTGTTAAGCCATTTTTTGAATCTGATTCTATTAAATCGTACTTGAAGAGTCTTGAAGGCTACAAGGAATATGAAGACAAAGAAAAGGCACTTAACGATCTTGTTAGAGGAAATATTGTACTATTTATTGAAGACGAAATCTTACTCTTAAATATGGGGAAAAATCCAAATAATGCAATATTAGACGCAAGTGTTGAAACGACAATACAAGGTCCACAAAATGCTTTAAGTGAAGATTTAATTACAAATATTAACTTAATTAGATCCAGATATCATCAAACATCGTTGGTAGTTGAAAAATGTGATCCTGTTGGAGAAAATGACAAGATGGATTTAGTTTTACTATATGACAACGATAAAGCAAAGTCGGAAATTGTCAATGAGGTAAAAAAACGGTTAAAAAAAATAAAAAATGTGACAATTCAATCTGTAGGAGAATTACAGCGTGAATTCGATACAAGAGGAAAAACGCTTTTTCCAACATATATGATTACAGAAAGACCAGATCGTATTGTTTATAACCTGGCTAAGGGAAAGGTGGTATTGATGCTTGCGGGCACACCTTTTGTCATGGTTGTACCCGCTGTGTTCTTTGATTTTATGAGATCAATGGAAGATTTATACCAACCCTATTGGGTATCAAAATTTTTGGTGATTTTAAGGTATACAGGCTTATTTGTCAGTTTATTACTCCCATCTGCTTACATCGGAATATCTTCCTTTAATCCTGAGATTTTTCGCATACAATTAACGCTAAGTATTGCTGGTAGTCGGTTGGCAGTTCCGTATCCTTCCTTTGTGGAAGTTTTATTTATGTTGTTAATGATGGAGTTACTAGTTGAAGCATCTATTCGATTGCCAAAGACCATCGGGTCGACTGCCACTACAGTAGGTGGATTAATATTGGGCCAGGCTGCTGTAGAGGCAGGCCTTGTATCAAATATTATGATTATTATCGTAGCGGCCGTGGCTATATCTAACTTTGTTGTTCCAATTAATGAAATGAGTTTTTCAATGAGAGTTGTAAAGTATTTATTATTAACGATTACAGCATTGACAGGGATAATTGGACTAATTGTTGGGTTTCTTGGTTTAATTATTTATTTGGCTGGACTAAAAAGTTTCAAAGAACCTTATTTTCGACTACGATACGATGAAAATCCAGAAACCACAAATATAAGTAAGGAATAGGGGGATTTGGGTGAGTCGTTATTTATTTTTCTTGATCGTACTAAACATGCTTGCAAATGTTGTTGCTTATGTTCCAAGAATTTTGTTGAGTGAACAAACGAATGGAATGGTCATGGGGATTATATTATCAACTGTCATTGGAACAGTATTGATGTATTGGTTTTTGTATCAGCTCAAAAAATTCCCGGCACAAGGTATGCCCGACTTAGTTGAGAGGTATACACCAAGATGGTTTAATGGCTTATTTTCGCTTCTGAATGGTGTTATGTGGTTTATGGCTGGTTTGATTACACTTATTGTGTTCGTTGATATTTCAACTAGGTTTATAAATCCAGAAATGGGCAGTAATGTTACAATTTTCATGTTTTTACTCGTGATCTGTGCGGGAGTCTTACTCGATTCTAAGTCACTCTTATTTGTATTAGAGATCGTATTAATAATAAATATTCCTTTAATGATAATGATTTTTCTAAAAGCCTACGTACATGACTATTTTAATTGGGATTATGTAAGAATTGTATTTACACATTTTTGGGAATTACCTTCGTGGACAACGTTATCTGCTGGACTTTATATTTTTCTAGGTTTTTTAAATTTGAATGTTTTTAATAAATATATTACTAAACTTCAACTTAAATGGCTTTGGATAGTACCTCTTGCCGGGTTATTCACACTTTTTACAACAGTTGCCGTTCCAATCGGTTTAAATGGCTTAGAAATGTCCAAAACATATTCATTTCCTTGGATATCAACGGTTGATTCAATGAGAATCGAATTTGGTGTAATCGAAAGGGTTTTATTTATTTTTTTGGTCTTATATATTGGTATTTCTCTCTTAAGTATTATGATTCACTGGCATGTATCTTTGAAATGGATAGAAAAACTCATTCCTAAAATGACAAAAAAGAAGATAAATATAACCCCCTTTATCATTATTATCGGATTTGCCGGAGTTTCGGTGTTAATTCAATACTTAACAAATGAAAGAACCATTTTATTTACGGCTAGTAGATGGTTCGATAGCTTAATTCCTGCAATATTATGTATGAATTTTATGTTGTTTTGGTTGATTAGGAGGCTTAACAAATGAGGTTCTTAAAAATCATGCTCCCCTTATTTTTTATTTTATTGCTAGTAGGATGTGGGTTTAAGGATATCGATAAACGTTTTTTTGTTGTTTCTATCGGAATTGATAAGCCTGAAAACGATAACTTTAAATATAATGTCCTTCTAAAATTAGCTATTCCAGAAGCTGAACCTAAAATGGGCGCAAAAAAGTTTATCCTCATTTCAGAGGAAGCTAACTCTATTACTGAAGCGGTCAGGATAATGAAATCACGAGTCGACAAAGAACTTGATTTTGGACATGCAAAAACAATCGTGTTAGGTGAGGAGTTATTTGAAAAAGACATTAAGGAAACGATGGATTGGTTTGTTAGAAGGCGTGACATTCAAAATGTTGCTTGGGTCACTTTAGGCAGCCCGACAGCAAAAGCAGTATTAGAATTAAAACCAGACTCTGAAAGACTGCCTTCAAATGCACTGCTTCTAGCGTTCGGTGACCAAGGAACAGAAACCCCATATATTACTTCGGTTTTTTTATTTAAATTTATCCGTGACTTAAATGAATCAGGGATAAACCCTGTGTTACCGATTGTAGAAATGGGAAAGGAAAAGCTATTCATGATAAATCGATTAGTAATCCTAGAAGAAGGTAAAGAGAAGTTAAGGCTGAATAAGGACGAAACCAAAACCTTTAATATCCTAGATAAGGGCTATGATAAAACTGATATTTTAGTTGATGAAGAGGACGAAAAGTTTTTAATAAGTGTACAAAGCCTTTCTTCAAATTTTAAGGTGGATGTAAAAAATCAGGATGAGCCCTCTTTGCAAATTAATATAAAGTTAAGTGGTATTGTTGAAGAATCACAGAATATGATTGATCTAAAAACATTAAATAGATATGAAAAACTTGTGTCAAAAGCGTCAACCAAAAGAGTAAAAGACCTTATTCTTAAGTTTCAAGAAGAAAAGGTAGATCCACTAGGATTTGGTTTAAGATACCGGGCCACACATTCTGGTGAAGAAAGTGCAAAATACAAGAAATGGCTTGAACTATATCCAAAATTGCAAATCAATGTAAATGTAGAAGCAAAAATAGAGGGAACAGGAATTATTACCTCGAATTAAGAATAAAGGGTGATTAATATGGCATTATGGCTTTTATTTGCTCTCCTCGCTGCTGCTTCCGCTGCACTAGTAAGTATTTTTGGGAAAATTGGGTTACAAAATATTGATGCCAATACTGCGACGGCAATAAGGGCAATCATTATGGCTATATTTTTAGTAGGAGTAGTAGCGTTTGAAGGTAATCTGTCAAAGATTCCAACGATTATTGCCGAAAAGAAAACATTTTTATTTATTATACTAAGCGGAGTAGCAGGGGCGACATCATGGCTATTTTATTTTATGGCTTTAAAGCTTGGGAAAGTGTCTCAGGTTGCACCTATTGATAAGTTAAGTGTAGTCATTGCAACTATTGCTGCAATTGTATTTCTTGGAGAAAAGATATCATTCCTTAATGGGATTGGAATAGCCTTAATCGCAATAGGTGTTATCTTGACTGCAATATAGGAAGTGATTCTTATTGTATAATCCTTCGATTGGGATATAATTAGTTTAAACTTCTAATGTAATCACCGAACAAGAAAGAGAGAATGAATGTGAGTAAAAAATATCATAATGTAATGGAAGAATTAGTGGAATCTTTGGTGACTGTTCAAATGCTTGGTCCAGATTTTCAGGTTTTTTGTAAGTGTGAAAAATGTCGTACTGATATTATTGCACTAAGTTTAAATAGTCTTCCAAGTCATTATGTAACAACTGCTGATGGAAGAGACAATGTTTTTCAGAGATTAAATACATCTGAGAATCTTAAATGGGTAAATAAACGAATTATTAGTGCAATTTATCTAGTTGGTAAATATCCAAAACATGATGAATAGAAAATACTTTAGTCCACTTTGGGTAAGTGGACTAAAAGTGTATATAGGTAGCTACATCTTTTCTAGTACTTCAATCCGATTTCCAAATGGATCATGAATGTATATTCGATTTGCTCCAGGTAGCTTGTCGTCTTCAATTATCTCAATATTATTGAGTAATAAATGGGCCTTAAGCTCTTCGATATTTCTAATTCTAAATGCAGGATGGGCTTTTTTAGCTGGAGTGAAGGGATCTTCAATCCCAATATGTATTTGATATCCCTCAAAGCCAAACCATACTCCACCACGTTTTTTTAGTTCTTCAGGTTTTTCAATTTCAATAAACCCTAATATGCCACCGAAAAATTCCCTAGCTATATCCTCTGATCCCTTTGGTGCAGCTAGTTGTATATGGTCAATTGACAAGAATTGAAAGGTCATCTCTTAACCTCCTAATATTGTATAAACCTATTTTATTCTATCAATTTCCAAAATGAAATGTAGTTGATTTTATGTCTTAACATAAGTTTTTGTTATCGAGGTTTATGTAATAATTAGATGTTTTATTAAGTGGCTTACTCAAGTCTCTACAGCCATTTTGGGGCAAAATGATAAAATCATTGTTGAAAATGTAATAGAACAGCACCTGGAATGTGTAATTCAGGTGCTGATCTTGTGTATTTTACCAAATGAGTAACGCTGCAAAGGTTGAAATCATCAACCCAATGATTACTGGCCAGAAGTTTTTCCTGACAAGTTCCATTACTGAAATTCCGCATAGTCCTGCAACAGCTACTAAAGATGACCATGCAATCAATGTTCCGCCACCGGTCCAAATAGAGCCCATTTGCCCAATAGCTGCTAAAGTGGTTGGGTCGATGGAACCGGATGAAAGTGCACTTGATAATGAACCTGTTAATGGTAAACCGGAAAATCCTGAACCATCTAATCCTGTGATAATCCCAATGATTAATATCCCGAATGCTGAAATGAAGGAGTTATTTGGAATGTATGCTTGTGAAGCCTGAACTAGGTCAAATAAGAAAGCAGGACTTTCATTTGAATCAATTGATAAAATGCTAGCTGAAAAATCACTACTTCCTAAGAAGAAAAATCCTGCGATTGGTATAACAGGCCCCATTGCCTTAAAGGCAAATACGAATCCTTCCGTTATATGATCACTAATTCGATTTAAGGCATGAATTTTTCCATAAGAAATCGTGGCTAAGCTGAGAAGTAAGACTGTAACTCCCCCAATAAAAGCAGCACCATCACTACCTTCAAATCCTCCCATTCTACCAACACTAACCTTCGTGAATATCATATACACAATTACTGCTAGCATGGACAGTGGAACCAAGACAGCAAATAATTTGCTCCATCCTGGCTTGCTAATTGTTTGATCGCTTTCTTTTTGCTTTCCTTGAATTGCTTCTAATTCCTTTTCAACCACTGAATCATCAGCTTTTCGCATTTTTTTTCTCGTAGCAAGATAGCCGATTAGAATGGCTGTTATACCAGAAATGAGAGAAAGCACTAATGCCTTATCGGCGACTGCCGCTTGGTCTAAACCACCTGATTTAGCCGACAAGCTTGGTGCAATTTGCATAACGTAATCTGAGGACAGGGCCATTCCTTGACCTGCAAGTGAAACAGCCATTGCTGCAGCCATGACTGGTAAACCTGCTCGAACTGCAGCGGGTACCAATAATGCACAAATTAAAGGCACCGCAGGAGTGGGCCAGAAGAATAGTGATATTACATAGGTCACAATTATTAAAACAAAGTATGCAATATGTCCATTCGTCATTATTTTTTGAATAGGTGAGATCATTTGCCGATCTGCTCCCAAGTCCTTTAAAGACTGAAGCAAGGCAACCATAAATGTAATAATTAGAAATATACTAAATAACTCTTTGGCAGCTGTTAAATTGGCATTAAACACAGCTGTGAAACCACTTACTATACTACCTTGGTAAATCCAAGCAATCAGAAAAGTACCTAAAAGTGTTGGTAATACAATTCCTTTTCTAAAAATCATAGTCAGAATAATAATGACTGTGACAATACCATATAACCAATGAGCGAGCGTTAGTGTCATATCATATCCTCCTTTAGTACAAAAACTCAGGATTAAGATACGATATGTGCGTATACCTAATTTGGTGAGTAGACGAGGTGGTTGTTTGTCCTTTAAAACATATAATGGATGAAAGTGATGCTCTCTGATTCGTTCCACGGATAATGCGAGGGATGGAGTAGTTTATAAAGGGCAATAAATTTAATAAAAAAAGCCCTCCGATATAGGAGAGCATTTTGATTATTTGAGTATGTATGAAGCTAATGCTTTTTGTACGTCATAAATATTTTTGTCTTTTTTAAATTGTTTTGCGACCGGCTGTGTAGTGCTGGAAATCCATATCTTAAGTTCTGCATCTAGGTCGAAAGTGCCGGCTGTTTCCACACTAAAGTGAGTAACAGAACGATAGGGGATGGAATGGTATTCAACCTTTTTACCAGTTACACCTTGTTTATCAATAAGAATTAGTCGTTTATCTGTGAAAACAATTAAATCGCGAATTAACTTGAATGCTTTCTCTACTCGTTCGTTATCAGTTAAAATTAACTCTAAATCTTTTGAAACTTCCTTTATATCGGCTTCAGAGGCGTTACCCATTAATCCATCTAATAATCCCATAAAATTCCTCCTGTGTATTTTATATCCATTATATTACATTAGGAGAATTACTTAAAAGATAATTTTTTAAACATTACAAATAACATGAAGCTTGATTTTTATAGCGCCTACAAACCATTACTAGAGAGAGAAGTTTTTTCAAGTAAAAAAAGCACCCATGCTAGGGCGCTCCATCTGTTGTATTTTTATATTATAGTCAACTTAATTGAAGTTTTTAATGAATTTGGCGGGACTGCCTGGGAATCGAACCCAGCTAACCTGGCACGCAGGTCACAATCGGTTTTGAAGACCGTGAGGGACACCAGTACCCCAATCAACCCCGAAATATGATTATGCTTAAAGCAACATTTATTATATTAAAGTAATTTTTATTATTTTTCAAGTATTAAGCATAAAAAAATGAGATGGCTTTTTGAACACGTGCTATTACAGGGGATTAGAAGGTAAATTGTCCAACGTTTATCTATAAGATAGATATATATTAAATGACTATCATTAAATCCATTCGTAAAAATCCGTGAAACTTCTACTAGTTAAAATGATTATTTAAAGCTAGTTTTGTTGCTTTTAGCTTGTCAATTGCGATAGAGTAAGGAGATAAGTAGGTATAGTTTAAAGGTAGGGAAAAGAACATGGGGAAAAGAAATTTTACAGTAGGAATGGCTGGACATATTGATCATGGGAAGACAACGTTAACGAAGGCGTTAACGAATATTGATACAGATCGGCTGAAAGAAGAAAAGGAAAGGCAAATTTCAATTGAGTTAGGATTTGCTCCATTACATCTAAGTGAAGATATGGATGTTTCAGTAATTGATGTTCCTGGACATGAACGATTTATCCGTCAAATGATTGCGGGTGTAGCGGGTATTGATTTAGTGGTTTTAGTGGTTGCGGCAGACGAAGGTGTTATGCCACAGACTACAGAGCATCTTGAGATTCTTTCATTCTTGGGTATTGAAAGAGGTATAGTCGCAGTTACCAAAATTGATCGGGTAGATCCTGAGTTTATTGAACTAGTAGAAGATGATATAAAAGAACAATTAGATGGGACCGTTTTTTCAGATGCCCCGCTAGTTTTAGTAGATAGTCTTACAGGTAAAGGGATTAACGAGTTAAAAGACATTATAAAAAGTGAATTAGAAACGATTGAAACACAGAAAGTAGAAGGCAGCTTCCGTCTGCCGATTGATCAGGTATTTACGGTTAAAGGACAAGGTACTGTGGTCCGGGGAACGATTTATGAAGGAATTGTCAAAGAAGAAAGCTTTTTAACGGTTTTACCAAACCAAATTGAGGTAAAGGCACGACAGCTACAAGTTCATCATGCTCAAGTAAAAGAAGCCCAAGCAGGTCAGCGGGTTGCGATTAACTTAAGTGGTGTTTCAAAAAGCGAAATCACTCGTGGTGATGTACTTGTTTCATCAAATGATTATGCTGTAACAGATACTGTGGATATTGCGTTGCGATTTGTTAATGACTTGGAATATAAGGTGAAACAGCGTTCATTAATTAAATGTCATATCGGGACAAAGGAAGTCATGGGAACTCTTGTATTCTTTGATCGCAATGAAGCCGGAGATGATCAGGGCGAAATCTTATGCCAATTAAGATTAAATGAGGGAATCGTAACAAAACGCGGTGATCGTTTTATCCTTAGAAGGCCTACTCCAGCAGAAACGATTGGAGGCGGATGGGTCATTGATCCACAAGGACAAAAATACCGCTTTGGAAATGAAACAATTAGCATGCTTAATATGAAAAAAGAGGGAACCCCTAAAGATCGCGTACTGGATGCGCTCAAACGAGGTCATCTGTTATCAATTCAAGAACTCGGGAAAGAAACAGGAATGTCTCATGAAGCTTTAACAGATATCCTCTCTCAGGAAGAGTTCACTGAAGTGAAGAAAGACCGTTATTCGTCTATGTTTATAATTTCTAAATTAGGTGAACAAATTGAAAAAGAAATTAACGGGTTTCACGAGGAAAATACCTTATTACCTGGAATGAACAAGGCAGAATTAACTCAATCTTTTTCAAAGACGTATCCTAAAGATTTAATCGATTTTACTATAACACTTTTAATAACTGATCAGATTCTTAAAAAAGATGAGCAGTATATATCATTGATTGAATTTGCTCCATCTTTTCCAAAGCAGTGGGAAAAGCGAATGGAAGGTGTCGTTCGCTCACTTGAAAAAGATCATCTGACGGTTTCTTCATGGAGTGATTATGTAGGACAAGCAGGGTTACCCGAAAAAGAGGGGAATAGCTTACTTCATCATTTACTTCTTACGGAACAAATTTATCAATTAGATGAAAAGTTTTATATTCATGAAAAAGCATTAAACCAATCTGTACTAGTCATGAAAGAACATACTAGTGACTCTTTTGATATAAAGGAAGCAAAGGATATACTACAATTATCAAGGAAGTATATTGTACCATTACTTGAGTTGTATGACCGATTAAAGATTACTAAACGTGTTGATAATGAAAGAGTATGGAGAAGTGAATAATGTTTTTCGAATAAGAAATACGAATGTTTTGCGAAAAGCCCTTGTTTTATATAAAATAATATAGAACTAATGGAAAAATGCTAGGAGGAAGTAAAATGGCAACTTTTAAGGTATCAGTAGAATTTTGCATGCAGTGAAACTACGCACCAAAAGCCGCGAGTTTCGCGGAAGAGTTATTTAGTCATTTTCGTCACACGATAACAAATCTTGAGTTAATCCCAAGCTCTGGTGGCGCATTTGAAGTGATTGTTAATGGTGAGAAGATTTATTCAAAGCTTGAGGTTGGCAAGTTCCCAGATGTTCAAGAAATAATCTCAAAGCTTGTGGATAATAAATAGAATTTCTCTAAAAAAGGAGTCTGTATTCGCAGCACTCCTTCCTTTCTATTGCCCCACTCACGATATCTTCTGATTACAATCCTTCAAATATTCCCGAGCAGCTTTTCCTACCTAGTCTATTTCAAGTTTAATCATTACATGAAGATTTGTTTCATTTTTCTTTGAAACAAAATGGAGGCAAGCTATGAACGAATATTTACGATTAATTCCCCCAATCCATGAAATTCAAAAAAATAAGAGATTTCATGAAATTGAGACTACATATGGTTTAACAAAAGAAAAATTAACTCAAATCGTTCAAGAAGTTAGTACTTCAATTCGAGCAAAAATTAAATCAAACACAATGCTTGAAGAAACGATAACGAAAGATTATTTAGTAGATATGATTTTTCACATGACCGAAAAAGAAGCTTCTTCACTTGTGTCTTATTACATGAAAAAAGTGATAAATGCGACTGGGACAGTCCTACATACAAACCTTGGACGAGCGAGATTAAGTGAAAAAGCGATACAGAAGGTTGTAGAAATAGCAGGAAACTACTCCAATTTAGAATACAATATTGAAAAGGGGACTAGAGGGTCCAGACATGACATTATTGAGGGAATCTTACAAAAAGTAACCGGTGCTGAGGCAGCCATGGTTGTAAATAACAATGCTGCAGCAGTGTATTTAATTCTTAGAGCGCTAGCAAAGAATAAGGAAGTCATTGTATCCAGAGGGCAGTTGGTAGAAATTGGCGGATCGTTTCGCGTCTCTAGTATTATGGAGGAAAGTGATGCAACATTAGTTGAAGTGGGTACAACCAACAAAACACACCTAGTCGACTATGAAAATGCGATTAACGAAGAAACAGCTATGATTATGAAGGTGCATACGAGTAACTTTAAGACCATTGGTTTTACAAAAACGGTACCCACTGATGAATTAATTTCCTTACAAAAAAAGTATAACCATGTCCTTTTCTATGAAGATTTAGGAAGTGGAGTGTTATATGATTATCGAGCCCATCGTATCGGAGATGAACCAGTTGTTGCTGAGGTGATTAAAGAGGGTGCTGATATTGTTTCATTTAGCGGTGATAAGCTTTTAGGTGGTCCACAAGCAGGGATTATCGTTGGAAAAAAAGAGCTAATTGCAAAACTAAAAAAACATCAACTTGCAAGGGTATTGCGAGTAGATAAAATGACACTTGCAGCACTTGAAGCGACATTACAACCATATTTAACAGGTGGAGATGAGATTAAGGCGATTCCGACTGTAAGAGATATTTTAGACGATAAAGAAACAATCAGAATAAAAGCACAGCACTTTATTAACCAGCTTAACAATAAAGACTTGTCCACTGCACTTTTAGAAGATGTTTCACAAGTGGGTGGAGGGACGATGCCTGATGTAACGATTCCGACCTATACTGTTACACTTACACATGTGAGTATGTCGGCAGAGGATATGGCAGTTACTTTAAGAACTGGTGATGTGAAAATCATTGCTCGTGTAAAAAATGAATCTGTTGTGTTGGATTTTAGAACGATTTCAGACGAAGAAATCTCCGATGTAGTAGATGCCTGTAATCGTCTTGGTGTAAAAAGCTGACCATAGTGGCCAGCTTTTATTTATTTCGAAATGTTATAGATCATGGCCCGCATTATTTTTTTGACGGGTATGGTTTCTATTTTTCACTTTTTTAGATCCACTTAATGGTTCTGGCTGGCCTTCATGACCTTTAGGTGAGTTTCTTCGAATATCTTTGCCTGTGTTTTTTTCTGCCATTTGAAATCCCTCCTTCTACAGATAGGATGAGAAATATTAATTAATTTATTCTTATTTGTTTAGTAATGTTTTCGCTAATTATTGGGATGCTAAGTATGATTAATTAAATGTAGGGAGGAATTATAATGCCTTATCAAAAGGATAAACAGCAAGCATATCAGGCGGCAGAACAAGGGACAAACCAGGCAATGGATGTGTATCATAGTATTGTCCATGATGATCCAGACTATGGTGTTCAACTAAAAAGGTTGAAAAATGAAGTGAATGAAGCCTTTAATCAAATTAATAATGCGATAGAAGTAGCATCTGATACTCAACTAGACCAACTCAATAAATTTAAAGAAGATCTTCAATCAATCATTGATGAAGTGAATCAGTAAAAAAATAAAGCCCGCGAAAAGCAGGCTTTATTTTTATTTGGTTTTAAAAAAGTCTTTATTGATTTTTCTTACGTTTTTTATTATTTTGACGTTGCTCCGCAGTTAATGGTTCATTTGAGAATTCTTCATTATAACCTGCACCAATTCCTTGTGCGTCCGCGTGATTCATTCCAGGTCGGACATGATTCGCTTTTCTTTTAGCCATAACCATCATCACCTCCAACATTAGTTTGCTTAACAATGTTAAAATTATTATTATCTTAATTAAGATATTTAAGGGGACAGTGTTATAAGGAAAACTTATTCTAAACGATAACTTTCTTTTTATTTACTTATGTTAAGTAGTGTATTAATATAATATTGTCATGTAAATTAGTGGGGAGTTTTTATTTTATTTTCGACATTTTGTTGAAATTGTTCTACTATTAATTAGAGGGGGTAATACATATGACAAAACAAGATGTTTTTAACGCTCGTTCATCTTTTGATGTAAACGGCAAAACGTATAACTATTATTCATTAAAAGCATTAGAAGATGCAAACATTGGTAATGTATCAAAATTACCATATTCAATCAAAGTTCTTTTAGAATCAGTTCTTCGCCAAGTTGATGGAAGAGTTATTACTAAAGAACATGTTGAGAACTTAGCAAAATGGGGTACAGATGAGGTTAAGGAAGTAGATGTTCCATTCAAACCTTCACGCGTTATCCTCCAAGATTTCACAGGTGTTCCTGCAGTCGTAGATTTAGCTTCACTACGTAAAGCAATGGCTGACTTAGGTGGAGATCCTGATAAAATTAATCCTGAAATTCCAGTTGATTTAGTTATCGACCACTCAGTACAGGTTGATAGAGCGGGCACTATGGATTCGCTTCAATTCAACATGGATCTAGAATTTGAACGTAATGCTGAGCGTTATAAATTTTTAAGCTGGGCTCAAAAATCATTTGACAACTATCGTGCTGTACCACCTGCAACTGGTATCGTTCACCAAGTAAACTTAGAATACCTTGCAAATGTTGTACATGCAATCGAAGGTGAAAACGGTGAATTTGAAGCATTCCCAGATACATTAGTAGGTACTGACTCACATACAACGATGATTAATGGTATTGGTGTATTAGGTTGGGGTGTTGGTGGTATTGAAGCAGAAGCTGGAATGTTAGGTCAACCTTCATACTTCCCAGTTCCTGAAGTGATTGGTGTAAAACTAACAGGTACGCTTCCAAATGGAACAACTGCTACTGACCTTGCACTTAAAGTAACTCAAGTGTTACGTCAAAAAGGTGTAGTTGGTAAATTTGTTGAGTTCTTCGGACCTGGTATTGCTCAACTTCCACTTGCTGATCGTGCTACAATCTCAAACATGGCACCAGAATACGGGGCTACCTGTGGATTCTTCCCAGTTGATGGAGAAGCAATTGAATACCTTCGTTTAACTGGCCGTGATGAAGAGCAAATTAAAGTTGTTGAAGAATATTCAAAAAATAACGGATTATACTATACGCCAGACTTGGAAGATCCTAATTTTACTGCATTAGTTGAAATTGATCTTGCTGATATTCAACCAAATCTTTCTGGACCAAAACGTCCTCAAGATTTAATTCCACTTTCAGAAATGAAAGAATCATTTTCTGAAGCACTAACAAAGACAGGAAACCAAGGTTTTGGTTTAACTCCTGAAGATATAAATAAAGAGATTACAGTTAAATTTAACGATGGTGATGAAGTAAACATGAAGACAGGCGCAATTGCAATCGCTGCAATTACAAGCTGTACAAACACTTCTAATCCTTACGTTATGCTTGGAGCAGGACTTGTTGCGAAAAAAGCTGCTGAAAAAGGTTTAGAGGTGCCAAAGTATGTAAAAACATCATTAGCACCTGGTTCAAAGGTTGTAACTGGATATCTAGAAGCAGCTGGATTACTTCCTTACCTTGAAAAGCTAGGATTCAACACAGTTGGTTACGGATGTACAACATGTATTGGTAACTCTGGTCCATTAGCTGACGAAATCGAAAAAGCTGTAGCAGAAAGTGATCTTTTGGTAACTTCAGTTCTTTCTGGTAACCGTAACTTCGAAGGTCGTATTCACCCACTGGTAAAAGGAAACTATTTAGCTTCTCCACCACTAGTTGTTGCTTATGCATTAGCGGGTACGGTTGATATTGATCTTCAAAATGACTCGATCGGTAAAGACAGAGATGGTAATGATGTATTCTTTAGAGATATTTGGCCATCAATCAGTGAAGTAAAGGATGTAGTTAAGGCTACTGTAACTCCTGAACTATTCAGAAAAGAATATGAGCGTGTGTTCGATGACAACGAACGTTGGAATGAAATCGAAACTACGGATCAAGCATTATATGTTTGGGATGATGAATCAACATATATTGCAAATCCACCGTTCTTTGAAGATTTATCTCCTGAAGCAGGCGAAGTAAAACCATTAAGTGGTTTACGTGTCGTTGCAAAATTCGGTGATTCTGTAACAACTGACCATATTTCTCCAGCAGGTTCAATCGGAAAAGATACTCCTGCAGGTAAATATCTACAATCTAAGGGAGTAACTCCAAGAGACTTTAACTCATATGGTTCTCGTCGTGGACACCATGAAGTCATGATGCGTGGTACATTTGCAAATATCCGTATTAAGAACCAAATTGCTCCTGGTACTGAAGGCGGATTTACAACACACTGGCCAACTGGTGACGTAACTACTATTTATGATGCTTGTATGAGCTACAAAGAAGAAGGTACTGGACTAGTAGTTTTAGCTGGTAATGATTATGGTATGGGAAGTTCACGTGACTGGGCAGCTAAAGGGACAAACCTTTTAGGTATTAAAACAGTTATCGCTGAAAGCTTTGAGCGTATTCACCGTAGTAACCTTGTATTAATGGGTGTTCTACCTTTACAATTCAAACAAGGTGAAAATGCTGAGGTACTAGGTCTTACTGGTAAAGAAACAATTGAAGTTCAAATCGATGAATCAGTTCGTCCACGTGACTTTGTAAAAGTGACAGCAACTGATGAAGATGGAAACAAGCAAGAATTTGAAGTGCTTGTGCGATTTGATAGCGAAGTTGAAATTGACTACTATCGTCATGGTGGAATTCTTCAAATGGTTCTTCGTGACAAGCTTAAAGCTTAATATGAAAATAGATGCTGACTCAGATATACGAGTCAGCATTTTTTCATTCAAAGTTAGATATTTATGATAAAATAAGGAAAACACTTAATATCTAGATGATGGGAAGTTTTAGGAGGAACATTATGAAAAAGCCACTAACAATCATAGCCATTTTAATGTTACTTGCTATGATCGGTTTTTCAATTATGCAAGCAATAGCTAAACAAAAAAGTGAAGTAGTGGGTGTAGAAATAGGGAATACCGCACCTGACTTTGAGCTTCAAATGATGAACGGTGGTACTGTCAAGCTTTCAGAGCTTAAAGGAAAAAAAGTATTATTAAACTTTTGGGCATCATGGTGTAAGCCGTGCTTAGAAGAAATGCCAGCAATGCAGGAATTACACAACAACGCTCCTGATGATGTAGTTGTTCTGGCAGTCAATATGACGGTGACTGAAAAAAGTTTAGAAACAGCAAAAGACTTTGTTGAAGAACATGGATTTACCTTTCCGATTCTTTTGGATGTGACTAATCAAACTAGTAGTACGTATCGAGTCCTTAATTTACCTGTGTCCTTTTTTATAGATAGTAAGGGGATCATTAGGGAGAGACATCCTGGTGAGATGACCTTAGAGCAGATGGAATCATACTTAAAAGAACTTGAATAAATTTTATTTGGACCTTTCCGTTTAGGAAGGTTCTTTTTTAAATTTTCAAGATAAAGAAATTTTCTAAAAGTTGTAATAATTGGACGTGAAATTGGGAATAAATACTACTAAGATCAATTGAAGGTGGTGTGAAGGTTGAGAAAAGTAAAAAAACAAACCTTTGAAGAGTTAGTTCTAGAAAATAAACAACAGCTATTAAGTGATCAAGAAGCTTTGGCGAAAATTGAAGAAAGATTGGAACAAAGGCTTTTAAAGAAGGCTGAATAGTGATTGGGTAAATAACCGACATTTGCCTTTCATGAAGTCACCGTCTGTTGGTGATAATGAATATGAGGGAGGCGATATTATGTCAGGTAATACTACAGACCACTTTAGCCAAGACCACTTAGGTACACAACCACGTGGGTTTAGAGGAAATAAGGGTAAGAAAATGCAAGATAAATCGGGCAAGCATGCTCAAGTCATTCAAACAAAAGGTGAATAACCATTGTAAGGCGTATTGAATATCAATACGCCTTTTATTTTCAATTAAATATTTCGACCAATATTTTAGATGTTTAATTTACTAAGGCTTGAAGCAAAATACGTGTGTACTTTACATATCAAGGAGGAATAAGATGAAACAACAACAACCTAAACCAGATGATCGTAGTGATAATGTAGAAAAATTGCAAGACATGGTTCAAAATACAATTGAAAACATTGAGGAATCTCATGAAACAATGCAGTTAGCTACAGAAGAAGAGCGCGCGCGTATTGAAGCGAAGAATCAAAGAAGAGAAGAAAGTATTGAAGCGATGAGAAATGAAATAAGAGACGAAGCAAGTGATCGTGAGAACGGCTATAAATAAACCGTACCAAAGACCAAACGGAGGTTACAGTTTGGTCTTTTTACTACCGTATTCTTAGGAAAGTATGGTATCATAACTGTCAATGAAACCTATTAGGTAGTAATAAAGGAGAAACACAATGTTCATATCAAAGAAAGAGATAGAAGTTCGGTATGCAGAAACAGATCAAATGGGTGTAGTTTATCATGCAAACTATTTAGTATGGATGGAAATAGGGAGAACCGCTCTTATCAAGGATTTAGGATTTAGCTATGCAGGAATGGAAAAAGACGGAATTATCTCTCCAGTTATTGATATACAAGTCACTTATAAAAAGCCACTAAGATATGGTGAAGTAGCTACAATCTCGACTTGGATAGAAAAATATGATGGAATAAGAAGTGTATATGGATATGAAATTGTAAATGAAAGTCAAGAAATCTCCGTAATCGGCACATCTTCCCATGTTTGTGTGAAAAAAGATTCATTTAGGCCTATTCATTTTAAGAAATATTATCCTGAGTGGCACCAAGCTTATGAAAAAGCGAAAAAAAGTGAGAATAACTAATGGCATTTGGAATTTCTAGAGACGAACTAGAAGAATGGAAAAACAAAGTAGCAGCAGGTAAGATTGCCTTTATCACTCATTTTTGGCAAGACCCTCGTTTTATGGATGTTACATCTGTAACTAAGGTAGGCTGTAATGACCTTCAAAAATTAGTTGAATGGGGTCATTCTTACGGCCTAAAGAGGGAATGGATACATAATAGAAATGTATATCCTCATTTCGATTTACTAGGTGAGATACAATTAAAGGTGTTAAAAGCCGAGGGCCTACATAGTCATATTCAACGCTTTAAAATTAAATGAACAAGGCTCTTTTCTGAAAAGATTGTTGCTAATTGACCTATTCTAGAGTAAATAACATTATTATTTCAGGATTTTGGTTTAACGATTAAGAAGAAAAGATGCCACTCTAATTAATTCATAGTGAATACAATAGACCTTTCAAAAGCAACAAAGTTTACGAAACAGCCATGAACAAAGAAAAAGCTAATCGCATAAAAGGTATGCGATTAGCTTTTTGTTAATTATACTTAAACACAGGTTCGTTCATTTTTTCATTATATTGGATGGCTAAATCATGTTCATCAAAGTACCATAAATCATCTTCTTCTATGTAAAAAGTTATCCCCGAATTCTCCGTTTTACTTCCTACAGTAGATGGTGAATCTTTTGAAACGCCTAGAGAAAAACCTGGTTGGATACCTCCAGCGCCTCCATATCTAACAAAGAAACGTACATAGTCTCCTTCTTTTAAATGAAGTTCTGTTTTATACCAATTAACCGCCTGCTCTACAATTGATAAATTCATCATGTTTCCTCCTTTTACGTTTCTTTAGTTTGTCTCATTGACTAACCATTGAAACATGTGGTCATTTATTTCGTTATACACACCAGTTGCATTTGATAAACCAACTTCGCCAGCATCTTTTAGTGGGACAATTCGATAATTTTGTTGATTTTGACTGGTCACATATGTTGCTGTAAATACCGGATTTTCGATTTTTATCTCAACTTCATCTTTTGCATTGATTTCTTTGATAATATCTAGCTGGATTACTCCACCTATGTCCTTATAATCCCAGATTTGACCTGATAAAAAGTTCCCTAGAGAATAGATAATGAAGGTTTTCCCTCCATCTTCTCGATCAATCCAACTCATTGGTTGAAGAACATGGGGGTGATGTCCGATGATGATATCCGCACCTGCATTTGCGATTTCTTGAGCAAGTTTTTGTTGTTCATCAGAGGGATATCTCTGGTATTCATTTCCCCAATGCATACTAACTGAAACAACATCAGATACCTCTTTTGCCTCCGCAATATCCTTTTTAATGGTCGGTAAATCAATTAAATTGACTAAGTATCCTTTTCCTTCAGGGACAGGAATTCCATTAGTTCCATATGTGTAAGATAAAAAGGCAATATTAATACCATTTCGATTCATCACTCGTATCTTCTTTTGGTCTTCAAAATTTTTGTATCCACCCACATATTCTAATCCAATTTCATCAAAATAATGAGTAGCATTCATAACTGCCTTTTCTCCTCGATCAAGAGTATGATTATTAGCAATTGATACGATATCAATCCCATTGTCAATTAAAGAGTCAGCAAGCTCGTAAGGACTGTTAAACGAAGGATATGATGACAGTCCAATTTCTGAACCACCAATAATTGTTTCTTGATTGGCAATCGTTAAATCAGGTGTATCTAAATATTCCTTTACAGCCATAAACATTGGATTAAAATCATAGCTTTCACCAGTTTTTGCATCATTATATACCCTATCGTGAATAAGGATATCTCCAATTGCTGCAAATGTCATAGATGTACTAAATTCCTTAAATTCTTGGTTGGTTAACTTAGAGCCATGTTTAGATACTTCTCGTAATTGTGTTTCATCTCTATTACTACTTAAATTTTCACCAATAAATAGAAAAAGCAATACCATAAGCGTAAAACAGATAGACAAAGAAATCAAAATAGGTTTAAAAGTTACCTTCTTCAAGTTCATTCTCCTTTATTTATATCTATGCTATAACTATAATATAAAAATTATAAATATTGTAAAAAATAATCGAAAATTGCAGTATATTTCATATTCCGAAATAAAAAGCAGGATTATTTTAAAATAATGTCGAAGTGATAAGTGTAAAATGGTTTTTGCATTCATTAAAATTAATAGAAAGAAGGTACGATATGCTTACATTTAAAAAACCTGATGTAGAACAATTTTTTAGGACATTGGCCATTCAAAATTTCACAGTTAGTCCAAGTGAGGATCAACTGATATTAAGTACTAATTTAAGTGGAAAATACAACCTTTGGGGAATGGACCTACCAAATAACTTTCCCTATCCACTTACTTTTATTGATCAAAGCTGCCATGAGTTAACCTTTGATAAACAGGGCCGCTTTTTCATAGCGGGATTTGATCATGATGGAGATGAAAATACTCAATTATATGCATTAAAGCCTTCTGGTGGAGAATTAAAGCCTTTAAGAGTTGCTGAAGGAGAGCGTCATATGTCTCCAATTCTTTCAAAGGATGGTAGCCGTTTGTATTATACGTCTACGAAAGAAAATAAAATGTATCTGAATACGTATTGTTATCAACTAGACACAGATGAAGAGACAATCGTTAATGTAGGTGAAAAAGCAGGGACATATTTATTAGACGTGGGTCCTAATGAAGACAAATTTGTCTATTTTAGACACTTTGCGAATACATATACTCTAGCTCATGTTGTTGTTGATGGAGAAGAATTCCTTCTTACACCAGAAACAGATAAACAGCACACAACATCATCAGTGTTGTTTACTTCGGATACAGAAATTTACTTAATAACCGATTATGATGATGATTTCTCTTATTTAGCTAAATTTGATATAACAACTAAATCTTTCTCAAAAGTTCTTTCATTTGAACAAGAGGATTTTCAATCTATTAAATATAACAAGGTACGACAATCACTATACATTACAAGCTCAAAAGGTGTAGAGGATTTTCTTTACGAGTTTTCAATTGGTGATAATCAAGTAAACAAAATTGAAATACCTGTAAGTGTAATCCAAAAGCTTATAGTTACCGAAACCGGGAATCTATACCTTCTAGGTCGTTCGGCAGTGGAACCCAACAATATTTATCAATGTGAAAATGGATCAACAGAATGGAAAGCATGCACTAACTTAGGAGTTCCTGGTGTTTCAAAAGATGAATTATGTGAACCAGAAGTGGTAACTTACCCATCTTTTGATGGTTTAGACATTGAGGCGTTATTCTTTAAAGCTAAACCGGAAGTAAGCAATGGACACGTAATTTTATGGCCACATGGTGGTCCACAGGCTGCAGAACGAAAGTCATTTAGAGCCTTGTTCCAATTCTTAGTACATCGCGGGTATAGTATATTTACACCTAATTTCCGTGGTTCATCAGGTTATGGTCTTTCTTTCATGAAGATGGTTGAAGGTGACTGGGGATATGGACCAAGATTAGACAATATTGAGGGTGTAGAATGGCTGATATCAAACGGGTATGCCGACCGTGATAAAGTGCTATTAATGGGCGGTAGCTATGGAGGTTACATGGCACTTCTGTTACATGGTCGACATGCGGATTATTTCAAAGCTGTAGTAGATATCTTTGGTCCTAGTGATTTATTTTCGTTCATTGACTCAGTTCCTGAGCACTGGAAGCCGGCAATGAATCAGTGGGTAGGAGATCCTGTGAAGGATAAGGAAAAATTAATCGAGTACTCACCAATTACTTACCTAGAGCAAATGACAAAACCAATGCTAGTAATTCAAGGTGCAAATGACCCTCGTGTGGTAAAAGCTGAATCAGACAAAATTGTTAAAGCGCTTGAAGACCGAGGAGTTAACGTTGAATACCTAGTTCTAGAAGATGAAGGGCACGGTTTTTCTAAGAAAGAAAATGAAATCAAAGTAAATCGTACGATTCTTGAATTCTTTAATCGATTTATTTAATCATGTAATACTTACCTAGATCAAGCCCATCGTGACTTGGTCTTTTTTATTATTATTGAAACCACAGATTAAGTGGATCACTATACTGATAAGATTTGGAGAGCACCATTACAAGGCTGATAACACAAAAAATCTTCTGGCCTAAATACAAACTAGTGTAAAAAAACAACGCCAAGAGGAATCTTGGCGTTTGTTTTTTCATTTATTTTAGCTACAACCATTTAATCTTAGGTTCAGTTTTATTAATGATTCTTTTAATATTTGCTCTATGACGGTAAATCACAAATAGAGCTAAGAGAGCAATCACGATGATTAATGGAATGTCTTTAGTGAAAAGACTAAAGATTAAGGCGAAAATTCCAGTTAGTATTGAAGATAGAGAAACATATTTTGTAAGATATAATGCAAGGAAAAAGAAAATAACAACTGTTAGAAATAAAATGGGATGATAAGCTAAAATGACTCCACCAGATGTTGCCACTGCTTTGCCGCCTTTAAAACCTGCAAATATAGGGTACATATGACCCACAACTGCAACTAATCCAAATAATAATTGATGAATAGAAACTAAATCAGTTCCAAAGAAGAAAGGTAGAGAGGCAGCTAACGTGCCCTTTAGGATATCTGCAACTGTTACTATAATACCGGCTTTTTTACCTAATGTACGAAAGGTATTGGTCCCACCTAAATTTCCACTTCCATGCTGACGTATGTCAATTCCATATCCTAATTTCCCTACGATTAACCCGGAAGGAATGGATCCAAGTAAGTATGCTGCAATAATGAATATAAAATCAAATAAGGTCATGTGAAAACTCCTTTAAATATGTACTTCAATGGTGCTTTATTTTTCCAATCTTATTGTACCACTTAATTTTTAAAAATACATGCTTATACAAAAAAATTGGTAGAAACGGATTTCACCTTTTCAAATGAAGCTAAATTTCGTACCATAGTAATGGGAGGAGATTGTATGTCTCAAATGATGACGAAAACACGTTCTACTAAAACGAAGATGATAATACTAGGGTTCATCGGTTCCCTTTTTCTAGTTATCTCAAGCATTGTTCTATTAATCTACCCTTTTCCATCAAAGGAAAAAGTGATATATACTAATAAGCAATTTCCGATTGTGGCTAATGGTGAAATATATAAAAGTGAAGCGGTGATTAAAAACGGTGTTAGTTATTTCCCGCTTGATTTTGTCAAGGAGTATATTGATGACTCAATCTTCTTGGATGCGGCGACAAATTCAGTAATTATAACAACAAAGAATAAAGTACTTCAAATGCCCTCCAACTCACTCACGTATCTTGTAAATGAAGAACCTCTGAATTTGGAGGTTCCAGTATTCATTTCAGATCAAGAAGAACCTTATCTCGATTTAAAAACATTTGAGGATCTTTTTCAAATAAAGGTTGAAATCCATCAAGAGTCAGGTATTCATGTAGTAAGATTCGATGGTGATGTTCTGATTAATGGGTCTGTCAAGTTAAACGATAAGGTAGATGATCTAAGATTACGAACTGAGCCTAATGTGACCACACCTTATCTTGATCAAGTAGAAGTAGAGGAAAAAGTGATCATTGAGTTTGAGGAAGAAGGATTCTATTATGTCCGTAAAGACAACGGTGTAGGTGGATTTATTGAAAAAGGTCATATTAAATTAGGGAATACAGAGAAAATACGTATTGCTAGGGAAGAAGTACCGGCGCCACCTAACTTGAAATGGCCAATTCATCTTGTATGGGAAGCGGTGTACTCTTCAAATCCTGATGTAAATAAACTAAATGTGATGCCAGGGGTAAACGTAGTTTCACCAACTTGGTTTTCGTTAAAAAATGGAAAAGGTGATATCACAAACCTAGGTTCTGATGAATATGTTAAATGGGCTAAGGAACAGAAATATCACATATGGGGCTTATTTTCTAATGATTTTGACCCTGACAAAACACATGAAGCATTCAAAGATTTTGAGACAAGAAAAAAGATGATTTCTCAGCTTCTTCACTATTCAGAAATCTATCAGTTAGACGGCATCAATATTGATATTGAAAATGTTTATGAGGAGGATGGGCCATTAATTACTCAATTTGTTAGAGAGGCAACACCATATTTGCATGAAGCGGGCTTAGTGGTTTCGATGGATGTTACATTTATTTCGGATAGTCCTATGTGGTCAAAATTTTACGAACGCGAGAAGCTCTCTGAGATTGTCGATTACATGGTTGTCATGGCTTATGATGAACATTGGGGTACATCACCGAAAGCAGGAAGTGTAGCTAGTTTACCTTGGGTTGAGAAAAACCTACGAAATCTATTAGAAGTTGTTCCAAGTGAAAGATTAATTCTTGGAATTCCATTGTATTCTAGAATATGGAAGGAAAAAGAGACTGATGGAGGAAATATTGAGGTTTCTTCTAAAGCATATGGAATGGACCAAATTCAGGATTGGATTGATGAAAACAAATTAGAAGTTGAGTATGATAAAGCAACAGGACAGAATTTTGCTGAATATTATGACGAAAAAGAAAAAACGTTGTATAAAGTCTGGTTGGAGGATGAAACATCTCTAGAAAAACGAGTACAGCTAGTTCATGAATACAATCTAGCTGGCATTGCTGCATGGACTCGGTCATTCGCAAACGATAAAGCTTGGACAGAGATGAATGAATCCTTATCAAGGAAGAATCCTGTAAAAGAAAATAATGATTCCAAGTAATGAGAAAAGAACCATAAATATTGAATAAATTCTTGCAGGAATAACCTATATGTATACAGAAATACTAACTACTAAGTAAATGGAAGAGAGGGCCTTAAGATGACAATTGAAATCCCTTCAAGAGAAGAGTTAGGTAAAATTCTAAAAAAAAGCAAACATATAGCTGTTGTCGGTCTATCTGATAATCCAGAGAGAACTTCCTACATGGTTAGTAAGGCAATGTTAGATGCGGGATACAGAATCACCCCAGTTAACCCTGTAGTCGATGAAGTTTTTGGTATAAAGGCAGTATCCTCACTAAGCGAGATTAAAGAACATGTAGATATTGTTAATGTATTTCGTCGTTCAGAACATTTGTTTGATGTCGCGAAGGAGTTTGCCGATATAAATGCAGATGTTTTTTGGGCACAGCTTGGGTTAGCAAACGAGGAAGCTTACACATATTTGAGGAATTTAGGCTATACTGTCATTATGGACCGATGCATCAAAGTTGAACATGCATTGACAAAATAGAGGCTAATGTACTAATAATCCTTGTGAAAAACGAGGATTTTTTTAATTTTTTCTAATAGAGGGTTGCTAAAATTGATTTACCATATAAAATAAAGCATAGGTGTCTTTAAAAATAGAAACAGACGTTCTTGTGTGTTTTTAACGAGGTTTCTTCTTAAATCTCAAACAATTAGTAAAGTTAAAGCCAGTATATGGAACTTGGTTTTGATTTAAGATCATACTTATTGTGCTTGGCAATGTACAAGCTGTTCTTTAATTCGACTATAAGTAAAGTTAATGATATTAAAATCATCAGATATTAAATGAAAATGGTGTTCACTTACTAGGGTGCTTTAACAAGGGAAAGGACGACGTAGTCGATAAAAAGAAATACGACGATACGTCCGAGTGTTTAGGAAAGGGGTATGTTATTTGGCAAAACAGCAGCAATTTGATTACAACGATGATGCGATACAAGTACTTGAGGGATTAGAGGCTGTTCGAAAAAGACCTGGGATGTATATTGGTAGTACTGATACCAGGGGACTACACCACCTCGTTTATGAAATTGTCGATAACTCAGTCGATGAAGCGCTATCAGGATATGGTGATCATATAATCGTAAAAATTCACAAAGATAATAGTATCAGTGTCCAGGATAAAGGACGTGGAATGCCTACAGGAATGCATAAGTTAGGTAAGCCCACACCGGAAGTGATTTTAACGGTCCTCCATGCTGGAGGAAAGTTTGGACAAGGTGGATATAAGTCGAGTGGGGGCTTACATGGTGTAGGTGCCTCAGTTGTTAATGCGTTGAGCGAGTGGCTAATTGTTAAAATCAAACGTGATGGGTTTGTGTATGAGCAACGTTTTGAAAATGGTGGCCAGCCTGTAACAACACTCGAAAAAACAGGGAAAACAAATCAATCTGGTACGACCATTCACTTTAAGCCAGATCAAACAATCTTCAGTACTACTACGTACAATTATGAAACGTTAAGTGAGAGGCTCAGAGAATCTGCATTCCTTCTAAAAGGATTAAAAATAGAATTAATTGATGATCGTAATGATTTTCATGATATCTTTCATTATGAGACGGGGATCGAAGCATTTGTTACGTATTTAAATGAAGAAAAAGATGTTTTACATCCTGTCGTTTCATTTGAAGGCGAACAAAATGGAATTGAAGTGGAATTTGCTTTTCAATTTAATGATGGATACTCTGAAAATGTTTTATCTTTCGTTAACAATGTACGAACCAAAGATGGGGGTACCCATGAAGCTGGTGCAAAAACAGCGATGACCAGGGCTTTTAATGAATATGCCCGTAAGGTAGCTTTATTAAAAGAAAAAGATAAAAACTTAGATGGTTCAGATATTAGAGAAGGACTAACAGCACTTATTTCTGTTCGTATCCCAGAAAATCTTCTTCAATTTGAAGGTCAAACAAAGGGAAAGTTAGGTACGGGTGAAGCTAGATCCGCTGTTGACTCAGTCATTTCTGAGAATTTAGCTTACTTTCTAGAGGAAAATCCTGAAAATGGATCATTGTTGATAAAAAAAGCAGTGAAAGCATTCCAGGCACGTGAAGCCGCTAGAAAAGCAAGAGAAGATGCAAGAAGTGGGAAGAAGAAAAAACGATCTGAAGCGATTTTAAGTGGGAAGTTAACACCTGCTCAATCAAGAAACCCGCAAAAAAATGAAATCTATTTAGTTGAGGGTGACTCAGCGGGTGGTTCTGCTAAACAAGGTCGTGACAGACGTTTCCAGGCAGTGCTTCCACTACGAGGAAAAGTAATTAATACTGAAAAAGCGAAACTCGCAGATATCTTTAAAAATGAAGAGATCAATACGATTATCCATGCCAT
Organism: Litchfieldia alkalitelluris; assembly: GCF_002019645.1. Lineage (GTDB taxonomy): Bacteria > Bacillota > Bacilli > Bacillales > Bacillaceae_L > Litchfieldia > Litchfieldia alkalitelluris. Next base: position 3,271,296 of record NZ_KV917374.1, on the reverse strand, counting down.
TGGCGGTGGAGTTGGGGCTGACTTTTCAGTTGAGGATATCAATTATGATAAGATTATCATTATGACGGATGCGGATACAGATGGAGCCCATATACAGGTATTATTATTAACCTTCTTTTACCGTTACATGAAACCTTTAATAGAGGCGGGTAAGGTGTTTATCGCTCTTCCACCACTTTATAAAGTTAGTAAAGGCACAGGGAAGAAAGAAGTCATTGAGTATGCTTGGTCTGATGATGAACTACAAGGTGCTATTAGTAAAATTGGTAAAGGCTATATGATTCAGAGGTACAAAGGTCTTGGGGAAATGAATGCAGATCAATTATGGGAAACAACCATGAATCCAGAGACCAGAACCTTAATCCGTGTTCGTATTGATGATGCCGCACGAGCAGAACGTAGAGTGACAACTCTAATGGGAGATAAGGTAGAGCCACGTCGTAAGTGGATTGAAAGCAATGTTGCATTCGGATTAAATGAAGACACAAACATATTAGATAATGAGAATTTATCGGTCGCAGGAGAGGAGTAATAATTTATGACACAGCCCGAATCATTTCGTGATTTGCCTCTTGAAGATGTACTAGGTGACCGGTTCGGACGTTATAGTAAATACATTATTCAAGAAAGAGCATTACCTGATGTTCGAGATGGTCTTAAACCCGTACAACGAAGGATCTTATATGCGATGCATGTAGAGGGGAATACTTCAGAAAAAGGGTTTAGAAAGTCAGCTAAGACAGTAGGTAATGTAATCGGTAACTACCACCCACACGGTGATACATCTGTATATGATGCGATGGTTCGAATGAGCCAGGACTGGAAGGTGCGTAATCTTCTTATCGAGATGCATGGTAATAACGGAAGTATTGATGGAGATCCTCCAGCAGCGATGCGTTATACGGAGGCAAGATTATCATCGATTGCATCAGAACTACTTCAGGATATTGATAAAAGAACGGTAGATTTTGTACCTAACTTTGATGATACAAGTAAGGAGCCAGTTGTTTTACCAGCTAAGTTCCCGAGCTTACTTGTAAATGGTTCAACAGGAATTTCTGCTGGGTATGCGACTGAAATCCCGCCTCATCATCTTGGAGAAGTTATTGATGCAGTTGTGAAAAGAATTAATGAACCGGGATCTACGGTTGAGGATATTATGAAGGTTTTAAAAGGACCTGATTTCCCAACAGGTGGAATTATCCAAGGTATTGAAGGAATCAAAAAGGCTTACGAAACAGGAAAAGGCAAGATTATTGTAAGAGGTAAAGCTGAAATTGAGGATCTTCGAGGTGGAAAACAGCAATTAGTGATTACAGAAGTACCATTTGAGGTTAACAAGGCTAACCTTGTAAAGAAAATGGATGAATTCCGTTTAGATCGAAAGATTGAAGGAATAAGTGAAGTTCGGGATGAAACAGACCGTACCGGACTTAGAATTGTAATTGAACTAAAAAAAGATGCAGACGCAGCAGGTGTCTTAAACTACCTCTATAAGAATACAGACTTGCAAATTGCCTATAACTTTAATATGGTTGCCATTCATGAAAAACGACCAAAGCTACTAGGAATCTTACCAATTCTTGATGCATATATTATCCATCAAAAAGAAGTAATAACGAAACGTTCACAGTTTGAATTAGAAAAAGCAAGAGAACGTCAGCATGTAGTAGAAGGGCTTATTAAAGCTTTATCTATTCTTGATGAAGTTATTGCGACAATTAGAGCATCAAAAGATAAGCGAGATGCTAAAAATAATTTGATGGCTAAATACCAATTTACAGAGCCACAATCTGAAGCAATCGTTTCTTTGCAATTATATCGTTTAACAAATACTGATATTACAGCGTTAGAAGCAGAAGCAGCTGAATTAAATGATAAAATTACAGAACTCCTTGAAATCTTAAATAACGAAGATAAGTTATCCGCTGTTATTAAAAACGATTTAAAGAAATTAAAGAAAACGTATAGCGATGATCGTAGGTCGAAGATTGAAAATGAAATCGAAGAAATTAAGATTAACCTAGAGGTTATGATTCCATCTGAAGATGTTATGGTCACTGTAACAAAAGAAGGTTATGTGAAACGCACAAGTCTTCGTTCGTACGCTGCCTCTAACGGTCAAGACTTTGGCATGAAGGATACTGACCGCTTACTAAAACAGATTGAAATCAATACCACTGACGTTGTATTAATGTTCACAAATAAAGGTAATTATTTATATTGCCCTGTTCACGAACTACCAGATATTCGCTGGAAAGACTTAGGGCAGCATATTGCAAATATAATTAGTATTGAACGAGATGAATTCATCATTGATGCGATTGCTGTAAAGGACTTTGATGCACCAGCATTCTTTGTCTTTATCACTAAAAATGGAATGATAAAAAAATCAGAGCTTTCTCAATATAAAGCACAGCGTTATTCAAAAGCGCTAGTTGCATTAAATCTTAAAAATGATGATCAAGTTGTCGATGTCCATCTAACAACTGGGGACCAAGAAGTGTTCCTTGCAACTCAAGCGGGATATGCCCTTTGGTTTAATGAAGAAGAAGTTAATATTGTTGGTGCTAGAGCTGCAGGAGTTAAGGCAATTAACTTAAAAGACAATGATGTTGTAGTAAACGGTAAACTGGTTAAGGAAAAGCAAGATGTCGTTATTGTTACTCAAAGAGGAGCAATGAAGAAAATGAGACTAAGTGAATTTGATAAATCTTCAAGAGCAAAGCGGGGAGTTGTGATGCTTAGAGAACTTAAATCAAATCCACATAGAATCGTTGGATGTCATTTTGTTAACTTAACAGATACCCTTTTTATTAAAACCAAAAATGGATTAATTGAAAAAATAAATGCATCTGGTCTAAGGCCAAATGATCGGTACAGTAATGGCTCATTTGTCATCGATGAAAATGATGCAGGTGAAGTAATTGAAGTGTGGGTTGAAGAGCAAAAAGAATAAAGTAAAAAAACTGTTGAGTGATGTGTGCTCAACAGTTTTTTTGATGCATTGCTTAATTTTTCTTAAAAAGTTCAGAAATGGCATAAAAAATTTCTAGTCCTTGATAAGTCCAAAGGCTTAAAGCAGTGACTGAGAAAAAGGTAATTAATAATCGAATAACCATCATTTCGCCTCCCCTTGTTAAATTAAAGTGGAGACGTTTTTCTCATATACCATGACCCAAAGTTAACTGGGTAAAGTAGAATTTTTCTCTTTAATAAATAGATCGTTATAGTAAAAAGAATAAATATGATACTAGTAATTACAATAATTTGTTGAATAAATAATACAGACAATAACAGACTTTTAGGTTCTTTAGATGTATCTCCATTAGATAGTGGAGAAGAATTTTCACCGATATTTTCATTGATAATCATTGGAATATCGAAAGGATTAGCAACACCGTTATGGGTAAGTGGAATGAAAGTGATCCCAAGAAGAATTACATAAAACATAAACGTTTGTATCTGACGACTCATTTCACTCACCTCTTGTTATTCACCTTACTAATGTGAATATATATTAAACTATAAAACTAAAATTGTATAGGGAGGAGTTGGTCTATTTTTAAATGAAATTAAAAAAGCTTTCATAATGAAAGCCTTATGATTCATCGATTAAAATTGGATTTGGTGCTAAAGGAACTTTTAGATCAGTACCAAATTCAATGTTACCAATTTGTTTGACATGATTAGCACCTTCAAAACGAATGAAAGTATAGTCAAACTCTTTTGCAGTCATCATAATCGAATTTAACATTAATACGGTTTCTTGTGTAAATGCAAGCTCGCTGCCTTCCTTAAAGTGAACTACAACAGTATCGTGTAGATGTTCAGTTTTTTCAATGATCACATCATTACCTATAGAAGCTTTAAGTTCATATTCATCAATATTATTTTTCATATAGTCTAGAGCATCATCAAAGCTTTCAAACTCCTCCGGTGAAGGTGTAAGTAAAATTGGATAAGATTCATCAAGTTGATAAAGGAAGTAACCTTTCTTAGAGTTAGCAATTAATGACTGTCCGTTTGATAAACCCTTGTCAGATTCTATACCTATATATTCAGCACCTTTATACCCAAACCAACGAAATGTTTCTTCGACAGACTTCTCAAATACTTGGGAAGAGGAGGAACCGGTAAGGGTGTGATCTTTAATACCATCAATCAACACATGGAACCCATCTTTTATATCTTTATTCCCTGTTTGCATCACTCGTTCTTCCTGTGAAAAACTTAAATCTCTTAAAGGAGAATCACCTAACCCGAGCTTAGAAACTGGTATTTGATTTATATTAGAAGTTAGTAGGTTTAATTGTTGTTCCTTATTTGTGTCTACAAGAATACTTATTGGAATGACGTTTTGGCCCATTGTATCCGGAATACCATAGGTTAACAACGTTTGATTATTTGGTACATGAGTGAGGATGTGGTTTGGAACATGTTCATCTGCAATCTCTAAAGACCTAAAGCTATCATGTGCTTCATCACTTTGGCCAACACTTTCAGTCTGAACTATCTCTTGATCAAACTGACTTAAAAAAGCGTAATCCTTTAAAAATGAAGGTGCGATTAGAGAGAATAGTAAAATAGCAGCAGCTGAAGCAACACTTGGAATAATCCAGGATGGTTTTTTCTTAATCGTAAGTTCTACTTGTATATTATGATAGATTTCGTCGGGAGCTCGGTTATCTATTATTTTTGGTAGCTGCTTTAAAAGGTGCTTACTTTGAAGATCCTTCCATTCGTATTCTTCCATCATATAGTTCCTCCTTTCTCATCATTTCCATATAGTTTCTAAGTATTTTAAGTGCTCGATGTTGTGTTGTTTTCACCTTACTTTCTGTCCAACCAAGAGTTTCAGCCGTTTCTGTAATAGAGAGTGATTGTATGTATCTAAGGATTAAAACGGTACGTTGATCCATACTGCATTTATCTAAACACTGATATAAGGTTTGAGTATCTTCATGTTGAAGAGCGATTTCTTCTGGAAGTGGTGCCTGATCTTCAAGTTGTTGGCGCTCCCAATCAAATGAGTGTAATATCAGTTGTTTCAGTCCTCTCTGCTTACGGAAGGAATCAATCGCAACATGTCGTGCAATTGAAAGAAGCCAGGTTTTTTGACTACTTTTTCCCTCATATCGATGATAGGATTTTAACACTCGAATATATACTTCTTGAACTAGATCTTCAGCTTGTTGGCGATTTTTGACCATATAATATAAAAATGAAAAAACATCAAGATGATATTTATCATAGAGCTCTTGAAAAACCTTATCCATCATTCTCTTCCCTCCCGTACAAACAATATGTCGAATATCATTCTATAAAAGTTACAACAATTTTTAGCAGGGAAAGGATATGACAAAGAAGGATTTAACGCCTGGGTAAAGAACTAAAATATAGACTATTGTCTTCCTAATATCATTGTTAACAAGGACAGAATAAGTGGGTTTATTGATTTGGGGAGAGCTGGAGTGGCTGATAAATATCAAGATTTGGCTTTGGCTGTAAGAAGCATCACGTCTAAGTTGGGTGAGGAATATATTCAATCCTTTTTTGAGGAGTATGGAATAGCAGAAATAAACGAGGAGAAACTTGAGTATTATCAACTTCTTGATGAATTTTTCTAAAAAAAGACCTCTATAAAGAGAGCTCTTTTATTTTCCTATTTAACGATTGGAATCAACTGATTAGTCATTTCTTTTGGAATAGAATAGATGATATGTGTATTTTCAATTTTCATCAAGGTGCTTTGTTGTCCGTTTTCACTTACCCATAAATGATAACCTTGTTTATTTCCATTGGAAAAGGTGATTTCTATGTCAAACTCAGGTTCAGCCATGTTCACAATTCCTTTTTCTAAAACAGCGTTAGAGATAATATTGTTAAAAATTTCAAGATTGTGCTCATCGTTGAACTCTGCAAAAAAATCAGTATTTACGTTACCGAAACCAATGGAAGGAGAAATACTAACTTTAAAAATTCCTTCATCTTCTAAATTGCTGGAATCCTTTAATTGACAACCGGAAATAAGAAAACATATAAAAACCAATGAAAAAGCGAGTAACATCCTATTCTTCATCTATTCGAACCTCCAAGTGGGTATTTTGATTACATTATACAAGTTAGACGAAGGGAACTCCCTTTACGTCTCAATTTAAAAACGGAAAAATAAGGAGATATCCTCATTTTTCCGTTGAGACAATGGTGAGAAATGTTATTTCAGCTTTCTTAAATCTAAAAATTGGACTGACTTACCATCTCGATCGATTTGTACGATTAATTTATTTCCATTAAACGTATAGATTAATTGCTCACATGTTGCGCTTTCATAACATGAAGCGCTCTTTACTTCATTCGGGTATCCATACAAATTAATAATGTTTTGTTTATTTGTAGGGAGCGTGTTGCTTTTTAAATATTCCGGATACACTTGAAAACCGAATAATGATCCATTTTCCATGTTGAAATTTATGATGAGCCCCGGACCACGATTGGTATAATACAGAGAACGATTATTCAAATGATCCTCTTTTTTTAATGGTTTGCCAAATTGATGTAAAACCTGGGTGTACATTGACCCGCTAGTAATTCCATGAATATGAAGAGGTTTAACAGTTAAAAAATAACTATCTTTTATCCCCTTATTATGCAGCATCTTTATTTGTATTTCTACATGTCTTTTGTTTGAAAAAACTCCTGCTTGGGTACGGTAGTACGTTTTATTGTTTATGACTTTTTTTACAGTGATTGCTTCAATACCTTTCTCCTTCAATAATGAAATATGTTTATTTGCATTCTCTTTATTAACAAATCAACCAGCTATTACAACATACATTGGGTCGAGTTGTTTTAAATGAGGAATCATTAGCTCTTGACCAACATAAATCGTATTATTACTTAATTGATTATATTCTTTTAACTCCTTAACCGATATGCTGTATTGTTTAGATATGCTAAATAATGTATCTCCTTTTTTTATGACGATAGAGTTACCCTCGGCAAATCCACCCCCTTTTCCGAAAAAAAATAATGAAACAATTAACATTGTACATAAAGCAATTTGTATCAAACGTTTTATTTTTATCATTTTAGTCACCTCATTTATAATGACGTGATTAAAAAAAGTTAGTTGCAGAAGGATGAGCCCTTTTGTGACTTTTTATGAAAAATGGACTAAATAGGTACAGTGTGAGTAGGTGACGAGAAAACAGTGGATATAAATTCAAGGAAGATTTATTGTATAGATATAGTGGCAAATAATTTTAATAATAACAAGTGATAATATTTTAATAAATGGGAGAATGATGATGCAGCAGTTTAAAATGGATGACATAGTAAAAGCAAAGCATTCTATGATAAACGAAATCAATAATCTTTACTTAGCGTGTCGAGAACGTTTATTCGAGAATGATATATTGCAATGGGATGAACAGTATCCTAATGTTGATTATTTTAAGGAATGTATAAATCGGCAGGATCTATACGTGTACTTATGAGGGAAGATGAAATCATTGGACATGTTGTACTTAATGAATGGGAATCAGAAGAATGGAATGATATTTCTTGGCTAGGAATTAATCCAATCATTATTCATTCATTAATGATTGATCCATTGTATCAGGGAAAGGGAATCGGGAAACACTTCGTAAGACGATGTGAAGAGATTGCTAGTTTAAAAGGTTATAATAGTATCCGATTGGATGCATTTTCAGGAAATGTAGGGGCTATTCAATTATACGAAAATCTAAATTATCAAAAAAGAGGAAGTGTCTTTTTTGCAACTAAACCAAAGGGGCACCAAGAATATATTTGTTTTGAGAAGTTACTTTAAAACTTCAAGTGTTTAGAGTAGATTAGATTTTAAATTTACAGTAGGTTATGGTTGAATTCGCTTGACCAAATAAAGAAGGTGTAAAAATGTCTAGTACAGATAACGAATTAGTAGATAGTTATATAAACTCTCCAGAAAAGCAAAGGATGTTATATAAGCGTACTTTATTAATCGTGAGTATTTCACAAGTGTTTGGTGGAGCAGGTTTAGCTGCTGGAATAACTGTAGGAGCACTTTTAGCTCAGCAAATGATGGGAACAGATGCATATGCGGGATTACCTGCAGCTTTATTTACACTAGGATCTGCGGGGTCTGCTTTCTTAGTAGGTAGACTCTCACAGCGGTATGGTCGAAGAATAGGTTTGACAGCAGGTTTTTTTACTGGAGGACTGGGTGCCATTGGTGTAGTAATCGCTGCGGTCTTGAATAACATATTCCTGTTATTTTTATTTCTTTTAATTTACGGAGCGGGTACAGCAACAAATTTGCAATCACGATATGCTGGCACGGACTTAGCAAGAAAGAATCAGCGAGCTACAGCGATAAGCATTGCAATGGTGTCTACCACATTTGGTGCATTTGCAGGTCCTAATTTAGTCGGTGTAATGGGGGATTTTGCAAAGTCAATTGGTATTCCGATACTAGCAGGACCTTTTATATTGTCAGGAACGGCATTCATTTTAGCTGGAATCGTCATTCTTTTAATGCTTCGTCCAGATCCCTTTTTACTAATAAAAACCATGAAAACTTTCCATCCTGAAAAGAATCTTGATCCTGAAGAATCCTCCTTGGCGGTTGATTTACCTACAAATAGGAGAGGTATTACAGTCGGAGTAACAATTATGGTCATAACTCAAATGGTGATGATTGCGATTATGACTATGACACCTGTACATATGGAGCATCATGGCCATGGACTTAATGCAATTGGTCTTGTTATTGGGATTCATATCGGTTCAATGTATCTTCCTTCGCTTATTACTGGTGTATTGGTTGATAGGATTGGTCGTACTGCAATGTCTATTGCTTCGGGGGTTACACTTCTTCTTGCAGGAGTATTGGCTGGAATAGCACCAGGAGAATCTATGATCTCTTTATTGATTGCACTATCTTTACTAGGTATTGGCTGGAATTTTGGGTTAATCAGTGGGACTACTCAAATTGTTGATTCAACTGAACCTTCAAAACGAGCAAAAACGCAAGGTACATTAGATGTATTCATTGCACTATCAGGAGCCACTGGGGGAGCAATGTCAGGCATGGTGATGGCTAACACAAGTTACGCCACATTATCACTAGTTGGTGGATTTTTATCTTTACTTCTGATTCCGGTCGTTATATGGTCTCGCTCTGAAAAATAATACGTTAAAGAAATACGATTATATGATGGGGGTTAATTCTCTGTTTAGATTTTTCTTTGTCTTCTAGATTGAGAGCTTTATCCCTTTTAAGCTAAAATAGCGCAATAACCCTAACGGGGTGAAATAAAGGGAGAAATGTTATTTGTATCCAGATGTTTCATTTCACGTTTTCTTCATTGATGTTAAATGCGTTCTATGCAAGAGGGCATTTTTGCATATCACTATGAAAGATAACTCTGAAAATAAGCAAATCTAAAAAAAGTTCCCTAGATTAATGTGTTTTTAACAGATATTCGATTTCCTCTTCGGTTACCAACTTCCATTTTATATCGATTAGTTTATCTTTATCCATAGATTCAAGTAATTTATCAATTTCGTCGTATGATAATTTCGTTTTCTGTGTATTCATTTTGTCTCACCTTACCCTTTCACTAACATAATTCGCTATATTTTTAAATATGTGAGGGTAGGAGGTGTTTCTTTTTCTCAAAAGGAAGTCACCCTTCCATTTAACATCTTGTTAATAGATTTAATGATTCTTCTCTCTTTACCTGTGCGTTATAAGCGAAAATAGCTATGGAAGTTTTTTCTAAGTCTGTAGTATAGTTTAATTGTGATTTAGATGAACCGTTGACTTCACAGCGACTAATAAACATAACTTTGGAACGACAGACTTTTAGTCTTTTAGTTTCTAAAGGAGATTTTATTATTGTTTTGGTTAGTAATGAACATCTTATTTGTTTTATATGTAGTTTATAGTCTTTCCACCATAAAATATCAATTAAGGTTAATTTCTAAACACCTTAACGTGAAGGATGTTGAATTCGAAAGAGTGAGTAACGAAGTAATAGAAAAGGAATTAGAAGACATGAAGTAATGATTTGTACTAAAATCCTTCAGCCGCCTTAAAAAGTCAACATTGATGAGATTTTAGTAGGTTCATTCAGTACAATATAGGCTAACGAAAGAGAAAAGGAACAGGAGCAAACATATACATGATTAAAGCAGTCATATTTGATTTAGATGGGACTTTATTAAATCGAGATGAGTCATTAAAACTATTTATTAATCTTCAATATGATAGATTAATAAATCAGCTAGGACATATGCCGAAAGAGAAGTATGTTTCTAGATTTATAGAATTGGACCGACGCGGGTATGTGTGGAAAGATAAAGTATATACACAATTAGCCGATGAATTTAATATAATAGCTCTTTCTCCAGAAGATTTGCTATCGGATTATATTGCTGAGTTTAAAAATTGTTGTGTCCCATTTTCAGGATTATTTAAAATGTTATCAGAATTAAAGAGTGAAAATCTCTTTTTAGGTATGATCACAAATGGATATGGACAATTTCAAATGGATAATATAGAGACATTAAACATAAAAAAGTATTTTGACACGATACTAATCTCAGAGTGGGAAGGTACTAAAAAGCCAGATGCTATAATTTTTAATAGAGCATTAGAAAGATTAGGTGTAACAGCACATGAAAGTATATACATAGGTGATCATCCAGAAAATGATGTTAAAGCTGCTCAAAGTGTTGGAATGAAAGCAATTTGGAAGAGAGATTCTCAATGGAATCATGTTGATGCAGATGGTATTATTGATGAGTTATCAGAAATACCTTTCATTTTGGGGGAATTAGGAACTGTTGATAAAAGATGGTGAATAACTGGTGTGTTGTTGTTCCGCTTTTTATTACATATAAGAGATTATAGATCTCTGGGGAATTGAGGTACTTGAAATGCCACTTATCGAACATCAACAATATATTAATGCACCTGTAGAGGTTTGTTTTGATCTTGCTAGAAATGTAGAGATCCATACAAGAACAACTATTAAGACAAAAGAGAGAGCAGTTGCTGGCGTGACTGAAGGGTTACTTGAGAAAGGCGACTTTGTAACTTGGGAAGCCATTCATTTTGGTATAAAACAAAGATTGACAGCAGAAGTTACTATAATGGAAAAACCGTTTAAATTCGTAGATGTGATGGTCAAAGGAGCTTTCCATTCATTCACTCACACACATTTGTTTAAGGAACATTCGGCTGGAACCGTTATGATTGATTTATTTAGATATAAATCTCCACTTGGAATCGTGGGTGTACTGGCTGATAAAATGTTTTTAGAGAAGTATATGAGAGAGTTTATTACTACACGTGCCAAAGAATTAAGAAAAATAGCTGAAAATGAGACTAAGTTAAATTTAAATAATAAGTAGGAGTGAATTTTCCGAAACAACTCTTATAGTAGTAATTGAAGTTTTCTAGGAATAAATAACGATAATATTAGTAATCAAGATAATAAAAAACCGCTTGGATTTAATCCAAGCGAAGTGTAGGACTAAGGATAAAATCTATGATCTACTAATGAAGAAAGGCAAGTTTTGTGCGCCTGTCATGCGGGCATATGTAAATATTTGGCCTTTATGATGGATTTCATGGTCCTTAGCATTTTCTAAAAGTGTCATACCAGGTAAGTTCATTCCATAAAACTCAATAAGTTGGCTTAGTTGCTCTGAATTTAAGGATTGTAAAATCGTTGTTGTCTCTTCAGTTTCAGATTGAACAATTAATTTAAGGTCATCCAAGGTAGCAAAGGATTTTAATTCTTTTGGTGGTGTAAATTCACCACTTTTTACTGTTTGGGCAAACATATCCATTGAGCTGGTAATATGTATAACAAGTTCAGAAAATGACATTGCATCTTCCCAAGGTTTGTAATTTAAATGCTCACTGTCAACAACATCCAATAACTCCATTAAAGCTTTTCGATGACTCATCCAACTTCCGATAAATCCATTAAGATTCTCCAAGTGTTCTCCCTCTTCCTCATTTCGATTAAAATACGAACTAATTGTATAATGATGAATCATTGTATCTCAAGAAAAGGAACTTATAAATATTAATAAACGTATTTGGAAAATTTTGAAACCTACAAGTTTTTTTCGCGTATATGTATTAAGCTTTTGAAAAGATATAAAGGAGGTAATACATGGAGAAATCACAATACTATGAAAAGAGGCACATATTTGCGGTAGCATCTATTATTGTTGCCATCTCAATTCCTTTTGCATTAGGTCTTTTCCCGTTCTTGATATCTGATTTTATGCATCATACAACTGAAACCTGGTTCATTCAACTTCCAAAAGGCTCTTATTTATTATAAGGTGCAGGATTTATTTTATGGGTGGTTGCAGGATTGCTACTATATGCTTTGAATGTTAATAAAAAATCGATTGTAATTAGCACTTTGTTATTTGTAGTTAGCTTCTTCCCTATCTTATATGGAGCTAATTATTATAAGCATTTAAGTGATAGTGGAATTACCTACAGTAATATTTACTCACTCGAAAAACAAGAATACAGTTGGAAAGAAGTAGAAAAAGTAATTTACCATTTAGCTAATAAAGAAGAAAAAATGTCTAGTTTTGAAATCTACTTTAAAGACGGAGAAAAGATAACCTTAGACAGAGACGGGAAGTTTGCGGCAATTTATTATTGGTTTACAAAGAAAATAAGAGAATTCAACATTTCATATATTGGTAGTTAATAGCAATTATACAATGGTTAGGAGGAGATTACTTGAACAAAAAAGGGTGTATAAAATGTGGTGGGACAGAAGCGGGTACAAAGGAAATCGCTACAACCGGAACAGGTTTATCAAAAATGTTTGATATTCAACATAATCGTTTTATTGTTGTGTATTGTAAGAATTGTGGTTATTCGGAGCTTTATAATAAAAATGCGTCAACAGCATCTAATGTTATCGATTTTTTCTTTGGAGGATAAATGGAAGGCTGAATTTCACAAAAAAGTACCTAGCAAAGAATACTAGTAGTTCAGTTTTGAGTACTAATTTGAAAATAGGAGTTGAAAAAATCTGTTCTATGTATGAAGAAACCTAAAGATCACCTGACACTTATGTGCAGGTGATTTTTTATTCTCTCTAGAACACCACAACCCCTTTTCAAGTCTCTGTCATTTCTGTTTTCTTATTTTGAGAAATTCCCTGTCTCCTTGTTGTTATTTTCTTGTAACGGAGATTATCTCAGCAGTTGAAACAGCTTAGACGAAGGTTGTACAAAGTTCTATGTCTAATCAAAATTCCTAGAAATATGTTGATGTTAGCGGATTATACAAACATTATACAAACATTATACAGATATGTATAATGTTTGTATAATGGTGATGGAGGATTGATTAATTTGACAAAGAGGAAAAAGATCGCAGTGATTGGCGCAGGTCCTGGTGGGCTAGCAGTTTCTATGCTTCTTTCAGGGCTATGTGGTGAATGTGTATGAAAAGCAACCAATTATCGGCGGCAGGACGTCAAAACTCACTCTAGCTGATTACACCTTTGATTTAGGTCCCACTTTCTTTATGATGCCTTCCATCCTTGAAGAATTATTTCAGATGAGTGGACGTCGTTTACAGGATTATATGGAACTACAGGAAATTGATCCTTTATATACATTGAAATTTGGAGACTTGACCTTTTCTCCATCGAGAAACAAGGAAAAAATGAAAGCAGAAATGGAAGCAAAGTTCCCAGGTAGCTTTTCTGGTTATAAGAAATTTATGAAGGTAGAAAGGGAGATCTTGGTATTATAGGAATTATTTTTTCGAAAAAAGCAAAGGCAGAAATCCAAAACAAAAATGAGGAAGGTAGTGGTCTTGCTACAACAGGAATGGTTTGTAGTATCGTAGGTGTAGTTATACAACTTTTCTTTGTATTAGTAGGTGTTCTTTCATTTTATTCACAAGGATAGATACCTATATAAATGATGGCGAAAGTCTTGGACATAAATATTTTTTACTACAAGAATTCCATAACCAATTTGATGAAAAAGCAAGGCTAATCGTCGAAAGAACTATTTAAAGATAACTTTTTGTATTAAAGAGGCAAATCTAGAATAACAATAGGCACTGATCCAAGCAGGATTAGTGCCTATTGTTGTAGAAGTATAGGCTCAGTAACGTTGAAGAAGGATTGGTTTTTTGAGGTAAAGTTTGAGTGTTAAGGAGGATTTGATACTTATGAAAAAGTTTTATGTTGCATCGAGCTTTAAAAATATAGATACAGTTCGTTACGTTAGTAATGTGTTAATAAATAAAGGTTTCATTCAAACATATGATTGGACACAAAATGATAGAGCTTCAACGATTCAGGATTTAAAAGAAATAGGACAGCAAGAAAGGAATGCTGTATTGGAAGCAGATTTTATCATTGTTTTATTACCAGCAGGTAAAGGAAGTCATATTGAGTTTGGGATTGCACTGGGACAAGGAAAAAGAATTTATCTCTATTCCCAAAATGAAGAAGTAAATAAATTCGAAACAACCAGTACGTTTTACCATTTATCTGAAGTTAGGCAATGTATCGGAACCATTGATGAATTGATTGCGCAGGTTAATAAATCAAAGCCTTAGGAAATTCAGAGATATTAATGGAGATGATTATTATGAAAAGATGCGGGAAATGCAATGCACACTTTAGTTGGAGTAAAATCTATAAATCCTTTTGGGAGAATTATAAACCTATTAAATGTAACGAATGTGATACAATACACGGGATAACAATACCAAGCAGGTTAATTTTTGTCTCTTTTACTATTCTTCCAATGCTCACCTTCGGTTATTTACTTTCCCCTTTTAGTAGCAATGGTCTTATGACACTTGGAATAGCTATTTGTATTTTTATAATAGGTTCTTTGTTGGCACCTTTTCTTGTAACTTATAAACAGTCTTTGTGAACTAATATACTTAAAGTAACGGTGGGCTTTATTTTACAGCCTCTCGGAAAAAGAGCAGATGCTTCTAGTGCTACCGGAGAAGCCTCTCGGAATATAGACTAGAATTTACTTTTAGAAATAAATAACACAAGGTGGTTGGGCAATGGGAATGTCGGATTATTACAAAAAACTCCGTGAAAAAGTAGGTAATGAACTAATTTTTATGCCGAGTGTTGCAGGGATTGTTAGAAATGAGTTAGGAGAAATTTTATTACAAAACAAAAGGAATGGTGAAAACTGGAGCCTTCCTGCTGGTGCAATTGAACTTGGAGAAGCACCTGCCGAAGCAATTGTTCGTGAAGTATGGGAAGAGACAGGATTATATGTTGTGCCTAAAAAGTTATTAGGTGTATTTGGTGGGAAAGACTATCGTTACCAATATCCTAATGGTCATAAAGTAGAATATAACGTCTTGATGTTTGAGTGTATTATTCAAAGTGGTAAACTTAGTCCAATAGATAACGAAACTACTGAACTACGTTATTTTAGTGCTGAAAATATGCCCGAACTAGCTTTACCTTACCCCAAATCTTTATTCCTTCAAAAGGAAAATAGAGAAGTATATTTTCAGTGGGATGAACAATGGTTGAAGAATTTACGTTAAGCTATGGGCGGTTTAGTTAAATATGCATTTCGTTTTATTTGTAAAAGTAAAAATATTTCGAAATATGAAAGTTGACTTTAAGATAAATTTTGAATAAAATATTGGTAATTAAAACCAAAAGCAAAGAAGAGAAAAAGTAAAATGTTATAGTTTTTCACCAGAGAGCTTCGGTAGCTGAAAAGAAGCAAAAACATTCATTTGAACAATGGTCTCTGAGCTTCGTACTGAACGTACTTTATGGATTAGTAGGATACGACGGGATTTGGCACTCGTTATCAATGTCACAGTATAAGAGTAGCCATTTTAATAATACTCCGTACTTGTTGAGGCAAATAGTGTGAGCTATTTGCAAATTAAGGTGGTACCACGAGGAAATTCAAACCTCGTCCTTAACTATTACAGTTAAGGGCGAGGTTTTTTTGTTTTCAAAAATTATAATCATATCGGGAGGTTTTTATTAATGAGTATATTTATTGGTGGGGCTTGGGCTTATGCGAACGGCTCATTACATTTAGGTCATATTTCAAGTTTGTTGCCTGGAGACATTCTTGCGAGATATTACCGGTTAAAGGGAGAAAAAGTTTTATATGTTTCGGGAAGTGATTGTAATGGAACTCCTATTACAATCAGGGCAAAACAAGAAGGTGTAACTCCAAAAGCGATTGCAGACCGTTATCACCAGGAATTTGCAGATTGTTTTACAAGATTAGGCTTCACATATGATATATATACAAGAACCGATACGACACATCACCATAAAATCGTTCAAGAGATATTTTTAGAGTTGCTTGATAAAGGATACATCTTTAAAAAGGAAATTGAACAAACCTATTGTGAATATGATCAGCAATTTTTACCCGATCGTTATGTTGAGGGGGGGTGTCCTCATTGTGGTGCAAATGCTCGGGGTGACCAATGTGACGCTTGTTCCAGCGTGTTAGAGCCACTTGAACTGCTGGATAGAAAATGTAAAATATGCGGAAATCCGCCTACAACAAGGTTTACAGAGCATTTTTATTTTTCTTTGAGCTCTTTCCAAAATATTTTGGACAACTATACTCAAGAAGCTGAAGACAAGAAGCGATGGAGGGAAAATGCTATTTCTCTAACGAAACGCTATTTAAAGGAAGGATTGCAAGATAGAGCCGTTTCAAGGGATTTGCCTATTGGGGTAAGTGTTCCAGTTGTTGGATATGAAGATAAGAAAATCTATGTTTGGATTGAGGCTGTATCAGGATATTATACAGCAAGTAAACTATGGGCTAATGAAACAAAAAGTGATGACTCAACGTTTTGGAACACCTCGGCTCAATCTTATTATGTTCACGGGAAAGATAATATCCCTTTCCATTCGATTATATGGGCTGGAATTCTTGCTGGTCTTGGAAAAGACCCATTGCCAACACATATTGTTTCAAACGAGTATTTGACCCTGGAAAAGAAAAAATTATCTACAAGTAATAATTGGGCTGTTTGGATTCCAGATATATTAGAAAGATACGAACCAGATTCTATTAGGTATTTCTTAACAATTAACTCACCAGAGAACCGAGATGCTGATTTTTCTTGGAAAGAGTTCATTTATAGCCATAATAGCGAGTTATTGGGGGCTTATGGAAACTTCGTTAATCGGACTTTGAAATTTATTGAAAAGTCATTCGATGGGGTAATCCCTGAAAAAGAAATAACTTCGAATATACATTATAAAATTAATCGTTTATATAAAGAAGTGGGTTATTGCATTGAAGCAACTTCATTCAAACAAGGATTAGATAAAGTATTTGAGCTTGTTAGATTCTCGAATAAATACTTTGATGAACAACAGCCTTGGAAACAAATAAAGGATGATACCGAGTCTTGTAAACAAACTCTTGCGGATTGTGTTTTTCTAATTGCAAATTTAGCTCATATCCTCACTCCATTCCTTCCTTTTTCAAGCGAAAAGGTAAAGGAAATGATAAATACAACAAAGAATGATTGGAGTGCATTTTTTGTTAAATCGCAGCATTTGTCAAAAGTAGAACCCTTGTTTGAACGAATTGACACAGTAAGAATTGAAGAAGAGCTTGAGAGATTAAACCACCAAACTGTTTAAATAAAAGAATGAACTAAGAGATGAGTGGTTTGACTGGTGTAAACAATTAACAATTGAGGATTTATTAATGAATCGTAAAGGTGGAGTAGGAAATATTTTATATACACTTTTCCATATAATTGATGTGGAATATAGTTGGATTCGTGGTATTCAGGGGAAAGAGGATGTAGTATTTCAGTTTGCTGATTATAATACACTTGAATAGGTGAAATTTCTTTCAAATAAATTACATATTGAAATAATTGAATTTCTAAAAATAAATTTAAATGACTTAAAAGAAAAGTGTGTCAGTGTTCCTTGGGCTGAAGCAAAATACACTGTGAATGACATACTTCACCATATTATTGCACACGAAATTCATCATATCGGCCAACTTTCAGTTTGGTCGAGAGAAGTGGAACTACAACCTGTATCCTCTAGTTTCGTTGGCAGAGAGTTTAAATCTGTCCACTTTTATTAAACAAACAGGGCAGTATTTAAGAGGATATAAATATCATAGATATAAAGATGAGAAATAGTGATTCCTTAAGAGAAATCTCAAAAGATGATGCTGACAGTATATTCTCTTACTTTTCCAATGAAGATGTGACTCGATATTATGGACAAGATACATTGACAAACATTCATCAAGCTGAAGCTTTTGTTGATTTTTTTGCAAATAGTTACAAGGAGAAAAGAGAGTACGGTGGGGAATTGAATTAAAGGGACATCAAGGGATTATTGGGACTATGGGCTTTAATGATTGGTCTCCTAAACACAAACGTGCAGAAATAAGATATGAAATACATTCTGAACACTGGAGAAAGGGGTATGTAAATCTTAAATTTACTATATGGTATAGACATAAGAAAAAGCTAAAACAATAAAGATCCAATCACTTAAAACGATTGGATCTTCAATAATAAACTAAATTTCAAAATCAATGGTACCATTTTCTGTTAATTCAAAAGGACCGGGTGTGACATCTGCATCAGGTCTCTTTATCCCGAAAAAGTCGGAGTCAAAACGATATGGAGTGCTGTCTGGTTGCTCAAACTTCATATCGGCGTGATAAGTCTTGCCAAGTAGGTCGGTGGTAACCAACATTGCAGAGGCTCCACGAAGCAATTTGGGCTCATTGAACTGTATTTGCACCCTGCCTTGTGCAGGATTAATCTCCACTTTGATGCCTTTCTGTTCATATATCTTTGCATTGGATTCATGACTGCCTGGAACCGCATTGTTAAGGTATACATTTCCTCCCATAGCCACCGGAAGAACTGCATTTCCTATAAAGAAATCCTTTGCGGCATCTCCAATCTCAGCAAGCTCCTCATTGCTGTATTCCCACCATTTCTTATCTTTTGCATCAGGATGCTTGTCGTAGCCTCCCAGTCCCACAGCGTGCAGATAGCAAATGGAATTGTCCGGAACACCATCCATGACAGTCTTTCCGTCATCTCCAACTTCATCCCTGGGTTTAAGCGGAAGATGCTCAAAAAAGGTTATTGGGACAGATTCTGTGTTAGCATCATTATCCCCCAAAAAGATATTGTTATAATACCTATCATCCCCTCCAGTAATGTTGGAGTAACCTGCCATTGCTGTCTCGTGAGGGAAGTGGTACGGCGTAGTGCGGGTAATCTCGGAACGAACCACAAATCTACCTGCAAACAAATTATGGACAAATGCTCCACCCTGTGCCATATTTCTGAAATTCATCGGTGAGAGGAACAGATTATGATCAGCCATATACGGACCATGGCAAACCTCAACGAAGAAGTCCTCAGAAATGTTGTCAAAAAATACATTACGGCTAATGCGGGTACCCTGTGCCTGCCAGTCAAGCCAAACTCCACGGTAACAGCTATAGAATATATTTTCGCTAATTTGAGTATCCAGGGCAGCATGTAGCTTGATTCCAGCTACTTCGGCACCATGTCTGAGACGCTTGTGGTGAATATTGTAAATACGGTTTTGATAAATGTGGCTGAATGCTCCGCCCATATGCCCCACAATGCCTGCCTGTTCACAATCGTGGATCACATTACCTCGAACGATATGACTGCCTATGCTATCTTTATGCCATCCAGAGCGTAATGCTCGCAAGATAACTTCCTGCTCACGTTGTGTACCACCTTTAATGTGCTTGTCCAAATACTTAGCGTGACCTGTACCGATTTCAGTACCTAGGCTGATACCAACGCTTTTGGATTCACTGATCATATTGTTTTCAATAATCCAACCCTTACTCCAGTGAGGTCCGATCAAACCTTCCTGGTAGTCAGTTGGCGGTGCCCATTGAGGAGATGCTTGACGAAGTGTGAATCCACTTACGGTTATATAGTTAAGTCCTGGTTTCTCAGGCCAGAAGCAATAAGGACGGACATTAATTTCTACATTTTCCTTACGAGGATCTTTTCCACCAAAATTGGCCCAAATTTTTGTTGTTGTAGAACCAACTTCGGCATACCATTTTAGTAGTGAATCCTTTGGATATTTGGCTTCGGGCCAAACTTCGGGCTTACGTACCTTTTCAACACTATCGCATTCGTACAAGGATTTGCAATCCAAATATACATCACCGAGATGAACCGGGAAAGCTCCGTCAAATAGCCAGTCTCCACTGAGCTCTTCTTCAAAGGGATTACGAACAGAAAATATGGAATTAGGTATTTCTGTGATCCAAACACTGTCTCCTTCAGCTTTCCAGTCGGAAATACGTTCAGCCCCTGTAATGACTACTTCACCGTCGCCTGCGGATCTATATATTATTCTATGATCTTCTGTTCCTCCATTAGCCGGATTAACCCATTCCCTATATACTCCAGCATGAACAGTAACCGTATCACCAGCCATGGCAAGAGCCGCTGCTCGTGATATTGTACGAAATGGTTGATCCGATGTTCCTTTTGCCTGATCATTCCCTCGCATTGACACATGATATTCCATAAAATCACTCCCTCTCCCCACCTTATAAAAGCTGTAAGCACTCCTTACAAACTGACGGCAGGCAATGTTAAAATTTATTATTCTAGTAATCTGTAAACAGTTTGCTTATTAATAGTGATTTTCTTATCTGCCGTTATTTTCTCAAACCTGTGCATATAGTCTCTATACGGACTATACTGCTATAAATATTATATAAAAGATAGGTGTTTAATTGCAATTTTGGTATTACTTACCACTAAGGATAAGATCGTGGATTAAGGATGGTAGCAGGTACGTGATAAGATAGTGAGTATGAGGGTGAATGGTGGAATCCCTTATGTTACGGTGAAGATTTCACTTAAAGAAGTAGATTGCGATGGTCCAGAAGCTGCGATGCTTTATGCTGGCAATGGAAAGATTACGGTTTGGTAGTTAATAGTTATTCTACAACTATTGGTGCATTTCTTTAAGACGGAGAAGTGCTTTGTTTGTGAAAGTTATTAAGTTAGCAATTAACGTTATTGTTATAGAATATTGAAAGAAGGATTGCTTAAGAAGGAATTTGAATGTGGATATCGAATAAATAAACAATGGATTAATATTCCAATTCTTAGTTAAACAACAAGTTACCTGTATTGTTCTATATAAAGAGGAAACATATATGACTGTTATTGTTGATTTAGAACATGATAATATCCAAGTTCAAGGAGCAAAAGTTAGTAAGCAGTAAGATGAATTATGAAATAACTAAAGATTTTGTGTTACCAAAAAAGTTTTGAAGTAAACACACTATAAAAGGTGAATTTGTTGTTTGGCATATTGTTGATTATGAGACTTTGGCAAGGGAGAAAGTTCAAGATTTGACTAATGAACATAAACAAT
The DNA here is from genome assembly GCF_002019645.1 of Litchfieldia alkalitelluris. Taxonomy (GTDB): domain Bacteria; phylum Bacillota; class Bacilli; order Bacillales; family Bacillaceae_L; genus Litchfieldia; species Litchfieldia alkalitelluris. The sequence continues at coordinate 3,249,808 of NZ_KV917374.1, read as the reverse complement.
TGTCGCCCTGGGGAACCTGGAATGATACCTTACTAAAGGAAAGAATGGAACAAGGATGGGTTTTAGACGAATGGTCTTAGATATTCAGCTAACGGGTTGCGTATCTTAAAGAAGGATTTCGCACCTTTTTTATTGAAGTATAGCAGCAGTTTAGCTTAAGAGGCAATTAATATAAAAGTATCTCGACAGAGGAGAAAATGTGCCGTAACGGATTATCTTGCGTTAGCGATCAATTCTGTCTGCAGCTTTAATCTTTGAAAATAAAGACTCTAAGGAGAAAATATTTGTTTTAATGTTATATTTTATTTTTCTGATGGTTGTTCTGTGCGTTAGCTATCTTGAACTAATAGAGTAGGTTTAAAAAATTTTTTATTAAAGAGTCCGAATATTTAGAAATACACCATATAATAAGGGAAAGAGTTTATATTAAATAAACGCCTTAAAATAGAATTATTATGGAGGTATGCAGGTGAGAGCAGCAATTTATAGTAACTACGGTCCCCCTGAAGTTATGAGTATAAAGGATATTGAAAAACCATCCATCAAGGAACAAGACAGGGTGTTGATTCGTGTTCACAGTGCATCTGTCAATACTATGGACTATTTGTACCGAAAGGGTTATTTACCAACAAGGTTGGATAATGGACTAACAAAACCCAAAAATCCCGTACTAGGCATAGATGTTGCGGGTACTATTGAGGCTGTCGGTGAAAATGTTCGCAAATTTAAGGTGGGTGACCACGTTTTTGGGAGTTGCTTCGGCTCCCATTCTGAATATGTCTCTCCACGTGAGAATTTCCTATGTCATATGCCGAAAAACATAACTTTTGAAGATGCTGCTGCTATTCCATGTGCTGCTCAAACTGCGTTACAAGCTTTGCGAGATGTAGCTCAGGTAAAGCAAGGACAAAGAGTCTTAATATATGGAGCATCTGGAGGAGTAGGGCATTTTGCTGTTCAACTTGCAAATTACTATGGAGCTGAAGTAACTGCCGTTTGTAGTACCTCCAATTTAGATTGGGTTAAGGATCTTGGGGCTCATTATGTCCTTGATTATACTAAGGAAGATTTCACTGATCATAGAAATAAATACGATGTTATTCTGGATGCTGTTGGTAAGCGGACCTTTTTCAGTTGCTTACGTTCTTTAACCGAGAAAGGTGTTTATATTACTGAACACTTATTTTTCCCTAAATACCATCCGTTTCAAGTGATGATAGGATCATTTTTAGGTAGAAAAAAGGCAAAGATTCATTTTACAAAACCAAATCATGGAGACTTGGCTTTTTCATGTAGTCTTGTGGAACAAGAAAAGTTAAAACCTGTTATTGAAAAATGTTATCCCTTGGAACAGATTGTAGAGGCTCACCAGCACATTGAAAGTGGGCGTACAAAGGGAAAGATTGTTCTAAGAGTCACATAGATAATAGATGAATTGATGGAGTGAATTCCATTTAAACAAACAGTGCATTTTTATTGATTGTGAAAAAATGCACTTAAACTATCGGTGAGCGAGTGTTCAATAAGAGTATTCGCTTTTTGACTATTGAGCAGGTTACTTGTGCGAAATGTTCCTAGCTTAAATGGAGGATGGTTACATCACTCTGGTAAAGGTTAGGCAGTTCCTTATGGAACTGAAGGGTTATATCGAAGAATCAAATGATAGGGTAACGCCTTGAAGGGTTCTCTCTTAGTCCATTAGCACTTGATTTAGCAAGAATGATAGTGTTAAGAGCTCGGTGAACAGGCGTGAGAATTTACCGTAACAGTGTAATATTAACTGTCGAAAGCCTACCCGAAGGGGTGGTGTAAATCATGATGCTTGAGTTGAATGAATATGGTGAGTATGCGAAGAAACCTAAAAGAAAAGGTTAAGCTGACAAACTTCTGGATGTACGGGTCTATACCTGCAATACATAGAAATGTGTATATCACCAAATTGTGATGTTAGATGTGGGTAAGTAAAAATAACTAATATGAACACCCATGATACGTTACAGGCGTATGAATGCTAACAGGCTTACAGGAAGCACCTAATTTCATTCTATAATAGATATAACTCAACGTTGTAAGCTGATAACGGGGAGGACTTGCACAACAACTACTATCATTGTTATTTTCCTTCCCAACGATTCATTGGAAAAACTTGCCTTTATATCAGTGAAAGTGGTGGCACAGTACCAATGAAATGTCTAACCTACATGGAGGGATAGCCACTAGACTAATAAAGATTTATTCAACCAAGTAAGGCAGTTCTTTATCGATTAATAAGGTTCTCGTGAGACTAATAGAGGTTTAACTCCGAAAGGGGTCACCAACTTATTGAAACGGAAGAAACTGAGACACAGTGAGTATTATAGTATGCAAAATTGTTTGGATTCACTATATGCTCAAAGTGTCAGTGGTCATCACTTCTATGACTTAACAGAATTAATGTGTTCTGAAGATAATATACGACTTGCCTACCGAAACATCAAAAGAAACACAGGTAGCAAAACTGCGGGAACAGATAAATTAACTATTAACGATATCTTACATTTAACAGTGGAAGATGTAATAGCGAAGGTTCAATCCATGTTCAAAAGGTACAAACCACAAACAGTAAGGCGTGTCTTCATCCCAAAAGGGAAAGGGAGAACCAGACCTTTGGGAATTCCGACGGTTTGGGATAGAATCTTTCAACAATGCATACTTCAAATCTTAGAGCCAATTTGTGAAGCAAAATTCCATAAACATAGTTATGGATTTAGACCGAACCGCAGCACTCATCACGCTAAAGCTAGACTTGAATTCCTTATCAATCAAACTGGGCTCCATCATTGTGTTGATGTGGATATTAAAGGTTTCTTTGATAATGTGAATCATGGCAAACTTCTTAAACAAATGTGGTCATTAGGAATAAGGGATAAATCACTTCTTTCTATTATATCTAAGCTATTAAAAGCAGAGATTGAAGGAGAGGGTATTCCTACAAAAGGTACTCCGCAAGGAGGAATCCTATCACCTTTACTTTCAAATATTGTATTGAATGAATTGGATTGGTGGTTAAGTGACCAATGGGAAACGTTCGAGAGCAGATATACATACTCCTTTATTGGTAGTAAATATCAGCAATTGAAGAAAACGGCTTTAAAAGAGTGCTTCATCGTCCGTTATGCGGACGATTGTGTGCCACGAAAGCAACCAAAGTGTGCGTAAGCACACAAGGAAGCTGTGCTGCACTCAAGATGAGAGTAGGCCTCTCGCAATCGCTATACAGGTAGAGATTGCAAACCACCTTATGGTGCTGTAGTCAAAAGCTATGGTATTGAGCGTTAAGGAAAAGGCAGAACAAGATTCTGTCAGGTATATATTAAGGAGACGAAAACCATTGAACCGCTGAAGAAGTATCGAAAGCGTAGGGATGTCATCAAAACTGAGGGGGAGTCGTTAACTCAGGATAAGTTCGGAGGAAACCTGTTTACTGTCCGTTCGGTGACCGGTATAAAGGCGGCGTGAACTTAATATAGGCTTGGGTGTGGAACGTGGGAACCTACGACATGGATGTTAAGGGAGAAATTCAAGTGGAAGCCCCACAAGAATCAGAGTACCAATGCCATGTATAGGGGCGGAATAACTCGTAGTAGCTATGAAACCTCCTAACGGAGGTGGAGCAAAGGGGTTATGTTATTCAGTTTTTATGAGCAAGTCAACCAACTATTGGGAGGAACTTATGAATAAAACAAAGCCATTTGCGATATCTAAAAAGGCTGTTTATGATGCCTTTCTTAGAGTGAAAACAAACAAAGGGTCAGCTGGAATTGATGATGAGTCAATAGAAGAGTTTGAAATGAACCTAAAAGATAATCTCTATAAAATATGGAACAAAATGTCCTCAGGTTGTTACTTCCCACCAGCTGTAAAAGCGGTAGAGATACCGAAGAAAACTGGAGGTACCAGAACACTAGGAATACCGACTGTTTCAGACAGAATTGCCCAAATGGTTGTGAAACTATATTTTGAACCCTTGGTGGAACCTTTCTTTCACGAGGACTCGTATGGTTATAGACCTAATAAGGATGCAATTCAAGCAGTAGAGATAACACGTAAAAGGTGTTGGAAGTATGACTGGGTTCTAGAATTCGATATCAAAGGATTATTTGACAATATTGATCATGAATTATTAATGAGAGCAGTAGAAAAGCACACAGATATCAAATGGGTAAAGTTATATATTACAAGATGGCTAAAGGCACCTTTTCAAGCGAAGGAAGGTATCTTAGAACGTACTTCGGGCACACCGCAAGGTGGTGTCATAAGCCCTGTTCTAGCCAATCTCTTTCTACATTACACATTTGATAAATGGATGATAATTAACCATCCTAACAATCCATTTGCGAGATTTGCGGATGATGCAGTCATACACTGCAAATCTGAAAGTGAAGCACTGGAATTGCTAGACTCCTTAAATAAGAGGATGAATGAATGCAAACTTGAACTACATCCCACCAAAACACGAATTGTGTATTGTAAAGATGACGATAGAGAAGAAGATTATGAAAATATCTCATTTGACTTTCTTGGGTACATGTTCAAGCCAAGGCGTTCAAAGAATAGATGGGGAAAGTATTTCATCAACTTTACACCTGCGATTAGTAATAAATCTAAGAAAGCAATTCGGCAAAAAGTGAGGGGTTGGAAGCTACAGTTGAAGGCTGAAAAAGCTCTTACGGACCTTTCCGAGATGTTTAACTCAAAGATAATAGGCTGGATTAATTACTATGGCAAGTTCTATAAATCTGAAATGTATTCAACATTGAGGCACATCAATAAAGCCTTAATCATGTGGGTACGAAAGAAATATAAGAAGCTGTCTCGGCATAAGAAAAGAGCTGAACACCTTTTAGGAAGAATTGCAAAACAAAATCCAAAGCTTTTCAAACACTGGGAATTAGGTATCAAACCTACGGCTGAATAATGGGAGCCGGATGAGCTGAGAGGTTCACGTCCGGTTCTGTGAGGGACTACTGGGGAGGTTCCAGTGGTCTACTTGCCTTAAGGTAATGTGCAGAACTAGGTCACAGGCAATAAAAATGAATTACGCATTGAGAGATTTCTTGAGAAAAAGACTTCATTTGGAAACAAGCGAAGAGAAATCGAGGGTAATAAATTTAAAGAAAAACTCTTCCGAGTTTCTTGGATTCTCAATAAAAGCTGTTAGGAAAGGAAAAACAAGATTTGGTTATGTAGCAAGGTCCGATATGTCGAAGAAGGCTAAAGAAAATGCCTTTCAAAAGATTAAGGAAGCTATAAAAGTAGTCAAAAGAAAACCTTGCATCCAGACTGTTTGGAATTTCAATACTGTCGTGATGGGAATCCAAAACTATTACTCTTTCGCAACTAACATTACTATTAATCTGAATGAGTTAAACGCTCATCTCCGCAAAGCATTATATAATCAATTAAAGAACATTAGAACCGAGGCAAGTTTTCATGATATGACTAAAACTTTACAGAAAAGGTACAAGGGTTACAAGGCTAGGCTATTTAAGGTAAAACAAATGGTATTTGTTCCTATACATGCCCAACGGTGGAAAACCCCACTGTGTTTCTCACAAACGATTTGTAACTTTACTGCCGAAGGTAGAGCTAAAATACACAATAGCCTGAAAGCTATTGATAAAACAACGCTTTCCTACATCATGAGAAACTACATTCCAAATAGATCTATTGAATACAATGATAACAGGATTAGTAAGTTTATCGCCCAATATGGAAAATGTGCCATATTAGGTGAAGAGTTAGGGATTCATGAATGGCATTGCCATCATATAAACCCCTATTACCTTTCGAGAGATGATAACTATTCAAATCTGATTATTGTTCATAAAATAATACATCAATTGATACATCTTAAAGACGAAATTAAAATAGAAAATCTTTTACAATCCTTGAAGCTTAATAGCAAGCAGAGAGAAAAAGTAAATAAACTACGATTAAAGTGTCAAAATGAAATAATCTAACATTGGAAATACAGCACTCGTCTGCTTTAATACATAGAAAGAATAAATTGGTTTAGTTGGAACGCCGTATGCGGTGAAAGTCGCACGTACTGGTGTGAACAGGGGGAAAAGGGGACGATAATTTCAAACCCTTACCTATCTGTATGCATAAGCAGGAAGGTATATTTAATTAAATAAAAGGATTAGGGAGAGAGAGTTTATGATTTCACAAGCAATAATTATAAAGGATAATAAGTTATTAATGGTGAAACAGTATGTGCAAAGAGGGGATATTGTTTGGAATTTTCCAGGTGGGGGAATTGAACGCAATGAAACTCCTGAACAGGCTTGTATAAGAGAAGTGAAGGAAGAAACAGGCTTTAATGTTCAAATCACCAAACTTTTATATGAGAATGAAAAAAAATACTCCTTCCTAGCTGAGATCATCGGTGGAAGTCTAAAATTAGATAAAAATTTGGTTGGAAATGAAGATTTAGTAGAAGTTAAATGGATAAGTTTACTTGATACTGAGAAATTCGATAATTATACAAAGCCAATTTTAGATATTTACAAAAGTGATGTTAATTAAGCTAACGGGGGCGATTGCTGAACAAGAAGCAGTCGCTTTTTTACTAAGACAGGACAGTTAAATAAGCAAAATGACAGTAGCCACTCTTCTATAAAGGAAGTGTGGCTATATTTATCGAATTAAACAATTAACACAATATTATTAAGGAGAGTATAAATGAAAAATGAATTTAAGATTTACTATGGGGAACATGAATCTCAATTTGGTGTATTACGAGTGCCTGAGAATTTAGAATCATGTCCAGTGATAGTTTTAATTCACGGGGGATTTTGGCAAGCAAGATATAACTTAGAAGAAAATAATCCAATTGCTGAAGATTTGACCAAGAGAGGTTTTGCAACATGGAATATTGAGTATAGGAGAGTTGGTGAAGATGGAGGAGGGTGGACTGGAACATTTAATGATGGTATTAGTGCTATTAATTATCTTTACAGGATAAAGGAATCTTTTCCTCTAGATATATCAAATGTTACTGTAATAGGTCACTCAGCAGGTGGACATTTAGCACTTTGGTTAGGCTCAAGAATCCAAGCTAGTAGTAAGGACAATGGAGCATTTAATGAGCTTACTGTTGCTTTTCAGAAAGTTATCAGTTTAGCTGGTGTTACGGACTTGGTGAAGATGTGGAAAATCCACGATCAAAAGGGAATGAGGAGTCATGTAGCTAATCTACTAGGCGGAACGCCAGATGAAGTTAATGAACGTTACAAACTGACTTCCCCAGCAGAATTAGTGCCAATAAAAGTAGAACAAGTATTAATACATGGAGAGTCAGACCGCCACGTACCAGTAGATTTAAGTAGGGATTATTACAATTATGCTAAAGAAAAGGGAGAAAACGTAAAGCTTGTTATCCTACCTGACATAGAGCATTTTAAAATTATAAAACCAACTTCTCCAGCATGGACCTCTGTTCTGGATGTACTATAGTGTATATGGGGCAATAGCTGAACAGGGAACTATCGTTGCGGGAAGCTCCTATTATGGTTAAAGGAAAGGTAAATATGAGTAAATCATTCATTGAACAAGTACATTATATTAGAATTCCTGTAAAAGATTTAGAACAGTCTGCCGGGTGGTATAGAGATATATTAGGGTTACAGTTATTAAGCATTACTGATGATCCATTTGCGATTATTAAAGTAAATGAGGGACCATTTTTACTTATCTTAGTTCCTACCGACGATGAAACATTTTCACATTTTACAATTAATAATGCATCAGCTTTTAGTATCGGCTTTACAAGCCCAGAATTACCTGAATTTCATCAACACCTAATTAATAATCAAGTTAAGGTGGAGGATATACAAGAAGATAATGGTCACTCCTTTTTCCACTTTTATGATCCAAATGGTAATAAACTTCAAGTACACTGGTAAGATTATATAGATTTCCTTATATCATTAACGAGTTAGTTGAAGGAGAAGGACATAACATATTAGTCATTTAAAATATGTTATGTCCTTTAATTTAATGATTTATCTTTTTTTAGATTAGGTCTTGATAATGATACAAATTTCGTATGCTATTTATCTTTTTTTGTTCTCTTAAACTGAAATACTTACAAGAATACTAGGTACTCTTATTTGTATTAATTAATTTAGTTGACTTTTAGTAACGAACCGCACGATTAGAATTAATTTTTCCATATCTGAAGAAAGAACCTGTTCCACTAATCTTATCTGTAGTCTGTTGAATTGCTTGGCGAATTTGTGAGTTACTTCTTCCTTGACCAGCTAGTAATGCTGCTAGGCCGGCTACATGAGGGGAAGCCATTGATGTCCCAGACATATATGAATATCCTCGATTTGGAACTGTTGAAGCAATGTCCACACCAGGCGCTGTAACATCTACCCAAGTACCATAGTTAGAGAAAGAAGCACGACGATTATAACGGTCAATTGCCCCAACTGCGATGACATTTGCATATGATGCTGGTTCAAAAGTTGTGCTTACACCACTGTTACCAGCAGCTGCGATAAGAACAGACCCTTTGTTCCATGCGTAATTAACAGCACTTTCAAGTGTTGTAGATGCACAATCGCAACCAAGTGATAGATTGATAACTTCAGCACCATAATCTGCCGCATAACGAATCCCGTTAGCAATATTAGCTAGAGAACCACTACCATTAGCATCAAGTACCCTTACAGCCAGAATTCTTGTGTTTGGTGCCATTCCAGCAACCCCAGTTGAATTGTTAGTAGCTGCAGCGGCAGTTCCAGCAACATGTGTGCCATGACCATTTAAATCCATTGGAGTGTAATCACGATCAACAAAGTCATAACCACGGATGGTTTTAGTTGCTAAATCTGGATGATTATAATCGACACCACTATCTAGGACTGCTATCTCCTGACTGCTACTTCCTCTAGCTATATCCCACGCATAGTTTGTAGATGTATTTTGAGGTCCATATTGGTATCCAGAATAATAAGTATCATTAGGTGTCCAAGTGGCGCTTAAAATATAATTAGGTTCAGCATATTCAACATTTGGATTTTTATTAAGTGCCTTCACAACCGCTTCTACATTCCCTACTTTTAAAACTTTAAATGGAGATTTTCCTTCAGCGCTATCTGAGAGGATTTCACCCCCAAAAGTTTCGACTGTTTTGTTTTGCTTCGCTATGCTGACACTGTCCTTGAATTTGACTATAACTTCCCCTTTAACATATTTATCCTTTTCGACCTTCGCTGTGACTTGCTTTGACTCTTGTAAAGGTCCTTTTGCTGAAGCTTCACCAAAAAATGGAAAGGCCGTTAAAGAAATGGAGGTTGGGAAAACTGTAGGGAATTTGGTATGTAATAAAGTAGAGGAAATATCATTTTCCCAATACACACTAGTCGATTTATATTGTAGAAATCATTAGAAAAGAAGTAATATAGTTATAATTAAATTGGGAATTGAACTAATAATTACTAACCTAAAAATATTTAAACCATATCTTCACCTAGGAGGATTAAAGTGGTTATCGAATTAAGTGATATAACAATTCGTCCATTACTAAAAAAAGATAGTTTAGTATTATCCAATTGGTTATCAGATCCTGCGGTACTAAGATATTATGAAGGTAGAGATAACCCATTTGATGTAAACAAGGTGATTAAGAAATTTTTCAACCGGGACAATGGGGTAGTTGGCAATATTATTATTCATAAAGGGATTGAAATCGGATATATCCAATATTATAGAATTAACGAAACCACGAGTAAATTAACTGGTTACCATCCAGAAGAAAGAATCTACGGGATGGATCAATTTATCGGGAATACGAATTATTGGAATAAAGGAATTGGTACATTAGTAGTTAGTCAGATGGTAAAGTATTTAATAACAAATAAATCCGCCGACAGAATTTTAATGGAACCACAAATGCAAAACGTAAGAGCGATAAAGTGTTATGAAAAATGTGGGTTTAAAAAAGTACGTATATTACCCGAACATGAATTACATGAAGGGAAGTATCGTGATTGTTGGTTGATAGAATATAAAGTGAATAGAGAGTGAAGTATAGCGAATGAAATACTGAAACTAAGTAATAACAAAGTAACATAATTTTAAATTAAAAAGAGGTTTGATAGAAAAATGATGAAGTGGTAATTATTCATCGATTGTGCCTACCAAACCTTTTTTACTGTCTATTGTTTAAATTTTAAAGAGCTTACATGCATTTTTGCTCGTTTCTAAGATAATTGTCTCTTTAGTTTCCCTTTTTATCTCAGCAATGATTGGAAGCATTTCATTTAGAAAAACTGGAGAGGTATCTCTATCTTTAAAAGGACCATTAAAGGACCAAGGTCCATCCGTTTCTAAAAGTAACTGACTTAATGGAACTTGAGATAACAATGTTTGGTCACGTTCTCTGTAAACAACCTCTGGTGTAACCGAAACAAAATATCCTTCATCAATAATCATCTTTAAAATAGGAGCCTTACATTTTAACCAATGAAAATGTGCGGATGTAATTTGATTCTTTTTAAGTAAATCTAACACGATCTCAGCGTGTTCATGGACCGCGTGTAAAATTAGTGGTAGGCCTCTATCTTTCGATACAATAACCATTCTTGTTAAAAAGTCGATATATTCTTCGATTCGGTCTGCTTGTTTTTCAATTGTATAATAAGGTAGTCCTACCTCTCCAATTGCAGAGATAAGGTTCTGTTCCTTCTTTAAAAGCTGTTGCCATTCAAGTATATCGTGCTCAATTGGAAGAGGCTGCTCAGGGTGAAAGCCAATCGCAGCCGTTATATAATTTGGATAACGAATTTTCAACTCAAGCGTCTTATAGCTTGAAGCTAAATCAGTAGAGACAGCTACAATATGGGATATACCTTGGTTCATCCAATGTTGTATTTGTTGATCAATATCTTGGTATTGATCTAGATGAATGTGTGCATCTATCATTGATTAACAGCTGCCATTTTCTCAATAACAGCACTTTCTGTAAATTTTGCGAACTGTTCTAAATCCTGAATATCATCAAAACTAGCTTGGGAGCTTAAGGCATTCCCTCCGCCTTTACCATGATATTGTTTTAGATGCTCTTTAAAAAATTGGCCACAATGAAAGTCGATCAACCCATCATGTGAGAGCAAAAGTTTCTTATCAAGAAGTGATTGAAAAACAACCACTCTGCTTACAAAATGCCTTGAAAGACTTTGTAAGTCTTTAAGAGAACGGTCAGTAAATGAAAGGCTTATTACTTTTTCAGGATGCTCAGCTAGCAATTGTTGTACTAAAAACTGATTATTTTTTTCTTTTACTTCCTCTAATTCTTTTTGTAAGTTTCTATGTTCAAGCTCTAATTTTTTTAGGTTTGACAAAACTGCTTCTCTATTGCTACTAAGATGGTGAGAAATATCGTTTAGTATTGTTGAAGTTTGACGATAATCCTCTAAGGCGCGATATCCACATTTAAAATGTACTCGAGTATTTCCCTTAACTTTTTCGGTTTTGACAATTTTTATTAATCCAAGTTGTCCAGTGTGAATTACATGTGTTCCACAACATGCAGAAACATCAATTCCTTTTATCTCAACAATCCTAATATCTTCTGTAACACTTGGTGTTTTTCTTAATTGTAAACTCGATAATTCATCCTTTTGTACAAAATAGGTTTTAATTTCAATGTCATCATATATGTATTGATTTACCTTTTGTTCGACTTCTAAAATTTGCTGATCAGTGATTTCCTTCGTATTGATATCAATCGTTACTGTATCCGTACCGAGATGGAAGCTAACTGTTTCAATATCAAAAAGCTCAATAAGAACGGCTGAAAGTAAGTGCTGACCTGTATGCTGTTGAGTGTGATCAAAACGTCTATGATCATCAATTTTACACGTAACACGATTGATAGAAGGCTTTGTTAGCACCTTATGATATATTCGGTGATCTTTTTCAATCACATCAATCACATTAATATGATCAATAAACCCTTGATCAGCAGGTTGTCCACCACCTTCAGGGTAAAAAGCTGTTTCCTTCAGTGTGACTAAATAGTAATCATCCTCTTGGGTTATATGTGTAATACTTGTTTCCCATTCACTACACTTTGGTTGTGTGTAATATAACTTCTCAGTCATATAATTCTCCTTCATCAAGTTAGATTTTTATTAATTTTATTGTAAAGTGATACAAGTTTTTTAGCAAAAAAATTTTCTTATTTTTATATCCGGACTATTCCGATGAAAATGGTTGACTTTTAAAGTCGATATGGTAAAATTTAAAAATCAATACGAATTATTTAAATTGCAAGAAAGATTAATTTTGCATTTTAATAGGACTCTAGAGTGTTAGACTCGTAATCTTTTGGAAATTTGGATAAAGAGAAAAGGCTGTTTAATACAGTATTGAAATGAGAGGAGAGGTTTTTCTTGAGTCAATTACTTACTTATGAAAACTTTAATGAAACTGAAAAAAATGAATTTGATATAGAAAATGATACAAAAGGTGCCCTTGATGTACTGAATTGGGCATATAGCCATTATCAAGATGAAATCGTCTATGCTTGTAGCTTTGGAATCGAAGGAATAGTGATGATTGATTTATTATCAAAAGTAACAGACAAAGCACGCATCGTATTCCTTGATACAGGTGTACATTTTGATGAAACATATGAGCTTATTGAAAAAGTAAAAAAGAGATATCCTCATTTAACGATTGAAATGAAGAAACCAGAACTCACATTAGAACAGCAAGCTGAACAGCATGGTGAAGAGCTTTGGAAATCAAATCCCAACCTGTGTTGTAATATAAGAAAAATAACACCATTAAATGATGTTCTTTCTGGTGTAACGGCTTGGATTTCAGGGTTGCGTAGAGAGCAATCAGAAACAAGAAAAAATACAGAATTTTTAAATTTGGATAATCGTTTCAAGTCTATAAAGGTATGTCCACTAATCCATTGGACGTGGAAAGATATTTGGAGATATGCTCATAAGCATCAACTTGACTACAATACATTGCATGATAATGGGTACCCAAGTATTGGTTGTAGTACCTGTACAAAGCCGGTATTTAATGCTGATGACTTACGATCAGGTCGCTGGACAGGAACGAATAAAGTTGAATGTGGACTACACACATAAAATTAAAAAGAGGTAAAAATAATGACATTAACAATAGCCGCTTGCATAATTGCTTTGTTTTTCGCTATGAATATCGGTGCTAGTGGCGCAGCAGCTTCTATAAGCATAGCTTATGGGTCAGGGGCGATCGCAAAGCGAAGAAATGCACTGATTATATGTGCAATCGCGATTTTCCTTGGTGCTTTTATTGGGGGAAGTGAAGTAGTTAAAACAATTGGATCTGAAATCGTTCCACAGTCATTATTATCTGTGAAGGTTGTTTTAATTATTTTAGTCTCTGCTACATTATCGTTATTCATTGCAAATTTATTGGGAATCCCTTTATCCACAAGTGAAATAACAGTTGGCGCTGTTATTGGAGTTGGGATCGCATTACAAGCACTTTATCTACAGAAAATCTTAATTATCGTTAGCTTTTGGATTATCGTTCCGGTCGTAGGATTTACGATTGCCTTAATTCTAGGTAAAGTCATACAAAGGCTGGAACAAAAATATCCTCAAATAAAATCAGCAAAATACAAGCCAATTATTGCGGCTTTTGTTATCGTTATTGGTTTCCTTGAGGCATTTTCAGCTGGAATGAATAATGTTGCCAATGCGGTTGGTCCGCTAGTTGGAGCAGGCATTATTGATATAGGACCTGGTATTCTCTTTGGAGGGTTTTTTATCGCTCTTGGTGCACTATTCCTTGGTGGAAGAGTCTTACAAACAAATGCTAAGAAAATAACAAGCATTTCATTGTTAGAGGGTGGAGCTATATCAGGTACCGGAGCAGTCTTAGTAATCATTGCTTCAATTTTCGGATTACCAGTGCCCCTTACACAAGTTACAAGCTCGGCTATCATCGGAATAGGTATGGCTAAAAATGGAATGGACATTTGGAAAAAACAAGTAATTGTTAAGATTTTAAAAGTATGGGTTGTATCCCCAATCTTCTCGATGGTGATTTCATATGGTTTAGTCAAGTTGTTCATTGATGAAGATTTCTATACATTGTTTATTTTACTAGGTGTTTGCGCAGCTACATTGGGTACTTTAAGTTTAATTAAAACCATTCGTGAAGACCAAAGACAATACCAAGAAAATGGTGGGGGAATTTAATCACAATTCCAACTAAAAAGATATGAATACTAAAATTAGGAGGCATTTTATTATGACTTTAAGCACACCACATGGAGGAAAACTGATTAACCGTTATAATCCTTCAGTAAATATTGAACATATCGAGAAAGAAATTGAAATTGATACAATTGCACTAAGTGATCTAGACTTAATTGGAAATGGTGCATATAGCCCGATAGAAGGATTTTTAAGTCAAGCAGACTATGAATCTGTTGTTGAAAACATGCGTTTAGCAAGTGGTTCAGTGTGGAGTATTCCAATTACATTACCAGTTAGTGAAGATGTAAGTAACGACTTCACAGTAGGCGAAACGGCTAAATTAGTAAAAGATGGAGTTACTTATGGAATGATTGAAATTACGGATATCTTTACTCCTGATAAACAAAAAGAAGCTAAAAATGTTTACGGGACAACAGATGTTGCACATCCTGGTGTAAATAAAATGCTTGAACGTGGTTCTGTTTATGTTGGTGGACCAATTACATTAATTAGTAGAATTAAGCGTGATAAATTTGAAAGCTTTTACCTCGACCCTACAGAAACAAGAGAAGTCTTTAAATCAAAGGGCTGGAATACTGTTGTAGGTTTTCAAACAAGAAATCCTGTTCATCGTGCTCATGAATATATTCAAAAAACTGCACTTGAAACAGTAGATGGTCTATTTTTAAATCCACTAGTTGGTGAAACAAAGTCTGATGACATTTCAGCAGAAGTCCGTATGGAAAGTTACCAAGTGTTATTGAAGAACTATTACCCTGAAGATCGTGTATATTTAGCAGTGTTTCCTGCTGCAATGAGATACGCAGGGCCGAGAGAAGCTATTTTCCATGCAATGGTTCGTAAAAATTATGGTTGTACACATTTCATCGTTGGGCGTGATCATGCTGGTGTTGGTGATTATTATGGAACGTATGATGCACAACTTATATTTGGTAACTTTACTGCAGATGAGCTAGGTATTTCGCTATTATTCTTTGAGCATAGTTTCTATTGCAAGAAGTGCGAAGGCATGGCTTCAACAAAAACATGTCCACATAGTAAAGAAGATCATATGATTTTATCTGGAACAAAGGTAAGAGAAATGCTTCGTAGCGGGGAAATCCCACCAAGTACATTCAGCCGAAAAGAAGTTGTAGAGGTTCTAATTACCGGCTTGAAGAGAGAAACTGTAGGAGTTAACTAAAGGGGCGTATTATAGACATGAGTAAGAATGAAAACATTGTTTGGCATCAAGCATCCTTAACTAAAGAGGACCGTAGAAATCTTAATAATCATCAAAGCTTCGTATTATGGTTTACGGGATTATCTGGATCAGGAAAATCAACAGTAGCAAATGCCGTTGCTAGTAAACTCCATGAATTATCTGCTCGGACGTATGTTCTGGATGGTGATAATATCCGTCATGGTTTGAACAAAGATTTAGGTTTCTCTGACAACGATCGAAAAGAAAATATCCGTAGAATTGGTGAAGTTTCAAAATTATTTGTTGATAGCGGGCAAGTGGTCCTTACGGCATTTATTTCACCTTTCCAGGAAGACCGTGCACTTGTTCGTGGGTTATTAGATGAAAGTGAATTCATCGAGGTATTTGTAAAGTGCCCAATTGAAGAATGTGAGGTTCGTGATCCAAAAGGACTTTATGTAAAAGCACGTCAAGGAATTATTCCTGAATTTACTGGAATTAGTTCCCCGTATGAGGAGCCAACACAACCTGAAGTAACAATCGAAACTAACAAATTTTCAATTGAGGAATGTGTAGAACAGGTTATCTCCTACTTAAAAGAAAAGGAATTAGTCTGACAAAGATTGTGATATTTCTTACTTTTGAAACAAATTTTTGTGATATTATAGATAACAAATGAGGCATCTGGGAGCTTTATCCCGTTGTTTCATTTGTTTTTTAATATATAATTTCCAGATTCCTTATTTATAAAGGTTATTTTCTAATAAGATTGATCTTAATCGGCTAATTGTAGAGTTAAAATAGGTTATAGTATAGGTAAAAGGTATGCGGTTTGGGAATAGATAGATTCCACTCTGCCTGAATTGCAATAATCATTTTGCATGAACGTTAAAAGGGACAAGTTTTACGAGAGTCACCTTTTATAAAAGATAATTAATACATAGAATTTTCTAGGGAGAGGTGGATATTCATGGGTAAAGCATACCTTGTTGGAGCAGGTCCTGGTGATCCAGAACTAATTACGTTAAAGGGAATGAAGTGTATCCAACTCGCTGACGTGATTTTATATGATCGATTAGTAAATAAGGAGCTATTAAGTTATGCGAAAGAGGGATCTGAGCTTGTCTTTTGTGGGAAATCACCTGAGTGTCATACATTACAACAAGAAAGAATAAATGAGTTGCTTGTTGAATATGTGAAACAGGGTAAAATTGTTACGCGGTTAAAAGGTGGAGACCCTTTTGTCTTCGGTCGAGGGGCTGAAGAAGCGGAGGTACTTTACCAGAATAAATTGCAGTTTGAGATTGTTCCAGGAATTACCTCTGCAATTGCTGCGGCAGCGTATGCTGGAATTCCAGTTACTCACCGAGAGTTAAGTTCTTCTTTTGCCTTCGTTGCAGGTCATCGTAAAAATTTCGAAGAAGATGTGATTAAATGGGAATCGTTAGCCAAGGGTGTAGATACGATTGCTATATACATGGGTGTCAAAAATCTTCCTTTTATTCAAAAAAAGTTAGTTGACTATGGTAAGCCATCCAGTACACCTGTTGCCGTTATAAACTGGGGAACAACAACTCATCAAAGAACAGTTATCGGCACACTCGATAATATTAGTGATGTAGTGAAAAGGGAAAAAATTGAAAATCCATGTATGATTATTGTTGGTGAAGTAGTAAAAATGCGCAATCATATTAAATGGTTTGAGGAACTTAAGCCGGTAGGATCAAGTGAGGGTGAAAACTAATGGAAGCTTTGTTATATATATGTCATGGAAGTAGAATACCAAAGGCTAGTGAAGAGGCTAAGGCTTTTATAGAAAAATGTATGGAAAAACTTTATGCTACATTTCCATTACAGGAAGCTTGTTTTCTTGAACTAGCCGAACCAAGTATTGAAGAAGCCTTTAGTCGATGTGTGGAAAAGGGTGCAACGAAAATTTCAGCTCTCCCCATATTGTTGCTTACAGCAGGACATGCTAAATCGGACATTCCCGAGGAACTAATTAAGATGAAACAGAAATACCCTCAAGTAACAATTCAGTATGGAAGACCAATAGGTGTTCATCCTCAAATGATTGATATTGTAAGTGAAAGAATACAGGATACAGGTGTAGCGGTAACTGAGGACTCATCGATTTTATTAGTCGGTCGAGGGGCTAGTGATCCTGAAGTTCAGCGAGATTTTTCGGAGCTTGCAAGGCTCTTATCAACAAAAATGCAAACCCAGGTTGAAACATGTTACTTAGCAGCATGTGAACCAAGTTTTGAAGAAGGTTTAATAAGGGCGCAGCAAAGCTCAAAAAAGCGGATTTTTGTAGTTCCCTATCTGTTGTTTACAGGTATTCTGATGAAAACGATGGAGAAGAAGATTAAAGAGATTAACAAAGATAATAGTAAAGAATTTATACTTTGTAACTACCTTGGTTATCATCAAATACTTGAAGAAGTTATTGTTACAAGAATGCTTGAAGTTACAGATAATGATTTACACTTTAGTAAGGAGATTTTAGATGTTACCCATCATGCTTGAAATAGAAGGGAAACCTTGTGTAGTCATTGGTGGTGGAAAGATAGCCCTTCGAAAGGTCAAATTGCTTCTTGATGCAAAAGCCGAAGTCACAGTAGTGAGTCCAGTTGTTTGCGAGGAGATAAAACAGCTTTCACTGGAAAATCAAGTTGATGTTCTTGAGAGAGAAGTAGAAAAAACTGACTATCTGGATAAGTTTCTAACAATTGCAGCGACGGATTCAATAGAACTTAATAAGAAAATTGCTGCAAATATACCTAATAACCAGTTAATCAATGTTGTAAACAAACATGAGTTGGGAAATTTTCATATACCAGCCTCATTTGCAAGAGGTAAGCTTAATATAAGTATATCAACTTCAGGAGCAAGTCCACATTTGGCAAAAAAAATTAAACAAGATCTTATGAAAAAGTATGATGAATCTTATGAAGAGTACCTAGAATTCCTCTTTAATAGTAGGGAGTTAATAAAGCTAAATGTACAAAGCCTACAAAAACGAAGTTTACTTTTAGAGGAATTATTAGCGCTAGAGTATAGAGATTCAGAATCGGCAAGGAACCAATTTATAAAAAAGATCACCCCGTAAAACAATGAAATAATTGTTCACGGGGTTTTTGTTGATCATAAAAATATTATGTTAACTAAAAAACGGTTTGGTTTAAAGTTACCCATAATAATATTATGTAAACTGATAAAAACTTTTCATAAAGAGATACTAAACTTAAATTAGTAAAGAAAGAGTGGTTTGGTTAAATGGAAAATATAATTCAGGGTGAAATTGTTGATAATCAGTACATTTTAAAACAAGTTAAGCAATTATCAACACAAAGTGTAATGAAAAAACAACAAATTAAGCAGTTATCAGATTATCTAGCAAAATCTATTCATCATGATGACCAGCATTTGATTACCATTAATGATCAATTGCCTATTAGGTTAAATAATGATGAAGTTAACCAATTATTGAATGAATTAGAAATGATTGAACGAAGCTTGCATTAATTAAAACAAAGCTACCCGCTAGTTGGTGCTTTTGGTGTTTGTATCTTTATTGAATAAATTAATCAACTTCGGATCTTTTTCCATATATTTAAAAAGCACCTGACTGAATTTAGTTATAAGCAGTAAATATAGCTATCATAGGAATACTTGTAATAACAGCAATAAAATATACTTGTACGCACAAGTTTTAACTGAGTTTCTATTTAGAATAACTTGTGATTCTAAAGGTATTGTTTTAGGTATAAAGTCCTATTCGTCTGTGAAGTTGTTATTATTTTTCGATAATATTGTGAAATTACATCATGATTCATTATTTGTATAAAATATATTGATATAAGAACATGTTGGCTAGTATTTTTTATTCCGAATTAATTATTTGTTTTTACATAGCTATTACTCTGACTCTTCTGCTTATTTTGATGAGCAAATAACGAACTCTGTAACCTTTATAGCTTGATAGGAGGTGATAAAACAATGAAAACAAAGCAAAAGTTTTTAGAGGGAGCAAAAGTTACAGATGATAATCAGATTTATGGAACTCCAAATAGTAAGGCTAAAAATGGTACTGGTGATTCACCAAATGACAATGTTCGTAAAAAATAATATAAAACAGTTCAAAACAGCCATTTTGGCTGTTTTTTTATGCAATGAGTAGTTAGACTGTTGTTGGTTGTTTGTAAGAAGCGAAAGTTATTTTGTACAAACTGTATGAAAAACTTTGGCTATTGTCATATTTAAAAAGTACAAAGAGTCACTTTTCTGTAGAATATTTTGTCGAAAATAACTAAAATGAAGATATAATTAGTCTTAAGTAGTACATAAATGGAGGAGAAACTATTGGCTAATATGGGGGGAACAGAAGGGAAGCAACATCCTATTAGAAGAGATTGGTTGAAAATTTTGATCATAGTTATTTATTCAGTTGGATTTGCAGCTATTTTAGGGATGTTTATTAAAGATTTAATATCACTTCCGCAAACCAATCATTCGACTACGATTCAACAAACAAAACAGCCGAGTAATACTGAGCAGCAGACCGCAAACATAGCTCACAATAAAGCTACTCTGACGACACTTGTGGTTGAACCTATCGTAACAAACCCTATTATTTTAAGTATTGTTAAGCATATCTTTTATTTGCTTGTTTGGATTTTTTTATTTTTATTATTTCCGGTTGCCTTCACTAGGCTTAAGAGATTGAAGTTTTTTAACTTTGAGTTTGAGGTAGAAAAACAAGGAGATAATCTTATTAACGTGTTGAATGTCACCACACAAAAAATCTATTTTCTTTCTAAGTGGTCTAGAGAGGAATATGCGAACGGATATGCTGAAATGGCAAAGAACTTTGATACCATTGAAGAAGGAATAGAGTTGGTGCTCAAGTCTCTATGCGAGCATTATCTGGAGACCTGGGATTATGTAGTTGATTACAAAGTGTATACTGGCGAAGGCTTTAAAAGAGATTATAAGATTCCAATGATTGTAAAGAATGCGTATGAATTGGCACAAAAAAGAATGGAAGGTATTCCAATCAACAAAGAAAACAAAGATCATATTTACATAAAAAACTACTTATTAACGGTTGTTGAATATGAGGGAAGAGACTATGCTGTTGCTTTATCAAGTTTTGATTTAGAGTTTGATGAATATGATGCGATTTTAATATCAGGATTAGTTTCATTGGCCTTACAGTATTATGAGAGAACCGAAATGCTTGAACTATTAGAATTAATAGTGGTAGAGGAAGCTTGAAGAATTAGTTGATAGAGAGTAAAATAGATGTAAAGAGGTGATTATTATGCCGAAGAAAAACAAGGTCACAATTACCGTTGAAGATGAGAATTCAGCATCGGTCAAAGCTATAAAGAAATACCGTAATAAAGCTAAAAACATTTTAAGTGGAAACGCTGTAACAGGCAGTAATCGCAGCTCCAATATTAAAATTACCAATAACAGCATTATCACAAAAAAAGTGGTTCATTCATAAGTAAAGAAGGGTAAATTCTTTGATGAATTTTGCCCTTATTTTTTAATATCATAATAATTTGATATTACTTGCTGTACCCTGTTATTATTGCCAAACCAGTTACTTGCTTTGGTGATTTTAGTAAAGTGCCAAGGCACAACCTTTAAGTTCATAGATTTTTCGGGATTTAAAATATCTTTTGCCTTCGAGACTAACCTTTTTTTACGTTCGATTTCCATTTCCTAACCACCCTCACAAAGATTGCCATGATCTTTATTCCGTAACGTTTAATATGTGTGTGATATTATAATTTATACATATTTCATAAGTATTAATTTAGAAATGAATGTATGACTAAAAAGAAGTTTGTAAAACTATATCAAACTGTCTTAAAGATATCTGTTTAGGATTATGTATTGTGGTCTTTACATAAAAAAGCCAAAGAAAAATTATAAGGGTTATATTTTGGATTAAGGACTAATCCTGAAGGGGGATCTTACTATAGATGTGACTACTGATGCTCATTTTTAAAGTGAAAAGATATTTGGTGGATGAATACTATAACTATTTCTGTTTTCCAAAAAGTTTAGTAGCAACAAGGAGGAATTGTTTTGAAATCTGTTCTAGATCACGTTGGAATTGCTGTTAGAAGTATAGACGATGCTCTGCCATTCTATATTAATGTCTTAAATGGTGTATTAGAAGACCGTTATACCAGTGATATACCTGGTGTTGAGGTACATGTTGCGATTGTCAGAACCGACGATAAAATAGTTGAATTACTGGAGCCTACGAACAAAAACTCACCAATTGCCCGATTTATCAAGCAAAAAGGCAAAGGGGTGCACCATATTGCCTATAAAGTTGATGACTTAGACAAAGCGATCCTTGATGCAAGGAATAATGGAATAAGGTTTCTAGAGGATACCTTTCGGATTAACGCACGTGGAAGAAGGCTTATATATATAAACCCTATATCCACGGATGGAACGTTGATTGAACTTTGTGACTATCCAAATATTAAAGAATAAAGATGAATGTATTTCTTTTCGGAAATTATAACTGAACCTTATAAACTACTGCATATTGTAGAAAAAAAGAAGAAATAATAATTACTTTTCATACACTGCATATAATCGCCCTATCAATTAAGATAGGGCGATTTTTGTTTGCGTGATATATCAAAGAATACAGACATCATTGTAGCCTAACTTAAATCTAGTTGGTTAAATTATATTTTTCTTAGAATTCGAAACCCATTATCAATACGTTCAAAACCAATTCGTGGGTAATAATTCATCGCAGTAGGAGATGACAATAGAAGAAGTGTAACCTCGTCGCTAATATTTTCTTTAACCAATGTAACTAACTCTTTCCCAATTCCTTGTTTCTGATATTCCTTATTTACAGCCAAATCAGATAAGTAACAGCAATAGCTGAAATCTGTAATCGCTCTTGCTATTCCAATCAACTTTTCCCCATCCCAAGCACTGATTAAAATGTCAGCATTCTCAATCATTCGTTTCAATCGTAATAGGTCCTCCGAAGGTCTCTTTACTCCAGATTCTTTAAATACATTTGATAATTCTGTTGGGGTAATAGATGAGTTCACCCTGAAGATAATCTGATCTTTTGATGCGAAAGTATTCATTTATGAAGCATCTCCTTTCATTTATACAGTGATTTTATGTTATTACTGATATGAGTAAAAGGGTCAGTTATAATATAATTAACAATGCCAGTTTTGAATTGGAGGATAGAAATGATTGAGATTACGTTTAACTTGGATTATACATGTCAAGAGCCATTATATATTCAACTCTATAAATATATTAAACAGGAAATACTATCCGGAAGAATGGAGCCAGGAGCAAGGTTACCGTCGAAGAGAAAGCTTTCTCTCCATCTAGAGGTAAGTCAAAACACGATAGAAACGGCTTATGAACAGTTACAAGCAGAGGGATATGTTGAAAGTTTTCCTAGAAAAGGAGTTTATGTAAAAGAAGTAGATAAAGATGTGATTTCTACCACAAACCATGAACCAAGTAGCAACTATATTGAAAGAGCAGACAATGATGATTATGAGATTGATTTTAGTCATGGAAAAATCGCATTAGATTTTTTTCCATTCTCAATATGGAGAAAGTTAACGGTTCAAAGCCTCTTTGAAGATCAGAGTTCAATGTTTTTAAATGGTGAGAGACAAGGAGAGTTATTGCTCAGACAGGAAATTGCTAAGTACTTATATCAGTCAAGAGGTGTAAGATGTTCTCCAAGTCAAATTATCATTGGAGCTGGAACACAGTACTTAATTAGTTTATTAACGATGATTATTGGAAGAGATGCCGTCTTTTCTATGGAAGAGCCGGGGTTTCATAGAACTAGAGAGGCTCTTAAGGACCAAGGGGTCAAAGTAAATCCAGTAACACTTGATGATGAAGGACTCTGCATCCAAGAACTAGAAAAAAGTACGGCAAACATTACTTATGTTACACCTTCACATCAATTTCCAATGGGGATAATTATGCCGATCACCCGAAGGATGGAATTGCTTAAATGGGCTGACAACGATGGAAGATACATTATTGAAGATGATTATGATGGGGAATTTAGGTATAAAGGAAAACCAATTCCTTCATTACAGGGTTTAGATAACAGAGAGAAGGTAATTTATCTAGGTACATTTTCAAAATCACTCATTCCTTCCATACGATTAAGTTATATGGTTTTACCTCCTAAACTATTAAGTATATATCATCAACATTTTTCCATCTATAAGCAGACAGTATCTCGTTTACATCAGCATACCTTATGGTTATTTATGAAAAATGGACACTGGGAAAGACACTTAAATAAAATGCGAACAGTTTACCGTAGAAAACAACAAACGTTAGTTGATGCTATTGAACATCACTTTGGTAAAAATGCAGCAATTATTGGTGGTGATTCAGGATTACACTTATTATTAAGTGTGCAAAATCAAATGAGCGAAAAAGAATTGATTGAGAGCGCAATGGATAAAAAGGTTAAGGTTTATCCTACCTCGGTTTATTATGAAAATTATGACGCCGCTAGACAACAATCCATTGTATTACTTGGTTTCGGAGGGGTAACAGAGCAAGAAATACATAAAGGTGTTCAATTGCTTAGAGAAGCGTGGTTATAAGGTGTTACCGTTGTCGGTAACAGCCTTTATATTTATAAAAGTATAACAGGTCAATTCTCATGTTTTATTACTCAGGTTACGGCGATGTTAAGCACCCTGATGTTTTTTACACCCGATGAAGTCTAGGGAAATCAAAGGAATCATTAGTAATAACTTCAGACTAAAACTCTAAGAATCTGTGTGACTATCGTCTTAGTGTCAGGAATAAAGAATGATAAATAATAAAAAGGGAACTAAAACTTATGTCTCATGGAAATTTTTGCCGAAGTAATAAAATTTTTTTTTTTGAAAAGCAAAAGAAACCAAAAACCCTTAAATGATAAGGGTTTTTAGTTTGCAAGAATGTGTAATAGACGGATTATCTAACAGGCGGTAATATAGATAACCATATTGAACGATGATTCACCTACACATTTAACAAGATTATGGTAACTGGTACAAAAGTAATTGTTTTTTTTATAATTTTGTATCCGTTTGCATTTTGAATGTTTAATGTGAATCTTGTTCAATATCATAAATTCAATCAATAAGGAGGGATATTTTTAGACTAGAAGGTTTGATTTGTATTATTTCTATCTTGAAAAAGCAAAACACTTTCTTAAGGTCGAGGCTAATCCATCTAAGAAAGAGCTGAAAAAGAAAAACTGTCTAAGAAGATCTTCTTCATGACAAACATCCTTTCTTGGTCAAATAACAAAGGAGTGAAAAAAATGGGGAATAAGAACACTAGAAAAATCTTTTCTATAATTATGGCTTTAGCGCTTGTTTTATCCAATTTTTCCTTTATGACTGCTTATGCCGAAACAAATGGAGAAGAATTCCAACAGGTATATTACAGTGATTTTGAAGATGGAGGTGTATGGGGATTTTCTACATATGCGGCTACTGTTTCTAACAATACCGACAATGTTGGTGGTAATACAACTCCAAAGCTTCAATTTAGTATTGTTGATCAGTCCGGGGGACGTGTTGCAACAAAGACACTTGATTCACCTGTAAAAGGGGCGCAGGTTCTTTTTGAATTTGACTGGTTCCCTGGTGATGTCAATGATAAAGGTGACAAGCTTTTTGAAAACGGTGGAGAGCTTAGATTTGAAGATAGCTCAGGTAAAACGATTTTTACATTAAATAATACAAATAATGCTGCTTTATCTTATTTTGCAGGTAACCAAGCTCCTGCCCAAACAGAATTTAGCAATCCTGATTCTTGGTATCATGTAAAGGTTAATTTTAATCTTCTTAATAACCAAGTAGAGTTAAGCCTTACAGATAAAGAGTCTGATCAAACAATAGAACGTACTTCTACTTTAGATGGGGTTGCTTTTGACGGCTCTATCAAATCAATTAAGCTAGCTGGAGTGCGTACCTCTGGTAATAATCTAACCTGGACTACATACCTTGATAATTTAGGGGTTTATCATGTTCCGGTTTCAGATGATACGATCATTAGAGTGTCTAAACTGCCGTACCATCGGGTATATGTCGGAGAAACAAAAGAAGATGTAGCTTCAATTGGTTTACCTGAAGAAGTAACAGTAAACCTTGCTGACAATAGTAAAGTAGAAGTACCTGTTGGAGAATGGGTAGCAGTTGGTAAGGAGTGGAATCCGAACGAATCAGGTGTATATGAATTTAAGGGGATTTTTACCGAAAAGGAAGGCGTAAATAACAGTTTTAATAGAGATGCAACCATCTATGTTTATAATCGCCTTGCTCCAGTCGATAACCCGCAGGAAGTTGAATGGCTTGATCGAGGAGTTATTGCTCTCCAATCAGAAGACGGTATTTTCATTAGTTGGCGATTGCTTGCTGATGAGTATGATAGAAATGTAAAGTTCAATGTTTATCGCAATGGTGAAAAAATAAATGCAATGCCATTAGATGTCACAAACTTTGTTGACTCAGAAGGTTCTCATGAAGACACATATACAGTTGAAACACTTGTTGATGGGAAGTCTACAGAGAAAAACGATAAAGAAGTAGCTCAAAAAGATTATCTCTCTATTCCCTTACAAAAACCTGCGGATGGAGAAACAGAAACCGGACCTTACACTTATACATCAAATGATGCTAGCGTGGGTGATTTAGATGGTGACGGTGAATATGAGATTATTGTACTTTGGCGTCCATCTAACTCAATGATGGCTCTAGAAGATGTAGTAACAGGTCCAACGATTTTTGATGCTTATAAATTAGACGGTACACTATTATGGCGTATTGATATGGGACCTAACTTAACATCTGGACCACAATATCATCAGTTTGTAGTTGGTGATATGGACGGGAATGGTAAATCTGAATTCTTAATTAAAACAGCAGATGGAACGACTTCATATGGCAGCACAAATGGTACCTTTGATAGCGATAAGGTCATTAGTGTAATCGGTGATCCAGAAGCAGATTGGGTAAACGAAGGTGGTCATGTTGTAGCTGGTCCTGAATTAATTTCTGTTTTCAATGGAGAAACAGGTGAAGTAATTGATACAATTGATTTTGCCTTTCCAGTTGAAAAAGAAGAAGGAGATATGGGTGCATCTTGGGGAGATACTTTCTATAACCGTTCAGACCGATTCCTTTCTGGATTAGCATACTTAAACGGGAAAACTCCAAGTGCAATTTATGGTAGAGGATATTATGAAAGAACTGGTTTTGCAGCTTATAGTTTAGTTGATGGTGAACTAGTTGAGGAATGGACATTTGATTCAGATGAAGCGGGTAGGGGTGCAAGTTTGGGTAACCATAATCTTGCAATTGGTGACCTTGATAATGATGGCTTCGATGAAATTGTAGCAGGTTCCTTAACGCTTGATCATGATGGTTCTATTCTTTATGCAATGGATGGAGAAATGGGGCGTGTCCAAGGATCTCATGGTGATGCTCTTCATGTCGGTGCATTTGATCCAAATCGAGAAGGCTTACATGTCTTTGGTGTCCGTGAAGAGTCAGAAGTTGCATCATTAGAGTATCATGATGGTGCAACTGGAGAAACATTACAAGCATTTTATGCATATAAGGATTCTGGCCGTGGTGTAGCAGCAAACATTACGTCTAGCCCAGGGTATGAGTTCTGGGGAACAGGTGGCGGAACTGTTGAAACAGGTGGCGGTGTCTACAATGTTCAAGGCCATGTTGAGGCTGACAGTTTTAGAGATATTGGTCTAGCCGTAAACTTTGTTACTTATTGGGATGGAGATCTACTACATGAACTTCTAGATGGTACAACAATTACTAAGTATGATGAAACAACAGGCAAAGTTAGTGAAATGGAAAGCTTTGAAGGCGTTGTCAGTAATAATGGAACAAAAGCAAATCCAACATTACAAGCAGATATTCTTGGTGACTGGCGTGAAGAGATTATTTACCATACTGAAGATGATTCAGAACTAAGAATATTCAGTACAACCATTCCAACTGAGTACAGACTATATACTTTCATGCATGATCCAGTATATAGAATGGCAATTGCATGGCAAAATACAACATATAATCAGCCACCGCATATAGGCTTCTACCTTGGTGAAGATATAAGAGAAAAAGTTCTTGCAGGTGAGCTAGACTCTGAAAATATCGATTATACACCAACTATTGGAGCATTAAAGCATACACTAACTCTTGAATTAAATGAGGATGTAAATTCTGTACTGGAAAACAATTTAAAACAAGCTCAGCAAAAATTAGATATGGGTAGACCAAAGCAGGCAGCAAAACACATGGAGAACTTTATTAAACATCTTGAAAATAAGAACAGAAAAGTTAATGCTGAAGTGAAAGCAAGCTTAGTTTCTGATGCTCATCGGTTAATAAAGGCTTGGAACAACAAGTAAATACAAGAGAGCGTAAGCTAGGCAGATGTATTCTGCCTAGCTTTTAAGTTTGTTCATATCGTGACCATGCATTACAGTTACTAGTAAAATTAAGTTGGGCTAAGCGAATATGAAGAGCACCCGCTGCGAAGGAATTGCTCCGAAAGTTAATAGAAGGATTGTGTCCTGTATTTTTCCGGGCTTAATCCTTTTTTTGAAGTCCTTTGTTGATGATTATTGAACCTTAATTTCTGTGATAGTAATATTAGGCTTTATAGCAATGTAGTTCCTGTTTTTTTAAAAATTTTTGATAAAAGTGGTTTTCAATAAAAGCGTTTGATACTGGATTGACGCTTTGTATGTAAAAGATATGTTACTAATGGAGGAGATTTTGAAACCTAAATGGAATAATTAAATGTATGAATCTATGCAACTAGTTTTTAAAGGGGAGAAGTAATTAATTGAAAAAGAAATCAATAACTCTTGGTGTAGCTCTCTTATTCGTCTTTATAATGCTTGGCTATTTTTTTGTCCCCTTATCCGCCAAAGGTGTTTTTCCACATACTACTCAAATAGAACGAATCTATTTTAGTTACCTTAATGGAGGTAAAACGAATTTTTACTTAATTGAGTTCAATGACAATATAAAGAATCAACAATTGTTTAATATATTCGATTCGTCTTCGTATACAAGATCATTTGGAAGTAAGAACATTAGAAATGATGGGAAGGCGTTTACCATGTTTGTGTTCTACCGTGACCGTGACGGGGAACTTGTCGACTATGAGCTAGATATTAATGAAAAGGGTTTTGTTGTAAGTAATAAGAAGAAATACAAAATGATTGCTGACGACCAAGAAGTTTTTCAACAGCTGTCAAAATGGCTATTAGAAAAAGGTATAGAACAACCAATAGGGACAGTAGCGGAATAATATGTATACGAATATTGAAAAAGAAA
The DNA here is from genome assembly GCF_002019645.1 of Litchfieldia alkalitelluris. Taxonomy (GTDB): domain Bacteria; phylum Bacillota; class Bacilli; order Bacillales; family Bacillaceae_L; genus Litchfieldia; species Litchfieldia alkalitelluris. The sequence goes on along the minus strand of NZ_KV917374.1, from coordinate 3,220,919 downwards.
TCATAAATCATAAAAAGAAAGACTAGGAGATATGATATGAAGATTAAAGTTAATAGAAAAGACTTGTTAACAAATGATGATATTTGGAACGCGGTTTTAACAGCCTATGGAGAGTATCATTTTCCAACAGAAAATGATGTTGTGAATGAAGTGTTTATTGTCTTTAGTTATTTTTGTGAACTAGAAAGTGGAGGTCACGAAAGCTTGTTAAACTGGCTTTCATGGCACATTGAAGATGTTGGTATCACTTCTTATCTAAATAATCTCACAGGCATACTTGAAAAGATTGACGCGCATGATTACGCTGATATTGAAAAGAAGTATGGTGAGGAATTATGGAGATTATTCAAGGCTCTAGAAAATCAAGAGATAGCAGAAGACGATTTTTATAATGTCATTGAAAAAGCAGATAAGGAATATATAAAACTTAATGAGAAGTTAGGAGAGTTATTACAAAGTTATTCAGTTAGCATTTATACCGAATTGATTGAAGTGATAGAAGATTAGATTTTGCTCTTCAACTAGTGATGACGAGCGATTTCAAAACTGGGTAGTACATGGATATGGTATTAACTTAAATAAAAATGGATGAACTCAATCTTCTTCAACTAACACTTAGCGCAAAAATAAAAGATTAGGAGAATCACTAACGGCAGCGTTCCAGGTATAATACTGGAGTGCTTTTTCTGTTTTAATTTATAAGGAGTTTATAATTGAGAATTGTTATCACTTATAGTATACTAAATTGTAAGATACATATTATTGAGTGAGGAGAGTATTATAATGCAAATTTACTGGACTAAAATAAATAAAATCATTGAGGAAACATCTGAGGTTAAAACGTACCTGCTTGATTGCCCGGAAGGATTTACATGGGAAGAAGGTTCCCACACTCATTTCGCACTAGAAGGTTTTAATGCCGGAGAGACACCAAACCGTAGTCTGATTCGTCACATGTCAATCTCAACACTCCCATATGAAAATTCAATTGGTATCACGACACGCATAAGAGAGCAGTGCTCCGAGTTTAAAGCGATTTTGAGATGTCTTGAAGTCGGTGATGAAGTTGCTATATTTAAAACTCATTCGAATGTACCGCTTAAAAGAGAAAACAAAAATGTTTATCTGCTGTCATCTGGTGTTGGCCTTGCAACTTTCAGACCGCTTGTACTAGATTATTTTGAACGACCTGACAACGTTAATCAAATACATTCTCTGAACATCGATTCATCAAAGGAATTCCTATTTACCACTATTTTTGAACCTGCACCTGACAAGAAGTTCACATCACAGTACGTCGATAACCGTAAAGACTACTATGAAGAAGTGAAAAATCTTGCTACAGACAAGGATGGCCTTTTCTATATTGTCGGCAGTGACGAATTCCTCGTACAAAACATTGAAGTACTGTGTGAACAGGGCATTAAGAAAGAACAGATTATGCTCGACAAGCATGAACACAAACTGCCTGAATTTTTATCAATTTAAGGAATAAAAGATACTTTATTGTCAAGTTGATCATGCTAGGAAATCTGAGATGTAAACGAATAAACATCATGGCTTGATATAATGGGCTATGGTGTTTTTTGTTATGCGGAAAAATTAGTTGAAGGAAGAAATCGAAAACAAACATGAGAAAGGTAGTGGTCTTGATATATCAGGATTGGTTTGTAGTATTCTAGGTGTAGATATTCAACTCTTCTTTAATATTAGTAGGTGTTCTTTCATTGAATTCACCATATATATATAGAAACCTATTAAACAAGCGGGGGCTTTTGCTGAAAAATAGCATCCCTTGGCTTAATTAAGAAGTTCAATTTGGGGATAATAACGGTAAAAGTAAATAAGCGAGGGAATTATTATGATTAAACAAAGCTTTATCTTATTAGGACTTACATTTGCTTTTATCCCGCAGCAAAATGTTATGGTTGAGTCTGCCCCAAAGGTAGAAGATTTATATGTTACAACAGAAGACATTGTTTTAGACCTTATCATGCCAATTATTGACAAAAGAGTGATAAAAGAGTATGGAGGAGGTCCTCTGTTTGACTGGCAAATTCAAAGAATCGTCGGAATAGCCTACAATGATGATCATTCTTATGATGTTTCTGTGAGAATTAATATTCCTTCCGGTAATGATAATACGAAAGAAGATTTAGTCAAAGTAAGAGTGTCACCATCCTGTGACAGTGGAAAAATTAATAAACAGGTATGTAATCACGATTTTAGAGTGGAAATAGTCGAGTACAAACACCTTTCCAAATAACAATTAATCCATATCTTCAGCTAAAGGTGAGCATTTCTTCAAGAAGGAGAAGTGCTTTTTTATGGAAGTTATTAAACTAAGGGTGCTAATATGAAAAAAGAGCAGCAATGAACCAATCAGGATTAATAGCTGATTATTTGAAGAAGAAAATTTTAATATTACGGGGGGATAGATTTGTTTAAAGAATTTAAAGACAAGCGTTATTGGATTTTACTACTACCGTTTTTAATTATTGGAATTTTACTAATCCTTTATTTACCTCAAAATTTCAAACCATTTACGATACTTTTAGCGTTAGTTTTTTGGATAGCTTATTACACTTGGATTTACCTCAGCAAAAATAATGATGTTAAAGCACGAAGGTATAAATGAAGTTTTGATTTTTGCTAACAGTGTTCGATTGCTGAATAAGAAGCAGTCGCATTTTTACTACGGAGCAGAAGAGGTGAAGCAGGGGAAAAGCCGGAGAAAAATAGATTAGTAGCTATATGTCTCAATCCTTTGTAATAGAAGTGATTAGGGTGTTCAATGGTTATACCTTTCTGACTCTACAATTAGCTGATACAACTTTATGTGAAATGTTTACAGCCTCTAGCATTGATTAATGTAATCTTTTATATTGGTAAAATCCCCTACATAAATGAGTGTCAACGCAAGAACATATCTTCTATATTTGCTGATGGTTTTATGGCAGCATGAAACGAACTTTTGGATTTCCTTAATGGGGAGCTTCTTCTTTACTTTAACATAGGTTGCTAACTGATTATTTTCAGAAATTAGTCTTGCTACTTTTATTGCCTCTTGACGGTGATTTGCATTTTTTGGACAAGAGTTGGTTAAATCACTAAACGTGATCTTATAATCCCTTAGCAATTGTATATATGCTGCTATTTCTTTTTCTAAATGGATTCTACCTTTCTGTGAAATCTCTTTTCTATCCTCTAGAAGTACAACCATAATATATCCTCCAATGGGTAAGTAGTGAATCTGAAAACGATTAGATAGTATATTTAAAGTTAATAAGTAGTAAGAATACCACGAATTTTAGTATTTGATTTATACAGATTTATTTCAATTTTATTACGTAAAACACTGTGGGAAATTATAGAAAGGGTTTAAAAAGCATGATATTAAATATTTTGTTGATTAAGAACGAGTGTTCTTTTATGCTGAAATTGTTACTCTTTGGAGCAATATTTTTTAATCCTAATGGTGAAAGTTTGTTTGCACAATGTTTCAGTTGGTGCAGAGACATTGAATGTAAATAGAATCTCCGATAATTTGGAGGGTTAAGTATTTGGGGAAGTAATGGATGCACGTGGAAATATAATTAGAAACGCAACAGAAAAGATGTGAAGAATTTAAATAAACTTAAATCTGTTTCACCGCTATTCTTTAAGATATTATATAGGAAAAATATGGCGATGAGGAATGGTATACACTTAATTAGACAATGTTGTCTTTCACTAACTGTGAGCGTTTCTGGAATAACAGAAGGAACGTTTTTCTTTTCTCTTCCAAGAAAAAGGAAATTAATGTTAAGATAATATATAAATAATTTAGTAATATCAATGGAAAGGAACCTTGTTGGGTTTACGGGACTTATATTGATATTAAAAGTATAAATTGTGTTAAAGAGTAGTAGAAGTTGAACAATAATATTATAGTTTTGTGTATAGTGATGTATAGGAAGAGAGGGTTCTATGTCTAATAAAATAAAACTTGGTTTAGTTATTGGCGCTGTCTTGCTGGTAACACTCTTTATAAACATAGCATATAAAGACGACGCTAAAGAAATTAATAAGATTGTTAATTCACTAAATCAACCTATGACAAATATTGTACATATTGAGTTTTTGGATAATAAAAAGGCAATAGCATTTTATGAATGGGGTCCAACAGACCAAGTATATTTTGGAGAAGCAACTTTAAAAAAAGGGTTATTTGGCTGGGAATTTCTGAGTGGAGCAACTGGTCAAGTATCTATGGAACACAAATTAGATTGGGGCTTTTCAAATTTAGCAATGGATTTCTCTAATTATACAGATTTAATTAGAGGGAAGATCTTAGACCCGGAAATTGTAGAAGTAAAGATTTTGACGAAAAAAGATAATGAGTACAATGCATCGATAGTTGAAAAACACAACAATGAGAGGTTTTGGTTCTTAATAACTAATGGAGAGGACCTTCTAGGTTCGACAATAACAGGACTGTCTTCAAAGGGAGAAATAATTGAGCAGATAACAAGGTAACCTTTATTTCCTTGTTCCACTAAAGGGTGGATGATTTAACAAGGTCATCTCTATTGCATATTTTGTTATTGGTTCAGAAGAGTTGAATAAGAGATATTGAAAAGAAGCAGAAGATAAAACAGACGACTGAAGATACTAGTCGATAGGTGTCTTAATAGTAAATGTGTTAGTAGGGATGGTTATATTTTATTTATTGATAAGAAAGAGAAGTTATTTCCTACTGCATGAGAAGGTACTAACCCTCCTTGGAATCAGTACGTCTTAATAAGATTCGCCTTTTTATTGAAGTATAGGTATTATTAATAATTTAAGAAGAGAGTGGGTTAAAATATGAAATACTATAAAATAACAGGTATTGTTTTTTTGATCATGTCAGGCCTTATTTATACCTTAGAACGAGGGTTTTCCTTAATTTCCACCAGTATCGTTAAGGCTGGCTTTTACGCTGGAACAATGTCAGGAGAGGTTCCTACCATAGAAGCTAGTGGTATTTTTAACAATTTTTTTGTGCTAATTTTCCTCATAATTGGGGTCGCATTTGTAGTATATGGTTTTAAATCACAGTAAGTGAACAGTTATTCTTAACCTTCTTTGAAAAGAATTATTCAAAGCGTTATTCAAGTTAAGGGTAACTAAAACAATATAGTTTTATTGAAAGGCTTGATTAGACTAAATATAAAAAAGTGTGTTTTTGAAAAAGGAATGATTTAAACACGCTTTTTCTATTTGTGTTTTTATTTACTTTTCTTGTTGACCCTGACGTTACGAGATAGTTTAAGGTAATAGAAGAGGTGATGTTAATATATAAAGTAAAAGAAGTCGCAGAGCTAGCGGGTATAAGTGTGCGCACACTTCATTATTACGACAATATTGGGCTATTAACACCAACACATGTCGGGGGGAATGGATACCACCTCTATAATGAAAAAGATCTTGTACGGTTGCAGCAAATTCTCTTTTTCAAAGAGCTTAATTTTTCTTTGCAAGATATAAAAGCTATTCTTGATAATCCGAATTTTGACCGGAAAAGCGCTCTTTATACTCATAAACAAGTATTAATTGACAAGAAACATCGCCTCGAACGAATTATTCAATCTATTGATCAAACAATTCAATCAATTGAAGGAGGGGAAGTCATGGGGAAAAAGATATGTTTGAGCCTTTTGATATGAAAAAAATCGAAGAGCATCAGAAGAAATACGAACAAGAAGTAAAAGAAAAGTACGGCAATACAAAAGAGTATAAGGAGTCTATGAAAAAGACAGCGTCGTACAATAAGGATGACTGGAAAAGGATCCAAAGAAAAAGTGATGACTTGTATAAAAGGATAATTCAGGTAATGAATAAAGGACCAAAAGATGCAGAAGTACAGCATATTGTCGGAGAATTGCGTCAACATATTACACACAACTTTTATGAATGTACACCTGAGATTTTTCGGGGGTTAGGTGATTTATATGTTAATGATCCACGCTTTACAAAAAATATTGATAACTATAAATAAGCCAGGTTTATCAGCGTTCCTTCGTGATGCTTTGCATGTATATTGTGATAAGCTTGAACAACACTAGCAAAGGGTAAGACCATCTTGATGTTAAGTGTGATTCTGTTATCGATAGAAGGTTGTACGATATTAATCAGCAAAGACCAAATCTTATAGAGGTTTGGTCTTTGCTGATTATAAGGATCTTATGCGAGTAATGTTTAGATTCTAAAATGCAGAGCGATATGAGGGGAGAGGTGCTTTGGTTCTATAAAAAAGATTAAAATTTACATAAACTGTCATATTTACGTGACCAAGAAGTTTGTTCTTCCAGTCAATTTTAGGTAATCACAGAGAGAGGTTTGCTTTCCTTGGTGCTTTGATGAATTATAGATGGAACAAGGAGAGTCACAAACAAAAGACAAGAGGTTGAGACTTGGACCAAATTTTCACAAAATCTGGTTAAATTAAAATGAATTGTTCTGAATTCTAATATTAGGTCAATAATAAACAGGTGAATGAATTAAAAATCAATTTTAATCGATTTTTCATAGAGTTCTATTATTATTTTTTTATTCCGTCTCAAAATGAGAAGTATACTTAGTAAATGAGATAAATTTTTATTAACGTTTTATAATATATTTTATGGTGGGGGCGTTTTAATAACTAATTATAAACATCTTATTCTATCCGATGTTTATAACTAGTATTTTTAATATCTTCTAAATTTATATAGTTGGTACTATACTCTAAGACATCGTTTATATATAAATGATGTTCTTTAGCAAAAGACTTAACTCTTTCTAAAAGTTCTTTATCATAAGTAGTTTTATATTGTACTCGGTCTTTAGGTCTAGAATTCTTGTTATAGTGTATCACTCCTTGTGTTAAAACATTTTTTAATCCACTTTCAATAAGGTAATTAGGGTAGGTATCATTTTCATTTGCCAGTTCATATAATTTTTCTAGTATCGATTTGCTTATATTTGTTCTAAATTTTATTCTTGAAATATCTGTAGTTTGAATCAACCTACCGTTTAATAATTTCCACATTGTTACACCTCTTTTAATTCTTGATTTTCTGTTATATGTTTCATCATGAATTCTCTCTTGTATGAGTTAGGATGATTTAAGCATGTATTATTGTAAATAAGTTTTGCTAGATGAGGAAGGTCAGATTTTCCCTTAACCCAAACACGGTAAATTGGATGGTTAGCTTGTGTTGTTTCAGTTGTAATCTCTGATCTCAATTTCCAAGTTTGAAAAACTGACAAAAGGCCTTTAGCAAAGTCTAGACTTCCTGTAGTGATGTTCATTACATAACCTTTATTTTGAACCCAACCATCTCCATCAATAACACCCCTTATAAAAGAGGGGAGAAATTCTTCTGGAATATCAGGGAACGGTACAGTTAATGATTTATTATTTGATATACCTAATTTTTTAAGATCATTTTTTATAATTTTAGAGTTAATCATTAATGTAGGTGTTGTTCTAGATGAATATATAGGTGCTATTATATAATCTGCTTCCAAATAATTAGCAATTAAACGTAAGATCCTTTCATCTTTCTGAGAAAATGAAATACGATTTAATTGTTTACTTACGCAACCATCAGTAATAAACATTCCTAAAACCCAGGCCATTTTATGTGACCAAACTTTAAAGAAGTCTTCATTCACTTTATGTTTTCGTGGTTTTCCTGATGATTTTGCTCTATTCATTTCAATATCATGCTTATGTACAATACTACGAATAGATCGACCAGAAAGCCCGATAATTGGTATCATTTCATAAATGGCATTCCGCTTTTATACATTTTTATAATGATTTCATCAGTTATTCCATTTTTTCTAGGCATTTGGATACAACTCCTTAGTTTATTTTCTTTTTTAATTATACAAACAAATGTTCCTATCTGCAATTACTAGCCATGCTTAAAAATGAACTGTCACAAAATTAACAAATAATTGCAAGTGAATTGTCAGTTTGGTATATTGATAGAATATATTTACAGCTCAATAATTATAGAGAAAGAAGGGAATTTAAAAGTTTAATGAACAAATACCTGGTGTTATTACTCCTTATATTCGCAAACTTGTTTTGGGCAGGTAATTATGTTTTCGGCGAATATTTAGTTGATGAAATGTCACCGCTACAAATGACATTTTCACGATGGTTAATCGCTGCGTTTTTACTTTTCCCTATGGCTCATTGGATTGAACGACCAAAATGGAAAAGTGTTTGGAAAGAGTGGAAAACTTTATTGGTTTTAGCAATACTAGGAATCATAAGTTATAATTTTCTTTTATACGAAGCATTACAATATACAAATTCATTGAATGCAGCGCTAGTCAATTCCTTAAACCCAGCAGTATTAGTGGTTTTTTCTGTTCTGTTTCTAAAAGAAAAAATGGCCGTTTCAAATATTATTGGTTTACTCATTTCTTTATTTGGTGTTCTTTTAGTTTTAACTAAAGGGCAGCTGCAGCTGATTTTTGACACTTCATATAATCAAGGTGATCTTCTTATGCTTGTAGCAATATTGGTTTGGACGGTTTATTCAGTCATCGGTAGGAAAACGAAATCGATTCCACCAATTACTGCAACATCCATATCGGCATTATTTGCTTTAATAATGATGCTTCCAGTAATAGTCTTCTCGAATAACGACTTCAATTTTAATTTGAGTAACCAGGCGATAACTGGTGTCATTTACATGGGGATTTTTCCTTCTGTAGCTTCCTTTATCTGTTGGAATGTATCTCTTCGTCATATTGACGCAAGTAAAGCTGGGGTATATCTAAACCTAATTACAGTTTTTACAGCAATTATTAGCTTAATCTTAGGTCATTCAATTTCATTCATTCAAGTATTAGGGGGAATATTTGTTTTCCTCGGAGTATTTCTAACGAGTAAGAGGAAGAAAAAAATTAAAGATGAAACCATTAAACTCTCACCAGTAGCAGGAATGGTGGGTAAATGACTAAAAACGGTGTCTAATTCAGGACACCGTTTTTTTTGCTATGAAAACCAGGCATTATAGGGTCTAAAATAGGATCGACTTTAATAATCTATACATACAATGAAGTGATTAAATACGAAATACAAAGGAGAGACAACGATGATAGTAGTTCATTTTATTGAAAATAAAACGGTTGTGCTCACTCAGTTTCTAAAGCAAGTTCCTTCTTCCAATGAAGATATAAAAATTAAAGGTCGAAAAGGAAAGGTGAAAAATGTAGTTGAAATTGATGAAAACCACTATCAAGTCATTGTATCTTTACAACCAAGCCTTAAAAATCAGCCTGCAGCTGCAGATTCTAAAAAGAAAAAACGATAAATTACTCTTTAGGTATATCCATCTTATCAACAGCACTTCGTAAATCATCATTTTTTATGTGGGTGTAGATCATCGTTGTTTGTATTGATGAGTGACCAAGTTGTCTTCGTAATTTAGGAACATCATTAATCTCAGCATGATATCTGGTAGCAAATGAATGCCTTAATTTATGAACAGAAAGGGAGGGCTTACCAAAAGCTGTAGCATACTTTTCGATTACTTTTTCAATTGAACGAGCAGTTAGTCGACGCGATTTTCCTTTAGGTCCCATAGGGGCTGCTACAAATAAGGCTTTATTTGTTTTTTCTACATGGTAACGATTCTCTCTAATTTTTAAATACTCTTGAAGATCATCCATGGCAATTTTACTAAAGAAAACATATTGTTCTTTGTTTCCTTTTCGAATGACACGAGCAGAAAATTTACTAAAATCGATATCATCTAAATCTAAATTTACAACCTCTGATAAACGTAAACCAGAACCAAGAATAAGTGACACAATCGCAGTATCACGCTCTGAATTTAGCTTATAAAAGTTTAAAAGTTTCTTATTTTCTTTAACGAATTCTCCATAGTCCGAAGCAATAAAACGTCTAAACTTTTCATATTCATCACCAAGTAAAATCTTACCCTCCATCTTATTTGCGATCGTTTCCATACTATCTTTAAGTTCGTTGAATTCAATCTTAGCCATCACATTACGGTGGAGGTAGGGCTTTAAATCCCGTGTTTCAGCAATGTTTTGTAAGTAATTAAAAAGGGATTTTAATGCGGATAATTTTCGGTTTACAGTAATTTCCTTGTTATTTAACTCATATTTAAGAGCCTGTAAAAATCCTTCGACTTGCTGAACAGTTAAAGTTTCTAAAAGTTCTAATGGAACTTCTTTGATTGAACCATCATATAGTTGTTCAGAAATAACCCAATTAAAAAAGATTTTAAAATCATGACAGTAATTTACTAATGAAGCAGTTGAAAGTTTTCTGCGTTTATGATCGATATATTCTTCAACATACCAAGGTAATTCTTTAACGATTATTTGTAATTTTTTATATAGTTGTTGTTGTGATTCACTAGCCATAAATTTCACCTCTAGTAGTATATATTCTACATGAATCTCTTTTCTCCTTCTTTATTACGTCAAATTTATATTTTACGTAATAAAGTATATACCAGATTGTTTATCCTAGCCTCTCCTTCATTTCATATTAATTCAAAAATACATTAATAATTTTGCCGGGATTCGAACGTTTTTTTATTGAAGAAATTTGACGATGTTTTCTCACGGCAACAATTGAACTTAATTTAATGATAATTTATATCAATTTCATTATTCAAAATAAGGCCTTTAGTTTTTTATTAAAAAACAATGAACTTCTTCTTTTAACTTTCATGAAGTGAATCCCAAAAGTTAATATAATCTGACCTTTGAGATCCACTTCACTTTAAAATACACAATCGTCTTTTAATCATCTAGTTGTGCTTCATGGACAATTAAGTTCTTGTAAGCAGCCTTCATTGGAGCCATTTGTCGCAAACCAATCTTGCCACCAGATAAAACGGAACCAAATTGCTCTCCATCATCCTCCCACTCTAATACTGTTAATTCGTTAATGGAGAATTGAATTACTCCTTTGTATTTTACTAACTTTAAATGATAAGGAGATATTGCATCCTCGACGGGGGGCAGCGGATCTGCACCTGCAGCAACTAAATGAAATCCATGGCTTTTTCTCAAATTACATGTGCGAAAAGCTCTTTCATCTGCATGCTTATGTCTAAAATAAGAAAGATGTAAAGCGTTAATGTCACCTGAATGATATTCTGGATACTTACCAGTACGGGTTGCTAAGGAAGAATCAAATAAATCTTTCCCATTTTGACCAGTCGCAGCAAAAAATATCATACATAATCCAGGTTCCCTAATGGGGTAAAAATCCCATTCTACAATAATTTTATCAGGAAAATCTACCGGACACCAAAAGACCCAATGTGCATTATCACCATGCTCATCTGGATCTAATTCATTTTCTAGATGCAGTCGATTTTCTTGAAAACTGATCTTAGCTTGACCTTCGAGATTCCAGTCAGTAACATCCTGTTTTGATGATAAATTGTTCTGATAAAGGCATTTTCCCTTCGTAAAGTTTTTAAATTTCATAAAACTCACTCCCATTAAATGATTTTGTAATAATTCTTCCTAAACCATAAACCTTATACATTTTTCCATCAATAGCACATTTTTGTTTTTAAGGATAAATTAAAAAATCTGATTGATCTTCCCTTTTAATAGAAAAAAGATGGGTAGCAAGTACCCATCTTTTTTTATGCCTGTATATTCCCTTGATTTAATTTGCGATATTGGCTAGGTGGCACACCCATTTGTTTTTTAAAGATTCGATTAAAATAACTATGCCTGTATCCAACTTGTTCAGCTACATCATTTATTTTCAAATCTGTTTGTAATAGTAGTTCCTTTGCTTTATCAATTCTTAATTCTGTTAAGTAATCAATAAAGTTAATACCCACAATTTGTTTAAATGCCTTGCTAAGTGTATAAGGGTTTGTCCCAGCTTCATCAGCACATTGTTCTAATGATATATCTTCCATATAATTTTGCTGTATATTTTCTACGACTTTTTCAATGATTCTCTTTAACTCTATATTTAATCTGCCTTCTAGCTTTTCAATATATGGGTAAATTACTGCATCGGTAAACCAATTTTTGATTCTTTCTATATCTCTAATTTGTGATAACTCATCTATCATGTTTTTTCCTTCAAACAAGTCATGCGGATGAATCCCAGAATGTAAAATCTCATGTTGGATACTGCTATAGAGTTGAACTACCCCGTGTTTAATATTTACTTCATTAACCCCATCTTCAGTTAGTTCCTGTAAGAATACCGAAACTAATTCTGTGACCTCTTCTACTTGTCCCATTCTTATTGCTTGGATAACCTCTTTTTCAATTGAAAACGGATAATGAAGTTCATTAATCTTTTTGGTATGCTCTTTGGATTTTAAATCAATGATTTGGTTACTATTTTCAAAGGTTCTAAAACGCTTCCCAGTAATAACTTGTTCAAAAATATAAGAAATTCTTTTTACATTCTCTGTAGATTCACTGATAGTAATCGTTACTTGCATTTTAAGTATTTGGTTTATTGTCTTTGTGATTTTGTTTGCAAACTCGTGTAACTTTTCATCAATTTTATCATTCTTTGGATAAAGCACAAGGATTCCTACTGACAAATCTGGGAACTTAATGACAGTAAATTGTTCGAAGAACTCATCTCCTATTTCTTCTATAATATTATTAGCAACAAAAGAAACTAAACTTTCATCATTATTAGAAAATCCAAAATTTTCACTGTACATTCCTGTCATTTGTATATCAAGTGCAACAAAACTTTGATTAGTTAGATTCCAACCGTAACTTTCCATACGCTTTCTTAAATCTTCTTCACTATGGTGATACAAGAACCCTTGATTCAGTTGTACAATAAAACTACTCCTTATCTCTAACAAATGCTCAGATAGTTGGCTTTGAAGTAGATGACTCTTTTGAGACATTTGCGTCCATCTTTCTTCTATTAAACTAAATTCATCCTTTATTTTTGTTTGTTTAGATAGATCTTCCTCGATAAATTTATTTACTAAATTTTTAATAGGTGTATAAATTCTATAAGAAGCAAACCACGACATGCAAAATGCTAGAATTAAGGCCGAAGAACTAATGATTAATATTAATCTTGAAACAAACACTAACGGTGCAGTGATTGATGACATAGGGGCTGCTGAAAGGTATGTCCATTTCGAATCAATCCTTGTAAACTGCCCAAATGACACTGAGTACATATTACCCTTATAATCAAATTGATAAGATCCTTTGCTCTTATTCAAGTTTAGCATTTCAGCTTTTAGTGCTTTGATAAAGGACGGATCATTTTTACTATTTGACGACAACATGATTTCATTATTTTCATCCAAGATAAAGGTTGCTCCCTCATCATAGGGCGTTAACGTTTTTAATAGTTCCAACATTTTCCCTTTGTCAATTGTAACAATCATAGCACCAAAAGGATTCTGACTTGCTGCAGGAATATTATGGACTAAAGCGAGTGTTGAGGAGTCCTTCCCCTCTTTTATTGAATAATGCTCCCAATGAATATTCGTATTATTACCAGTGCTTATCCACTCTTCGTATATTGCCTGTGTATCTTCTTTTAGTACATTATATTCGGTATTAAATAAAATGGGATCTTCTGCATTCACGTAAAGCTCAACATCCTTAATTAAGGAGTGGCTTCCCTCAAACAAAAGTAATAGGTTTGTTATATCATATGTCTCCCGAAATTCCGTAACAAAATCAACTTTGCTCAAGTCTGTCCCAAAACGTGGATCAAATGCCCATCTGGAGGTTGAATATTCCAAATATTTAAATTGCTCGTTGATGTTATTTGCTCTTCTTTCAATCTGGTTATCGTGTAACGCCATTAATTCTTTTTCGACATTTCCAACGGCAAACCAATAAATGCCTATCCCTGTAATTAATCCAGGTATGCTTGCGATTAATAAAATTAGAATAAAGCTCTTTCTAAAAAAGTTGCCTTTCCACGAGAGTTTATTAATTTTATTTTTAATAGTCTGCATAGTTTTCATGTTTGTCCACCCACTTTGAAAGCGCTATTAAAATTATTAAAATAAAAAAATCTATGTAAGGAAAATAGTGTTGAATTTCATATTTTTACAATTTTCTACTTCTTTATTACTTTTATAGTATAGCAGACTCTTTAACAATAATAAAAGGAATATTTGTAAATTAGTATTTAAAGAAGCGAAATCAAAGGGCCCCATAACTAAAGTGATCGTGTCAATCACTTTAGCTATGGGGCCCTTGTGAAAATAATATTTCCGTTTACCCTTTTACTGATCCTAATAGCATACCTTTTGCAAAATGTTTCTGTAAAAATGGGTATACACAAAGAATCGGTAAAGTTGCAACAACTACTACAGCCAGTTTTAACGATTGTTCAGGTGGCTCAACATAGTTGGATGCATTGGTTGCAGCATCGCTTAGAGACGCTTGAGAAAGAATGATGATCTGTTGAAGTAGAACTTGAACAGGCCATTTCGTATTGTCATTAATATAAAGTAAAGCACTAAAGAAGTCATTCCAGATTGCAACTGCGTAAAAGAGTGCGAAAGTTGCAAGAACTGGTTTTGATAATGGAAGCATTATTCTCCAAAATATCCCAATTTCTGTACAACCATCAATTTTTGCAGATTCTTCCAGTTCTAAAGGGATATTCTGAAAGAATGTTTTAACGATAATTAAGTTAAATGGGTTTATCGCTAATGGTAAAATTAATGCCCAATATGAATCTAATAATCCGAGACTTTTCACAACCATATATGTTGGGATCATACCACCACTAAATAGCATTGAAAAAACGACTAAGTTCATGATCAAATTACGGCCTAATAGGTTCTTTCTTGATAACGGGTAAGCCATTGAAAAAGTAAAGAATAAACAGATAACTGTACCTACAAGTGTTATACCAATCGAAACTAGCAAACTACGTGTAAATGTTGCTGTAGAAAAAATATATTCATATGAAGTTGTTGTAAACGTTTCTGGCCAAATAAAGAAGCTTCTTGCTGTTAACTCAGCTTCCGTAGCAAAGGAACCAGCTATTATATAGACAAATGGTAGCACCGTAATGATTCCAATTATCCCTAATATTATAAAGTTAAATACATCGAATACCTTACCTGGTCCAGTATTATGCATTTTTAGCATTGCCATGCGTATGCACCACCCTTAGAATTTGTAGATTAGAAGATTCCTTCCTGACCAACCTTCTTAGCAAGTTTGTTCGCACCTAAAACTAATATAATTCCAACAATCGACTTAAATAATCCAACTGCGGTACTATAACTAAATGCACCTTGCTGAATCCCTACAAAATATACATATGTGTCAAATACATCAGCAACATCACGGTTTAAAGAGTTTGACATTAAGTATATTTGTTGGAAGCCAGTATCTAGGAAGTTACCTAAACGTAAGATTAATAGTACGATGATTGTACTTCTAACAGCAGGTAATGTTACATGCCACAATCTTCTGAATCGACCTGCACCATCAACAATCGCAGCTTCGTATTGTTCTTGATCAACTGATGCTAGTGCTGCTAAAAAGATTACTGTACCCCAACCAGTTTCTTTCCAAATAATTTGTCCCATAATTAGAGGACGGAACCATTCCGGAGCAGAAAGGAAGTTAATTTCCTTTCCCGTAAAGTAGGAAACGAGTTCATTAATTGCGCCACCACTTGTTGTAAAGAAGATATATGTAATACTAGCGATAATAACCCATGACATAAAATGTGGAACATATATCATCGTTTGGACCGTTCTCTTATACATGTTAATTCTTAATTCATTTAGCATAAGAGCAAGTATGATTGGTGCTGGAAAAAAGAAAATTAAATCTAACATTGCTAATATCCCAGTATTTCGTAGTAATCTAAAAAAGTCCGGGTTTTGGAAAAAGTCAATAAAATGAGAAAACCCTACCCATTCACTACCAGCGATCCCAAGGAATGGAGAGTAATTTTGAAATGCAATGACAATACCCCACATTGGTGCATATTTAAATATCAAGAAATATAGTACTCCTGGAAGTAAAAGAACATAAAGCCATTTATCACGTTTTAATCGTTGGAAATTTGTCAAGTTGGTTTTGAATTTGGTTTTAGAAGATGTTTTTATTTTTGAGCGTTCAGTATTAACACTTGCCATGTCTATTCCTCTCTTTCTCTTTAGAAAGATTAATTTCTGAAAACAGGTAGTGCAAAGAGCACCACCTGTTTAAGAAGTAATGAAATTATTGTTGTGCAGCGTATAATTCATTAATTTCTTTAATATAATCTTCTCCACCAGATTTCTTCCATACTTCAATTGCGTCTTGGAATCCAGCTTCGTCGATTTGACCAACGATAAACTTAATACGTGCATCGTTAATGATATTATCTAATTGTTGACCTTTAGTAGCATAGACTTCTGAAAGTAATGATGCTGCTGGGTTAGCTACGACATACTTTTCATTTTCTTTCATAAGTTCATCTACTTTAATTGCTACTTCTGTTTTTTCAGGCGTATAGTATCTAATACCTGTAATTCCTGGTAAAATTTGATTTAAATCTGTATGTTCATTCTTAAGCGCTTCATTGTCTGCTTCTAGCGATACTAATGTTTCACCATCTAATTCGAAGTTTCGTCCTTCAATCCCATTAAATGCTAAGATTTGTGCCTCAGGCTCTTCCATCTTGTCAAGGAATGCTAGTACTTGTTTTAATTCTTCTTCAGTTTTAACACTTTGTTTTGGAATCGCTAACATACCAGAATAACCAGCTGTTGGTAATGTAACCATACCTTTTGGTCCTTCAATAGCACCAAATACATCGATCGGTTTTTCTAAATCAGGATTTGCTTTAACCATATCAGCGTCAGCACGACGACCACGGTCTAACACGTCAACAATAACACCAGCTTCACCATTCATAAGTGGGTCTCCCCATTTAGCAGGATCCATTACTGCAAAATCTTCATTAACTAAACCTTCATCATAAATCTTTTTAAAGAATTTTAATGCTTCCATATATTCTGCAGTCATAAAGTCAGGTTCTAAATTTCCACTTCCATCGTCACCCCATTTATTATGAGCGCCGAACCAAATTTGCATAATATCCCATGGGCCAGCATACTTCGAGACGACCATTCCATAAGTATCATCTTTACCATTTCCATCTGGATCATCATGTGTAAATGCATTCAATACATCGTAGAATTCATCAATTGTTTTCGGAGTTTCCATTCCTAAGTTTCTTAACCAGTCAGCGCGAACTGTCACTCCAAGTCTTCCTAGTGGACGTGCACGGTAAACTCCCCAAACTTTTCCATCAATGGAACTGTTCTGTAGTGTAACTTCATTTGCTTGACTCAAGTTCGGATAATCTTTTAAATATGGCCCCAATTCCCAAAATGCACCATTTCTAACGGCGCTTACAAAGCTTGGAATCTTATCAGGAATCATCATGATATGTGGAAGATCACCTGATGCCATTGTGATGTTTAACTTTTCTGAATATGCACTATCTAATACCCAGTTCATATCGATGTTTACACCAGCAAATTCTTCTAATGCTTTTAAAGCTGGGCTCTCTTCAGTTGGTGGCTCAGGAGTATATGCGGTAGTCATGATCTTGATGGTTGATAAATCTCCACCACTTGCTTCATTTCCATCACTTTCACTTGATGGTTCTGCGCTACAAGCTACCATAGAAGCTAATAACATACTAGAAACTAGTGCAAGACCTGCTTTCTTTCCAAAAAGCTTTTTCTCTTTCATAAAAAAACAATCCCCCTCAACAAATATTAATGAATGATTAAACTCACATCATCAGGCTTCATTTAAAAATAAACATTCTCGTGATTTCGTTTTAGAACTAGACTTCATAAGCAATCTAATTCTTAAGTTTGAAATCTAGTATTCAGAATTTACATTTTAAATTGTCGCTTGGTGATGTTGTACATCTAATGTAAAACGCTTTCATTTTTCCTACAATTATAAATTTTTGTAATCGTCAAAACCCTTGTCTGATAAGGGTTTTGACAAATTTTAGCACTATCTTGTTAGACTAATACTTCCTTGATTTCCTCTTCTGTCAGGTAATCACCAATTAATTCTAACGCTACTATCGTGTTTAAACACCATTGGGAAGTGGTGTTTGTGGTAATACTCGGAATCTCTTTTAACTCTTTCCAGACAGTAACCTTATTTTCCTGTATAGGTAATACCATTTCACTAATTTTTTCTTGTAGCAACAAATTCCATGCTGTTTTTGCTAATTTTTCATCGTGTTTCTTAGCTGCAGCGTATGCTACCATACCAGAAGCAAGCATTGGTAAACTAAATAATTTATCATAGAGTACTCCATTGCTTCGGTTCTTTTTCTCTTCATTACTAAATACGTAAAATTCACCAAATTCAGCTAACATGTCTACCCATTCTTCATCACTAATTAGTCCAGCGATTTCCATCCATGCTTGTGGTCCACCAAAAGCGATAACCATATGATAGGCACCGTTTCCATCTCCCATATGGTGAAGTGAACTTGTTTTTGGATCATAGCCCATATTTGGCCCAGATAGTAATCTAAAAGGAAGCTGTTTTAACGTATTTATTCCATGAAGAATTTTTTCTTTGTACTTTACATTTTCCGTTCTTTCCCATTCGCATAACCAATTTGAGCAAAATGCCGACCAATCAGGGCCAACACGGGCATGAGTTGAATATGTCTCATCATCAGGATAAAATTCTCTCATCGGGTCAAGATTTAAAAGTGCTTGATCCGCATCACGGCTCTCTGTCAATAAATCTCCAGTTCTTTCATCTGCTGTTAAATAATAATAGAATTTATGTAGACCTGCCATACTGATCCGAGCTTCTTTACAGCCACACCCCCAATGCACAACATTATGTCGAGAACCTAGGCCAGCGTATTCACCTAAATGATATACATCTACCTCGCTTGTATGTCTCGTCATCGCCTCTGCCATAATGAAAATATCTTCTCTTCCTGAGCGTAAAAAGGCGTACCAAAACCATATATTAGGTACTAGTTCGGTATTTTGCCAAGCGAATCCGCCCAAATCATATCTCCACTGATGTCGAACAGGATCATATGTATGCATGACATCTCCATAATTCCAAAATCCATACCACTTTCGTTGTTCGATTTCCTGTTTATAAAAAGCTATTGCCTTATCTAGTTCTTCTTCTAGTTTTGCTTTTACTGGGTTCTCTCGATCTGGTAAACTCCAAACACCTAGAGATTTGGTTTCATAATAATATTGTGGATCACAAACGAGTAGTGTAGGTGATTGCCAATCCGTAATTTGATCTATCAGTTCTTCATGTGTTGGTGACTCACTAAAGCACTTAAGAAAAATTTCGCTCGTATTTGCAATTCCGTGAGGAGTAGAGCGCATTTCATCAAATCCTTCGTAAGCACTAACAACATGAGTTTCTGAATTGTAGTGTCTCAAATCCATTGCCTCTGAATCCGGTGACCAAAACCATACTTTTAATGTTGTTTCTGAGTTGCTTAAACCATTTACTTCAAGGGTTGAAGGGAACTTTTGCCAAAAATTCTTAACACCTACTCCTAATCCGCCTTCCTCCCCACCTATGTAAGCTAGGCCTTTCGATCTTGTACCATGTGCAGATTCAATCCAAGTAAAACCTTCCTTAGTACGTTTTACTATCCGATAATGATCCGCGGAATCTTGTGTGATTTTGAAATCATTCCAGATGGCATTTTGTCTTGCGTGTTCAAATTGTGTAGGGTTAGTCGTATCTGTTTCATTAATAGGTGATCCATTAATTTGTTTTTGAAATAATCCATCGACATTACGATGTCTTCGTGTTAACAAAAGCTGAGCTGGTTCTGAGAATATTCCTTCATCCCCGACGAAACGAACATTTCGATTCCAAGCTTCTCCATTTAACGGAACAGTGAACTGCATCCCTAGTCCTTTAATAAAGTCATTTTCTGGATTACCGTTATAGAGAAAAGTATGGACAATTTTTACAGATAAGCTATTTGCAAAAAAGTACAACCTTAGTACAAATGGAATCCATGAACGATTTCCTTGATCTTCCAGGTGTTCTCCTTCAATTTTAATAACACTTCTTAATGGTCCTTCTTGTTCAACTTGAACATTTTTTATATTACTAATTAATAACTTTTCTACTATTGTTTTTGTGTTCCCGTTTAAATTTCTTTCTTCCTGAATGGCTATAAGCTTACCATTTTTCCCAATGGTTTTTGATCCATTTCTAATTTCTTTAATAAAATGATTTCCAGTTTTATTGATTACAAATTGTGCTTTCCCTGTATCTACTTCAATAGAAGTACTTGTTTCTCTTTGTACCAATGGGGAGAATTCTGCTGCTTTATCATCTACTGTAAGCTCATATGACTCATCAGGTTGATCAATAATAGCAGCATGACCAGTCCATTTTACAGTTCCATCAGGCCAAAAGGCCATAGGCCAACTTTGGACTGGAGTGGTTTCCCCACTAGATCCTTTCAAACTAATATGGTCTTGTCTTTTTAATTCTCCCTGCTTCCATGGGATCCCCCAGGTAACCCCTGCCGTAGACTTTGGTACATTATTTAACCAAGTTAATTTCATTATTACCATCCTTTCTTATGGTCAAGTAGCAAATATCTTTTTAAACTAAAACGCTTACTAAAGAATGCTTTGCACCTAAGGAAAGAATGCTCCTTTAGGTGGTAAGTCTAACTGTTGGGTTATGGTTGCAATTTGAAATTATAAGTCAACTTAACTTGTTGGTAAGATTAATTTCTATTTATCTAGCTTTCCATCAACAACTGCTGGAAGTTTTTCAAAAGGAGGTATATCTACCATATAAACATGTCCATAACCACTCATATCACTTGTAAATAATACTTTTGAACCATCGGGACTGAACATAGGATGAACATGAACTTGTTGGATTTGGAAACTGCCTCTATGCTTGCACAGTATTCGCGGACCATCCATTCTATCTTCATTCTTCTTCCAAACGAATATACAATCTTGATAACGCTCACCAGGATATGCACTTGCTTGTTGACCATCTCCAACTATTAAGTTTGAATCAGTAGAGTGTATATGCATATTTTGATACGGGAATTCAAATTCTTCACGTTCCGTATTGTCAAACTTAATGGAGCCTAGAAATTTACCATCTTTACGATCCAATGATTCTGTGAATCCGTGGTAGCCAATTCTCAAACCATCTGCATGCCAATATTCATGACCCGCGTATTGATTTGGTTCTCCTTCACGAATTTTCCAATACTTACCTGTGTTTAAGTTCATTGCCCAAATTCTATGGTCTACCTTTTCCCAAGGACCTTCATGGCAGAATGTGAGTAAATGTGGCTGAGTCGGCGATGCATTCACATGACCAATCCAACGTTTTTCTTCATGTATCATTTTTAACTCTCCGTTTTCGAGATTAAGAAGACAGATTTTACAATGTGGCCTTGCAGCTTCTGTTTCTTCAAATCCAACGTATCCTCCAGAAAGGTTTGTATTAATTGATTTTGTTAAGTCCTCTGAAAGACCAAAACAAATATGTGAACCGTCTGCTAAACAGCTAATGTTACTAAAGTTATAACCATTTTCGATCGTGTAAATTACTTTCTCTTCATAGGTATCAAGATTAATAGCAACAATTTTTTTATTTAGAGTAAAATATGCTTCATTCTTAACAGGATTAATATAGGTTCCTTGTAAATTAGCTTTATCCAATGAAACCAATTCAGTAACCTGAGTTAACTCCCCTGTTTCTAACTCTAAACTATAAAGATTAGTCGCATTTCCTCGATCTGACACTATTAGTAATTTTTTATGATTATCATACCAACCGTTATTTGTAAAATATAAGTGGAAATTATGTGCTTTGTAATCTGTAAACTTTGTAATTGTGGATCCTGAAATTTGATCTTGATAAACAGATATTTCACTTGCCCATTTTTGGCCTTTCCCCACGTGAAGCCCTCCTTTTTTGGTCTTTTAACAAAATGCGTTTAACTTAAAGTGAAAGCGCATTCGTTACTATTACCTTACAAGTAGCTTGTTTTTCCTTCAATAATACATTTTTGCATATGGAGTCCTGAAAGTAGTAGATTTTTGCGATTATCATAAATTATAGCAATAAAAAAACGAGCCTAAGTATTATCAACACTTTCAGCTCGGTCACCTTTTGTATTCTTAATCTAAGTAGAAAACTTGTTTTAATTCTGTCGATACAGGGCTATTGTCAGGGTTTGTTTCCATGATATCTTTCATATATAGCCACCATTTTTGACAAATTTCCGTTTCTGCCATTTTACTCCATTTTTCTTCACTTTCTATCTCCACATAAGCAAATAAGCTGTTCGTATTCTCATCTAGAAAAATTGAATAATGATGAGCCCCATGCTTTTTTAGTTCCTTCTCCATTTCTGGCCACAACTCATCATGACGACGCTTATATTCTTCATGATATCCTTCAAAAACCTTCATAACTGATGCTTTGCGAATCATATACATACTCCTATTCTATAAGTTAATTAAATTTTAAAATCCTAGAATCGAAATTTCCTAGTTCTAGTTTTCCTTTATGAATTTTTTCTCCTGTTTGAAGATCAATAGCATCATAAGGTAATGTTACTTTTCCACCATTTCCATCCATATTCACAACAAACCATATTGTTTTACCATCATCATCTAGTCTAGGTGCAACAATAGTTCCTTTCGTTACATCAGTTCGTAGGTTCACACCAGCAACGTTTGAATAATGATCCACTAATCGTTTTAATAAGGCATCGCCATCTTCACCAATAGGCATTGATCCTAGCATAACGATTTTCCCTTTTGCAACGTTAGTTTCAGTTATAAAAGATTTGCCTATAGATAAACCTTGTTCAATCACCCCGATAGCTGATTCTGAAGTGAACTCAAATACAACACTCCACATTCCTAGGTCTGCTGATATATCAAAAGCACGCCCGATAGAACCAGTATTATCCATAGGATATGTAAACAATGCTTCTACTCCGGCTATAGTCTCTAGTTCTCCTAATGCTTTATCTGTATGAATCGTATGATTTTCTGTTCTCCCTCCAGTAAGAGGTCCAACGATCCATACCCCGCCATTACGAACAAACTCTGTTGCTCGGGCAGTAAACTCTGGAGATAAATAATGCACAAATGGTGTTAATAATACTTTATACCCATCTAAGGAAGAGCCCTCTGGTAGTAAGTCACGATGAATTCCCATTGATAGTATTCTTTCATAAAAATTAGTTACTAAACTTCGATGGTTTAGGTTCCGATGTGGCTCGGTTCTCAAAAATGCCTTTGCACGGTCGGAGTAAGTGATCGCAACCTCAGCTTGCTGTGGTGTAGAAGAAATAATGATTGGTTCAATTTCTTTTCTCATTTTTTCGACTTCAAGCACATTTTGGTACCCGACTGTTGGTTTTCCCCAAGCACTTATTACGGAACCATGAGGTTGCTCACATCCTGCCCTTTGTTGTCTCCATAGCCAATAGCAAAAGCTTTCAGCCCCCAATGCATATGCGGCAAGTGCTTCAACTTTTAAGTAACCATTCGGGTGAGATGCGGCATGGCTTTCTAATGAAGCTGCATACGATGTACTAGTCTCCATAATCCAGAAGTCTCGACCCTTTTTAAAATTCCTCCACAAATCGCAATTAATTAAATACGCTGGATAGTTCTCGATTGTTGCATATGTATCATATGATGCAAAATCAAGGTTTTTAAATAATCTTTCATTATCTACACTGAACATAACACTACTATTGTGTGTAATTGGTGCATTTGAGTAATTTCTAATAATGCTAGCCTGTTCATCTGAGAACTGAGCAATTTTTTCCATTGAAAACAATTGGTACATCGTTTTTAAGGATGAATTATGTAGAAATGGTGCTGGTCCTGGCTGAGGTACTTGATCAAAACGATTGTATCGCTCACTCCATATTTGTGCTCCCCACGCATCATTTAATGCTTCAACTGTCCCGTATCTCTCTTCAAGCCATTCATGCCATAACTCTTTACATGTCTCACACATACATTCACTAACATGGCATTTGAACTCATTATCAATCTGCCAACCTATTAATCCTGCCAATGGACCAACGGCAGTCGCAATATGTTCAGTGATAATAGCAGCTCTTTTTCTAAAATAGGCATTATTTGTACATGCATGCTGTCTTGATCCATGCACCATTACCTTCCCTTCCTGGTCAACATACATTCTTTCCGGGTGACCATGTGAAAACCATATTGGAGGAGTTGGGGTTGGTGTACACATTACAGTTTCTATTCCATTATCATAAAGTTTATTAATCATATTCACAAAAAAGCTTATATCAATTTTGTCCTCTTCGGGTTCCATTGTAGCCCAGGCAAATTCACCGATTCTGACTACATTTATGCCTGTTTCTTTCATTAATTTAATATCCTGATCAATAACTGCTTCATCCCATAGTTCTGGATAATAAGCTACTCCATGGTATAGTTTCTTCGCCATATCTCCACTCCTATTAATTTCGTTATTAACATTTGGTTGTCATAACCAAACTACTTGTTTTGATTTTTTGCTTCATATATATTCGGTAAAGGTGGTTTCTCCATTCCATGCCCTAAATAAAAACCTGTGTGTGGAGGCTGGTTATATGCAGTATTCTGCCATGCGATACCTAGTCGATAAACAGGATCATGCATTAACGTATAGATTCGATGCTCAGTTAAATCTGTTGTTGTATAGATTCTAAGTTCACTACTATCATTCGTTCTAAAAATAACCTCTTCCCTCCAATCACCAAATAAATCAGCTTGTAAACATGGATTTCCTTTTGTAAAGTTATTAGAACGAGTTCCCTCAGCTGTTAATAAATTCACTAGCTTACCATTTTCATAATCCCATTTATCAATTTTTGGTACACCGATACCGCTTGAAGGGTCAAAATCATGGTCAAGGAGCTCACGAAGTAAATCGCCATCCCACCAGATTGCAAAGTTAAATGATTGAGGTGCTTCTTCATTTATTTTTTCTCCAGAACAAGTATATAAACCGCCGTCTCCATCTTTCCAATGAGTGGAAGACCATAGCTCAGCTCCAGGGTATCTTGGGTCAATATCTGCTGCCATTCCTCTCCCAACATCCTCACTTGATGGGATTCCCCATAAGATTTCACCAGTCGCTGCATCATGTATTTCAGTTGCTTTTTCTTGAGGAGTTTCATGCACTTGAAAGATTTCTAATCCAGGCCGGTTTGGATTTAAATTACTTACATGCATGGCATCTCCATGTCCTAATCCTGTTGTATAAAGCCCTGTTCCATCATGGTCAATTACACATGAGCCATAAATAATTTCATCTTTACCATCGCCATCAACATCAGCTACGCTTACACTATGATTCCCTTGACCTGAGTAGCCTTCATTTCCAGGTGTTAAACTATCAAATGTCCATACCTTTGATAGTTCCCCATCGCGATAATTATATGCCGCAAGTACGGCTCTGGTATAATAGCCTCGACACATGACAACACTAGGACGAACTCCGTCTAGATATGCTACACATGCTAAGAAACGATCAACCCGATTGCCCTCATTATCTCCCCAATCATAACCATTACCTCTTGGTGGATCATATTCAGTTGTGACAAGCTCAGCACCTGTTTCACCATCAAATATTGTAAAATATTCTGGGCCATCTAAAATAAACCCAGCCGAATTACGATAGTCTGCATCTGCATTTCCGATGACATTTCCCCTACCATCAATTGTTCCATCTGCCGTTTTACACGCAATCTCTGCTCTCCCGTCACCATCTAGGTCATATACCATAAACTGAGTGTAATGAGCTCCAGCTCTTATGTTTTTACCTAAATTAATCCTCCAAAGGAACGTTCCATTAAGTTTATATGCATCAAGATAGACATTTCCGGTATACCCACTATGTGCATTATCTTTTGCGTTCGAAGGGTCCCATTTAAGAATTATTTCATACTCTCCATCTCCATCTACATCACCAACACTTGCATCATTTGCACTATATGTATAAGAAACTCCATCCGGTGTAACCCCACCCTCCGGCTTATTTAATGGAACTGATAAATAATTTGTATCCCAAACGGTAGCGGGTTCACTAATCTCCTGTTGCTGACCTTTAATGATGGCTTGCACATTATAGGTAGAACTTGAAGTTCCTTCAGTGTCTATGTAGTTTGTTGAAGAAACGATAGGATCAATATTTAACTTTTGACCATCGCGGTAGATGTTAAATGCTATTTCCTCAACCTCAGTGCCTAATAGTCTCCAACCAACATAAACACCATTATTTATTTTCACTGCAACTAATCCACGATTTAAGCTTTCCATTTGTCGCTTTTCATCTTTCAAATGATTTACATCCATTTTTACCCTCCTACTATGTTAATAAGTAAATGTTCATCCTGTTTTTTACCTTATTTAATGTAAGCCTTTACTGCAACTATCTATTTTTGACAACAGGCATTTTTATATTTGCACTTTTTTGTAAAATAGCACTCTTTTGCTTGTGAATTGTAATAATTCCCTTATCAGTAAGCGTTCTCACTAAGTGGATTCTTTTATCATTTAATAAATTATTGTTTGAGGCAGGAATTAATTAATATCATTTAGAACTATGTAATATCTTAAAGAAAACGAGGTGGTGTTTAAGATGCCAAAAGTAATTCTCACTTTTCCAGAAGGAAAGCACAAGGTTTTAACGATGAGTTATGATGATGGGAGAACGGCTGACAGAAAGCTTGTTGAAATATTTAACAAATACGGAATAAAAGGAACGTTTCATCTTAATTCAGGTCTTCTAGGTTCTGATGACCGAATTCCAGAGCATGAAATTGCAAGGCTTTATGAGGGGCATGAAATAGCTGCACACACAGTCACACATCCAACGATTGCGAGATCGCCGAAAGAACAGCTTGTTGAAGAATTATTTGAGGATCGCAAAAATTTGGAAAGGCTAGCTGGGTACACAGTTCGAGGTCTATCATATCCGAACGGGTCATTTAATCGAATGATTAAAGAGATTTTACCTTACTTGGGAATTGAATATTCTAGAACAGTACATAGTACAGGTAACTTTTCAATGCCTGATGATTTTTTTGAATGGAATCCAACCTGTCATCATAACAGAGATTTAATGAATGTTGCTGATACCTTTGTGAAGTTACACAAAAAACAATATTTATTTATGATGTATGTGTGGGGTCATAGCTATGAATTCGATAACGATAATAATTGGGATATAATAGAAAAGTTTAGTGAATTTATTGGAAAACGTGACGACATATGGTATGCAACAAATATTGAAATTATCGATTATTTAAAGGGATTCCAAAATCTCAAATTTTCAGCCGGCAGTGAGTTTGTTTATAATCCTTCGGCAACATCAGTATGGCTTAGTGTGGACAATCGCATTATCGAAGTAAAAGGTGGTCATCAAGTAAATCTAAAGTCTGATTTTAATTAACCAACGTTAGAAAAAAGAATGATTCAAAAGCATGTTGCTTTTGAATCATCTTTTTTTATTTCCCTATGAACATCTGAGTCCAGTGATGTCCCGCTTTTTGATACCCAACACCTATGTGCGTAAAATCTTTACTTAAGATATTTTTTCGATGTCCTTCACTATTCATCCAAGCTTCAACTACTGCTTCAGGAGTTTGTTGACCTTGTGCAATGTTTTCTCCTGCTGTCTTGTAAGTAACACCTGAATCCCTCATCATATCAAATGGGGAACCATATGTTGGGCTTGTATGAGAGAAGTAGTTATTTTTTTGCATATCGGTCGATTTTTCTCTTGCAACACTACTTAATTTAGTATCGGCTTGTAAGTTTGGTAATCCATTTTTACTTCTTTCAGCGTTTGTTAAGTCCACAACTCTTTGTTCAAATTCACTTAAGCCTTCAGTTGCTTGTGTTTGTTCAGGAGCTTTAGCTTCTTCTTGCTGTGGAGCTTGTTCCTGTTGTGCTGGTTGTTCAGGAGCTGGAGTTGCTTGTTCTTGCTTTGGTGTTTCTTGTTGCTGCTCCTCTTTAGGAGCTGGTGCTGCTTGTTGTCCTTTATTTGCTCCTTGTTTGGTCCACTTATTTTGAAATTCTTTCATTTGATTTTTGTCCATTTTTATATATTTAAATTTTGCTTCCTGAATTTGAATTGCCTTTGTATGGGGATATTTATTACTTGGTGTTCCCGTTTTGTCAGCCGAAATATCTGTTAATGGACTGTTATCCCCATTAATATTGTTACGCTCTTTATCTGTAAGTTCATTAATGTTTCTAAGATCCTGGTCGTCATCTTCATTACGGTCTAATAATCCAAATCGATTATTTTCACGGTTAGTTAAAAAACCCCCGTTATTATCTCTATTTCCGAGGTTTCCAAGGCGTTCGTCACCTCTGTTAGTTAAAAAACCGTCTCTATTGTTATTATCTCTATTTGTTAAAGTACCATATCCATTAGTATCTCCATTGTCCATACCTTGATTTGCGTTATTACAACCAACAAGTGTAATTAAAAATACACTTGTTACGATTGCTATAATCTTTCTTTTTATCATTTTTAATGCCTCCTTTATTTCATCAATTGTATTACCTTCTTATTTTTCATTCTTCTCTGAAAAGTATTAGTGGTAATTAACGAGAATAAAGAAGATTAAGACCTTATTACTTATCTGCTAATGATGAGACCTCTTTGATTTCATCATTAGTGATATGTTTCTCACTGTATCTTGCTCGATTGTAAACATCTTCTAGAATTAACAGTTCCCTCTCTTTGCCTTTATTTGATTTTTTCAAATCATTTAGGGTTTCTTTAGGTGTGTTGGAAGATTTGTAAAAATATCCCTTTTTTGTTTGATATAATACAAATGACAAATAAATGTCTCGTACTTTCTCTTTATTTGTGGTTAGCTTTTTCTTTTTCATTTGATTTAGCACATTTTGAATGATGCCCTTTGAAAGCTTTTTATTTATCCTATTCCAGTCAATCAAACTTTCTTTTTCGTCAATATATTGATTCTGTTCTTCATAATCTTGGTTTGTTTTTAAAACTCGGTTGAGGAATGTCATTATCCCCTTAAAGCATACTTGAAGCCATTGTTTCCCTTTTTTAAGGATGAAATAAAATAAAACAATAATGGTTATACTTACTATAATCACTCCGCCAACAATAAACATCCAATTTAGAATTTGAGATAGTAATGATGGTTCACTTGTCTCACTGATAGGAGCAAAAGGTTGTTTTTCAGGTGGTTGTTCACGATCTTCAGTTCCTTGTTCACTTGGGAATAAGGAAATAAACCATATTATTCCCATCAAGAAGGATCGAACCATATGGAATATGGAATCCTGAACAATCTTGAAATTTACAATCAAAATAACTGTAATAAAGGTTAAAATGATAAAAACTTTGTTCTGTGCTTTAAGTGTCCTTCCTATATATGGTTTTTCTTGTTTGGATAAAGTGGCTTGTCTTAAATGTTCAGTGTTTGAAATAAAAAGAGTGATAAGTACAAATATTATCGCTCCCCAACTTATAGTGGTTAAAAAAGGAGTCAGTTTATTAAAATATTGATAAACAAAATATGAAATGAAATATACAGAAAAACCTAAAGTCCATAGAATTCTAATTGGGAGAAGCTTGCTCCAAGGATACTCTGCATACATTACTCCTCTATACATTAAACAAGCATAAAACAATGATAAAAATATCATATGCAGACCAAATTCAGATAAAAATGATATAGCAGAACCTACAATGAATGCAATTATTACATAAAACCAGCTCTTCTTATTAACAATAATCATCCGAGTTATAATACCTAGCCCTAATAAAATAGGAATAATGCAAAAGAAGAAAACTGAGGTTGAAGGAACAATATAAACACCAACAACCATTATAATCGGAAGTAATAAAAGTAGTTCAATTGTGGTCTGAATCCATTTCGTAAAAAAGAGTTTTAATTTAGTTAACACCTAACATCACCTACTTCAGCAATCTTATCCTCAGTTGACAGCATGAGGATTTCTACCGAGTTCCCTAGTGCTTCTAATTGCTCCACTCTTTCCCTCATTCTTTCGGTATATATACTTGTTAAAATAAGAATATCTGTGCCTTTCAGTTCATTCTCAATATCTTCATCTAAAAAGTAATGAAAGCTTAAAGTCATGTCGAGTTCTAGCTTTGCCAACGTATCAAAAAGCTGAGTGGTTTGTTGGTTCCCGCTACTAGGGTGTATTCTAACAGATTCTTTTATAGGAGACGTTGTTAAGTCATCTATGAGGTAGGAGTTACAACCAAAACCAGTACTTACCCCTTTGGAGATAGCATACTCTCCGATTGTGGCAGCATATGAAATTCCTTTTTCAATAACTTCTTTATCATTTATTGGTCTCCAGATATCCTCTGTTTGATCAAAGTTTAAGTAAATCATCAAATGATGATCAGCTGAAAAATCATTTTTATTTACTTGCAACACTCCTGTTCGTGCTGTCGATTTCCAATTAACAGAACTTAATGAGTCTCCATAGGTATAATCACGTATACCTGAACGAACAAATGGGTCATCTATAATCCACCTTTTTACTAGAAGATCTCCTAACCAACTATGTGTAGGTAATGGAATCTCATCCATAGATAAGATTTTTGGGTAAATTTTAATTTCAGCCATGGCATGTAAGCTTTTAAATGTTTCTCCAAAACCCAATAAATCACCTGTGGAGATAGATACGGTTTTAAAACGAAAATATCCCCGTTTCATACAAGTTACCTTTTGCTTTCTGGTAATTCTTTGATAAGGAAGAAAACTAAAGAAGCTTCGATGAAACTCCTCATCGTGAATTTCTATATTAGGTTGAGTTTTTTTATCAAATTTAAGGGTTGTATTTATTTTTGATTCTAAGCGAAGCCAAAAAACGGGGAGAAGCTTACGGTTTGAGATTTGATCAATCATTTCAATCTCTTCCCCTTCAAACGCTGTCTTTTGACTAAATACTCGTTTATATTCAATATTAGTTAAGCCCCATTTATGAAAGATAATGCTTTGAATAAAGGCAACAATTACTGTAGCAAATAGTAGCCAAGGAATACTCATGATTAATAGGAGCCTTTTACGATTTCTTCTTCAGAAGGAACAGGGATTTGTTGAACTAGCTCATTTAATATGCTAGTCACTCCATTTCCTTTTACTCTGACAGAATGGCTAATTACCAAACGATGTGCGAGTACGGGTTTGACCAATGCTTTTATATCATCTGGAATTACATAATCTCTACCGTTTATAAGAGCATACACTTGAACAGCCTTTAACAATGCTTGACTTCCACGAGGACTAACACCTAAAACAATCTCGGGATGGTTTCTAGTAGCCTCTACGATATCCATCATATATCCTAGTATGTCATCGCTTACATACACCCTAGAATATAGTCTCCCAGCCTCCCTTATGTCTTCAATTGTTACAACTTCATTTATAGCTTCAAAAGGATTGTTCTCCTTAAAGCGTTTTAAGATTTGCATCCCCTCTTCTTTTGTTGGATATCCTAAATGTACTTTTAATAAAAAACGATCTAATTGTGCTTCTGGTAAAGGAAAAGTTCCTTGACTGTCAATTGGATTTTGAGTAGCGATAACCATGAAAGGAGGTTGTAGAGAGTGAGTCTCTCCATCAATAGTCACTTGTTTTTCCTCCATTGCTTCCAGCAAGCTTGACTGAGTTCTAGGAGTAGCACGGTTAATCTCGTCTGCTAAGATAATATTTGAAAAAATAGGACCAGGCCGAAATTCGAACTCTCCCTTTTTTTGATTGTAAAAGTTAATTCCAGAAATATCTGATGGTAATAAATCTGGTGTGAATTGTATGCGCTTAAAAGTACAAGCTAATGATTTCGCCATAGATTTTGCTAATAACGTCTTCCCAGTTCCAGGTACATCTTCTAATAAAACGTGACCTGAAGAAATAAGGGCTACGAGAAGTTGATTAATGGTTTCTTCCTTACCAACCATTACTTTTTGAATGTTTGCTTTCACTTTTTCTGCCAAAATTTTTATATCTGTTATTGATTCCATAAAACGACTCCTTTATCCTTTATGTTTTTTTATCTAGGCTCTTTCCAGAAAGATTGTTGTGAATGAAAAACATAGTTAAAACAATTTTTTAAAGTTCGGTTTTAGTTCAGGAAGAAAAGCTGACACTTACCTAGTACTTAGTGAATTTTAAAGACTATTCAAAAACAACAAAATTCTCGAAAACTCTATAATAATAAAATTCAACACTTTTAAGTGAATACCTCTAAATACAAATTGATATTATGATTCAAATTAAAAAAGGCTGATCCATAAGTTAGAGAGATGACTAACTCTGATCAACCACTTACAACTACTTTTATAAAAAAGAATTCCTGGACCAATGCAGTTCAGTTACTTCAGTATCGATTAGCTCAAATGTAGTTCGATAAGGTTTAAATTTAACATGTCTATTCACAGCATAAAGGTCATGAGGTGCACATAAGAAAAGAGCTAACGCTTCATTGAATACGAATCGATCAACGTTTTTTGCTTTCTCTAGTAACAATTGCTGATCTGTTTCCGAAGCCATATCCTCAAATAACTCATCAAACTCGGGGAGTGTTGGCCCCGCTCGAAATGCACCATCAATTCCCAAAAATTCTCTATGAAAGTATGCTGGAGTTCCTTCATAAAACAAGGCATAAGGATTAGCTAAGAAAATGTCCCAATTGGGTATTAATTTTTTCTCGGCTAATACTCTTTTCCATTTTAGTTCTTCTTCGGGTAAAATCACATTTACCTCAACTTTAATTTGCAAAGAGATTGTCATTTGAGAGGCAATGATTCTTGCCACATTTTCGAAGGACTTAGGAGTTGCAATTCTCAAAACCCGACCTTCAGGCCATTGTGCTTCCTGTAATAACTGCCGAGCTAGCTGTGAATTTTGCCCAGTAGGGATTAACTCCTCCGGAAAATCAAATGCCCAAGGTGGTGTTAGTGCTGGAACAAGATCCGCATATCCATAGAATCCGTCATTAACAATTTGCGTACGGTTTATTGCCAAATTAAGTGCAAGACGAAGGTTCCGATCATTAAAATTAACATCATCTTGATAACGGTTGAATGTCCCAGCTAGAACCCGGTTACCTCCTATATGTATTAATTTGGCATATGGTGAAGAATGAACAAAACGGGCATGTTCCGGCTGGACATTTGTAACGAGATCAACCTCCCCTTCAGTGTTCAAGCAAAGATATAAGGCCTCGTCTTTTGTAAGATCGTTTCGAAAGACAATCGACTGCAATTTAGGACCTCTTTTCTTATCCCAATAAGATGGGTTTGCATGAAGAACAACGTATGGGCTTCGATCTTCATTTATAGTAAACCAAGTCGAGGAGAAGGGTTTCTTATTAATGATCGATTGGAAATTATTAATAGAAGAATATCCTTCAGATAAAACAAATGGTCCAGTACCCCACGGGCCTGGTGCGTCAAGTACTCACCAATGACCTTCAGCTGTACCAAGTTTTTTATATCCGAAACCAAGTTGATTCCAAAAAAGCATATTGGTGAAATGGTGTGCTCGCAGTTTCCCAAGAGCTAAGCCCTCTGGTTTTGGAAAGTAATAACGAACCTTATACAAATCTTCCTTTTCAAGTCTTGTACCATCAGGAAGGTTGACCCAAGTACCTGGTGGGTGTGGGGCAATCCAAGGCTTTATTTCATTGAACGCACGAAGAACATAATCCGCGTTGAAGGGCTCGTTGTTATGAAAACGCACACCTTTTCTTAATTCTAGTTCAAGCGTTGTTTCATCAACCCAATGAACTTTCTTTGCTAAAGAGGGTATAATTCTCCCCTGATGATCTGCACCAACAGCCTCTTCCACTGCATGAAATAACGTATATAGCCAGTTTAATGGTGAAGAGTCAACTACGTTAATTGAACCAACAGGGGAGCCTTCCTCTGGATTAACAGTCATATTCACTTCCCCTTTCTTCTAGTCTTTCTTCTCATTTATACTGTAGGATTGCTTGTATGATTCTTTCGCTTTTGAATTACAATAGATTATTTTTTAATATCCCTAAAAATATAAATCTTTTTTTGCTGTACCAACATATACTTAAAATAAACCTCTAATTTCCATCCTGTTTCAATGTGTAAGCGCATTCATAGCGACGCACTATAAATTTATCTATAAAGGAGAGACGTCATGAAAGTAGTGATTAATTTTAGAGAGTTTTATCAAAAAACACCGATCTTAGTAGGTGAAAATGATCGGTTAACAATGAACAATATGTTTATTGATTCAGATTCAGATATAGAAAGAGACTCAAATCTCTTTGAGGATGTTTCACACTGGTTAATCGCCTTAAATGGTGATGAGATTGATGAAAAGCAAATTCAATGGAAAGTCATTATTTTTCCTATATGGGTAGATGGTTATTACGACTATTCATTCCCCTATTTTGTATCGGAGTCTTTACACACATTTAATGAAGCTTATGACTTTTCAAAAGGGCTTGAGCAATTGGCCTTGCAGGATCAGCTAGTGACAGTCCATAACCTAAAAGTTAAAAAGATAGATTTATAGAAATTCCTTCTTGGATTTCTTTTTGGTCATCTATGTGAATGTTTTTACAAGTTCTGAAGTTTTCATCCTCTTAAAATCCCACAATAAAAAGGACTACCAAATGGTTAGTCCCTCAGATATACAGTTATCGTATTACCCTAACCTAAACACAATCCCATGGCCACCTTTTGGATACTCCCATTTAATATTCTGATGAGGGCACCCAATTCTACAGCTCCCACACTCATGACAGCCTTCATAACCGATATGCATTCGAATATCTTCCCATTTGTAAATTTCTGCTGGACAGAATATGGTGCAAATTTTATCAGGACACTTAGTCATACATATGTCGGTGTCTTTTACATGAAGATGTGATTTTGTATCTGCGTTAAACCGAACAAGGTATTGTTTTTCTTCGATGGATTGACCTTTGTTCTGTTCGCTCATTTATTTCATCACCTTCCAAGCTTTATAGACATCACGTGCAATCTTCATTTTTTCTCTAGTTGAACCAATATCTTTAATAATCTTTTTCTGCTTTTCCCATTTAGAAGTGCCGTCTACAGTAAACATTTGACTTGCAGCTTTGTTTATCATTGGAATGTATTGGTCAAAGTATTGAGGGAATTTATTAAAATGATGTGTCGAATCCTTATATTTCTTCATATCCTGGCCAACAAAGCCTTCCATCAATTTAGTGCGGTACATTTTAAGCATGTTTTCAGAGAAATCATCGGCCTCTTTTGCTAGTAAAATCGTTTCTGCCGCAAGTCTACCAGATGTCATTGCAAGATTTGATCCTTCTCTATGAATGGCATTCACTAATTGTGAAGCGTCTCCAATGACAATTACTCCATCTCCAACTATTTTCCCCATTGATTTGTAACCACCTTCAGGAATCAGATGTGCTAGATACTCCTGTGGCTCACTTCCTTGAATGTAAGGACGAATCATTGGATGATTTTTTACATACTCAAGTAATTCGTACGGTTTGATCTTATGTTTAATTAAACCTGAGAGTAGTGTACCAACACCAATACTGAGTGAATCTTTATTGGTATAAAGGAATCCAGTACCTAAAATTCCCTTTGTAGCATCTCCGAATAATTCAATTGTGCACCCCTGGTTATTTTCCAAATTAAATCGATCTTCAATTATTTTTTTATCGAGTTTCAATATTTCCATAGTAGCTAAAGCCACTTCATCTGGCTTGTATTCCTTATGAAAACCTAGAGATTGAGCCAGTAAAGAGTTAACCCCATCAGCTAATACAACAACATCGGCATAGACGTCACCATTAGGCCTGTCTGTTCGTACCCCTATTACCTTTCCGTTTTCTACAATGCATTCCAAAACAACCGTCTCGTTAACTAAAATTGCCCCTTGCTCCACTGCCTTATCTGCAAACCATTGATCAAACTTTGCTCGTAAAACAGTAAAATTGTTGTAAGGTTCTTTCCCCCATTCCATTCCTTTATAACCAACAGTTATTGCAGATTCTTTATCCATCATCATAAATCGTTGCTCAACGATAGGGCGCTCTAATGGAGCTTCTTTATAAAAATCCGGGATAATATCCTCCATCATTTTTCGATATAAAACACCGCCCATCACATTTTTAGAACCTGGATATTCCCCTCGCTCTATAAGAAGTACATTTGCTCCTCCTTTTGCTAATTCAAAAGCACATGAAATTCCAGCGGGTCCCGCTCCAACAACAATACAATCAAATTTCTCAGACATGACTAACCCCCGATCTTGGTAAAGCATTTTTAAATTCTTCAATCAACAAAGGAACAATTTCAAAAGCATCACCAACAATTCCATAATGACAAGACTGAAAAATGGCTGCATCAGGGTCAATATTGATGGCAATAATTGTACCTGAGTTTCGCATTCCAACAATGTGCTGAATCGCACCGGAAATACCAATCGCAAAATATAGCTTTGGTGTAACAGTTAAGCCTGTTTGACCAACTTGGTGATGGTGCTCAATCCAACCAGCTTCGACTACATCACGACTTGCTCCTACTACTCCTCCCAGCACGTCTGCCAGATGATGAATTAGCTGAAACCCCTCAGCACTTCCTAGACCTTTCCCACCCGCAACAACTATATCTGCCTCGTCTATTCGTACCTTCTTAGTTGTTTCTCTCACAATCTCTAACACTTTCGTACGGATATCTGTTTCGTTTAAGGAAATATGTTTTTCAATTAGTTTGCCTGTCCGCCCTATCTCTCTTGTTAACGCTTTCATTACTTTTGGTCGAACAGTCGCCATTTGTGGGCGATATTTTTTACACAAAATAGTAGCCATAATATTGCCTCCAAAAGCGGGTCTACTTGCTAACAGCAATCCAGTGTCTGCCTCTACATCTAGTTCTGTTGTGTCCGCTGTTAGTCCTGTAGGAAGGTCTGTAGCTATGGCACTTGCAAGATCTTTTCCTGTGGATGTTGCACCAAAAAGAATAATTTCTGGTTTATGGTCTTCGCAGCATGCTAATAAAGCTTTCATATAAGATTCTGTTCGATAATTCTTAAATATGGGTTGGTCATAGACATAAACAAGATCAGCCCCATATTCATAAACTGTATTGGCCAGGTGCTTATTGTTTTCTCCAATTAATATCCCCGCTAATTCAACACCTCGTTTATCAGCAAGGATTCGACCAGCTCCCAAAAGTTCTAATGATACAGAAGCCACTTCTCCCTCTTTTTCTTCAATAAAGACCCATACTCCTCGATAATCCTTAAAGTCCATCAGGCATCCTCCCTAAACAATTCTTTTTTCTCAAGAATCACAGAGAGTATTTGTCCAACCTGCTCTCTCGGATGACCCTCAAGTATTTTTCCACCCTCGGGTTTTGCGGGCGCCCAGACTTTAGAAACAATAGTTGGAGAACCTTTTAAACCTAGTTGTTTTCGGTCGATATCATTTAAATCATTCACAGACCAAATGGTAGGATGATAAAGAGCTGCTTTAAGCATATTCGGAAAAGAGGAGTAAGGAACTTCATTGATTGTTTTTTCCACTGAGAATAAACAAGGTAAGCTTGATTGAATTACTTCATATCCATCCTCCAGCTTTCGTTGAACAATTGCATAACCTTCCTCTTTATTAACCTCAACCACTTTTTTCACAGAAGTAAGGGGTGGAATATCTAGACGTCTTGCAATTCCCGGTCCGACTTGTCCAGTGTCACCATCAATGGTCATCTTTCCACAAATAATAAGGTCAACTGGTTTTATTTCAGAAATCTTTTCAATCGCTTTTGTGATAGCATAGCTGGTGGCTAACGTGTCGGCTCCTGCAAATGCACGATCAGAAATCATGTAACCTTCGTCTGCACCGATTTCAATACACTTTTTGATTGCTTTTACGGCTGGTGGTGGTCCCATTGTGATAACAGAAACTGTTCCACCATATCGATCCCTAATTCGGACAGCCTCTTCGACCGCATGAGCATCATAAGGATTCAAAATAGCGGGTGCGCTGCTTCTGTCCATCGTGTTTGTTTTTGGATTCATTTTGATGATTTTTGTGTCAGGTACCTGTTTTATACATGCAACGATATGTAGCATCTTATCCCTCCTTTTTATAGACGCCTCTAATTTGAAAAATTAATAGTATATTTGCCTGGCATCTGTTGTTAACGTGTTGGAAGCGATAACAATGGTTGATGCTGGTTACTTTTACTATATTATCTGTGAAGGAGTTACATGCTCTTTTTATATAAAAGAATAGTTGAAATATCATTGAATTATAGGTAGCCATGGTTAATAAGCTAAATAGAATGAGAGAACAGCATAAAAAACAGCTACCAATGTGATAGCTGCCGTAATTAACTCTTATTGATAAAGCCAAACTAACTATTCTTTACTTCTTTTAATTGCATTGTTGTAATACATGTGTTGTCATCTTTAAATGTGGATATCTTTGACTGTACGGTTTTACCGTCGTGCCCAATTGTTACATGCAACTTCTTGTCTCTTGGTAACCATAAATCTATAAACCCATTTGAATGGGATTTGGATGTCTCATCCATAATCACATTTCCATCTTCATCTTCAATATATATATCAAACTCTTCGTTTACCAACTCACCCTGACAACCTGTCAGATTATGAATCGTTCAAGGGTGGGTTTGATCAACATACGGGGCGATGGAAACAAAAAAGTTCTCATTAGAAATGTCATAACTTAACTGACTTCCATCAGAGTCTGTTACAACTAGTTGATGTGAACTAATCGATGCAGACTGACCTTCCTTTATATTTCCTACACTGAAATCAAGTACCATTTCCTTAATATTTTCATTTTCTATAGAAGTACTTTCGTCGTTTGCAACAAACATATATGTTGCAACACTAACGAAAGCTAATCCTATAACCGCAAAGATTTTTCGTTTCACTATAAGTGTCCTCCGCTTTTTCTACAAGTATTCTTTTATATTTACATTCACAAATTATATTTTAACATAATTTTTAATGATAAAATGTGAAAAATTATTCACAAATTATGTATTCAGTTCAAAAAAATTAAACTTGTAAACCCCTAACCCACTTATCCGCCATTTCAACCCAATTTGTGACTTCAGGTTGTATAGAGTATTCATTATCTTTTACTCTAGTTTCTTCTGTACCAAGTGACAAACCGTGTATCCCTTTTGGGTAAACATGCATTTCAAGAGGAATGCTGTGATTTAATAGTGCGTTTGCAAACAAAAAACTATTCTGAACGGGAACGGCTGCATCAGTATAGGTATGCCACAAGAATGTAGGTGGGGTATCGATAGAAACCTGTTTATCTAATGAGAAGAGTTCAAGAAATTCTTCGCTAGTAGAATGAGTTCCTAATAGCGCCTCAATACTACCTCGATGAGCATAGTTTCCGGAAGTAATCACTGGATAAGATAATATTAACCCGTTTGGTTTTATTTGTTCATTAGGGTAAGGAAGTAAATTTAATAATATCTCCTTATTCCAAAACACACCTAGACTACCTGCTAAATGACCACCTGCTGAAAACCCTAAAATGATAATTTTGTTGGAATCTACATTCCATTCTTCACTATGTTCACGAATCAAACCAACTGCTTTTGCTAATTGACAAAGAGCGGTAGGAAAGACAGAGGGCTTTACACTATATTTTAAAACACATGTATGATACCCCATACTGTTGAAGCGAATAGCAACAGGCTCTCCCTCTCGATCGGATGTATGTTGGTACCCGCCTCCAGGACATATAACAATCATTGGTCGTTTATGGTTAGAGTTTGATGGGTTGTTTAGAATATAAGTAATTAAAGAAGCGGTCTCCTGCTGTTGAGTTATTTCTATTTTTGTATGTAACATATAGTTCCCCTTTCACTATTATGTTTCTATCCTTATGGAAAAAACGTAGGTTGATTAAGTAGCTCTATACTTAAATATATATACTCAGTATAGTTGGATGCGATTATTACAATAAAACTCTTATCATAACTAATTCATCGAAACCGGATATTCTCCTTCTTTAGTTTCAATAGGAAGGGCTTTTTTCATAAGATTGTTACTAGGTTACCTATTTGAAGTGCTATTTCAGCATGAATTTTCACAGACCTTACAAAAGTACCTAAGATATATGAAATCAGCAAAAAAAGACAATTACATTTAAATGTAATTGTCTTTTAAGTCAATATTAAACCTCAATAATAATCGGTAAAATCATAGGTTTTTTCTTTGTTTCAGCAAAGATATATTGTCCCACGGATCTTTTGATGTTTTGTTTGATTTCATTCCACTGATTTTTATTAGCTTTTTGTAAGTCATTTACCGTCTTTAAAATTAGGCGATCTATTTCCCTTAATAATTCTTCAGAGTTTCTTACATATACAAATCCTCGAGAAATTGTATCAGGTTGAGATATCATCTTTTTATCGTTTTTACTCATTGTTAGAATAGTAACAAGCATTCCGTCTTCAGATAATTGTTTACGGTCTCTTAAAACAATTTCTCCGACCTCACCAACCCCAATTCCATCTACATAGGTATTGCCTGCATGCACTTTTCGAGTTTGTCTAGCCACTTTTTCCTCAATATCAACGACATCTCCATTATTAAGGACAAATGTGTTGCCTTCCTCAACTCCTACGGATTCTGCAAGTTGTTTGTGCAAATGCAACATTCGATATTCTCCGTGAATTGGGATAAAATACTTTGGTTTCATTAAGGTAAGCATCAACTTCAGGTCTTCCTGATATCCATGTCCTGAAACGTGCATTCCTTTTCCTGATCCATAAATTACTTTGGCTCCTAACAAAAATAAGTTATCTACAATTCGAGTAACATTACGTTCATTCCCAGGGATTGGACCTGCTGCAAAGATGACTGTATCTTCTGGTAAAATTTCAACTCCTCGGAAATTACCAGTTGATAGTCTAGAAAGAGCTGCCATGGGTTCACCTTGACTCCCGGTACATAAAATAGCAACCTGTTCAGGTGGAAGGTCATTAATTTGTTTTTGATCAATTAACATGTTATCAGGAACATGTAAATATCCTCGTTCCATTGCTACATCAACAACATTGACCATACTTCTTCCTAGTAATGCAAGTTTCCGATTCGTCTTATGAGCTGCATCAACCACTTGTTGAACACGATTTATGTTTGACGCAAAGGTAGACAAAATGACTTTGCGTGTTGCTTTTCTAAAGGCCTCTTCCACATGGTCCCCTACCATCTGTTCTGAAGGAGTAGCACCTGGACGTTCGGCGTTCGTACTTTCTGACAATAAAAGTAATACGCCTTGATTACCAATCTCAGCCATTCTGTGAATATCAGAATGCTCGTCATTTGCAGGGGTTAAATCGAATTTAAAGTCTCCCGTATGTACAATATTTCCCTCAGGGGTGTTGAACACGATTCCAAGGCAATCCGGAATACTGTGATTTACTTTAAAGAAACTTACATCCATATTTCCTAATAACAATTTTGATGATGAGTTTATTTCCACTAATTCAGTTTCCCTTAGAAGTTTGTGTTCCGTCAATTTTAGCTCAATTAAACCTAAGGTAAAGCGGGTTGCATAAACAGGTACGTTTAATTTTTTTAAAAAGTATGGGACACCACCAATATGATCTTCATGTCCGTGGGTGACGATTAAAGCTCTAATTTTATCTTTATTCTCAACTAAGTATGAAACATCAGGAACAATAAGATCGATTCCTAATAAGCTTTCATCCGGAAATTTATTTCCACAATCAATAACGACTATGTCATTTTCATATTGAATGGCATACATGTTTTTACCAATCTCAAATAATCCACCTAAAGCGAAAATAGATAATATCTTTTTATTACTAGCCAAATCCATATCCTCCCACTATTTATAGTTAATTTTAATATACCCATATACTTTCTTCTTTATCATGATTTGAGGGGAAATCTGAAAGGATAAAAAAAATACGATTCCAACAAACTGGAATCGTATTTTTATATGTTTGCTTACTTTTTTGGTTTAAATGTCTTGCAACAAGTTTCAGCTGAATTGTCTGCTTCATCAATATGGTTTTTTTCACCTAATTCGGAGGACATTTCTGTATCGTATCTTGAATGGCTGTCCAATTCGACCATGATTTTTTCGGCAGTACAAACATTACCTTCTCCATAAAAGGTGCAATTTGAAATAGCACAGGACACTTCTACTTTAGGCACTATAATCCCTCCAAAGTTTTTACTTCAGGATTATTTTTTGCCAAAATTCGAATTTTACTCAAAGAGCATCTCGCTTGAGAACTTACTAAGTGCATCATTTTCATCTTAGCCTTCTATTTTAAAAGAAAACTCCGACTCTTCAAAGTTTCCATTATCATATACTCTTTCGGTATACATCACACTCTCATGATTCATAAACAAAACGGTGGAGGACCTTGTTCCATACTCAGGGGTTTTAATAAACAGGGGTGATAGCTTTCGCTCCCAATCCATAGATATACCTGTTGTAGGTAACTGTTCATCCGGAGCTGAATCTGCGTATTGAAGAGTTGAGAACAAGCATTCCTTCATATCTGAGGGTGGGTTTGTTAAGCACATTTTTATTCCATCTTTGCCTCGTTGTACTTTAGGCCATGGTGTATCTAATAAATGGTTACTTAAACCATAAATACCTG
Source organism: Litchfieldia alkalitelluris (assembly GCF_002019645.1). GTDB lineage: Bacteria > Bacillota > Bacilli > Bacillales > Bacillaceae_L > Litchfieldia > Litchfieldia alkalitelluris. Next base: position 3,178,136 of record NZ_KV917374.1, on the reverse strand, counting down.
GTTTTAATAATATAATCTCATTTTGCACATTGGAGTAAAAATAAAGACTATGTATATCTCCAAGGATTAGATTAAACCCAGGATATTGCTCTCTGTTAAGTTGGATGTTTTTTAAATAGCTTTCCGGGTGTTCTTCCTTTATTAAAAATTGACTGACTAATTCACCACGAGTTCGTTTATTGCCATTCTCATTGGGGTCTCTATAATTGGTTAGAGCAGCAAACCGACCGGTTTTAGTAACACCCATCCATGTACCCATTTTTTCTAAATCTCTTCCTGCTAACACATGCTTTGCATCATTCCAATAACTAGCAGGGGCCGTTGGTCTGTTGTAAAATTCATCTCGATTAGCAGACACTATTAACTGATAATTATCATCGGTTTTATATGCGAAATTGATTAAACACATTTGTTATCCTTCTTTCATTATTTCTATGGTTTTTAGGTGATGTTCAACAACGTAAACCTTAACAAAGAAGGTACCAAGTAATGATACCTTCTTATTAATACATAAATTAGGCAGTGGATTTTATAGGCTCGACAAGTCCTTTTTTTTCCCATTTGCGACTTTTCCAACGTTTATACATAATTACAGCTCTTAGCCACTCATCCATTAAAAAGGCAATCCATATGCCAATTAATCCTAATCCAAGGTGAACTCCTAATAAATATGCCATTGTCACACTTATCCCCCACATAGATAAAATGCCAATTGTTACAGGAAAATGCGCATCTCCTGCAGCCCTTAATGCACTTATGATAATTAGATTCGAGGTTCTTCCAGGCTCTAAAAGGACTCCGATAATTAGAAGAATAGAACCAGTAGCAATTATTTCAGCTTCATCAGTAAAGAAAGTGAATAAAAATTTCCCGGAAATCGCAAGGACTACCCCGACCGATAAAGCAATACCTAGAGCAATTTTCAGCCCTCGGAACATTTGATGATAAGCTTCATCCTTCCTTCCGGCTCCGACAAGTTGACCGATATAAATTTGCATTCCTTTTGACATAGACATTGAAAAAATAACCATAAACATTAATAAGTTCTGTGTATATACCTTAGTGGCTAAAGCTGCGGCACCCAACAGAGTAATAAAAATTGTAATAACAATTTGCATCATATTATACGAAAGATGTTCACCTGCAGCCGGTATCCCAATTTTTAATATTTTCTTAATATGTTCAATCTTCAAATAAAAATAATCCTGCCAGTTGATTTTTACTTCCATTCGACGATATAAGATCACAAACAAAGTGATCATGGCTAATGTACTGCATGTGGCAGTAGAAAGTGCGACACCAGTTACACCAAGTTTAGGGACACCAAATCTACCGAAGATAAATAGATAATTTCCAATTATATTTAAGATGTTCATACCTAAAACAACAAACATTACATCTTTTGTAAACCCTTGCGCTTGAAGAACTGATGAAATCGTTAACATTAATGCCTGTGTAAAAAGTGTAAACCCAACGATAAGCATATATGTATTCGCGAAGTTCATTAATTCAGGTGCCAAATTAAACAAATCTAGGAATTGACTTCGAAACAAAACAACCATTGCGCTAATAAAGAGACCGAATAATAAGTTAATTACAATGGCATTAGCAATGGTTAAACTTACGTCCTTTGGCCTATTTGCACCCATGTACTGTGCTACGACCACACCTGAACCCATTGCTGTAAAGTTAAAAAGAACAAATGTAAACATCATTATTTGATTGACAACACCAATAGCTGCAACAGCGTCATCAGAAACAAAGCTAAGCATAAATACATCGGAAAATTTCATAAATGCTTGTAAAAATACTTCGATAAAAATAGGCCAAGTAATTGTGAATAGTGTTACTTTATGTGGGATTGATTTCTTTATGTCCACCATATCACCATTTTATGTTCCCCTTTCATAAAACAACAAATGTCTCCCTTGAAAATAACTAAGGATGGCGAGTTCCATGTGCTGCGATCCACTTGCTTTCCGCGGGGTGGGCCGTGAGCCTCCTCGTCGCCTTAGGGGCGCCTGCGGGGTCTCACGAGACCACTAAATCCCGCAGGAGTCAAGTGGCTCTCCGCACATTCCACACTTAGGAGTAAATATTTTCATTTTCCATGGATGTTAAATCATAAATAAATACACTATAAAATTATAACATTATGCTTTGGATAATAGTCAGTGTTTTGAGTAGATTTCCATACAAAAAAGGATGAAGTGAAAATTCATACTTTGATATCTTTTTCAATTCTGTTTAAAATGTTGGTAATTGGTCTAGGTTATTGTCTTTTATCCCATCTGGTTCACTTCTAATGATATCCCTTCCATATTTGTGGAATACATCAACATGTGCAATCTTACCCGCTTTTGCCTCATCAAGAGCAGTAAGATAATCTAACTCTCTTCCAGAGTTCGTTTTAAAAGCAATAATATCATCTTCTTCATTCTTACGGACTGCAACAATATGTTCTAATTCGGAATTACTGTCTGAAGTTGCCTCAGCCTTCGCATCAATAGTTCCTTGTTGTCTGTATTCCTGATAAACTTCTTCAAAGTTTTTGTTTTCCATTTAAACCACCTCCGAACATATGTTTAGTGTGTTCGTTAAGAGTAGTTTTATGTGTTGAAATTTATTAATGCATCTTACAGCTTGCCTATATAATGTAGTAAATCTAAACTTCTTGAATCAGTACCACCGTCAATGATTTTTTGTACATCTTTTAAAGTATCTAATAGGTCTATATCCTCCCCTTTTTTTCCAGTATATTCTTCGGCTACATAAAATGGCTGAGTTAAATATGCTTCTAATCTTTCCCCTCTTAGGTAGGTCTGTTTTTCAAGAGCTGGAATACCATTTAAACCTTTCACGTTTACTAATGAACGTAATTCACGATATCTGCGTAATAGTTTTTGAGCTCTTTGTTGAATTGAGTGGTGATTTTGATCTAGATGTAAACCTTCCAGAACCGAAGAAGTAGAATATAACGGATTAACTGCAGGGAATTTATGTCGTGCAGCTAAGTCAGCATCAAATTGCCATAACGTATCAAGTGGTCCATAAGGGAGTTCTTCGTCAACAGAAGCACCCTTTATATCTAAAAGAAAAGTTGTAACCGTTTTTAGTGTTTGATTTTGTAACCTCTCTTGTAGTTCGAACATCTCACCCGATAAAACATGTGAACGATCAGCAGTGAAAATAATGTCTTTTTTATCTCCCAATTCAAGGATTTTATCGGCAGCGCTTTCAATAGAGTCTATTACAAAATCAGCTTCACTCGTTATATCACTTACTCCAGGATCATTGTTAATTGGTTGAAGTACGATAATGGTATATCCATCTCTTTTTAATCTATAAAATAATTCAGCTAATACAACTAACTGGCCCATTCCTGGTCGTGCAATTAATCCAACCGTACCTCCTTTAACTAAAGGAGCAAAAAGATCTAATGCTTTTATCTTCGTTTCAATCATTTCAACCGTCTCCCCTCTCAAAATTAATTCATCAAGACTACACTTCGCCAGTGATGCAAGAGCAACTATTGTTCGAACTTCTGCGCGTCCGACTGGAATTTTACCAGTACAAAGGTTAGAGACTGTTGCAGGACGAAGACCAACTGAGCGAGCAGCATTTGTAAGGTTCGGGACTCTTCGTCTTAATAGTGATACATTCAACTTTAAATCATCCATATATTACCTCCTCCTTTTCTTAATAGTAAAATAAATTACTCTTAAAAGCAATTAATAAATACTCTACAAGGTACTTTTTTTTATCCCTTGAAGTTTTTTAAGATAATAGAACAAATTAAGGAATTGCTGAAAACTGAAATCCTTTAATGAAATAATGTGCATATTGACTAAAATAATAAAATTTCCAATTGGGTAAACACTACTTTTAAACACATCAAATTGGGGTGGAAAAGTGAGTCAAAAAGATGAAAAATATACCGATTTTTCAAATGTAGAAACACAACGAAATTTCCTTACAGCAGAGGAGTATCCAGAAGGTCCTTTTGGTTCATCTTTCCGAAAAGAAGACCCTGTCCAAAATAAAGAAACACCTTGGAAGGAAGGACAACAATACTATAGTAATTTCACGTATGAAAACAGAGCTTTTCATGAGGACCTTCCAAGACAATTTCCCGGAGCCCATCCTACACACGACGAAAAAGGCAAAGAAACCGAGAAACCTTATAATGATGCTCCTACAGGAAATCAAGAATTAGATTGACGAAAAAACCCCCCAATTGGTAGCTTATCTACCAATTGGGGGGTTTTTACAGATTTTTTAGTAAGCTAACCAGTAAAGGAGCTGTAAATGTTTAAACTTATTGTTTAAAAACAGTCGACATAATCTCATTTACAGACATGTCACTATCTACTTCATAGGTTCCAGGACGTAAATCATTTGCCAAGCCTCTTTTTTCTACTTCATTAAAAAAGTCCATCGCATCATTTATAATATTGGCTTTTTCTAATGCTTTGCCCACATCAATACTGGTCATTCCAGATGTAACAGTTAACATAGTAATATAAATTGCCTTCTCTTTTGTTTCATCAGCTGATTCGACCTTTTCTACTTCTGGTTTTGACTCAGCTACTTCTTTTTTAGTAGCTTCTATCTGAACATCCCATTCTTCTTGAGTCAAGATGAGATAACCTAAAGAAGTAAGACTTTCTTTCATTTCTTCCTCTGAAGGAGTTATTTCTTGTCGAATAGTCTTGACCTCAGTCTTATCAAGGAAATAGGCTATACCACTAACACTTGTCGCAACTATGAGCCCAGAAGCAAAGCTACTTAATAATTTTGATTTCATTGAGCAACCTTTCTCCTTTCATCTTTAGATGTAAGATAAGGTGCAAGTAACTGGTTTACTTCGTTTGGTGTTAGTTTTTTTTCAGCAGAAATATTTTCAATGGAGTATCCACGTCTATATAAATCAAGGATTTCTCTTTTTAATGTTCGCCCAGTAGGAGAAGTGTGTATACCTGCTTCTTTGGCTGTAATTTCTACATCAAGTTCAATGTTACGAATATGCTGCCGTACTTGGTCTAATTCATTTGTTAAAGCGATATGAACCAAATCAATTTCACGTTTTTCTTCATTTGACGCCTGTTTTGTTTTAACAATAGACAAAAGAAGCAAAATACCTGCTGAGCCTAATAATATAGCTAATGTCCATTCCATCATAATATGAACCTCCAACTCTATAATCTTGCAAGTTCTTATTATACAATTATAACGATGCCTTTACAGTTTAAATCTCAAAAATGCATCAAAAGTCAGCTGGATTTTCCAGTATTTACTTTTGTTGGCATCGAAAAAATGGTCCTTTAGATACTAGAATTCATCCTCTTAATAGTTATTCTGAAATAAAAAAACATGTACTATTAAAATAGTACATGTTTTAGATATAAAAAAGGATAGTCTAGCTATATTTATTAATAATACCTTCGATTGTTGATCTCAACGTTGGCAAGTCATTTCTTGTCACAGTTAAATGGACAAAGGATTCATCCATATCAAGTGCTTCTGATAATAAACTTCCAAGACCTCTGACTCGACGATCAATTTGAAGTTGAAGATCTACTTGATGTTCATCCTGTTTTAGAAAAATGATTTCTAACTCATCTAATTTACCTCTGAAAGTTCCTGTTGTAGGGACAAATTCAAACTCTTGCACAAAGGGTAAACGTGTTCTTAAACGATATGGGGCAGCTTCACATTCTACTTTTCTTAAACTAAATCCTAAATCATACGTAGTATTAATTACAGCCGCTACAATTTCAGATGGCATTACTTTTAAGTAATCTTTGTCTGATGGATCAAGTGCATTCTTTATATCTAAGCCTGTTTGAAGCCATACTTTAGTAGATCCTAAAGTAATAGGTGTATCGTTTGATAAGATAAAAGAGAAAGGAATTTCCTTTGTTTCACCTATTCCAATCGTGAAACGATCAGTTATTTTGAATTTATCAGTCATTGCTTGATGCTGCATTTTGCGATCGTTAGATTCCTTTAAATAAGTTGTCATCACTGAAAGGTAGATTTCATCAATTAACTGTTCTGTTGAACCTCCCTTAATCTCTATCATACCTTTAACTTCTTCACCCGGAATGAGTTTGTCTTGAAAAAGTTTTGTATCAACTTTTGCACTTCCAATACCAATACTAGCTAGCGCTTTGTTAAAAAAAGACATTCTAGAACAGCTCCTATTCTCACATTAATGTTTCACCTATTTGTACGTTTGTTTTAATGTTTAGTTTCATATTTTTTGAAATTTTTTTCTAATAAGAATGTTGCCGTGTCATTTCTTCTACATAAACTAGAAAATTAGGGAATGTGCTTCTTCCCTCTAAATATTCAGATGTAACGAATAAAGGCATTATTACTACATCTCTTTTTTTAGAATAAAGAAGCGTATATGGCTTGATTCTTCCCTTTACTTGACAAATAGAATAATTGTTTACAGAGTTAAATTCATACCAATTAAAATCTTGCTGTTTAATATGACTTTTAATCACTTCACCAAGATACGCACCTAGCCGGTTTACAAAATTCTCAAAATGCTTATCCAACAGTGTCTTACCCATTTCTGTATTCATTAGTCTATGTACATATAAATCAATAAGGCGAACACTTTCAATCGAGAAGTTTAAATTTCTTTTGGTGAGATTTTCTTTGTCCCAAGGATCTTCTGAAACGTCCTGATACATTAGTTTTGCTATTTCCTTTAAATCATCTTTTACTAACTTTCTATTTCTTGATAATAAAAACATACTAGGAATTTCTCCTTTCGTGTTCACCTTTTAAAGGGGACAAAACATATGTCAGTTTTATAATATACTATCGCCAGGTACACAAAAGCCTTAAATACAAATCCATCTCCCTTATAGATAAAATATGTTCATACAATAATTATAAACGTTATATCTACCTCAATCCATGTTCTTAATCATATCTATTCTAAATAATATTCCATAAATTTCAACAAATCAACGTCCTTGGGATCAACATCTTTCTAGTAAATTAAAAATAGCGATGCATTTATTGCATCGCTCCCTGATTTAAATCGGTTATTCATTTCTTGTGTGTGCATATTTTATTTTCCGCATATTCTTGATTCTTCTATAAATTGTTTTGTATTAGAGGAATTTTTTTAATGACTACTAACATTAATAGGATTACTCTGCTTTAACTCCTTACCCTTTTGAGTTGTTTTACTATACTTTATAAATAGAGAGATGATTAGTGCCAATAAAGATAAAGCAGCTACTACGACGAATGCAACATTTGCTCCATGAATATCAGGATAAGACATCCCTGTATTTTGTTCAGCTACTTTTTCAGTTGTTGTCATAACTGTTACAAGAATTGCAGTACCTACAGAAGCTGCAATCATTCTCATGGTGTTATCCATGGCAGCTCCATGTGGAATAAGATGTTTAGGCAGTTGATTCAATGCCGCTGTCTGAATGGGCATCATGACCATGACTAAACCAAACATTCGAATTGCATAAACGATCGTTATATATGAAAAGGTTGTTTGTATTCCTAGATTCGTAAATGCAAAGGTAGATAATGTTAGAATTGATAAGCCCGTTATTACAAGCCACTTGGCTCCTATTTTATCAAAAATACGTCCAATAATTGGGGCCATAATTCCTGATACAAGGGCACCAGGTAGTAGCGCAAGTCCCGCTTCAAATGCGGTGAAATCTCGCATTTCTTGCATGAATAAAGGTATGAGTGTTTCTACCAATTAGTCCCATGAATGCAACCATTCCTATAATCACGGCAAAAGGAAAAATTGAAAATTTAAATACTCTAAATTCTAACATTGGTTGTTTTAACTTTAACTGTCTTGTTATAAACAAAACGATCGAAAGTCCTCCCACTCCAATTGTTAAAATTGTTACTGCATCTAACCAACCGAAGTTTCCCGCACTTGTAAAGCCATACAGTAGTCCACCAAATCCTAGTGAAGAAAAAATGATTGATAACACATCCATCTTTGGTTTCGTAACTTCGGTTACATTTTTTAATGCAAAAAAGGCAATGAAAATATCAATGATAGCTATTGGGAGGATGATGAAAAATAAAAGTCTCCATGAATAATGAGATGTCACCCACCCTGATAAAGCAGGACCTATTGCCGGTGCAAAGGAAATCACTAGCCCTATAAGCCCCATGGCTGCTCCTCGCTTATTAATTGGGAAAATCATTAAAAAGACAGTTGTCATCAGTGGAAGCATTACTCCTGCACCACTTGACTGAATTACCCGGCCGAGCAACAATACCTCGAAATTTGGTGCTACTCCGGCAATCAATGTACCAAATGCGAATATACTCATAGCAGCTATAAAAAGTTGCCTTGTTGTAAACCGTGAAATCAAGAACGCACTTATTGGTATCATAATGCCATTAACACACATAAATACAGTAGTGAGCCATTGCGCACTATTGGCAGTTACACCCATCTCAGCCATAATTGGAGGAATGGCTGTAATCATTAGTGTTTGATTTAGTATTGCGATAAATGAGCCTGCAAGTAGAAGTGAAACAATTGTAGACTTCTTAAAGCTTGTTGATTCCATTCATCTTCCCTCATTTCCTTGTTTGTTTTGTCTCAACTGTCTTTCAAAATTGTGGAAGATTATTAGACTTATTGATTATAAACAATTAAAGTACTAATTTAAAGCATTTAATCTTTGTTATTCAGGCTATGGATCTTTAACTTCCCTGTGGGATAAATCATGCAACTTATCTGCTCCTTCCTGCCTGTTCCGTATTATGAGGAGGCCAGAAGTCGCCCTAAAATATCCATTCCCCACGAAGTTTTCCATCATTTTACTTTGTATATATAAAGGAAATTTTGTATTCATGAAGAATATCTATCATTACAGCATTTTCGAGTTGTTAACTTTAGTGAGGTGGGTTTTATGCTATATCAATCAAAAGACGACAAGCAGGTTAGACTGCGTACAGTAATTCCATTTGAGAATAAGCTTGCACCTCTGCTGATTAGAGATGCGCTGCATTCACTCATTCCAGACGGAACTGATCATATATTTGTAGTGGGTATAGGATCTAATTTAATAAGTGGGGACAGCTTAGGGCCATTTGTTGGGACATTATTAGAAGAGTTATATCCGAACCATTTAACAGTAGTGGGAAATCTGCGCTACCCTCTTGATGCAACAACCTTAGTTCCTGTATTTTCAAATAAAACTTTACCCAAGAATAGTTTTGTCATTTGCATCGACAGTGTCTTGGGGACAAAGAATATCGTAAATTCAATTGTCGTTCAAAATGGCTCCTTTAGTCCTGGTGTTGGACTAAATCAAAGACTTCCATCTCTAGGGGATTGTAGTATTATGGGTGTTGTTCTTGAAAATGATTCTAACTTAGAACACAACCTTTTATATACAAATTTACATCTTATCTATACAATGGCTACGAATATCGCTAAAGGAATTTCATTGGCAATAAGGCAATATTATAGATATCCATCAAATGGTCCTATTCTAAACTAAATATACGATTTATTCCCTGGGCAAGCGCACAAAAACTGAATTTATGACAATGTTCACGAAAATCTGTATCGATCATCCTGAAAATAAAAATAGAGCCTTGGGACATGGCTCATTGTTTATCTCTCGAAATGTCTTTCTCTCGATCACTATATTCTGGGTATGCAAGATTCCCTTCATTGCCTTTTTTATTTTTGTCTTGATTTACTGTTGTAGATTGTTGTTTTTTCATTTAGACTTCTCCCCTTTAAGTTATATTCCTTCTGTAGTATCCCTCCACACAGTGTCTTTATGTTTATATTTTCAATTCCCCATATTTTTAAAAATTAATGCTAATAATTATAAAGAGTGAACTTTAAAAGTAAAATGAAGCACCTTTAAGTCAAAAATAGGAGTTCTTCGTGACTATGGCATTGACTGAACAAGAATGGGTATACGAATATTTTCATTCAGGGAAAAGAAGTCCCGTTATTCTCGGGACAAGAGGAACTTGGGTAATTCAAGATCAAAGGGTTGTTATTTTAATTGCTTTTTCATTAACAGATATACATGTCTTAAAGGATATTTATAATGTCTCTAAAAACCACCCTATAAGAGAGGTTAAATACAAAGGTCTTCATTATTTTGCTGTTAATATTGTGAATAAAACAACAGTCGAATTAATTATTGACGCATGGAGTGAATGAGGTTTAACTCCGGTTTTTTTGCGTCCAAAACGAAGTTATAGTTAATAGCGGTATTTAAATTTATAATGGAGATCCTCACTTTTATATCACCCGTTTCATAGAATGTAATATCCGAAACGAGGTGATATCTTGAAAAGATGGTTAAAGGCAGTCATATTAGCATATCTTTCTTTGTTGTTTTTTGGTAGTTTTTTTGCAGTTGGTTTACTGTGGGTTGGGGCATTTGATTCAACTCTTCCTTTCATTTCCGAGATAAAACTGTTTTTGTATTACTTTTTTGCCGGAGCTATCGGAGGTTCGTTACGTCATCTTTATATGTTTTGTTCTCACTATATGAAAGGTAACCTTAATGACTACAAAGATTGGATTATGTATATTTTTTATCCTATTTTTGCAACAGGGACTGCTGTGATTGCTGTAACGTTAATTGAAAGTGGTATCTTATTAGTTGAATTTACTTCTATTCAAGATGGTCCATATGCGCAAATCGGTATTTCCTTTTTCATCGGCTTTGGATTTAATCGCTTTTTAAATAAACTTAATAGTATTTCTACCAACTTCTTTAAAACAAACAGCAATAAAAATAACATCGAAACTGAAAATGAAAAAAAAGAATAACAAATATGGCCAAGGGATATCTTCACCTATGGCCATATTTGTTTCTGAAATTAATTATGTAAATCCTATATTTTTTTTAGATCTTCTTTAATATTCTCAATTAATGAATCGGGTAAGTTAGCGGGAAGAGACTTATCTCCTTCAAATGTCCACATATTAATAATCTCAAAGTCATCTTTTCTTAATGTTATACTATAGTCTTTATGATTATAATTTATATTGACTGTAATCATTTCTTCTCCATAAAACTCGTCGTCAACAATTAAGTGTGTTATTTCATATACGTTCATTATATATCCCCTTTGACAGCTTTTAGGCTTAGGTTTAGCTTAAAGCAGTTGATTATACAAAGAAAACACATGACAATCTCGGAAGATGGACGGTATATTATATTTTGATTTTTATATAATAAAGAAGAAAACTTATTCCTAATGTAATGATAGAAAATAAAACGGCTATACTTGAAAATGATAGTAGGTATGTATTATATGCCGTCATTTTTATGATGATTTCATAGGTATTTAGACCAAACAAACCTGCGATGATATTTATAAATACTAGCAAGAAAAAAATGGTCAAAAGTCCTTTCGCAGAGCCTCTGATATCCTCTTTACTTAATGCAGTGTGAGAAGAAATACAAATAGCAATTATAAGAAATATCCAAAATAAAGGATTAATGAGATTATTAAATGAAAAAAGACTTGTACATAAAGTAATAAATGCTCCTCCAGCCGTTTTTAGAGCCTCTATCCCGAGGTTCTCGAAAGAAGCGTGCTGCTGTATGTAACTTGTAAATAATTCGTGAGTTTCAGGAATCAACAAGTACATAGCAATCATCAAGGAACCTATACCACTAAGGATAGGACCTATCCCAATGAAAAAGTTTCCGACTTGATGGTAAATACTTTTCTGGTTGTATTGATGTTCAACATATCCAAGAACCCCATTAGGCTGATTAATCTGTAGCAATCTAACCCTTGTAACACGATGCCCCCATAAAAGACACTGGATAAGATGCCCGATTTCGTGAACTGGAGTTCCAATCCATGCAGTAACAAGTACTCCTCGAGGTCCAAAAGCTCTTATCAAATATGCATTAGAATGTCTCTCAATGATTCCTATCGTGAATCCTACAATAATGATGATTCCAACAAGATACATTAATTCTATTAAGCTTATTAGCAATATATATATAAGAAAACTCATAGCGCAATGTGACCCCTTTTTCCAGTCTATATTCTATACTAACCTCACAGATGTGCTATTTGATAAAGTACTACTGACAGCTCATGCTGTCCTTCTAACACTCCGACACTAAAGCATTATTTTCTTCCAAGTCTGAATTCATAAGTTTTCAAATTTATTACAATTATTATTATTTATACAATTTCTAATATCTCTTTTGGTGCATTCACTTTATAGTCTGGATTAGCTTGTTGAACAACTTCAATGGAATCGTATCCCCATCCAACCCATATGATTTTAACTCCAGTTTTTTTGCAAGCTACAATATCTCGATGTTCATCCCCAACATAAATTACTTCATTTGATGTTAGATTATTTTCTTTTAAGAATTTATTAATTAATTTATCTTTACCAAAAATACTACTAGAACAAAGAATGGTTGTGACATTTTCTATTTGGTTTTGTTTTAAAAATGTTGAAATATTATCCTTTGAGTTCGAAGAGATGATGGCAGTGTTATAACCTTTACATTCGAGTTGGTATAACAGCTCCCTTATTCCATTGAATAAAGTAATTTCATGCATTGAGTTACGGTATGACTTGTAAAATTGAGGTAACACTATGGGTAATTTATATAAAGGGAAATTTAATAATTTGCCTCTTTCCTTAATTGACAGTTTTTTTAACTCATCTAGTTGCGAATCTTTTATTTTTGAAAATTTATGTGTATCTGCGAGACTGTTCCAACTTGCAACAAAAGCCTTTTTAGAATCAGCAATGGTCCCGTCGAAATCAAAAATAATATACTTTAACAATCTATTCACTCCCTTTGTAATCTTTTAATTACATTTAATTTCTTTAAATTAAACACACTATATAATATTGCTTCCGCACCTCGAATTAGGACCACAGATGATCATAACTAATACCATAGGATAATTCTTGCGAGTGGTTCCGGTTTCTAGTTTTTTAGTTATCCCTATATCAGGAAATAAATGGATTGGACGTAATTTGATAATAACATAAAAAGTTGATAAAACTAATAATACAATTCTAAAAGAGAAAGTGTGATATAACATGGATACATTAGATCCAAAAGATGCAAAACCAGGGGATGAGGTGTTCGTCATCTATAATAATCCCCATACACCAACAGTTTCTAATATAGTTTCAGCTGAAATCGTCCAGCATCCCCATGACCCGAACCGTACAGCTTTATTTTTGCATGAAACCTTCCACACGATTGAGGATGACGATGCTATATTTACTTCCGAAGCATCTGCTACACAAGCGTATAATGAAATGTATGGAGATCATGATTTTAATTTATAAAAAAGGTTCAGTCCAACATTGTGTGGACTGAACCTTTTATTAGTTTTTAGTTAATCTAAGTTTACCCTCAAGTAGATGTTGGCTTGAGCTACTATTACCAATGTAGATTTCATATTCCATTTCTTCTAGTTCCCAGCTATTTGTTTCATTGTTAAACCACTTTAGTTTTTCAATTGGACATGTTATTTTAACAACTTGTTGTTCACCAGGAGTAAGAGTTACTCTTTCAAAGCCACGTAATACTTTCACAGGTCTGTCTATTTTTGAATTTCTAAAGCCTACGTATAACTGAACTACTTCTGCTCCCTCAAATTCGCCGGTGTTCTCAACTTTGCATGTTGCAAAAATAGAATCGTCTTCAACACCAAATTCGGCTTCTGACAGATCAAATGTGGTGTAAGACAAACCAAATCCAAACGGCAAAGAAGGTTCTACTCCTTCTTTCTCTAATTTTGTATATCCGTGATAATAACTATAGGTAATCTCATTTGCCTCCCAGTCTATTTGTGGTAAGTCGCTTTCCTGTTTTGGTAAAACAAATGGCAATTTACCACTTGGGTTAACTTCACCAAATAAGGTTTTTGCTAGCGCTGTTCCACCTTCCATCCCTGGGTAGTATGCCATTAAAATAGCAGAAATATCTTGCTTCCATTCTTCAATCATAATCATATTTCCACCAATTAAAACTGCGGCAGAATTACGATTCTCAGGCCCTACAACTTTTAGTAATTCGATATCACTGTTGTGAAGACCTAGAGATGTTTTACGATCACCACCAGCACCAAAGCCAGCGTCCCCATCTCCAAGTGCATCAACATCTTCATCTGGATTATTGATAAATTCACCTTCATCATCATGATTATATCCAACCACAAATACAACAGCATCTGCTTCTTTTGCTAGTTTTTTTGCTTTTTCTATATTGGAACCATCTTCAAATATCACTTCTGTATGTGGTAATAGTGTTTTTATTCCTTCTAGAGGTGTAACGATGTAATCTGGGAATACTCTACTTGATCCATGGTCACCAATATTTCCCTGGTTCCCTAGATTTCCGATGATTGCCACCTTTTTCGTATCCTTTTTAGAAAATGGCAATACATGATCCTTGTTTTGTAATAGTGTCATTGATTTTTCTGCTGCTTCTAAAGCTAAAGCAATATGTTCTTTACTACCAATCAATTCTTTACTATATACCTTATTGTCTGCTTCAGTAAAAGCTAGCAAAGTTCGAACGATTCTAATTGCAGCTGCATTGATTTTTTCTTCGCTTACTTTGCCAGATTTAACAGCTTGTACAAGTGGTTCACCAAAAAATTTAGTGTGACACATCTCAATATCCATGCCGCCATTGGCTGCTTCTACAGTATCCTTAACACCCCAGATAAAATCACTTATGACAAATCCATCAAAGCCCCATTCATCTTTTAATACTTGATTTAGAAGGTAATCGCTATGTCCACAATATGTACCTTGATACAAATTATAGGCACTCATAATACTAGCTGCACCAGCATCAACACAATCCTTAAAATGAGCTAAATAAACCTCACGCTCTGTTCTTTTATCTGCTTTAACGTTTACTTTAAATCTAGCATTCTCCATACTATTAAATGCATAATGTTTAACACATGCAATGACATGTTCCTTTTGTACACCTTTTACTAGCGCAGAGCCCATTGCACCCAATTGGAAAGAGTCTTCTCCATACACCTCCTGGCTCCTTCCCCATCCAGGATTACGAGGGAGATTTATACAAACTCCGCCAAAGAGGTTCCCACCATGTGCTCGAATCTCTTTACCAATTGCTTGACCAATTCGCTCTTCTAAATCTTTATCAAAGGTTGCTCCCCTAGACATTGAAACAGGGAAACAAGTACTATTTCCTGAAACCACACCACGAGGACCGTCAACAAACTTCATTTCAGGAATTCCCAAACGTTCGTTTCCACCTGCAGGATAAGGATACCAGTTGTAGTGATGACCTTTTGCTATGTCTTCCATTAATTCTTCGAAAGGCATTTTTCCACTCATTAAGTATACTTTTTCTTCTAATGACATTTGATCTACAATTTCTTGAGCCTTGTTAGTATAAGCTAATCGATCTTGTTTTGTTACTGTCATCATATATCCCTCCATATGTAGATTATAAGTAAAGCGATTACAAAAGTTTGTTTGTTGGATAAACTAAGGTGTTGAGATTATTATAATAGAAATCTATGTATTATGAAAGTAATACCCCAAAAAATGAATTGTGTTATAGATGGATTTTTTTTAGTGTATTGTGCGAACAGGAGCCGTGAATATTCGGCACAAGACCTCTTAACATCTCTTAGATTTTAGTGTACGATTATCTCGTATATGAAAGGGTGAATGGGAATGGAGATTGAAAAAAAACGAATTGTTACTAAAGCCAATAAGGTGCATCAACCAATGTATAACATTCTTTTTATCATCGGACTTGTGCATTTGCTCAATGACTCAATACAATCAGTTGTTCCAGCGATGTTCCCTATTTTGGAGCAGTCAATGGGTCTATCGTATACCCAACTAGGTCTGATTGCCTTTGCACTTAATTTAACAGCTTCAATTATTCAACCCGTTGTTGGAGTATATACCGATAAAAAACCGTCACCGTATGCTTTACCAATCGGACTTTGTTTTACATTTGTAGGTGTGATCGGTCTGGCGTTATCGCCTTCATTCCCAATGATTATTTTATCTGTTATATTCATTGGCTTAGGTTCAGCAACGTTTCATCCAGAGGGCTCACGTGTTGCCTATATGGCATCAAGCTCTAGCGGGAAACGAGGACTTGCTCAATCTATTTTCCAAGTTGGTGGCAATACCGGTCAAGCGTTGGCACCTCTTATTACGGCTTTGATTTTAGTTCCGTTAGGTCAATTTGGAGCTGTTTGGTTTGCGATTGTTGCTGCATTGGCAGTAGGATTATTAATGTATATTGCTAAGTGGTACTCAGAACAAATTAAAATCCAGCATTCTATCAACCAAACAAAAACTAATCACTCAAAAGGATCAAAGCAATTACCACCCCATGGTGAAAAACGTAAGATTGTTTTTTATTCCATTAGTTTACTAATTTTCTTAGTGTTTGCTAGATCTTGGTTTCACTCCGGTATAACTAATTTTTTTGCTTTTTATATCATTGATAAATTTAGTCTATCGATCTCGCAAGCTCAGGTATATATCTTTTTGTTTTTAGCTGCTGGTGCTATTGGTACCTTTGCAGGTGGGCCTCTTGCCGATCGTTTTGGAAAAAGAAATATGATTTTCTTCTCGATGTTAGGATCAGCTCCCTTGGCTTTACTTCTTCCGCATACAGGAATATTTATGACTTATGTATTAGTAGCAGTCATCGGTTTTATCATATTATCGAGTTTTTCTGTCACAGTTGTTTATGCACAAGAATTAGTACCTGGTAAAATCGGTACAGTTTCTGGCCTCATCATTGGCTTAGCTTTCGGAATGGGGGCTGTTGGTTCAGTCGCCCTTGGATGGATTGCGGATTTAATTGGCCTTTCTAACACAATGCTTATCATTGTTTCTATACCATTGATTGGGATATTAACGATGTTTTTACCTTCTGACAGAAAATTAAAAGAAATTAATCAATAAGTAAAGTAGTTTAATAGGACTGATTTAAAAGGAAGTTAGATTCCATTTAAATCAGTTTTTTTTGTGTGGGAAAAGACAGTCCCTCTTTGTAAAATCCTTCTGAATTTGGTCTATCAAATATTTTAATTTCTGCCCCATGTTTGAAGTAGGTTTATACCTCCAAAAATTTCAATGTAAACAAACTGTAATACTATCTTATATTCTTTTTACATACCAATAGAATAGATAAGTTGTCCAAAAACAAATTAACCAGGAGGATTAATAATGAAAAAAATATTCTTTTTTATAACATTACTAGCAACCTTTTTCTTTGCTGACAACGCTTTTGCATATACCGTTGAAAAGGGAGATACAATGACAAAAATAGCCCAAGATAATGGTTTAACACTACAACAATTGGCAAAAGCTAACCCGCAGGTGAAGAATCTAGATTTGATTTATATTGGTCAACAAATAAATACAGTTATCAAAAATTCCCCAAAACCAAAGAAGGAACAAAACAAGTCTAATAAAATAAGTATCTCTAAAGATAAAAAATTTAGTATCTCAGAGAATGAAATAGATCTGTTGGCTAGAATTGTACGAGCTGAAGCACAAACAGAGCCTTTTGAAGGAAAAGTTGCCGTAGCTGCAGTTGTATTAAATAGAGTAGAAAGCCCTCTTTTCCCTGACACAATTAGAGAAGTAATTTATCAACCACGTCAATTTCAACCTGTTTCAAATGGCCAAATAAATAAACCAGCCGATAAAGAATCAATTAAAGCAGTACATGCAGCATTAACTGATATGAGAAGTATTGCAAAAGATTCCTTATTCTTTTATAACCCACGTATTGCTACAAGTCGCTGGTTAGACTCTAGAACAACAGCAGTTGTGATTGGACAACATGTCTTTAAATATTAATGACTTGGGTCCCTTTACTTGTAGATGTGTTAATTATTCAGTAAACTATCACTATCACTATATAAATTTTTTCAAGGAAGTGAATTAATGATGAATACTAGAGAAGTTGAGAATAAAATTTCAGAGTTAAAGATGGAGTATATAAGAATTCAGGATGATATTGAAAGGTTAGAATCTCTAGGGCATTCGATAGAAAAGCAAGAAGAAAAATTAACCGATCTTGAAAAAGAACTTAAGTATTATCGTTCTTTAGCTTAAAATGACATGTAAATACCGTTAAAATTTCTGCTTATCCCTCAAACTTAGAAAGGGAACTAAGCTAGACTTAGTAGTATTTAGTTTAGTTGTAATTAGAATTTTTTATAACAATTTATATCCAAAAAAAAAGAGTTGTTACTGAAGGATTTTTGAGTATAAGCTAATACCAAAAATCCATCCTTTCAAAAATTAAAATAAAGGGCCCTGTAATTTAACACAAAACCCCTTTTACTACTGTTACTAATGGGTCAATAACGCTCCACAAAGATTTTGAATTCGGTTATTTTTCTACATTTCTTTCCTTTAGCGGTTATTAAAACATAACTAACATCTAAAATACGTTCCTTAGTTTCTCTTCCATTTTTGTATACTTCTTCCTAACAGAAATTATAGAGTCTGTACCAATTTTATTTAGATATCTTAGAAGAATCAAAGTCAGCTAGAGGTATTACATAGGAAGTAACATCTGTTTTAAGTTCAATTCTTGCATCCGTATATATCATTTACAAGAAAAGTAATAGTTGTATCCTAATCTCCTCTGTAAATGCCAAGGTTTCCCCTTGTGCTTATTTGTTCATTACCCGTCCAGCAACCAGCAACATAAAAGTCCTCATCGTCACTAAAGGTTGCTAAAACATCTGCGTCTTTTAGGCACTTCCTTAATCCGTGAGCCATTTGTAAAATATAAAAAATGATTTGCATTACAAACTGTTGTTAATAAGTGGTCATAAATTTTTGCTTTCACTAGTTCTTCTTGTCCGGTGATTAAAAACCAAAATTATATCATCAAAGAATTCCCTGGTTTTAACCGCATTTATTCATATATGCCAATACAATATACGCCTTTCAGAGAATCTGCATTAAAACTCCCACCGTCACTTACCATAACATCTGCGTCATTCACATCAACTAATTAAATCCAAGATGTGTTAAAGAAATCTTCAGAACCAGAAAATGCTTATCAATAAATACAATTAGATAGACATTTGTCTAAACTATGTATTCAATAATTAACGGAACCTACATCTACCTACCATCTACCACTTCTTTTAAAATCTCATAAGATCGTTTTTGTTTTTCAGGATCAAAAATATATGATACAGCCATAAGTTCATTGACATTATATTTCTCCTGGAAGCTATTCAATTGCTCTCTTATTGAATCCTTTCCACCCAAGAGGGTCACGCTAGACATGGAGGTAGCCATATGTTTTTCATTAGGGCTCCAGATGTGCTCCATGCTCTCAACAGGAGGTTTAAGCATCATTTGACTTCCTCGTACCACATTCAGGAAAAATTGCTGCATGGTTGTTTGTTCGAAAAATGCTTCTTCATCGCTTTCAGCTGCAATTACATTTAGACAGATCATCATGTATGGAGAGTTTAAGTACTCTGACGGTTGGAATCTAGTTCGATAAATCGATATAGCTTCCTCCATGTATCTTGGTGCAAAGTGTGATGCGAATACATAAGGTAACCCTAACTTTGCTGCCAAGTATGCTGAATCTGTTGATGAACCAAGGATATAAATAGGAATATTTGTTCCTACTCCTGGATAAGCTTTCACATTTCCTTGTTGATTTGATGGCCCAAAATAGGTTAGTAAAGCATCGACATCTTCAGGGAATGTGTAGACCGAATCGTTTTGCGAACGTCTTAGGGCACTGGCGGTTACCATATCTGTTCCTGGTGCACGACCGAGACCTAAGTCAAGACGATTAGGATGGATGGTTGCCATCGTACCAAACTGTTCTGCTACTACTAGAGGTGAATGATTTGGGAGCATAATTCCTCCAGAACCTACACGGATTTGAGTTGTATGTTCTAATGTATGTTTAATTAATATCGAAGTAGCCGAACTGACAAGAGTTGGTGTGTTGTGATGCTCAGCTATCCAATATCGGCTATACCCCATTTTTTCTGTCGCTTGCGCTAATTCAACCATAGATTCAATAGCGTCTTTAGAATCCTGACCTTCCCTTATTGGTGCTAAATTTAGGACAGAAACAGGTAGTTGTAGATTTGTCATATTTATAATCCTTTCTTGCTTGCGATTTATATATATAGTAACAATTGGTTCTCAAAATACAAATATATTGCTTTTGAGTACTCTTAACTTAACAATTATTTCATAATGAAAAGGCTTTACTATGGCTATTTAATGAACAAAAAGTACACCTGTCTTTTTTTTTATAATAAACAGTTATAATGAAAAGTAGATTTTTTAGAGAAGGTTTTTTGAACTTGGAGGGTACTATAATGGAATTTTTTATAGATCTGTTGCAAGAACCATTGATTTTATTATTTGTCATCCTATTTTTAGGATCGTGGATTGGTAAAACAAAGTTTAAAGGCTTAAGTCTAGGTTCTGCAGGAATTCTACTTGTAGCGATGACTTTCGGTCATTTTGGATTTCAGGTTTCTCCAATTGTACAAAATTTTGGGCTTAGTTTATTTATTGTTGCTGTTGGTTTACAAGCAGGACCTCGCTTTTTCCGGATGATACGATCTAATGGGATTGTCTTTGGAATCATTGCTGTGATTATTGTATTTGTAGCAGTAGTAACAACAGTGTTTGTCTCCAAAATATTCCACTTATCCCCAGCATTAAGTATTGGTATTATGACTGGGGCATTAACAAGTACACCAGGACTTGCTGCAGCACTTCAATCAACTAAAGATCCTTTAGCATCAGTTGGATATGGAATTGCTTATCCTTTTGGGGTAGTTGCAGTTGTTTTATTTGTGCAGTTATTACCAAGGCTATTAAAAGTGGACTTAGTTAAGGATCTACAAGACAAAGATAACCCAGTAAGAAATGCAGAATCTCCTGAAGTGATAACCATTGAAGTAACAAATCCTGCCATTAATAAAAAGACTTTAAAAGAGCTTAAGTTTCAGAAAATAAACTCGGTTGTCATTAGTCGTGTAATTCGTGGAAGTAGGAACATTATTGCTTTAAATGACACGGTGATTTTAAAAGGTGATCGTTTAGTAACAGTTGGTACAAAAACAGAATTAGAAAGTTTTTGTAAATATGTGGGTGTGAAAGTAGCCACGAATTTTGAAAACGCAGACCATATCATGCTACGAAAAGTGGTGGTTGATTCAGATGAAACGATTGGGAAAACGCTAAAGGAATTAAACATCAGAGGAGATTATGGGGTAACAGTTACACGAATAGAAAGAAGCGGTTTGGAATTTAGTCAAAATGCTAGAATGCGTTTAGAACGGGGTGATATTCTGACGATCGTTAGTAGCGAGGATCGATTAAAGGATGTGGAAAAGGTATTTACAAGTAAAAAGTTAACAGTAACGAATGTGCATATATTCTCATTAAGTATCATCTTGTTACTTGGGATTTTACTTGGAATGATCCCCATTCATCTCCCAGGCTTAGGGACAATAACGTTAGGAGTTGCTGGTGGTCCTTTATTTGTAGCTCTTATTATTGGCCACTTTGGAAAATTAGGACCTATTCAAGCTCGTTATTATCAACCCTCAAATCAAGTTATTCGTGATATCGGCTTGGCACTATTTTTAGCAGGAGCTGGAACGACAGCTGGTTCTGGTATTGTTGAAGTAGTTCAAGCTGAAGGATTACGTTTATTATTTGGTGGTGCTCTAATTACCATCCTGCCAATGATTATTGGTTTTGCAATCGCACGAAGGGTATTTCATTTAAGTGTTGTTCATTCGTTAGGTTCTCTCTGTGGTGGAATGACAAGTACACCAGGATTAGGTTCAGTGAATCAATTGATTGATTCAGAGGATCCAGCAATAGCATATGCAGCAGCATATCCATTTGCACTTATTCTTGTAGCAATTGCATCCCAAGTTCTAATTTTCTTTTTGTGATAAAGTATTTATAACACTGGGAAAGTCCTTCATCGTATGAAGAGACATTCCTAGTGTTTGCTTTATTTAATAGAAGTCTCATAAAAAGAGCCTATGGATTAATATCCAGGATATTTATCCCACCATTCTTCACTGTCACTATACCTTATTAACAAATCATCTGCGAGTTGAGTGATAAGACTAGACATCTCCACTTTCTTTACCCAACGACTAGGAATTTGGTTGATTCCAAGATATGCTCCCAATATATTTCCTGTAATAGTACCTGTGCTGTCACTGTCTCCATCATGATTAACAGCTGTAATTAATGCTTTATCAAAACTGTTTTTATACTTAAGCGCACAATAAATGGAAATTGCTAGTGCCTCTTCACCAACCCATCCCTCACCTAATTTGGTTATCGCTTTTAAAGGTGCCGTCTCACTTGTTGATAATTCGATTGCTTTTTCAATAAGAGTACTACACTCCTCATGACCGCGATTTTTTTTAAGTTCTAATAGAGAGTTAGTAATGGCATCCTCAAGCTCTTCTCCTTCAACTAGTTCAGCAATTATATATGCTAAAGTCCCTGCTGATAAATAGCCTGAGGGATGTCCATGTGTTAACGCAGCACAATCAACGGCCATTTTAAAGGCCATTTCTTTAGGGAAAACTAGCCCTATTGGTGCGATTCGCATGACGCCACCACATCCTTTGCTATTGTTAATTGGCTGTTCAACTGTACCAAGCTCTTCTTTTGCAAGAGCTGATAAACAAGAATTTCCAGGCGCTCGTTGATGATGAAGCTCTTTTATTTCCATTAAGCATCCATCATAAATCCAACCTTTATCCACGATTTTAGGATAGCCTTGAGTATACAGCCAACGTTGATAAGCAAAGTAAACAACAGTAGGTATATGACAAATTCCCTTATTTCTTCCGCGTGTTTCCGCTCGAAGAAGTCCTTCTGCTGTAAAGAGTGTCATTTGGGTATCATCTGTGATTTCAGAAAAGCCAGACGAGGTAATTTTTAAATCAGTAATCCCTTCAGTGCCATACTTTCTTATAATTTCTTTATACTTAAGGAATTCAACCGGCCATCCTAATGCATCACCGATTCCACCTCCAAGTAAACAGCCTCTATATTGATCCTTAATTTTATTTACACTCATAGTGGGCCCTCTTTTCTTAGAAATAAACTTTTGCGGGTTGCTATACTACTTTATCCCTTTTAATCGAAGTGTTTTCATAGCCGTAAAATAAAATAATAAATGCAATCTATATTTTAGGTTAAATAAGAAAAAAATTCCATATGCATTTCATTTTAGTAAGTCTAACTAATTGACGTAGATTAGGACTAAATAATAAAATACGTTACAAGTCCACTTTTCTCTGAAAATTCAATTTCATCTTGTAACATAAAAAATATAGTCAGAAGGTGCTATAATTGACACAAAATGAACAAACAAAAGAACACAGCAATGATGGATCGTTCAAGCGTCAAACCAATCGATTCATAACTCCGTTTGGTGATAATCCGGGAGAATTACCAATTGAAGCGGGTCGTTATCGTTTATTGTGGTCACAAGCCTGCCCATGGGCTCATCGTTCTGTAATCGTTCGGAGTGTCCTAGGTTTAGAGAATGTTATCAGTTTAGGTACAGCAAGTCCAATACGTCCACATCTTCCCCATGTAGATTGGGAGTTTTCTCTGGATGAAAAAGGCGTAGATCCTGTTCTAGGTATTCGCTATATGAGTGAAATTTATAAGAAAACTGATCCAAAGTATTCTGGTCGACCAACAGTTCCGTTGTTTGTCGATGTTCAGAAATTTGAAGCGGTTAATAATGATTATTTCAAACTAACCAATTACTTAGAAACAACTTGGGAACCTTTTCATGGAGAAAACGCACCTGTACTTTATCCAGAAAGTTTACGAAATCAGATTGACGCCCTAAATGATGTTATTTTTCATGAAGTAAATAATGGGGTTTATAAATGTGGGTTTGCTAAATCCCAGGAAGCTTATAAGTCTGCTTTTGATACATTGTTTGCTAGATTAGATAAGTTTGAAGAGCACTTATCAAAGCAACGATTTTTATTTGGTGATTTTATAACTGATTCCGATGTTCGCCTTTATGTGACCTTGGTTCGATTTGATGTGGCTTATTATAATGGTTTTAATGCGAATCGGAATTTAATAAGTGAATTTCCTAATCTTTGGGGCTATGTTCGAGATTTATACCAAACACCAGGATTTGGCGATACAACAGATTTTGATGCGATTAAGAAACACTATCATACGTCGATAACAATTGATCCTGATAATACTTCGGTTAAAATTCTTCCAAAAGGACCAGATTTATCTGGCTGGACTAAAGAACACAACCGACAATTAGTTAGTGGTAAAGATGAAAAATACTTAAGAAAATTAGTGTAGGTGTTAAACCATGTTGAATATACGCAATGCGTTAAAAGAAGAAGTCGCATTTATTCGTGAACAAAGAGTGCTCGCATATAGCGAACATGTAAAGTCTATCCCATTAGATCATTGGAATGCCCTAAAAAGTAGCTTATCATCTGATGCAGATAGCCAACCTGGTGTGGAATTAATAGTGGCTGAACTTAATGGAGAAATTGTAGGAAGTGTTGCCTTATTCCCTGCAAAGACAGATGCTTATGAGGGGTTGGTAGAAGAGTTAGATTATCCTGAAATCCGAGTTCTTGCAGTAAGTCCAAAAGCACGAGGTAAAGGCATAGCGTCAAGATTAATCACAGAATGTATTGAACGATCGCAAGCAAAAGGCTTTGATTCAATTGGATTACATACTGGTGATTTTATGGAAGATGCCATGAAACTTTATAAGCGAATGGGTTTTCAAAGATTGCCACAACATGATTTTGAGCCTGCTAATGATGGAATTATTGTTAAAGCATTTCGACTTCATATCAAATAAGCAGCAAGCAAGGAGATATGAAGATTCCTATCTCCTGCTTTTTTTATTTTTTTCACCCTATTGAATAACTCTTTTTGAAAATAAGTAGTTTTTTCCCCAATAAGGATTATTTAAGACATTTTCTGTAATTGAAACTCCTTTGGATGAAGAAGCATGAATCATACTTCCATCCCCCATGTAAATTCCAACATGCCCGATTCTACCATCAGAATATAAATCGGAATTAGTAAAGAACATTAAGTCCCCTGCTTTTAATTCCTTAACATAAGTACCTTTACTTGCTTGGTCTCTAGACACTCGGGGAATCGTAATACCATTCTGTTGAAAAACAAGCTGTGTAAATGAAGAACAATCAAAGAGCTTGGGTGCATCTGCAAGAGTAGCTCCAAACTTATATCCAGCACCAATATATTTTTTAGCTTGATTAAGAACTCCTTGTCTTTGATTTTTAAGTTTTGTGTGATGATCATTAGGTACAGGCTCTTTTTCTCGGATAGGCTCTAACTCATGTGTTTTCTCTCTGCCAGGTATATTTAATACTTGACCAATAAGAATTAGGTTTGTGCTTAGATTATTTGCGGCCTTTAGTTCTTGGACAGTAGTATGATGTGCTCTTGAGATTGTCCATAAGGTATCGCCACGTTGAACAACATATTTCCTAGCAGGCTTTTGGATTTGTACAGATCCATTTTCTTGTTTGAAATAAATGTAGACATTAAATAATGCACCTGCTGCATTCATGGATACAAATGCGGTATTATTACTCCACTTAGGAGGTTCAATATTAATGTATTCATTACTTTTCTTAGCTCTTGTTCCACCCATAGTCATCCGGACTGTTGTAGAACCGTCTGTTATTTGATATGTTCCTGTTCCTTGTTCGTATTTGATATTATTGTAGCCTAGAATCTTCGATAGTTGGACAAACGGAAGATAGTACTTTCCATTGATAATAATAGGGTTAATCCCGTCTACAATTTTCCCATTTATCGCGATTCCTGCAGTAGGAACTTTTTGCACTTGTGCATGTGCCTGTAGTCCTCCCCCTAAAGAAAGGGTAAAGATTAAAATAGCGATAATTGCAGATCGTAGTGACTTGAATTTATTATTTTTCATAGCAATTCTCCCTTTTAATATTCTCAGGTCTATCCTACCTATTTTCTGTAAAGTGGATTTTTTTATACTGTTCCATATATTGGGGAGATCTACCCTTAAAATAACTAGGTTGGAGAGTACCATGAGCTGCGATCCACTTGCTTTCCGCGGGGTGGTCCGTGAGCCTCCTCGTCGCAGGGGCGGGCTCTGAGCGGGATCTCACGAGACCACTGGTTCCCGCAGTGCAGGAGTCAGGTGGTTCTTCGCTCATTCCACACGCATGAACAATATTTTATTCTTCATGGTGCGATTATTTAACAGCGTATCTACACACAAAGAGGAATCCTCTTATAAGAATTCCTCTTTTGTATTTAATTTATTGAACTACGTAATCAAATGTAAGTACCGTCTTAATCTACTCACAACTAATATCATTTTTTTGAAAATGACTCTCGAATTTCATCAAATGATAATCCACTGGTATCTCTATAAACAAGGTCTGCTCTTTGAAAGTCTGGGCCAATAGCGACAGCAAACATACCTGCATCTTTTATTGCGTCGACTCCTGCTAGTGCATCTTCTACTCCAATACAATAACTAGGATCTACTTCAAGTTGGCTCGCTGCTGTTAAAAATATTTCTGGATCAGGTTTTCCTCTTTTGATCTTTGAAACGTCAACAATAATATCAAACATATCCTTAAGCTCTAGTGAGTCAAGGACCATGACAGCATTTTTACTTGCTGATGCCAGGGCAAGCTTTAAGTTTTCATGTTTAATACGTTTTAGTAGTTCTTCTATTCCAGGGAGAATATCCTTTGGTGATATTTTCTGAATAAGCTCGACATAGTGCTCATTCTTCTTCGTTGCTAATTGTTCTTTTTCTTCATCAGAATAAACATTTGCTTTTCCACCAATTTGGAGAATCTTCTCGAGAGATTCCATTCGAGAGATTCCCTTTAATTCTTCATTTGATTCACGGGTAAATTCAATCCCTAAATCCTCTGCGAGGGCTTTCCAAGCCATAAAATGATACTCAGCTGTATCTGTAATCACTCCATCTAAATCAAAGATGAATGCCTGAAGTTGTTTACTCATTAGGCAGGCCTCCAGTAATTTCTAAAGTTTCTTTTTTTTCAAAGTTTCAGTTTTTCTTTCGTTCTGCTTTAAAGTTATTTGTTTCCCATATATTCTTACATCTAGTTTCGAACCTTCTTCTAGAGAAAGATGAATTTGATTAGATTCTACTTCCACGTTTACTTGGTTGTCTAAGTATTTTATCTTAAATGAATAATTGTTCCAATGAAGTGGTAGAGCTGGAGCTAGTGATAACCCTGTTTCTTTCAGTCTTACACCACCAAAACCATAGATGATGGACATCCACGTGCCACCCATATTTGCTAAGTGCAATCCGTCCTTTGTATTTCCATGTGTATTATCTAAGTCAAGTCTAGCAGATTCAATAAAATACTCATATGCTTTATCCTCATATCCAACTTTTGAGGCCATAATGCTAAAAATAGCAGATGACAGAGATGAATCGTGAGTTGTTACTTTTTCATAGTAATCATAGGAATTTTTAATTGTATTCAAGTCCTGCTCATCTTCTAAAAGGAAATGTGCTAATACGGTATCAGCCTGCTTGCAAACTTGGTACCTATATAGGGTTAAAGGGTGATAATGAAGCAATAAAGGATAATGATCTTCAGGTGTATTTTCAAAATCCCAAACAGCTTTTTTTAGGAACGAATCATCTTGTGGATTTATCTCCAATTTTTCATCATATGGCAAATACATACTTTCGGCTGCTTTTCTCCATTCACCTACTTCAACGAAGTCTATTCGGAGTTGTTGTGTTAACGTTTCTAGTCGTGTATTATCCACTTCTTTTAATAGACGATAAGCTTCATAAGCCCACTTTAGATTATGCTTAGCCATACTGTTCGTATAATAATTATTGTTAACCAAACATGTATATTCATCAGGACCCGTTACATCATCAATTCGAAATTGTTCTTCATAAAAATGCCCAGTGTCCATCCATAACCGAGCCGTTTCGAAAAGAACCTCTGCACCGTACTCTTTCATGAATTCAGTATCATTCGTGGCAAGGTAATATTGAATAAAACTATAAGCAATATCTGCACTAATATGGTATTGAGCTGTACCTGCTGGGAAAAAGGAAGAACATTCTGAACCTGAGATGGTTCTCCATGGAAAGAGTGCTCCTTTAGAGTGTCCCATTTCTCTTGCTCGCCTTCTGGCATCATCTAAAATTGTGAATCTGTAAATCAGAAGTTGCCGTGCAATGTCAGGCTTTGTCATTAAGAATACTGGGAACATATAAATCTCTGTATCCCAGAAATAATGACCCTCATACCCTTCACCAGAAAGTCCTTTGGCTGCAATATTACTGACTTGATCTCTTCCTGCAGATTGAAGAAGCTGATATAAATTAAAGCGAATTCCTTCTTGTAACTCGGCCACGCCACCAATTTTGATATCAGCAGCATACCAAAATTCATCTAAATATTGCTTTTGCTCTTCCAATAATTGAGTAAAGCTATATGTATCAACCTGATGCTGAAATTGAATTCCTTTATTTATTAAGTCATCTTGATGTCTCAGCGTATCTACATAAATATTGTATTTTGTAATTTCAATTGTTTTATTTAACTCAAAAGTTAAAGTTGACTGAACCCCAGATTGGGTCTCTTCTATCTTTTCGGTGCCCTCGTTGCTATACTTATGAGTGGTAACACAAGCAGTTTCTAATTCAGAGGTATGTGTTTTATTTAACACATAACCAAATTGATCTGCTTTCCCTTTTCTTTCGAGTCTAAGAAGTTTTGCATGTCCAGCTGCCACCCTTGGGTCATTTGCGTTCACATAATTTGAAACATCACCGTTGATGGAGGAAATTATTTTAACCTTCCCTGTAAAATTAACGGGTTCTATTTGTATGTTAATGGCGAATAATTCCTTCTGAACAAAAGATACAAGTCTTCTGAAGCGAACTTTTACTTCTTTGCCTAGTGGTGATTTATAATGAATGATTCGTTCTGAGTAACCTTTATCCAAATATAGATAACGTTCATATGAAAGAATTTCACCTTCAAATAATGAAAATCTCTCTTCTTCACCACCTAGAAAAATTTCCATTGATTGAGCATCAATGATGTTGACAATTTTCTGTTGTGTTTCAGGAAAGGCATATAGTTTTTCACCATAATCAATTTTCGTAATATCATGGAAGGCATTAATATATGTACCTCTAATAGACGTCATTTCCTTAGTATATCCTTCTTCAAAATTACCACGAACACCAAGGTAGCCATTTGCTAACGAAAAGAGGCTTTCAGCGTTTAGTAGCTCTTGTTGCGATAAATCATTACGTCCTATAACCCATGTCATATAATCACTCCTTAGAAAATGGTGTAAAGACCAATGATAAATCACTAGTCTTTACAAGGCTAAATGTGTATTTATCCTTTCACCGATCCTCCTAATAAACCTCTAACAAAGAAACGTTGTAGTAAGAAGAACACAGATAAAGGCATAATCATTGAAACGAAGGCAGCAGAGGTTAGTAAATGCCAATCATTTCCTCTAGATCCAACCATATCTGCTATTCTCATTGATAATACTTGTACGTCTGGTTGACCACCAAGGAAAACAAGTGCAACTAGATAATCATTCCAAACCCATAGAAATTGAAAAATACCAATCGACGCTAATGCAGGAACGGAAAGTGGTAAAATCAATTTTGTGAAAATCGTAAAGTTACTCGCCCCATCAATAAAGGCTGATTCAAAAATATCCTTAGGTAATTGACTGATATAATTAAATAAAAAATAAGTTGTTAAAGGTAAACCAAAGGTTGCATGTGCTAACCATATCCCTAAAAAAGTACCATTTAATCCAAGCGAAGTGTAATCCTTAAGTATTGGAATTAAAGCCACTTGTAAAGGAACAACAAGTAAGGCAATTACGATAACAAAAATACTTTTCCGACCAATGAAATTTAACCAAGCAAATGCATATGCAGCAAACGTAGCAATCAACAATGGAATAATTGTTGCCGGAATTGAAACAGTTAATGTATTTAAAAACGATCGGGATAAATTGCTTCCCTTCTCTGTTCTGGTGGTACCATCAGGCATTGTAATAATATACTCTTTACCACCTAAAACCGCTTGATAGTTCTCCAATGTGAAATTCGCGTTTGAATTCCATTGTTTTGTCTGAACATCAAGCAACCTTGCACGTCTATTCCGCCAAATTAATCGTGTATTGTCAACCACTACACCTTCGGTTAATTGGTCATTTGTATATGTCTGTCCATTTACCTTGATTGGTGCACTTAAATCAGTATCTGGATCTAATGATAACTGATCTTCTGTTACCCAAGCACGATGTGGAAAGACCGTCCACCACCCGGTATCCAATATGTCACTAGCTGGTCGGAATGAGGAGATAAAAAGGCCGGCAGTTGGAATTAGCCATATTAAACAAATAAGCGCTAGAACTAAGTTAACCATCCACTTTGAATTCTTTTTATTCATTTAAAACCCTCCTTGTTTACGAAATTGCCTTAAATTCAAAATAATCACAGGGATAACAGCAATTAGTAGAACAATCGCAAGGGTTGAGCCGTATCCGAAATTTCGATACATAAAAAATTGGCGATAAAACTGTGTGGCAACTACATCAGTCTCATATTGCCCTCCTGTCATTACCATAATGATGTCAAATATCTTAAGGGTAAAAACAATAATTGTTGTTGAAACAGAAATAATGGTTCCCATCATATATGGAATAATGATCTTAAAGAAAATAGTAAATTCATTGGCACCATCTATTCTTGCAGCTTCGAGCAGCTCAGCAGGAATTCCTTTTAGTGCTGCAGAAAACAAGACCATCGCAAATCCAGTTTGCATCCATATGAGAATAATAATTAAAAACAAGTTATTCCACGGCTGAAGCATGCTTGTCCATGCCTGTGGTGATCCTCCTAATGCGACAACTATTGCATTTAATAAACCAATCTGTTCGTCACCTGGTTGGTAAAAATAAATGAATTTCCAAATTACACCAGCTGCTACCATTGAAATAGCCATAGGCATAAAGATGATTGCTTTTGCAGTCTTTTCAAAATTGCTTCGGTCCGCCAAAACAGCAATAAGAAGACCGAACACGATACAAGCGGTTGCTCCGAACACAACCCACATTAAATTATTTCGTAGAGCTGTTATAAGTAAACGATCTGTAAAGACAGCAATATAATTTGAAATTCCAACAAAATTTGTTGAATTTGGACCGAATAAACTTAAATAAAATGTCCTTAAAGTTGGTAGAAATAATAACCAACCTAACAAAAGAACAGCAGGCCCAACAAAGATATAAGGTTGAATTCTGGCTCGGATTTTGGTTGGGTATTTTTCTACAACCCAGTTGAGGGTGAAATAAATGGAATATACACCAAAAACCCCCCATATGATTGCTAATATTGCATACAGAGCCGGATTTAATGGTGTATCTCTCAAAAAGATGAATATTAAGGAATGAACAATGAGATTACCTACAAATACCAAAAGTGAAATGAGAGCTAATTTAGGTATGGAGGTAGTTTCTTGCTTATTTAATGCTTCCATGAAAATTCCCCCTTTTAGGCTCTTTCAATTAATATGGTGTTAAATTTCTTTGTGGAAAATAAAAAGTAATTTTGATTCTAATTAAAAAAGCTGTCCCATGTAGCCCCAAGTACTAATTGAGTTAGTTCATATACTAACTTGAGCACGAGGAACAATGGGACAGCCTCTTAGGGGTTTATATCGCTTTTTTATTAAATTTAACTATTTATTAAAACCTGCTTCCATCTCTTCCAATGCTTGTTCAAGATCTACTGCCCCACTTACATAATCAGTCATACCTTTCCAAAACGTTCCAGCTCCCACAGAACCAGGCATTAAATCTGAACCATCAAATCTTAATGTCTCAGCTTCTTGAACAAATTCAGCCATACGACGTTCAACATCTGTTGTGTACCACTCAGGATCTGCATCATTCATTGGTGCAACTACTCCACCAGATTGAATCCAAGATTTAATTGATTCACCTGTTGTAAAGAACTCCATCACCGCACGAACTTCTGGTCGATCATTGAACATTGCATAAATATCACCAGCAACTAAAGCAGGTGTCCCATACTGCTCATCAATTGATGGCAAAGCAAACCAGTCATAATCTTCTCCAGGAACAGATCCTTCAGGGAAAAAGCTTGTTATAAAACTGCCTTGACGATGGAACCAAGCTTTTGGAGGATCACTGAACATCGGATTTGGTGAATCACCAAAAGCGGTTGTAACAATTGCATTTCTTCCACCATATACAAAGTCTTCGTTAAACCAGATATCAGACATTCTTTCAACAGCTGTTCGTACTTCGTCCGAAGTGAAAGGCAGTTCTCCAGCAACCCATTTATCATAGTTCTCTGGTGAAGTCGTACGAAGCATAATGTCTTCTACCCAGTCAGTAGCAACCCAACCAGTAGCTGCTCCACTTTCAATTCCAATTGCCCAAGGACTATCCCCATCTTTGACAATTTGTTCCGATAAAGCTATTAACTCATCCCATGTAGTAGGAACTTCATAGCCTGCTGCTTCGAATTCTCGCTTTGGATACCAGACTAGACTTTTTACATTACTACGATTCCAAATCCCAGCCATAATATCTCCTTCAGGCCCCTGCATTGAAGCCATATCAAGCCAGCTTTGGTTGTAGTTGTTTTGTAAATATTCCATGTCCATGAAAGTACTCACGTCAATAACTCGCCCTTGATTTGCGAACGTTGCTAACAACCCGGGTTGTGGAAAGTCAGCGATGTCAGGCGGATTCCCACCCTCAACACGAATTGAAATAGTAGCTTCAAATTCTTTTGATCCTTCATATTGAATATCAATTCCTGTTGTTTCTTCAAACTCTTTAATACTTTCTTCAAATTTGACTTGGTCAGCATCAGTGAAAGGCCCAAACATAGTAACCTTTGTTCCGTCGTACTCACCAGCATATGCTCTTTCTAATGGTGTACCTGTACCTTCAGTGGCTGTATCGCCTTCACCACCGGTAGTATCTGGTTCGGCTTCATCTCCACCACCACAAGCAGTTAAAACAAGAGATAACACCATAAGAAAAGCAGTAAATGATAGCATTTTTCTTTTTAGTTTGCTCATAAAAATTTACCTCCTAAACATTGTGTTATGTATTTTTTGAGAAACAATCTTTTCCTTTCTTCAAAAACTATTGTTTCTCAAACTCAACTACTTATACTAAAATCTTTTCCAAATTGGGAAAATAATATTTTAGGGTTAACGTACATAGATAAATTTTAATAATAAAAAAAGATGCGGAATTTTTCCACATCTTCATTACTGGATAGCTCATATTTATTGTCTTCTCGTTTTTTCTTTTTGTTTGTTTCAATTCGTAGTATTTCAAAGATTTCTAACCCTAGAATAACGTAGGTGAACTCGCGGGATATCGTGTAGCGTTTTATTTTTAAGTAAAATTCTATTAACCTAAGTCATTTCGTA
Source organism: Litchfieldia alkalitelluris (assembly GCF_002019645.1). Taxonomy (GTDB): domain Bacteria; phylum Bacillota; class Bacilli; order Bacillales; family Bacillaceae_L; genus Litchfieldia; species Litchfieldia alkalitelluris. The sequence goes on along the minus strand of NZ_KV917374.1, from coordinate 3,144,515 downwards.
TATCTTTCATAATAGCTACAATATTTTCAGTCCAATAATGATTAAGACCTGATTGATCATTTAATGCATTTGAAGGAGCGTATTTTTCTTGTATCCCAGAAATAGTTTTGGTCCCATTCTCTAAGTAGGAGCTTTTTAAGTAAGCTGCCTTAAAATGAATGCTATCTTCAATAGAGTTAAACTTCTGCCATTTTGTTCCGCCGTCGATTGTTTCACCGCAACCTGGGTTTTGATATTGTTCTCCAAAAATTTCTTCATAATTATGTGGCATACATGTGATCCCACCAACATTATTCCATGGAGATGCCATCAGCGTAGACTCTCCCCACCCTGTTTCTTGAGCAGCTAAAGCTACAAGAAAGACAGGATCTATTCCATACTCTTTACCTGCTTTAATAAACTCATGACCTAATCCTTGTAATTCTCCCTTTAATACTTCATTTAATTCATCTGCTGAAAGAGAGATAGATGAACTTTTTTTACTTATTAAAGAATCTTCTGATGCAATTTGTTCTTGAAGTGTAATAAGCTGCTCTATTTCCCTTTGTTCTGTTTCTATTATTTCTTTTATATGATGATCATTCTGTTGTGTATTTGTGTTAATTATTAATGAAGAACTTTGTTTAAATAATAGAAAAATTGCTATTGCAGATATCAATATAAAGAAAATAGAGATTGGGTTTCTTATGTTCATCTTTTCCAACTCCTTCTCTCTTATTTTGTAGTCCCCATAGTAACAAATAATTGTGACAGTTTCATTACAATTTCAATACATAAAAGAAGATTGTAATTATAGAAAAATTAAAACCATTGGTATGAAAGGCATTGTACAAATCATTTATTACATCATATTGTATAATTTACCAAAAAAAGCCCTCTAGGGGCTTAATGTGGAATGTTCATTGAAGTTATAAACAATGCATTTTCTCTTCCGCTTCATTCCAAGGAACTGAATAGCCCTGTCCCTTTGAACAAAAGATCGATGAAGATGTATAGTCAGGATCAGCCTGTTTATTATAAGATTTGCTATCTATTACTTCCTCTTCATTATGACATTGATTATAACCTGAAAAGATCAAGGAAATAGAACCTTTACCTTGGGTAAGAGTTGCTAACTTATTGCTATAGTTCATAAATGTTGAAACAGGTACAGTACCAGTAAGTATCGCTTTATCTCCCTCTGTTACTGGAGGATTAAAATATCCATAAGCTTGTTGGATATCGGATAATACACGCCCCATCTGTTCGATGTTCACTTTAATCTTATATTGATAAAATGGTTCTAAAAGAGTATTCTCTGCTTTTTCCAGACCTTGTCTTAAAGCTCTAAAAGTAGCTTCTTGAAAATCACCACCTGAAGTATGTTTGTTATGAGCTCGTCCAGTTAATAATGTGATTTTTACATCTGTAAGGGAAGAGCCTGTCAAAATACCATGGTGTTCCCTTTCAAAAAGGTGTTGTTCAATTAATCTTTGATGACCGACAGACAGATCATCAGCATGGCAGCTATTCTCAAATAATATTCCACTATTTCGTTCTCCAGGTTCTAGCTGGAAATGAACCTCTGCATAATGTCCTAAAGGTTCGAAATGACCATACCCCTTTACTTGATTTGTAATTGTTTCTTTATAAAGAATTTCTGGAGTCTCAAATAGTACGGTTAGTTTAAATCTATCCTTTATAACCTGTTCTAAAACTTCTAGTTGAATATTACCCATTACATGAATATGTATCTCTTGAAATCGTTCATCCCATAATACATTTAATGATGGATCTTCTGCATCAAGCATTTTGAAAAATTGAAGAACTTCTTTTGGATTTACACCAGCTTCAAAAGTCACCTTTGATTTCAATGTTGGTACCATATCGTTTCCATTTTTATTTTTTTCCTGTAAAACACCTATCTTGTCACCTATTTTTGGATTCGATAATCCCATAACCGCAAAAAGTTCACCAGCACCAACTTGCTCGACAGTTTTGAATTTATTACCACTGTAGGTCCGAAGCCCAGTCACCTTTTCAGATTGATTGCTATCTTCATTACTAGTTGCAATTTCATCACGAACTTTTAAGGTTCCACTAAGTGATTTTACAAAAGTAATTTTTGTTCCATTTGATTCATGACGTATTTTGTATACTTGACCTGAAAAAGGTCCTTCACTGGAGTGATTTGTAATTGTAAAACAATCTAGTATCTCTATAAATCTGCCAATTCCAATATCATGTAACGCAGAGCCGGATATGAGAGGGAAGAAGTGACCATATAAAATCATCTTTTGGATGTTTTTTATCCATAATTTTTTATTATACTTTCCTTCAAGGTACGTATTTAAAAGGGTTTCATCGCGTTCGGCAACGAATTCAATTAATTCTTCATCTATTTCAAGATTAGTTTGAACTTGAGTCATATCATATACGTTAGTTGTTAAATTCCCTTGAATTTCTTTAATCACATTTTCTACGTTTGCACCAGTTCGGTCGGTTTTGTTAATAAAGAAAAAAGTAGGAATACGATGCTTTCTTAAAAGCTCCCATACCGTTTCTGTATGACCTTCAATTCCTTCTACTGCACTTATAATAATGACTGCGTAATCCATCACTTGTATTGCTCGTTCCATTTCTGGTGAAAAGTCGACATGGCCAGGGGTATCTATCAAAAAATAAGTTGATTCCTGATAGTAGAATGTACCTTGATCAGCAAATACCGTAATTCCTCGTTGTTTTTCAATTTCATGGCTATCAAGAAAAGCATTTTTATGGTCTACACGACCTCTATTTTTAATGCTCTTTGTATGATAGAGGAGTTGTTCAGAAAATGTTGTTTTACCAGCATCAACATGTGCTAATATACCAATAGTTTTATTCATCTTATCCTCTTTTTCCTTTTTCTTAAAAAAAGTAACCATTTGTTATATTTAATAAATCATTTACGTGGAGTTCAACTTGAAGCCCTATGCTACCGCCACTTACGATAATTTTAGATAATGATTTTGCATCCTCATCTATATAAGTTGTAAAGTTCTTCTTCATTCCAATGGGTGAGCAGCCACCTCGAATATAACCTGATACTTTAGTAATATCCTTAACAGGAATCATTTCTATTTTCTTTTCACCAGTTGTTTTTGCCGCTTTTTTTAAATCTAGCTCCTTCTCCACTGGAATAACAAAAACATAATATGCTTTAGTAGTTCCTTGAGATATCAGTGTTTTGTAAACACTTTTTGGATCTTTGTTAATCTTTCTAGCCACGGAAACTCCATCAATTTTTCCATCATCGGTCGGATAAGAAAACATCGAATAATCAATCTTTTCTTTATCCAAAATTCTGATTGCATTTGTTTTTAATTTTTTCATTGATATTCTCCCCCAATGGAAAATACACAGAATTCCATATTATAGTGAACCTAATTTCGTTGTAGCTAGTGCACCCTTTTCATTTGCAAATTGAAGAAAATCTTTAAATTGCTTATCAGAATTAGGTAATCCTTTTTCATGAAAGCAATATAAAAGGGCAGCTAAAAATGCATCTCCCGCTCCAGTTGTATCTACTACTTTCACATTTGTTCCCGGAACATATATCAGCTTGTGATTGTGAATACCGTATGCTCCTTCTCCACCAAGTGTAATAACTAGATACGGTACTTTCCATTCTGAGGCTATTCTTATTCCGTCTTCAACAGATTGTGTGTTTGTTAGAAACAATAGTTCATCTTCAGCTATCTTAACTAAATTCGCTTTCTTCACAAAAAATATGACAGTTTCTCTACAGATTTCTTCACTTTCCCATCGTTGTAAACGAATATTTGTATCAAATGCAATTAAATTATTACATTCTTTTGCGTAGTCGAGTGCTTTGTCTGTTGCCTTTCGGGCAGTTTCGTGAAAAAGTGTACCAGACCCAAAGTAAAAAATTTTTGCATTAGTAAATGGCTGAATGCTTAACTCATCTGCTGTTAACCATTCATCAGGTGTCTCATTTATGTATGAATGAAAATATCGGTCACCCTTATCATTTTGATTAACATAAACACAGCATATCTTTTTGATTGAGTTTTTCACACTAAACTCTATATCTACATTTTCGTTTTTAAGTTCATTTTTTACAAAAGTACTGTTTTCATCATTACCTATCTTGCAAATATAATAAGTAGGAAGACCGAATCTGCTTGCCCGTACCGCAACATTCACTGTGGCTCCGCCTAAAAATTTATGATATGTACTATTAGTCTGATTTTCGGAGTATAGATCAATAAATGGCTCTCCAAATGATATAATGCCTTGTTTATTCAAAACAGGTCCTCCTAGATGTTGAATAACTATTATTAACAATACCATTTTAAACTAATTTTTGATGATAGCAAACAAAGATTTATCAATACAAAACACTTGCCTTATAGTGAAAGCCAAGTGTTATTAGTTTGTAGAAATATAAAAGCAGTTTGTTTATCCGAGATAGAAATCCGCACAATGGAGAATGAAAATGTTGTTCACCTTACTGTGAAATGAGCGGAGAGCCACCTGACTCCTGCGGGATCTAGGGGTCTCGTGAGACCCCCGCAGGAGCTCAAAAAGCGACGAGGAGGCTCACGGACCGCCCCGCGGAAAGTAGGTGGATCGCAGCTCATGGAACTCACCAACCTAAGTTGTTTTTCAGGGTTGAAACCTATCAAAATTAAAAACTATCCTCTAACTCATCAACAATCTTGCCAACATAAGAAACAGCATCTGAAAATAACTCTGTTGTAGAAAGATCAAGCCCAGCCATCTTAAATAAATTTAACCCCTTCATTGCTCCCCCTTGTTTTAGAACCTCAGTCCATTGTAATCCAGCATCTAGCCCTTCTTCATGGATTCGCTTTGCAATAACAGTGGAAGCAGATAAACCAACCGAATAAGTGTATGGGTAAAGTCCCATATAATAATGAGGCTGCCTCATCCAAGTTAACTTAGCAGCTTCATCGATTTCGACAGTATCGCCCCAGAATTCAGATAAGATAGCTCCCTTCGTTTCACTAATTGATGAAGTTGTTAAAGGTGTTTTCGCTTCGGCCATTTTATATAATCGTCTCAATAACTCCGCCTCTAGTATATGTGTAACAAAATTATGATGGTAACTCATCATTAAATACATATTGAGCCAACGGTGCAGACGCGCATCATCTCGATTTTGTCGTAAATATTGAACAATTAAATGCTCAATCAATGTTGAAGGTGCTTCAACAAAAAACAGTGGCATTGAGTTATTAATAATCTTTTGATTCTCATGGGCTAAATGAAAATGAAGTGAATGTCCAAGCTCATGGCCAAGGAGAAGCATATCAAAAAGGTTTCCACCCCATGGATAAAAAGCATATCCATGTACACCGTGAACTCCACCACCAAAAGCGATCATATTTCTTCCAACATTATCACCACGATATACCCATCGCTCTTTAAAAGCTTTTTTCATCAATTCTTTGTATTCATCACCTAGGACACCAACAGCTTCAATGATAATTTCTCCTGCTTCTTCAAAACTTATTGGTGGATCAAAATTAGGGTCAAGTGGTGCTTTCACATCAGAGAATAATAGCTTCTCTAGTCCTAGCTGACGCTTTCGCAGTTTCGCATAGCGTTGCATATGTGGTGCTAACTCTAGACGGATCGTATCTAATATGTTTTCAAAATGCTGTGACGATATTCCATCGGCATCTAGGAAAAAGTTAGTTGGTGACGAGTGTTGAAGTAGCATGTCAAAGGTTGAATTGTAACCCCGTAGCTTAGCTAAAGTAACATTTTTTTGTATTTCGGTTGAGAGTGTTTTCGCAATGCCATGTTTGTATTGGTCCAGACCTTTAGATAATGAGTGATATGCATTCCTTCGTAAAACTGTATCTGGTGATGTCTCGATTTGAGTCATGTACATAAATAAAGAAACTGGAACATCTTTTCCATGTTTATTTTGCACCGATTCAAACTTCATATCAGATGATGTGATACTGTCATATATTCTTTCCGCCGAATTAATCGTTGAATCTAATGATGCTAATGCATCCTCCATTTCAGGTGACAATATATGTTTTCTTGCTTCTTCTATCTTAGAAAGAAATTTTTGATACTCTAATAGTTCTTTTTCTTCTTCACAATACTGTTCCATATTTTTAGCAGAAATGGATAAGAAGGCATTCATATAATTGGTCTTTACATTATTCGCCTTACTCATTAAAAATTGAATGCGTCCCATTCTTGTTTGATTTTGTTCATTTGTTCCATCTTCACTATATTTATAACGTGCATAACTATTAGTCAATTCCAATCTTTCTAAAAAATTTTCTAATTCTTTTACTGCTAATAAAACATCTGATGAAGATTTGAGCATTATCTCAAGTTCTAACCTTTGCTCTAAATCACTCTCTAAAGATAAAAAAGCTTCTTCCCAAAGCTCTTCAGATAAGAAGATATCTTCTAAATTCCAAGTTTCCTCTACTGGCACATTTTCCCGTGTAATTCCCATATGTACAACCCCTCCGAAACAGTGATTTTGAAAAAAGTAATTAATTTAAAATTTCGTCAAATCATTTAATATTCCTTCTTTTAAATCATTGTCCCCGAAAATTTCGGGTGAAGAAAAATTAATCCCGCTTCTTGTTGTGGCTACTGAACTAGAAGCGCAAGCCCAAAATTGTGTCGAATAAAAAAACTTGCAGAGATCACATCTCATGCAAGCTACTTTAACTATTCTTAAAGAGTTGAAAACTCTTTAACCAACTCTCTAAATTTATTTAAGGAACGATCAATAGGATCTGAAGTTGTTAAATCAACACCAGTCTTTTTCAATAAATCTAGTGGATAATCTGAGCTGCCGCTTTTTAAAAATTCAAGATAGGAAGTTAATGTTTCTTGTTCTCCCTCCAGAATCTTTGTTGCTAAATGGATCGCTGAAGCAAAGCCAGTTGCATACTTATATACATAGAAGGGACGGTAAAAGTGTGGAATTCTAGACCAACCATATTTAACTTCTTCATCAAAGACAATTGCGTCCCCATTATACTCTCTAAAAAGATTTTCATAAACTTCATTAAATACTTCCGCATTCAAAGGAATTCCTTTTTCGGCCATTTCGTGTGTTTTCATTTCAAACTCAGCAAACATTACCTGAGTAAAGAAAGTGCCCTTAAATTGGTCTATAAAATGGTTTAATAAATGTTTTCGAATTTCGGAATTACTCTCATTATTTAATAGGTAGTTAATTAGAAGCACTTCGTTAACAGTTGAAGCAACCTCAGCAACAAAAATACTGTATCTAGCAGAAATTTGTGGCTGATGCTGTGAGCTAAGTTTACTATGTACTCCGTGCCCACATTCATGTGCTAGGGTAAATAAACTATCTAGATCATCTTGATGATTAAGAAGGATAAAAGGGTGAACACCATATACCCCAAGATTGTAAGCACCAGAGCGTTTACCTGGGGTCTCACGAACATCTATATATCTTGCATCTTTAAACTCTTTCAATGTGTTAATATAATCCTCCCCAAGCGGAGCTAATGCTTTACACATAATGTTGTAGGCTTCGACATAAGAGATTTCTTGTTTTACTCCACTAACAAGTGGAACATTTAAATCATATTGGCGAAGTTCGTCTAACTGGAGTTTATCCTTTCGAATTTTTGTATATTCGTGCATCGCATCGATGTTGTTCTTTGTTGCTTTAATTAAGTTTTCGTAAACTTCCTTAGGAACGTTGTCACCGAATAAAGCTTTTTCTAGTGCGGAAGGATATTTCCTTATCCGTGCCATCGTTACATTGTTTTTAATTGCTGCTGAAAGTGTAGAAGCTATCGAGTTTTTTAAATGTAAGTAAGGTTGATAATATGCCTTGTAGGCTTCTTTGCGTTTTTCACGATCCTCATCTTCAATTAATTTAGAATACATGCCCCTTGTGAGTTCTACTTTTTCACCGTTTTCCTTTGTTACTTCCCCAAATTTTATATCTGCATTATTTATCATGCCATAGGTATTACTTGGTGCAGAAAGAGCTTCACCTAATTGTGACAGCACTTCTTCTTGCTCCTTACTTAATACATGAGCTTTATAACGAAAGGATTCTAGTAAATCTTCCTCAAAATACTTTAAACCATCCTCTGACTTAATATAGCTTTTTAATGTTTCTTCTTCTAAGCTCAATAAAAATGGCATAAAGAAAGATGTTGCAGCACTCACTTTTACACCTAAATGTTTTACCCGATCTAATAGTGCTTGTGATTTTGCTTCTCTTGTATCTTCATCAACACTAAGCATCGCATAGGCATATAGCTTGTTTAAATGAAAAGATAGTTCTTCTTGCTGTTTAAGGAATTGAAACAACGTTAAGCCATTTTTAATATTTCCGTCATACTCTTTTAGAGTATTAGTAAGTCTTTCTACTAAGTTATAATCTTCATCCCAATGAGTCCTGTCAGGATAAAGGTCTGTTAAGTTCCATTTTTCATGGATAGGTACTTCATTTCTAGTCGTATATGTTGTCATTTGAGCACTCCTCATGTAAAAAAATTGTTTTTTTTAAACCAACAAAGTTTACGAAAACAGCTTCTAAGAACAATAATACTAAATTCCTAGAAGAAAATCGCCTACAACACCTTAACCCATAGATCATAAAAAATATGACATAAAAGGAGGTCTTTTATTCAATTATATGAAATAAATGGTGTAAAATAATATCAACAGGCTAATCTCACAATATTTATCATGTGTTCTCTTAACAACTAGAGAAATAAACGATTTGAAAAGAGCCTATCTGAAAGGAAGTGTAAGCATGAGTCTAGGAAGAAACATCATTCCGCCTGAAGGACATTATGAGACATTTGAGGACGAAAACCATTTTACAGAAAAACTGAAAGAATGGGGATTAACATCTAAAAAACAATTTTTCTATAAAAGTCGTACAAGCCAACACCTAGTTACTATTAAGGGATATGAGGTGTATGGTAATACAGCGGAATTTAATACGATTATAATCGAATTTGATGATGGGAGCTTAAGCACTATCCATCCAGCTTATCTAAAGGAGATGCAAGCATCGAGTTTCGGTAAAACTCTTATTTCTGATATTGGTGATCCTTCAAATACCCCTATCGCAGAGACACCTAAAACGAAAGAGAAAAAAGAAGAACTAGTTTCTATAGATGAAAAACCAAAAGAAGTAAAAAAGGATAAAAAAGAAAAGGCTCCAAAGTTAGAATTACCTGAAGAAAAGGTACATTTTACAGCAGAAGTGAAGCAGTTTGCCTTAAGTTGGAACCACTTTAATGAGGAGCATGATGAGGTTGTTGTCCTGAAAGATGTAATTATTCATCAAGAGGAATCGCTTGAGGTTGGACTAGCATGGTGTGCTCATTCAAAAACCCTTAAGAAATTTGAATTGGCTGTTGGTGACAGCCTTGAATTTGACGGGAAAATTGTTAAAAAGAAACTGCCTAAGGGCAAAGATGTGGAGGAAGAATTTATTATTAATGACCCTGTGCCATATAAAGTCAATAATCCTTCTAAAATTAAGAAAAGCTAAAGAATTGTTTCTTTAGCTTTTTTGTATATGTAATAAAATTTAAACAATGTTTTGGTTTGTGTCTACTCTGAAAATACCTAGGTTAGTGAGTTGCTTTCGCTGCGATCCACCTGCTTTCCGCGGGGCGGTCCGTGAGCCTCCTCGTCGCTTTTAACCACCTGCGGGGTCTCACGAGACCGCTAAATCCCGCAGGAGTCAGGTGGCTCTTCGCTCAATCAACCCTAGGTGGGTACGCATTTTCATCCTTCATGGTGCAAATCATTCGCATAAAGGTCTACCTTTGAAAATACTTCGGTTGTCGAGTTCCACTCGCTCATTCCACACTATAGAAGACATTTTTCATACTTCATTGTGCGAATTAATTAGCATGGATGTCTACCTAATAATAAACCAATACACACACATAATGCCTAAATCTGCAAGTATATGACTAATGATTGGTGTAAGAAGAGTACCTGTTTTTTCACGTATCCATCCCCAGAATACACCTGCAACAAATACAGGTAAAACTGCTACTACATTAAGTGGCCACTGAAACATGGGAATCACTGAAAGAAAATGATAGAGGGTGTAAAAAAAGGATGTAATGAGGATAACGTGGCCAGTTTTTATCTTTTTTATTAGTAATTCTTGATGTATAAAACCCCTCCAATAGTTTTCTTCTAGAATGGGATTTAACACCAGTAAAACAAATATCAATCCATATATCGCTTTCCCAGTAAATCCCCAATCTTTTAAGATTCCCTGTACGTACACAATATCCAAGAAATAATCGTGTAACCAAAACAATCCACCAAAAATAAAAACAAAAAAGATAGTTCCACTCAGGGCTCCAATAAATAAAGAGTTCCATATCTTATCACGCGTTATCATAGTAGTTTTACGCAAAAACCCTTTGTTTTTTCTTTTATATAAAATTGGAATGAGTATTAACCAGCCATAAAACATTAAAAATGTAATGGGCACACTACCAAAAAAATGTAACCCAATTAAAATCATTATCGTTGGTCCGAGCAAATTAAGCAAAAGTTTCATATACTTGTCCTTTTTCTATAATTAATATATAAAACTTCAATTAAATGTAAACAAATCCCTTCTTGTTTTAAAACATTTGTTTATTTATATAGAAAAAGTACCTAAAACTGGGAGATGATCCGAAGCGATTGGTATGTAATCGAGAACCTGAACATCGATGGTGTCGATTCCTTTAGTTGCAAAAATGTAATCTAGTCTAATTTTTGGTTTAGTTGAGGGAAAGGTGTTACCGTTGCCCACCCCAGCCATAAACCAAGCGTCATTAAACTTAGCAGTTATTCTTTTCCATTTCAAAGAGCCACTTCTCATATTCCAATCACCCAATATTAGTGCTTTGTCTTTTACATGTTCTAAAATGAAACGACTTTGCTTTTTGTGTAGAAATGGATGTAGACTTAAGTGAGTAATATATACCTTTACTGCTGTTCCCTTGACATTTAAGGTCGATTCTAAGATTGACCTTCCCTCTGTTAATTTTGATCGAAGTGATAGAAGATGTGTTTCGGTTTTTGTAATCGGATAGCGAGAAAGCAAGCCATTTCCAAATTGGGAAGGTTTCTCTAGTGTTGAATTGGTCTTTGTTAGTGAAGGTGCATATGCAAAATAAAAATTTAGATGGTTTGCTAAGGTTTCAATTTGATTAGTAAAAAGACTTCGTTTTGAAAAAAAGGAATCAACTTCATTTAGTCCAATAATATCAGCCTTTGACTTAGAAATAACTTGTGAAATTCTGTTAAGGTCTAGCTTTTTGTCGATCCCTCTTCCATGATGGATATTAAAGGTCATTACTTTAATGTTCACGCATCATTCCCCCATCAATTACTCCTTAATTATTTGTAAAATCCATTCCTTTAAATCAACAATACGTTCATGTTCTGGTTTTTGTTCAGTTCCAACAACAATCATTGGAAAATATGAATCCTGTTGGTGTAATGAGCCGTGACTAGCACCTCCAACATGTGTCGGAGAACCTTCCCCTACAAATTCATATCCCGGTTTTGCGTTGATAACAAGATAGGTTCCTGTATGTGAGTGAAGTGAACTATATAATCGGGCTAATCCATCTGGATATTCTCCATAAGAAACTCTCTTCTCAGCTAAGGTAAGATCTAATATCTTGTTATTTCCCTCTATCTCCCATGCTTGGTTATAGTCGTCGAGAAAAATTCCAGTTGGTTTATATGATAGTTTTCCCTCGAAAGATGTTGATACGACACATATTTTCTCATCTACTTTCCAAGCAATATGATCAATACGTTTATCTTTTAAAAGCTTATCGATTACTTCTTCTATTTTTAAAGTTTCATCTAAAATGTATATAAAGCTCATTCTCTCATTCAACCCAATAACAATTTGATCATTATTGCTTATAGAGCCAGTTATTTTATAAATTTGATAATCGTTTAGCACTTTTCTTAAGTCGATTAATGCTTCTTGGCTAGTTGCTTTGACTTTTGTTTGTCCACTATCCCCCATGACAATCCAAATATTTTCTTTTATAGCTTGATCCCAGCTTTCATATTGATTTAGTAATTGTTGCAACTGAATATCAACATCTTCAATCCCCTTTGTTGTTTTTTCTCCATGTTTATGGACTTTTTTATCATTATCGGAGTAATATACTAAAGAAAATGTTGGTAGTCGGTCATTTTTTATTAAATAAAGGAGCTCCTCAGTGGCAAACTTATCATTAAACCCAAAGGCCTGCCAAAGATGAATAAATTTATTTTTGAGATTGATTAGTGATAAAAGACCGTAAGAAAAATAGGTTGGAGTTTTGATTTTACGATTAGTTGTAGTAGCCCCAGCTAAGTTAAATGGCAAATAAAGTGATTTAATGTTTTTGCCTCTATAAACTAATGCATTAATAGAACCAGTTGGTCCATCTATTTCCTCATGAAGTGTTTTCACCTTCTGATTTAAATGCTTGTGATTTAAATCAAAAATACTATTCTTGAGTACCTTTTTCACTCCTATCTTCATAATTTCTCCCTTTGCACTTCCATAACTGATGAATCTCTTTTCAGTTGAATCATACCAAACGAGAGCTGGAACTTTGTGTTGATTAGGATAGGTACCAGTTAAAAATGTACTATCAATAGAGACTGACATGGTAGGAAAACTACTAATCATTTTAGGAAAGTATTGTCCTTGGTCTATGAGAAATTTTAGTGCAGGTGCTTTGTTGTTGCTAATTGCAGAGTGAAGAGGTGCATCCATTAACGAATCAATTATGATTGTAACAATTGGTTTAGTAGTTGCTTTGGCAGGATGTGTTAATTGACTAGCTTGTTTGCGGGCCCTTTTTATTACATAAAAATATAATACTGTAAACATAAAAATCAAAAATATAATAAAATATAATAGAAACAAAATTATTCAGCTCCTTTTCTTGACCGTGACACTCTTAGTCTGTTCTTAAATCAATAAAAAGAATCGAAAAAAAGGTACGAAACGACATTTGTCTTTTCATACCCTTAAGATTATTTATCGGTCATTTTTTTCAATTGTTGCACCTTCTACATGGCGCTTTGACATTTCCTTCGCTAGTTTCCGGTGCTCTTTGGATTCAAAAATAATATCAAAATTATAATCCTCTGGATAAAGGTCCGCAGCTTTAATATAAAGGGTAAGTCTCTTTTGGTTAATCATGTATTTTTCCCACTGTATAAATACTTCTACTTCTCCCCGGATATTTGCTTCTTTTGAGACAATACCAAACTGGTTTAGTGAAGGTATTTTCACATTGTCGCCTCGGTTATAAGAAATGATATCTTGTTTTTTCTCTTCTTTTTTTACATGCTTCTGTTTTTGAACATATTTTGCATTCATAGCGATCTGTCTGTCTAGTTCATGTTTACTAAAAGCTGAGGACCCAGAATAGTCCTTGCTTTCACCATAGGTAATCTTATGTGCTCTTTCAATCACTTTAGGATGCATTCCTAGCTTTAATGCAATTGTAAACGCTTGACTGTCTCCTCCCTTGCCAATAATGAGGCGATACGTTGGTTTTAAGGTATCTTGATCAAATTCCATAGAACCGTTTTCAAATCCTTCTCGGATGGTAGCATGGGCTTTAATCTCACTATAATGAGTAGTTGCTAAAAGAGTAGCGCCTTTGTTGAAGAGCTCTTCAAGAATTGATGTAGCAAAACCCATACCTTCGGCGGGATCCGTCCCAGACCCAAGTTCATCTAACAATACTAAGGTTGAAGGAGTCGTTTCAGCTAAAATTTCAATAATGTTTTTTATTCTAGAAGAAAACGTACTCAACGACTGTTCAATACTTTGTCCATCACCGATATCAACGAGGATTTTATCAAAAATCCCTATCTGGCTTCCCTCTTCTGCAGGAATATGAAAGCCAGACTGAGCCATAAGAGTTAACAATCCAACGGTCTTAATCGTTACTGTTTTACCACCCGTATTTGGACCGGTAATAACCAATGCATCATATTCGTCACCAATGGCAAAATTTAGAGGCACAGCTTTCTCACCTAAAAGCGGGTGACGAGCTTCTTTTAATACTATAGTGTGATACTCATTTATCTGAGGGGAAATCCCTTTAATTTCTTCACTATGCTTTGCCTTTGCAAAAATGACGTCATACTGAGTCATTATATCAACCGCAAGCTTAATTTCCTTGTCGTATTTTTCTACAAGGCCAGTTAGTTGAATTAAAATACGTTCTACTTCAATTTCTTCTTGTAGCTTAAAAAGATCATTTCATCTTGAATCGAACTCACTTCTTCAGGTTCTATATAAACTGTAGATCCTGAAGAGGATGTATCTAAAACTGCTCCCTTGATCTGTTTACGATACTCTTTTTTTACAGGTATTACGTACCTACCATTACGCTCACTCACTATATTTTCTTGAATGTATTTAGTGTATTTTGGTGATTTTAACAGTTGTTCAACTCGGCATTTTATTCTGTCCTCCAATATACTTATCTGTTTGCGTGTTTTTAATAAATCTTTACTTGCATAATCATCTACTTTGCCATAACGTATACAGCGTTCAATTTCTTCTACCAAATCAGTTAAATCATGAAGTGAGTAAACATAACCTGTAATGATTGGTGCTTCAAACTCTTTATCTTTCATAAATTTCTTGAGCTTTTCAATATTGGATTCATTAATTGTTCCGGTCTTAATACAATACTTTTGTGCAAAGTATTTAGTAGCTGTTGAATTCCTTTTAATCCATGAATAGGAACACTTGAACTAATCCTCAATAATTTTTTTGCTTCTAATACTTCATTTAACCATGCATCAATTTGTCTTTTATGACATGATGGAGTTAATTGATGAATCTTTTCCATACCTATTTCTGATATGGCGTAGGAAGCTACTTCTCTTTTTACATCGTCAAACTGCAACGTTTCAATTGTTTGTGTTTTCAATGATTTTTCCTCCAATAGATCTAGTTTAGTTAAACCATCTACGTGCGAGGAACTTAAGAATATAAATTTTCACAATATAAAAAGCCGCAAAAGACATATAGGTCCTTTGCGGCTAGGAAGGTCATTATAATATGAAGGGAAGTAAAGTATACTCGAAAGCGTATAACTAACCCTCTTAAGATTATAAGGAGTAAGTGCGCAAATATATGTTCTTAACATTCACGACCTGAAAAATGAGATGACTAAATAAGCCTAGACATTATAGGAATTTCAGATTCGCACGTATAAAATTACGTTTTAGTTAAGAACGGCACCTTTCATAAAACATACTCCTTTGTAATTAAGATATATTTATTATAGCATGAGATTCTAAATTGCATACTAAACAAAACTTAGGTAGTGGAATTCCATGAACTGGGGTGGTCCTTGAGTGTTGCGACTGAATATGACACTTTTCGCTATTATTGTTATACTTTACCTTTAAAAATTAACTGAAGGTGATATAATTAAATATTAATTACATAAAATAAACCTAGATGTTTTTTTAAGGAGGGAAATGGATGGAATTATCTTTTGGTTTTATTTTGTCAATTATTATTGCCATTTATTTGGCCATTGATGCTCCAAAGCATGAGAAAAGCCCTTGGGTCTGGGGAATCCTTGGTTTCTTGTTCGGACCGATTGTACTTGGGATTTATTTAATCAAGACTGGTAGAAAAGTGGCTGGATGGATAATTGTAATCATCTCCATCATATTGGTATTATTTATCATTTTATTAGTAATTGCGGGGTTCTTCCTTGTCTTTAGTACAATGTAATATTAGACCTACATCTAATAGGAGATGTGGGTCTTTTCTTATTTTACTCTGCAATGCTATGAGTATTTAATTTGTCTTTATCATTACAGTGCTAGTTTTTTAGACAAGCTTTGGCTTAATAATCATACTCTTCTTTTTCATTCATATGATAAATATATAGACAAGTTTAGGGTATTGGGGAGATGATGGTGTTATGCAAGCTCCATGGGATCAAGAAGGTAGTAGAATTTCAAAAGAAGATAGAGATTCAATAGAAAGGTTAATTGAATTTGATAAGAAACATAATTATTATAAGTCTCTTCATTTTAAATTAATGATGTTTCTAATTGTGATTTTAACCTTTACGATGTTTAAGTATTATTTTAACTTTACATTTCTTCCAGGTTTTCATCCAATAATCGATTTTATCTTTAATGAAAAAAATATAATCATGGACTTATTTATCAATCTTGCTTTCCTATTTACTGCTACTCTTACTCATAATTTAAGAGAGAAAGCAAAAAGTGACTTTAAATCTCTCAAAAGTGAGATTGTTGATTTATCTAATAAGGAATGGTATAAAAAATATGATGAAATTAACAGTCAGATCTTTGAATATTTGTACAAGACTTATAAAATTAGGATCAACCATAAATCTTAAAAGGCTATAATTGTTTTATAGCTTTTTTTCGTTGTCTAAACTGTGATTAGCGAGCTGCATTCTGAGATCCACATTTTTTCCGCGGGGTGGTCCTGGATCCGCCTCGTCGCTTTTTGGCTCCAGTGGGGTCTCACGAGCCCAATAGATCCCGCAGGAGTCAAGTGGCTCTCCGCACATTCCACACTTAGTAATACACTATTTTCATTCTCCATGGTACCATTAAGAATGTATATGTAATTTAGTTCCCCTGTGTTCGTTCCTTTCCTTTTTCCGTAACAGCAAACTTCCTAGTCATCTTTTTAATATTTTCTGTTTTTCTAAAACGAAGAGCTGACCAATCTTCATCAATAGCTATTTGACGAACGGGTTCATAGCCTTCCGCAGAAAGTAGCCCAGCAACTTGGTCTCGGCTGCAATCTGAGCCCTTGTATGTTTTTGAAGTCTTCTTAGGATAGCATAGCCATAACAACCCATCTTCCTTAACATATGTAATAACTTTTAACGATAACTTCTGAAGTTCGGAATTACTAGTACCGAAAACCTGGATGAAATTATAGGATCCTAATATCCCCTCTTGGTGGACTTCTCCTTCGAAACCACACATAATTTTATTATAAGATTTTGGTGCATTCAATATTAACACAGGTTGACGATCATCTTTAAATTGTAATTTTTTTATCACTTGTAATGATTCTGTCAATTTTTACCCTCCTGTATTTTCTGCCTCATTGTATTTAATAAACTTCGCCATTGTTGTCCAAGCTCTTCAATTTCTAATACATTTTCGATTTCTTCTAAGCTAGGAGAACTGTTATGAAAATAAAGATGGTGAATCGAAGAAACTGTCACTTTTTTAGGATGTGGTGTTAGCAAGTTAATTTTTGAGTCCATTGTTACCTTACCTTCCTGCAGTACACGAAAAAAGTAGCCAGTATAGCCAGTTTCGAAGATTCTTTTTAATAAGAGTGAGTTCTCATTTCGCTTATTTATTGTCCCACAAGGATATCTCCCCTGTGTTATTTGAAGAACTGACTCTCCTACTTCAAATATATCTCCTATACATACTTCATTTTCTTGCATATTAAGGCCTGTTATATTTTCTCCAAATGCAGCCTGAGATAAGATTTGTCCGAATTCTCTTTCCCAAAAATCATAATGCTCAAAAGGATAATAACAAACAACTCTTTCCATTCCGCCATGATTTTCATGATTGGCTACATCGTCACCTAAAATTCCTTGGAATTTAATAGATAACTCATTTGCACTTTCCTTCCAGATACCAGATTTATATCCCTTTCCTTGGTATTCTTTTTTAACAGGCAGTCCTTTGCTTAAAGTAATAATTTTTTTCTTTTCCATTAGAAATCCCCCACTCATCTTCTTATTTTAATCATATCAAACATATACATCAATACAGACAAAAAATTCTAACTTTTTTTAAGATTTATATTTCGCAACCCGAAAAAAATGTTACAATAAAAACTATACATAAATTCATAGGTAGGAGTTTTAATTATGGAAAAAAAGCTATGGTTGACATATAGTATGCTTGTTTTAGCAACTGCCACTTGGGGGAGTGCATTTATAGCTGGAAAGGTTGCAGTACAAAGCTTTGAGCCATCAACCGTGGCCTTTTTGAGATTTTTTGGAGCAGCCTTGCTACTTTTTCCTCTCATGTGGGTAATGGAAAAAAGTAAAATTAAACCAACATTAAAAGATTATGCATTGTTTGCCGTTTTAGGGTTAACAGGTATAGCGATTTATAATATCTGTTTTTTTCTAGCGAGTAAACACGCTCCCGTGATAAAAAGTTCTTTATTCATTGCTTCCAATCCTGTGTTGATTGTCCTTTTGTCAGGAATCTTCTTGAAGGAAAAGATTACAAAGAATAATATTTATGGAATAATTGTAGCTTTAATCGGTGTTACCTTTATAATTACTGATGGTCATCTAATGAGTATTATTGAGATAGGATTCGAGCCAATCGATTTTGTTTTGTTAGGAGCAGTTATTAGTTGGGCCCTATATAGTGTGGTTGGTAAAATTGTATTAAAAAAATATAGCTCTGTTGTTTCAACAACGTATGCAGTTGCGTTCGGGGCGTTATTTTTATTACCATTTTCAATAGCAGAAACTTCTTGGTCTGATATTCAGCAAGCTAGTTTTGATACTTGGTTAGCAATCGTACATATGAGTGTTTTTGTTACAGTTGTTTCCTTTGTACTATACTATAACGGAATCAAAGAGGTTGGAGCTGCTAAAGCGTCCATTTTTATTAACGTTATGCCATTATCTGCTGTGATAATGGCGACAGTATTCCTTGGAGAAACTTTTACCTGGGCGCACGGTATAGGTGCTGTTTTCGTTTTAACTGGAGTTTATATTGGGACACAGTCAAAGAAGTTATCATTGCCAAAGAAGAAAGTTCAGGAAAAAGTCGTTAGCTAGAAAATGTTTAAATAGGTAAATAAGCTAAAAAAAACTCAGTCTCTTCATCAAAGAAGCGAAGGACTGAGTTTTTTTAACTAGGTATTATGGTTTCAATATCATTGACAGAGTTCACTAGATAAGTGGGCTTAATTTGTGTTAATTCCTCTGTAGAACCATATCCATAAGTAACACCGATTGAATCAATTCCACAGTTCTTTGCTCCAATAATATCGTGTTTTCGATCCCCGATCATGATAAATTCATCTCTAGAATATGTATTATACTTGTTTAATATGTATTGGATAATATCAGTTTTTGCACTTCTTGTACCATCAAGGTTACTTCCAACCACCAGATCAAAATATTGATCAATTTTAAAATATCTCAAAATCGTCTCAGAAAACACTGTTGGTTTAGAGGTGGCCACTATAAGCTTATATTTCTTTGATAAAGTAGCTAGTAATAAAGAGATGTTTGGATACAAGTTGTTTTCATACATCCCTTTTTCCTTAAATCTTTCACGATAAAAATCAATTGCATTTTTACTTTCTTGTTCGCTCATACTAAAAAATTCACTAAATGATTCTTGTAAAGGTGGACCGATAAACTTTGTCAAATGTCCAAGGTTCGGTTCATTTATCCCCATTTTTCTTAAGGCATATTGTACCGATTTAGTAATCCCTTCTTTTGGATCTGATAATGTTCCATCAAGATCGAATAAGATTATTTTGTAGTTTTTCATAATAAATTCCCTCTTCTCTATTCCTTTATTCAGAGATTAAATGAAATTACTCGGATCTATTAATATCCAGACAATAAGCCCGATGTTTAATAATGTTATAGAAACCCCGCCTATTAATAAACCTTTCACATATCTTCCCTTCTTTTTTAGTATAAAATAGATTGGTATCAAATAAATCCACTGATAAAAACCGATAAAAACACGATTTAATGAGAAAATTCCATCGTCAATGATGTTTAATAGCATTAAGACATATGATAATAGATAAAAAACAATAATGAAAATAAAAGATAACAATAAATTTTTTGTCATATAATCAACACCTCTACCATTGGTTAAAAGTAACTTATAGTGTAATTTTACACCATGATATTTCTTTTAACAAGTTATATTTTCCAATTTATACTTTATGGAAATCTGAACTTAATGCTAAAAAATTTACCAATGCTTTTACGGTGGGTTTCACTAGACCTTGGATGATTGCAGAGAACGGAACTCTTCTTCCCCTCAGTACTTCTAGCCAATAACAAATAATTCTTACAATAAATAAAGCATATGGGCATTCCCCATATGCAGAAGTTTGGAAATTCATATGTTACTAGTAGATAGACCAAGAACTTTTTCAGACTAAAATGGTGCCTACTGATTACATGGTCGTCTATTCACCAATAAAGATTGGTGGTCTTTTCTCTTTGAAAGAGGTTAAGCCTTCTAAACGATCCTTGGTATATATTGTTCCTTCATATGCTGTTTTTTCAATTGAAAGACCTGTGGGTAAATCGACTTCAGACCCCTTATTAATCGCAAGTTTTGCCTGTTGATTAGCAATAGGGGCATTTATAGCAATTTGTTCAGCAAGTTCAATTGCCTTCGTTAATAGCAATTCTTCTGATGTTACATACTCAACTAATCCGATCTCTAATGCTTCATGGGCATCTACTTTTTTTGCCGTGAAAATAAGTTCTTTTGCTTTACCCTTCCCAATCAGTCGAGGTAGTCGTTGAGTCCCACCTGCTCCTGGTATGATTCCGAGCGATGTTTCAGTCAACCCTAATTTAGCTTTATCGGAAGCGATCCGTATATCACAAGCCAGAGCTAGTTCGGTGCCACCTCCAAAAGCTACCCCATTTATTGCAGCAATAACCGGTTGTGGCATGTCTTCCACTTTGTTGAGTGTTTCTCTAATCAATTCTACTGCCGCTCGGGTTTCGTTAATATCCATATTCAGGCGTTCTTTTAAGTCTGCTCCTGCGCAAAATGCTTTATTGCCTGTGCCCGTAATAATAATACAACGAATCGATTTATTACCTCTAAATACATCTAGTAAACTATTTAACTCTTTTAGCAACTGAAGCGATAGAGCATTTGCAGCATTGCTACGATTTAATGTAATTAGTTTAATCCCTTTATTTAGCGATATAGACAGAACAGAATTGTTCATTTTACTCCTCCAAAATAATTCTTTAACCAGAATAATATACTTTTAGACTATGACTATTTAATGATTTACCTAGTTTTTTTTGTATATATTTTGCTGCATCCAAAAGTTTCTTTTGATTAATACCGGTATGAATCCCCATACTATCAAGCATGTAAATTAGATCATCAGTTGCTACATTTCCTGAAGCACCAGGTGCATAAGGGCAGCCACCTAAACCACCTACAGACGAATCAAAGGTAGTAATCCCCATATCGAGTGAGATAAGAATATTAGCTAAAGCTGTTCCTCTTGTGTCATGAAAATGAAGTGCAAGTTTATCAGCAGGAAAATGCTTTAAAAGAGTGGATAATAATACTTCTACTTGTCGAGGATTAGCTTTACCGATTGTATCACCAAGAGAAAGTTCGTCGATTCCCATATCAAATAAACTTTCTGATAGCCTTATGACTTGGTCAATTGCAACCTTACCTTCATATGGGCACCCAAAAACTGTAGAGAGATACCCTCTAGTTTTTTTTCCGGCAGAGGTTGCGTCCTTCACAAGCTCACTCAAGATTGGTATCGTTTGATCAATTGATTTATTAATATTATTTTTATTATGAGCTTCAGTAGCAGACATGAATACAGCTACTTCATCAATGTTTGATTCCAATGCATGACTTAATCCGTACTGATTTGGCACTAATGCTGAATAGGAGACACCTTCAACTCTATTGATTCCTTTTGCAACTTGAATAGAATCAGCCAATGCAGGAATCCATTTTGGATTAACAAATGAAGTGATTTCAATATGCTTTAAACCACTTGCTGATAAAAGGTTAATCCACTTAATTTTATCCTCTGTAGAAATAAGTGTTCTTTCATTTTGCAAGCCGTCCCTTGGACCAACTTCCTTAATCGTTATATTCGAGGGCCAATTCATTGAAATCCTCCCTGTTAATAAAAATAATAGATATAGTCATTAAATATAAGGAGAAACGTCTTTTCTTATAAGTACTTACTAATAAAATGAGTTGATGTATTCCCTTTCTTGTATTCTGGATGGGTGCTTATGGCTTGGAGCATGGGTATATTTGTTTTAATCCCTTCAACTTTATACTTTAAAAGTGCTTCTTGAAGAGTAGTTATTGCTTCCGCCCGACTACTCCCTTTTACGATTAACTTTGCAATCATAGGATCGTAAAAGGGAGTAACTACATATTGTTCTTTAACTGCTAACTCATGTCGTATGTTACTCCCCTCAGGTAATTCTAATTTTGTGATTGTTCCAGGAGATGGGAAAAATGTCTTTGGATCTTCTGCATAAATTCTTACCTCAATCGCATGGCCATCCCTTTTAACCTCATCTTGGTTATAGGTTAACTGATAACCAGCTGCAATTTTAATTTGTTCAGCTACGAGATCAATCCCTGTGATTTCTTCTGTAACGGGATGTTCTACTTGAAGACGTGTATTCATCTCGAGGAAATAAAAATTTTTCTCTTCATCTATTAAAAATTCAATCGTCCCTATGTTTGTATAACCGATAGATTTTGCAGCCTTAACAGCTGTTTCTCCCATCAACACTCGAGTTTCTTCATCTAAAAATGTAGAAGGAGCCTCTTCAACCACTTTTTGATGACGTCGTTGAATAGAGCATTCTCTTTCCCATAGATGTAGTGTTTTTCCAGTATTATCAGCAATGACTTGAATTTCAATATGCCTTGGATTCTCTATATATTGCTCAACGAACATTGAACCGTCTCCGAAAAAGCTTTCTGCTCTTCTTTGATTTCCACTAAATATCTTGCGAAGTTCATCTTCCGATCGAGCTATTTGGATACCGATACCTCCACCTCCAGCTGAGGCTTTAAGCATGATTGGATATCCAATTTGACTTGCAGCACTAATTGCATTCTCTACATCCTTTAATGGGTAAGTAATTCCACTAATGATTGGAATACCTGCTGCTTCCATTGTTTTTCGAGATTTAATTTTACTGCCCATTTGTTCTATAATGTGTGAGGGAGGTCCGATAAAAACAATAGCCGCTTCTTCACATTGACGAGCAAACTCGGCGTTTTCTGATAACAATCCGTAGCCGGGATGTATTGCTTCGGCCTTGGATGAGACTGCTACCTCTAGGATTTTACTTATATTTAAATAGCTTTCAGAAATACGAGGATTTCCGATAAGAAAAGCTTCATCCGCCATTTTCACATGGAGAGCATTAGAATCCGCTTCTGAGTATACAGCAATTGTCTTTATACCAAGAGTTTTACACGTTCTGATAATCCGAACTGCGATTTCTCCACGGTTTGCTATTAAGATTTTTTTGAACATATCTTACTCCTTTCTTCTAATGTACTAGCATCCAATTTGACGAGCAATTACCATTCGTTGCACCTCAGAGGTACCTTCACCTATTTCTAGTAACTTAGCATCACGTAAATAACGTTCTACCTGATACTCTTTCATATACCCGTAACCACCGTGTATTTGAATGGCCTGATCACATACTTTCATGCAAATTTCGGAAGCAAATAGTTTTGCCATAGCTGCTTCCTTCTTAAATATTTTCCCTTGATCCTTTAGCCATGCGGCTTTATATACCATATTTCTTGCTGATTCAATATACATCGCCATATCAGCTAATTTAAATTGGATTGCTTGAAATTTAGTTAAGTTTTTTCCGAATTGTTTGCGTTCTTGAGCATACTTAAGTGCCTTTTCATATGCTCCTTGAGCTATACCAACTGCCATGGCACCAATTCCAATTCTTCCGCCGTCAAGTGTTGCTAAAAACTGTTTATATCCATTTCCTTGGATACCTAAAAGGTTTTCTTCCGGAATCCTTACATTTTGAAGAATTAATTCAGTAGTATCAGAAGAATTAAGGCCCATTTTTTCATAATTTGCTTTAACCGTAAAACCGTTAGTAGTGGTTGGTACAATAAAAGCACTTATTCCGTTTGTTCCACTTGAACGATCAGTAACGGCTGTTAAGGCTAGATTTTTTGCATAACTGGCATTGGTTATAAAGCATTTTGACCCGTTTATCACCCATTCGTTATCAGTAAGAATGGCAGTCGTTTCGGTTCCTCCTGCATCAGAACCTGCGTTCGGTTCTGTTAATCCAAAGGCACCTAAGTACTCTCCTGTACAAAGTGGAGTTAAGTAGTCTTCTTTCTGTTTTTTAGTTCCAAACATATAAATGGGTGCTCCACCTAAGGAAATATGAGCAGAGTACGTTATCCCGGTTGAACCACAGACGCGACTAAGTTCTTCGACTGCAATGGCGAAACTAATTGTATCTGCTTCTGCCCCACCATATTCTTGGGGAAATGGTAGACCCATCATCCCTAAATCTGCTAATTGCTTAAAGATTTCTGAAGGGAACTGCCCTGTTCGGTCTCTAGTAATTGCCTCTGGAGCAACAACTTGATCTGAGAAATCTCTCATCACTTTTCGGATCATTACTTGCTCTTCTGTTAAATTAAAATTCATGAAGCATCACCCTTTCTTGGTTGTTTATTAACTTTTTCAAGTAAATGAGTTTTACCCTGAAAATAACTTTGGTTGTGGGGTTCCATGAGCTGCAATCCACTTGCTTTCCGCGGGGTGGTCCGTGAGCCTCCCTCTATAAATGTTGCTATATCAACGCTTCAAAGAGCTTTTAGCTCTTTAAAAAAATATTTTCAGTTAGATAACTATCTTAAAAGTGTATTAATATTACATATTTACATAACTATGGTAACTACAAGATACGCTTCGCTAGAGTCAATTGGTATAAATTGACATAGAATCTTATGTGATGCACTATGGATCTCTGCGAATCTTATGACGACGTACCCTCCCATGTCTCTTGGCGTCAAGCGCGTACATTCCTTCGTTCGGTCTTTTCATAAGGCAGAGGCTGGCGGTGCTCCTCGGGGGACTCATGGTCTAATGGCTCGTTTGTTGCCGGCTTCTCCGTGTCATCCTAATGTCAAAAGTAATAACTAGAAAATGAAAAGCTTAAGCTGCCCCTTCGAGGCAAGAGAGGTCGTTCATCATACTTGTATGACTAAAATATATCTTCTTTTTACTTAGCGCGTGAACAATCTTTAATAACTTACAACAGAGTACTACCATGGCTTCTTTTTTCCTAAGAGGATTGATCCTCCTGGTCGTGTAATACTTATACATTGATTTAAATGCCGAATTATGTTGTATAAGTGGGAGGATTACCCGGAATAGAATAGCTCTTAGCTTCTTCCTCCCCCGCTTAGAAATCTTTTTTTGACCTTTATGTTGTCCAGATGAATTCTCACGTAATGTTAGTCCCGCTAGTTTAATAATTTGGCGTGGATGCTCATAATGCGTGGGGGAACCCATCTCTGATAATAGTTCTACAACTGTGTTTTCGCCAATCCCTGGAACTGACAAAATGTATTCATACTCAGCTAGCTGTGCTGCCAATTCACGTAACCTTTCTGAAAGTTCATCGAATTGTTGAGAGAGTAGGTTAAACTGAGACATTAAAGTGGCAATCTCATAACGGGCCATCTGTAATCCCTCTGTTAAGCCTATGGACTCTTCAGATACAATCAATAATTCATTAACCTTACCTTTCGGTACACATTTAAGGTAATCTACTGTTCGATATAATTCTACTAGCTCATGAATTTCTTTCCCTTTAACATCACTTGGTAGAGGTGACTTTTCTAGTACCGCACAAGCTGTTTTACCTAGTTTCTTAAAGACTAGATGGAACTCTGGGAAAAAGCGATCAATCCAACGAATAATGCGATTTCTAAGAGCGGAAAGATCTTCTTGGATCTTTGACCTTAAAGACGCTCCATTTCGGAGCTCTGCTTCAATACCTTCTAAGATTCGAGGGTAACTAAACCTTCCATCACGAACCAACTGAGCGATAACACGGGCATCCTTTTTATCATTTTTGGTTTGTAGATTGTCATCTAGCTCTTTTGTTCTGTTTACATGTAAGGGATTAACCATTACAAAACGAATGCCTAAATTAACTAAATAAGAGGCAAGATTCATCCAATAGTGTCCTGTTGGTTCAAAACCAATAATCAATTCTGATTTATCGTGTTTCTCTTGTAGAGAGACGATTGTGCTGTGTAAATAATCAAAGTCATGACGAGCATTCATAAAAGCAAATGACTTTTGTAACACACGCCCTCGGTCATCGATAGCGCATGCGTAATGTTTATTCTTAGCAATATCAATTCCAACAACTAAGGTATTTTCAGATACTTGATTAATTTTATAATTCATATTACGATTCATAAGTAGTCCTCCTACATGGTAATGAGTCAATTTGGTCGTTGACACTCATGCATCATATATGAGGGCTATTTTTTTTTCAAGTACCTTTAAAGTTATAAAACAGGAATGCTCCTCGTCGCCAAGGGCGGGCTCCTGTGGGGTCTCACGAGACCACTCAATCCCGCAGGAGTCAAGTGGTTCTCCGCTCATTCCACACTGAGGAGGAAACATTTTTTCATACACCTGGTGCGAAATACTTATTTAGCATTGGGGTCTACCCTGAAAATACTTAGTTTCGGAATTCTATTCGCTACAGTTCACTCGCTTTCCGCGGGGCGTGCGGTGAGTCTCCTCGTCGCTTATAGCTCCTGCGGGGTCTCCCGAAACCGCTATATCCCACAGGAGTCGAGTGGCTCTCCGCTCATTCCACACTGAGTGAGCAAACATTTTCAACCCCTCATAGTGCGCGTTTATATTAGGATGTAATTCTACACTTTAATTAACGAGATTTGGCTAGTTTTCCATAACGCTACCTATTTAATGTTAAACGGGGTAGACAGGATGTTTACGCTGTGTGAATGTCAGTTCTTTTGAACGATATAATTCAAATCTTGTTAGCAATTCTTCTCTTAACGAATTAGCAGGAATAACGCCATCAATAATCATTTCAGAAGCCAGACGATAAATATCAATATCCTCACGGTATTCTTGGCGTTTTTGTTCAATGAAATTTTTCCGATCTTCTTCGGGAATTTCTGCAACTTTATTAGCATACACGGCATTGATCGCCGCTTCAGGACCCATAACGGCAATTGAAGCACTAGGTAGAGCTAAGCAGCAATCAGGTTCAAAGGCCGGACCTGCCATGGCATATAATCCTGCGCCATATGCTTTGCGGACTATTACTGAAATTTTTGGCACAGTTGCCTCAGACATAGCTGAGATCATCTTTGCCCCATGTCGAATTATTCCCGCTCTCTCAACTTTTGTACCAATCATAAACCCTGGAATATCTGCTAGGAATAAGAGCGGAATATTGAACGCATCACATAAGGTGATAAATTTAGCAGCTTTATCTGCAGAGTCATGAAATAGAACTCCTCCCTTCATTCGAGGTTGATTTGCGATAATCCCCACTGAATGACCGTTCAATCTACAGAAACCAGTAATTAGTTCGGGGGCAAATAGCTTTTTTATCTCAAAAAATGAATCATTATCAATAATCCGATTAATCAAATCCATCATATTAAATGGAGCATTTTGATTCTTCGGAATAACATCTTCAAGCTCTTTTTCAAATAATTTTGGTGATGAGGATTCCTCTACGGGAGGATTTTTAGAAAAATTAGCTGGAAAGTAAGATAAATATCTTCTTGCAAGCGAAATAGCTTCTTCTTCTGATTTAGCCAAGATATCCCCGCAACCAGAAACACTACAATGCATCTTTGCCCCACCCATTTCTTCAAGTGAAACTTTCTCACCTATGACCATTTCAGCCATTCGAGGTGAACCTAGGTACATTGAAGCATTTCCTTCAACCATGATGACTGTGTCACAAAAGGCTGGAATATAAGCTCCACCAGCTGCAGATGGTCCAAATAAGAGACAAATCTGAGGAACCTTACCTGATAGTTTCACTTGGTTATAAAATATTCTTCCTGCACCACGGCGTCCTGGAAACATATCAATCTGGTCAGTAATTCTAGCACCAGCGGAATCTACTAAATATAATATTGGGATATTTAATTTGTCTGCAGTTTCTTGGATCCTAATAATTTTTTCTACCGTCCTTGCTCCCCAAGAACCTGCTTTTACGGTTGAATCATTTGCCATAAAACAAACATTTTGTCCATTAATTTTTCCTAAACCAGTAACAACCCCATCTGCTGGTAAGTCTCCTGCAAGACAATTTGCATAGATTGCATCCTCAGCTTCTATTCCTTCATCAAATAAGAGGGAGAGTCGTTCTCGTACAAACATTTTTCCTTTCTCTGAATTTTTATCATGGTATTTAGTTAAGCCTCCCTGTTTAATTTTCTCTACACGTTCGTGCAATTCTTTTTCCAATGACAATCTCATCACTCCTTAAATTCATAGAAAAGTATACTTCCATTGACTTCTATTTGTCCTTTACTCTAATTCCAATAACACGTCTCCCTCGTTAACAAAGTCTCCTTCTTTGGTATTAATTTTCTTAACAGTACCACTTAAATCAGCTGTAACAGGAATTTCCATTTTCATAGATTCTAAGATAATCACTTCCTGCCCTTCATCGATTTTGTCTCCTTCTTGAACTAAAATTTTCCACACATTTCCTGCCATAATTGAACGCACTTGATTCATGTTTTAACTCTCCTTTTACTGTTTAAGTACATATATCTTGGAATTATTCCGTTCGAGGAAAACGCTTACAAATTAATATAAGGAAATTATAAAAATTACTCTCTAAATATAGTTAATTCTTTAAGTGACAGTTTTATGACAACTTTCCAATTACTTTAATTACACCTAAATGTAGATGAAAATCACAGCTTTAGGTTAAATGAATAAAATATATCAATCTTTGTAGAGGAGGTGGAACTCTTGAAATTACCAACTATTTTAGCGGGCCCTATTCTTCGGCGTGTGGATTCTAAAAATATATATCTATGGATTGCTTTAAGCAAACCATTAAATATCGATGCACAACTGTTTTATGTCGACTCAACACTTAATAAAAATGAATATCAATATGATCACATTCCCGTTCACACAGAAACCAAAAGAATTACTCTTGGTAATTGCTTATATATTTACTTGCTTAATGTAACTCCAGAATCAACTTATTTTCCTACATCTGTTCTATTAGGCTATAACCTAATTTTGCATGAGGATAATCAAACCAAGGACTTGGGTGATTACGATTTATTAAATCCTGAGAGTGAAAACTCAATAACCTATGGTGGATTGAAGTATCCTACCTTTTTCATTCAATCTAGGAACAATTCAAGGGTGCTTTATGGATCATGCAGAAAACCACATGGTAAAGGAAAAGATGCATTAGTGATTTAGTTTTAGAGGATACTTTTTTAGATGTAAATGAACGTCCGTCTTCCCTCTTTATGATTGGTGATCAGATTTATGCGGATGATGTAGCCATACCCTTGGCACCGTTCCTTTATAAGCTAGGAGAACATTTGATTGGAAAAGTTGAAAACTTAATCGAAGTGGATCAGCATGTAGAGAACTATCTAGCGACAATTAACCAAATTAATGGTAGAAAGAAAATGGTTGAGGATTTATGCAAATTTCTACTAGAAAAGGAGAAAATCATCTCCTTGGAATGGGCGAATATGCGGCGATGTATTTAATCAACTGGAACCCTGAATTATTGAAGATGGGATTCGATCAAAATAAAATCGGTGCAATTATGGAGCGGTTTTTACCTGAAAAAATGAGACGTGATTCAGAGAAGAAACTTAAGAAGAATGAGATTGAACAATTCCAACGAGAGTATAATAAACAGTTAAATCTTATTAAAGAATTTAAAATCACTTTACCCAAAGTGCGAAGGCTTTTAGCAAACATACCTACTTATATGATATTTGATGATCATGATATTACAGATGACTGGAACATTACTGAAAGTTGGAAGGCGAAAGTCATGTCATCCTCTCTTGGCAAACATGTGATTGCAAATGGACTAACAACTTATTGGGCATTTCAAGGATGGGGTAATGACCCTAACAGATTTAACGACAGTTTTATACAGAAGATAACTAATTATACGACAGATTATCAAATAAAATCTTCTAATTATCAAGAATGGATGAATTCCTTATTTGATTTTAAGCAGTGGTTTTATATTGCCCCGACTAACCCAAAAACGGTTATTTTAGATACTAGAACACAACGGTCATACCCTAAAACAAAGGCTCATCTACTCAATTATGGATTTATAGATAATCAATTTCAAGCACCAAACCTATTAAGTGACGAAGGGTGGAATCTAGTTTCCTCTCATTTGTTAGCAAATGGCTGGTCTGAGGGTAGTCCGTTAATCATCGTATCTGCAGCACCACTACTCGGTATTGGTTTAATTGATACCTTTTTATCCGAGGTTATTCAACCATTAAGTCAATTTAATTCCTCAATCGGTACAACGTTTGACTTAGAATGGTGGAAGTTTAATGAAAGAGGTTATGAAGGATTACAAGAAAAGCTTGGTTTGTGGAATCCGAGTACTTGTATTATATTATCAGGAGATGCCCATATGGCATTTTCATATCAGGCAAAAATTGTAGATGAAACTATTCCCTTATATCAATTTACAAGTAGCCCTATTAAAAATGTCACGTTTGATGGATTAAGGGGAGCAATTATGAAAAGTGCGTTAATTTTAAATGAATATATCGGAAACCATTCATTTCGAATTCAAAATAAACAAATTGAGTACAATGTTTTTGAGAATGGATCATTAATAGAAACAGTCAATAATATAGGCTTTTTAAAGTTTACAGAAAATGAATGGAATCACACCTATCTCAACTCTAATGGCATTCCAATTAACCGTAAGGATAGGATATAAAAGGAGCTGATTGTTTATTTAACCCGTCCGGTTGAGAGGTATAAAACGTTAATTCGCAGATTAATTAACACTAGTTTTCGCAAGCAGTTTGGCAATACAAATAATAATACAAAAAAGATCAGATAATTACAATCTGATCCTTTTGCTCTTAAATCAAAATAATAAACTCACCCGTTACGTTAAGTGAGTTATTTCACAACGTTAGATTAGTTAGGATATGGTTTGCCTCTCAGAATTTTTGTACTGTTCAACAATCAAAGTTAAACTTACTTTCGTCATAATAACGACTGCTTAACATTGAATTCTTCATGTTCTTTACTTGTGATATGACTTCGCGTAACACCTCTAACTGTGGTTCTAACAAAATAAGTACCCCGCCTTCATCACAGTCCCTTAAAATTAAAAGGCATGTTCTTAATTGAGTAACTAGCGATAAAAAAAGCGGAAATTTTCCCGTTAATTGCAGGTTATAGCTGGTTTTGGGCTAAATAGGGGGAGCTTTTCCGCTTATAAAATCAAAATTACCTAATTTCAAGTATATCGAGTCA
This sequence comes from Litchfieldia alkalitelluris, assembly GCF_002019645.1. GTDB lineage: Bacteria > Bacillota > Bacilli > Bacillales > Bacillaceae_L > Litchfieldia > Litchfieldia alkalitelluris. The sequence goes on along the minus strand of NZ_KV917374.1, from coordinate 3,113,092 downwards.
AATAAGAGAAATTTCTCCCTCTATTTAGGCTATTTTCAATACTATTTATTAATTAATGGCAATTTTTCCCTCTATTTTTATTTACTGCGTAGTAAATGTCTACTACGCTATTTGCTATGCTAATTTCTCGTTAAAACCTATAAACTCACTATAAAACCTTGACATAATCAATGAAAAAAAGAGGTGCGAATTAGTATGCTAATTCCACCTCTAAAAGGCGTGTTATTTCGTATTTTCTCCATTTCAAGTGAACGGGTTATTGTTTATTTCAGCTCTCTTAAAATAGGTTATTGACCAACTTTATTTGGCTCATCATAATCGACGCCAAAAGTTTCAACAGAGACCTTGTTAATTTTTTGTTCATTAAGTGGTTTGTCAACTTCATCTCTTTCAACTTGGACAATCTGATCTGCTACTTCAATGCCTTCTAGTACCTTACCAAATGCAGCATATTCTCCATCTAAATGAGGAGCTTCTTCAACCATGATAAAAAACTGCGAGCCGGCAGAATTTGGGTCCTGAGTTCGTGCCATAGAAATGACGCCTCTTTCATGGGATAAAGTATTATTAAATCCATTTGAACTAAATTCTCCAGGGATACTATAACCTGGTCCCCCCATACCTGTCCCTTGTGGATCTCCACCTTGGATCATAAAGCCTGGCAATACACGATGAAAAACAAGACCATCATAAAATCCTTGCTCAACTAATGAAATGAAATTCTCAACAGTATTTGGAGCAATTTGTGGATACAACTCAACTTTCATCGTATCATTGTTTTGCATCGTAATAGTAATAATCGGATTTTTCTCAATTTCGCTATAATCATTAGTACCAGTTTGACCTTCTTCTTCTTCTATTTGTTGATTTTGTTCGACATCACCAGATGTAACATCTTCATTCGTGTCCTCATTAGCTGTACCGCATGAAGTTAGGATGGATAACACTGCAAAAAAAGTAATTAACATAATAATAAAATTTGATTTTTTTGTCATATCTAATCTATATCTCCTTGTGTAAATAATCTCTATTATATAAGATGTATTAATAATTTCCAATTAAGAATCTTGGTCTAAGATTGAAGAATCATTATCAGCCAGCTCAGTCTCATCAAAACCATATTCCTTTCTGTACCTAGCACAGTTCATCTTAAAGCACTCACCTTTAACATGTTCTCCATATTTCTTTCGAAAAATTTCTAAACAAATGCATTTCTTTTTTTCTTTTTCCATAACTATTCACTTCCATTATCATTTAAGTAAGGACTATAACCTTATTTTACAATGAAAAATAGAAAAGAAGAGTCTATAACTCTTCTCTAATTGAAATAATTATAAAATTATCGCTGCTAACCAGCCAAACACAAGTAATGGAATGTTGTAATGAATAAATGTTGGTACACATGTATCCCATATATGATTATGTTGTCCATCTGCATTTAGACCAGCTGTTGGTCCAAGGGTACTATCTGATGCCGGTGAACCTGCATCTCCAAGCGCTGCAGCTGTTCCAACTAATGCAATTGTTGCCATCGGACTAAAACCAAGTTCTAATGAAAGTGGTACGAAAATAGTTGCAATGATTGGAATTGTTGAGAAAGATGAGCCTATTCCCATTGTGACTAAAAGTCCCACAAATAACATTAAAGCTGCTGCTAACGCTTTATTTCCACCAATAATTCCTGCTGCTTGGGTTACCAATGTATCAACATCACCTGTAGCCTTTAATACATCAGCGAACCCAAATGCTGCTAACATGACAAAGCCAATATAAGCCATCATTTTCATGCCTTCTGTTAAAAGTGAATCTGCTTCTTTCCATTTAATAGAACCACTCAAATAGATAACGATAATCCCTGCTAATGCACCAAATATCATCGAATTTAGTAGAAGTTGCACTACCAGTGCAGCAACAATAGCTAAAAGAGAAAAGATAATTCCTATTTTTGAATAATCTTGTTTTTCTTCCACAGAAGCTATATTTATAGTTTCATAGTTTTTAGGTTTTCGATATGAAAAGAAAATTGCAACCAATAATCCAAGCAAAAGACCCGCAGTTGGAATTAGCATAGCTTTTGGAATATCAGCCATGTTGATTGCTAGTCCACTATTCCCCATGTTTTCGGCCAGGATTTCATGAAATATTTTACCGAATCCAGCTGGTAAGAGTATATAAGGAGCAGTTAAACCAAAGGTCAATACAGAAGCAATTAACCGTCTATCAATTTTAAGTTCATTCATCACATTTAACATAGGTGGTATTAAAATTGGGATAAATGCAATATGAATAGGAATCACATTTTGTGAAAAACAGGCCATAAGTAAAATTGAGAATACAATAAGCGCTCTGGATAGAGATTTTCTTCGATCGTCAGCGTTTCCTCCAACAATCTTTAAAACATAGTCGACCATTACATTCGGTAGTCCTGTTTTAGAGATTGCAATAGCAAAACCACCCAATAGTGCATAAGATAATGCTACTTCAGCACTACCTCCTAACCCACTTGAAAAAACGTCAATTGTATTTGTTAAGCTTAATCCTCCAGTAAGACCGCCTACAAGAGCACCTGAAATTAAAGCAAATACTACATTCACTCTAAGCAGACTCAAGATCAGCATAACTAATACAGCAATTATAACCGCGTTCATTTTTGTTCCCCCTCGATGCTTTAGTTTATTAAATTAGTAGAGTATTAAAATCACAATCAATAAAATATCACAGCCATTATTCCTTGTCAATATAAACCACAAGAAATCAGCCATTTCCGGAAATGGAAATAGCTTTATATTTTATTTGATATTTTCAAAATCAGGTACTATAATCATTCATGGTTTATTATTATTTTCATCATAGGTTCGAACATATGTTAATAGTCGGTTAGCCATTAGTTCATATCCTTTCGGATTTAAATGAAGCGAATCGCTATAATATTCTTTTTTTAATTCACCATAAAATAAATCAATTGTTGGTACAAATGTTACGTTATTATACTTAGAAGAAACTATAGTAATGACCTTATTCCAATCTGCAATGAGAGAATGAAGTTCATCTTCATTTTGATATTCTGTATATGGATTATATAACCCCATGACAAAAATGGGTGAAGATGGATTAACTCTTCTAAGTTGCTTGAATATCAGATCTAAATTTTTCTGGAATTTTAATTTTCCTTCAGTTATTTCATTTTCTTGAATGGATTCAAATGTGTAGTCTGCACTTTTTCTAAAGTCATTTGTTCCTATATTTAAGATAATATAGTCTGAAGATTGTACCGAGTTCTGAATTTTATGTTCCTTTAATTGAGTTAAGATGTCAGTCGTTTTAAATTTAGGGATTCCGTAATTTTTAAGTAATATATAAGAAGACTTATAGCGCTTGTAATCCTCTTTAAACCTTACAATATACCCCTTTTTTAATGGATCTCCTGTTCCGTAGGTAATTGAATCGCCTAATGCAACAACATGAAGTTTATCGGGTTTTGTAGAGGTATCAACTGTCTTTGATAAGCTTGCGATAATAAGTATTATTAAAAAGGGTAAGATGATAAACCAGTTTCTATTTTTTTCCATGTTTCACCCCACTGATTTTAAAATTTACGTTATCATCATATTTTATGTAAAGTCTCTTTTCTGAAAGATTGTTGCTAAAAGACCTATTTTTAGCAAGGTTACACTATATCACGATGTTATGGTTATACTTTAGGAAGGAAAAGATGCCATTCTACTAGTTCAAGTGATTTTAAAGCAACAAAGTGAACGAAAACAGCCTATGTAAGTTACAAATGAGACTCATTTTTTAAATTCCATTTACGTATATGATACAACTTATAACAATTGTATTTCAATTTTTGAAGTACCCTCAATGTTCAGACCAAACGTATGTAATTATATGGGGACCAACTTATTAGGAGGTAACATCATGTCAGGTTCCTTAAATCGAAACTCTTATTTTGATAATGCAAGATTTATCTTAATTGTTTTAGTTGTCTTTGGACATCTTATAAGTCCATTTAGAGAAGAAAGTCATTTTATATCTACTGTATATAACTTTATTTATAGTTTTCATATGCCTGCATTTATATTAATCGCAGGATTCTTTTCAAAAGGTTATTCAAAAGATGGCTATATGAAAAAAGTCTTATATCGGGTGCTAGTTCCATATATTACCTTTCAATTTTTTTACTATATCCTTTATTCTATTCAAGGTAAAGGGGTTACATTTACGTTAATGGATCCTTATTGGACTTTATGGTTTTTGTTAAGTCTACTATGTTGGAATATCCTTCTAAAAGTATTTACAAAATTTAAATATCCATTATTTTATGCAGTCATAGTTGGCATGCTTGTTGGTTATATTGATAGCATCGGTTCTTTTCTAAGTTTGTCGAGAACGTTTGTGTTTTTTCCGCTTTTCCTACTTGGATTTTACTTAAATGAAAATCATTTTAAATTTATTATTAATAAGAAAATGAAAGTACTTTCTACTGCAGCTATGATTGTTATATTGTTAACTTATTATTTTTATTTCCCAAAAGGTGGAAGAGATTGGCTAATAGCGACTTCCTCATACTTTGACTTAGGTATTGAGCAGCTACACTATGCAATGTTCATACGACTATTTATCTACATTTTAATGTTTGTTATCACAGTATGTTTTCTAACTTTAGTCCCTAAAGAAAGGTATTTCTTTACACATCTTGGAGGCAGAACGCTTTATATATATTTACTACATGGATTAGTCATAAAGGTTCTACAAAGTACCTCTATCTTTGACTTTACAATTACGGCTGCCTCTTTATTTGTATTTATTCTTACAACGCTATTTATCAGCTTTGGATTAGCCAGTAAACCAGTTATTACTTTTACAAAACCAATCATAGAGATGTACAGGTTTATTAGTTTAAACCAAAGGGAGAATAAAAATTCTGCTCAGAAATTAGCCTCATAGGTTTTCGAAGATTGATTCTTGCCAGGATGTGTAAGAATCAATCTTTTTTGTTCTAAATCTGGAAATGAAAGGAATATGTATTAATATGACTTTGTCAAAGAAAGTGTGGGATGGTATGGGATACTACATGGAGCAAAGGTTAGCTAAGCAGATAGCGAGTGCACTAGAAACGTATAGTGTTACACATCAAGGAGAAGTAGCATTTACTAAAATTCTTGATCGAGACGAAGTTTTTAGAGGAACCCAGAAGCCAGGTCTTATTATTAAGGCTGTGGACGGTACAACCTATCAGATCAAAATAGAACCAACCAACATACATTTTGATCGTCACTATTAAAGAATTCCTAGGTTGATTTCTACAACACTTTTTTCAACCTAGGTGAATTTATATGTTTGAACAAAAGCTTTTTACTAATATCTGAGTAACCATAAAGGAAGACAATGATTAGAGTAACCAATCTATTAGAAAGAGTCTACTTGAACCAACCTTTTTCTTTCGATTGAGAAATAGCCTCGATTCGATTTTTCACTTCTAATTTATCAAGAATGGTTGAAACGTAATTTCGAACGGTACCAGTTTTAATGCTTAATTGATCAGCAATCTCTTTTGTATTACGTCCATCCGCGACGAGTTCAAGTACTTCTTTTTCCCGTTCAGTGAGAGGATTTCCCTCATTATAGACATCATCCATCAGTTCCGGAGCATAAATCCTTTTACCACTCACTACGCTTCTTATCGTACTAGCTAGTTCTTCACTTGGACTATCTTTAAGTAGATACCCACTAACTCCAGCTTTTAGCGCCCTTTGAAAATAACCTGCTCGCGCGAACGTTGTTAAAATAATTACTTTACAATTTGTCTCTTTTAATTCTTCCGCTGCTTCAAGACCGGTTTTCTCAGGCATTTCAATGTCCATGATACAAATATCTGGTTGGTGTTCTTGAACGAGAGCAATCGCTTCTTCCCCATTGGTAGCTTTACCAACTACCTCCATATCTTCTTCAAGACTAAGAAGAGAACCAAGCGCTCCTAAAAGCATTCGTTGATCCTCTGCAACAACGATTCTAATCATTTCTGTTCCTCCTTTTTAATAACATGAGGTACTACCATTATGATTTTAGTTCCTTCTATTGATTGTATTTCAAGTGTTCCGTTTACAAATTCTAAGCGTTCCTTTATACCAATAAGACCATTTCCTTTTGAATAAACACGGTCATCGTTTATGCCTATTCCGTTGTCAAAAACAGTAATGCACGTACTATTTAAAGATTGACTAATCGTTATTTCACAATGAGATGCTTTACTATGCTTTACGACATTCGTAATTGCTTCTTTTAAGCACATACTTAAAATGTTTTCTAAATACAATGAGCTGTTCTTTGAGTTAAATTCATTATCGATTTGGTAATCAATATGTGCTGCTTTAAGAATTTGTTCAACTAATACTAGTTCCTCTTTTATTCTGATTCCACGCATCTGTGAGACCATTTTTCTCACTTCGCTCAAAGCAGTCCTTGCAGTTTGTTGAACATCTTTCATTTCATTTCGCGCTTGATCCGGATCCTTGGAAATCAACTTACGTGCTAAGTCACTCTTCAATCCAATAAGAGAAAGTTTTTGTCCAAGTGTATCATGTAAATCTCTGGCAATTCGTTGTCTTTCTTCTTGCTTTATTAGTTCAGATATACGTTTATGTGCATCTTCAAGTTGCTCTTCAAGTTGCCCTTGCTTTTTTTTATTATAAAGGTTAAAAGGAAGCAATATTACACTTATCCAAATGATCACTATAAATGGTATTTGGGATAAGAAAATTTCCCTTTGTAAGACAATATTATAATTTATAGAAATAGTTGTACTTACTAAATGAATGATATATAAAGTGATAAATGCAATTCGGTTTTTTATATTTCCATTGTAATAAGCAATGTAGAACGCAAAATAAGCATATTGGAATAAAACAGTCATGGCTATTGAAATCCCAATTAAAATCGAGGTCCACAAATAAACAGGCCAATTCGTTGAAATAAATGCAAATCTTAACGAAATGAAAAAAACAATCGTTAGTATAATACCGATAGTAATTTCTAGTGTTGAGGACGCTTGAAATATAAAATAAAATGGAAGGATACTAAATACGCTCCAAATATATGGCGAAATCCCAGATCCTTTTTGAAAGATAGGAAATTTATTTTTCATGTTTAAAACCTCTTTTTAATTCTCTAATTCCAAATTTTATCACAATCATTAGACTAAATTAATAAACCCTTGAAAAAACTTTCCAAGGGTTTACTAAAAGCGTAATTAACTGATTTTTGAAATACTAATTTTTGCCTTTAAAGCTTGCTCTTTTCTAACATCTTTGAATGTAACAAAATTTTTCTTTTCTTCATCCCATAATCTGTATTTTATTGATTGGATGCTTGTTAAGAGTGAAATGGTTGGTACATTGTGTAAAGGTAGAGTATTTGTATGAGCTTCTTCTAATCTATAATTCGGTACTCTTGGACTTAAGTGGTGAACATGGTGATAACCTATATTCCCAGTTAACCATTGAAGTAATTTTGGAAGTTTATAAAATGAGCTACCTTCAACAGCAGCTTTTACATATTCCCAGTGCTCATCTTCTTCAAAATATGAATCTTCAAATGTATGTTGTACATAAAAAAGCCAAACACCAGCAGCACCAGAGATAAAAAGAATTGTACCGTGAACGATTAGAAATGCTTGCCAACCAATTAACCAAGAGAGTAAGACACTGATTAATAAAATTGAAGAATTAATTAGGTACGTATTCAAGCGTTCTTTTCTTCTTGCGCCTTTGCGATTAAATCTATTTTTAATTAGGAATAAATAGATTGGGCCAAACCCGAACATGACAATGGGATTACGATAAAGTCTATAAGCTATCTTAGTAGAGGTTGGTGCTTTAATGTATTCATCTACTGTTAATACCCAAATATCACCAACACCTCGTTTATCTAAATTCGAGCTTGTTGCATGATGCACAGAATGCTCGTGCTTCCATTGACTGAATGGAAATAACGTTATAATACCTGTAATAGTTCCTAGGATTTGATTTGCTCTTTTGTTTTTAAAGAATGATCCATGACAACAATCATGAAAAATGATAAAGGTCCTTACTAGAAATCCTGCAGCAAAGATACCAACGAATAAGGTCAATGCATAAGAAATTGAGAGACTCTTATACGCTAGAAACCATAATAGAATTAATGGAACTAGGGTATTAATTAGTTGCCAAACACTTGCCTTCGTATTAGATTTTTCATATGGAGAAATTTGTTTTCTTAGAGTTTTTTGGTTTTGTGTATTCATTTAGGTTACCCCTTTTTTTAGGATATACCTATCATAAGTGACTATGTAATAACTGTGTAGTCATACATGTCATATCAGGTATATGACAAATGTCATATACAGCTTGTTCAAGCCTTTAAACATAAGGGTTCGAGAAATTTATTCTTTAAAAAAATATAATTATTCTACCCTGATAAAAGAAATGCGGAAGGCGCTCGTTCATCGGCGACAGGCATAAGACGAGCCGGCAAGAAGGTTGCTTTTTAACCTTCTTGCCGGATTGACTTAGACCTGAGAGCCGATAGCGCCTGAAGCTAGACACTAAGCTAAGTATAATTTTTCATACTCCATGGTGCTAATCAAATTAGCATGGAAGTCTACCCTAAAAATAAGCTAGGTGATGAAGTTCCATGAGCTGCGATCCACTTGCTTTCCGCGGGGCGATCCGTGAGCCTCCTCGTCGCTTTTTGGCTCCTGCGGGGTCTCACGTGACCGCTAGATCCCGCAGGAGTCAAGTGGCTCTCCGCTCATTCCACACTTAGTAAGTACACTATTTCATACTCCATGGTGCTAGTTTTAATTAGCATAGATGTCTACCCTGAAAAAAGAAATGCGGAAGGCGCTCGTTCATCGGCGACAGGCATAAGGCAAGCCGGCTGGAAGGTTGCTCTTTAACCTTCTAGATGGCTTGACTTAGACCTTAGAGCCGATAGCGCCTGGAGCTAGACACTACGCCAAGTATAAATAACTAAACATTTTTCATTCTTCATGTTGCAAATACTTAAAAAACAGAGTAGCAAATGCTACTCTGTTGACGAAAAGCTTTGTTTTTTACCAAGGAAAACGAGGTTTGCGCTGTTCTATGCCAGCTACATCATCATCGTTTACTCTACGATGGTGTCGACGATCTTCCACACCGGCTACATCATCTTCGTTTCTACCACGATGTCTTTTACGATCTTCCACTCCTGCTACATCATCAATATCTTGTCTATGATGTCTTCTTCGATCATTTGCTTCAATGACAATAACCTCGTCCGCATGGATAATCACTTTCTCAGCATTAATAATTGGTCTTCTTCTAGAGTTTGCCATGTTTAATCACTCCTTTCTATTACGATATACATTATTCTATTCAACCTATTAATATATGATTGGACGAGTATAACTAATTATTGTTCTGTTTTTAAGATTTCATCCTTCATGTGCGGTTTTATAGATATCATAAATATCATCTTCTGATAGATTAGCAGGGGTTCTTGAAAGTAACCTTTTCTGTTTACATGCTTCTTCTGTTAGACTTAAAAGATGTTCAAGTTTTATTCCATACTGTTTTAAAGTCGTTGGTAATCCAATATCCCCGACTATTTTTCTGAAAAATTCTAAATAATTTTTGGAAGGGTTAGTATCTTGATTACTCACAAGAAGTTTGGTAACCGTTTCTAATTTACTATTGCAACTGTCAGAAATATAATTTAATACATATGGTAGCAAGACAGCATTTGATTCGCCATGAGGGAGTTTAAATTGATTTCCTAATGGATATGCAAGTGCATGAATAGCCCCTACACCTGCATTATTAAACGCTAAGCCTGCTAAATAGCTTCCATAGCTCATATCAGTTCTGGCTTCTTGGTTTTCAGCATTATATACAGCTTGGTTTAAAGATTTACCAATAAGCTTTATCGCTTGAATTGCAAGTGCGTCAGTGATCGCATTTGAATTCACTGATAGATATGCTTCTATGGCATGTGTTAATGCATCAACACCTGTTGCAGCAGTTACTCTTTGTGGAACTGATAACGTTAGTTGTGGATCAATAATTGCAATATCTGCAAGTAAGTAGTCATGTGAAATTACATCCTTGGTTTGATCTAGAGATAAAACAGATATATCAGTTGCTTCACTGCCTGTTCCGGAAGTTGTTGGAATTAGGATTTTTGGAATTCCCTTGGTTTTGAATGTTTTTGTTCCGGTTAAATTTAAATAATCGATTACATTTCCTTCATTATAAGAAATGACAGATGTTAACTTTGCTAAATCGAGTGTACTACCTCCACCAATACCAATAACTAACTCAAAGTTTCCCTTTCTTGTAAAATCAACTAATCTTTGTGCACAACCTATAGAAGGCTCTGGTTCTATATCAGTATAAATCGTGGTATTATAGGTCTGGTGAATCAATGGAAGGTATGTTTGCGTGAATTCTAATTTTTCTAGTGCTGGATCAAGGACAATCAGTAAATTTCTAATATCCATTGATTCTAGTTCATTGTTTATCTTCCCAAGCGATCCCCAGCCAGTATAGGAACTCTTTGGAAATTTAACTAGTGATATCATCTGTTCACTCCTCCACCTTTCATAACAAACTAGTCTCGATTAAAAACCACCAACTTCATTTCGGTCATCTCTTCAATCGCATACTTAACACCCTCTCGACCCATACCGCTATTTTTCACTCCACCATATGGCATGTGATCCACTCTAAATGTAGGAATGTCATTAATAATAACTCCACCAACATGTAATTGCTCTGCAGCATTTAATGCTGTATGAATGCTTTCTGTGTAGATTCCAGCTTGAAGTCCAAATTCCGATTCATTTACGAGTCTATATGCTTCTTCCATTGATGCTATTTTATTTATAACGACAACAGGCGCAAAAACTTCCTGACAAGATACCCTTGAAGTATTAGGCACATTTAGTAGTATAGTAGGTTTTAAGATAGTATCTTCATTATCTCCACCTAAGGCCACGGTTGCTCCTTGTTCTACTGATTCATGTATCAAAGCTTGAACTCGAGTTATCTCATCAGGTGAAATTAATGCTGAGAGATCTGTATCTTCATTTAATGGATTGCCAATTTTAAGTTTTTTTGTTTCAGTAATAAACAAATCTACAAATTTTTCATATACTTCTTCGTGTACATAAATTCGTTGAAGTGAAATACATACCTGACCTTGATAAGAAAATGCACCCATTACACACCTTGGTATGATTTTATCAAGAGGTACATTCTTATCAAGAATAACTGCAGAATTCGAACCGAGTTCTAATGTTACTTTTTTTAATCCTGCTTTATCTCGAATAGAACGACCAACAGCTGGACTACCAGTAAAAGTGATTTTTTTAACCAAATCACTTTTGACTAAAACATCTCCAACAGTACTGCCCTTGCCCGTCACAATATTCAATCCTCCATTTGGAAGACCTGCATGTTCACAAATCTGAGCAAGAAAAAAGCTCGAAAGCGGAGTTTGAGATGCAGGTTTTAAAACAACTGGATTACCTACAGCAATAGCAGGACCGACTTTATGTGCAACTAAATTCATCGGGAAATTAAATGGAGTGATTGCTGCTACAACACCGATAGGTTCTCTAATTGTGAAAGCAATTTTATTTTCACCACCAGGTGCAGCATCAATAGGAATAGTCTCACCATGTATTCTTTTGGCTTCTTCAGCAGCGAATTTATAGGTTTGAATAGTACGTTGAACTTCCAATCTCGCTGTTTTAATCGGTTTAGCTGCTTCTAGTGCTATGATTTTAGCAGCTACTTCAAACTTCTCTTCTATTAAATTAGCGATTCTTTCTAGTATTGCTCCACGTTCATGTGCTGGCATTTTTCGTAATATTTCTCTGGAGCCATGTGCTGCCTCAATTGCTTTTGTAACCTCTGTTACACTTGCTAATGGAATTTCAGCGAGAAGTTCCTGGTCATAAGGTGATAAGAGATTACTATATTCACTAGCTTTAATCCATTCTCCATTTATGTAGAGTTTTTCTCTTCTTATTGGTCTATTTGGCAACTTTAACACCTCTTTTATTAATTCTCATATCTTATGTTGTTCTTTTTCAATGGTGAGAATAAAAATAGTATGGAAGTAGACCATGAAAATAACCTAGGGTGCTATTGTATTTACGGAATAAATTAAAGTTCATCATATACCTCCAAATTTGAGTCTTTGTAATAAAGAAACGTATTTTAGCTTGTAATTAAACTTACAAATAAATTAATATATAATAAGAATAAGTTTAATTACCTTATAAATATCTTAACCTAGAGAGGTCAACCTATTGGCGAAGAATAGTGAATTAGAAAAATTAAGAATTGAAAATCAATTATATAAAGATATTCTCTCAAAGTTACCAATTACATTCACATATAATCCGGAAAATGGAATGCAAGTTAAAAAGATCTACCCCCAAGATGTTCCTATCATAGATTGGAATTCAAAGGGCAATAATCAAATTGAGGAATTAGACGTTGATCTGTTTGAAATGGTAGAGGCTTCTTTAAAACAAATTCTAGACTATGTACCTCACCATATTGTTATGATTGATCATCATGGGCTGATTACGTTATGTAACTATCAAACTGCACATGATCTTTCTGTGAATCAAAATGAAATGATTGGTAAACATATCCGTGAATTACTAAAAATACCAGATGAAAAGATCATCACCCTACAAACGCTAATTTCAGGTCAGGAAATTTATAATCAGCAGGTACTTGATAAAAATTATGGGATCATTAATTCAAGAATTATCCATAATCCAGATGGTTCCATTAAACGGGTAATTGGTATTTTTCAGTTTTTAAATATGATTAAGGAAGCGGAAAAACAGGCTTTAGCTGGTAGAATTGCTGCAGGTATTGCTCATGAAATAAGAAATCCATTAACAACGGTAAGAGGTTATTTACAATTATTGGATGATAGAGTATCAGATGACATTTCGAATTTGTTTAAATCATTGCTTATTCCGGAAATTGATCGTTCTAATAAAATTATCAGTGATTTTCTAAGGATTGCTAAGCCCTCTCAAACAAAATTGATGGTGATGTCTGTGAAAGAATTCTCAGACAATACGCTAAAAAAATTTCTTAATAGTGAAGCTCTGCTTCACAATGTCGAGATAGAATTTCTACTTAGTCCAAACGCCGAGGGTTGTTTAATAGAAGTTGATCGTGATGAATTACTACAGGTTTTTCTGAATTTATTTAGAAATGCAAATGACGCCTCGAAAAATCAACAGCTTAAAATTGTAATAAAAACAGAGTTAGTCGAAAGGTTCATTTCAATACAATTCATTGATAATGGAATTGGTATTAAACCATCTATCCTGCCGATGATATTTGATCCTTTTTTCAGCACTAAAGATGATGGAACCGGACTTGGGCTCTCAGTTTCAAAAAAAATTATTGAATATCATCGTGGAACTATGAAAGTGAAAAGTAATGAATTTGGAACTACATTCACCATCAAGCTTCCTTTAAAAGGTTAATTGACAAGTTGCCAAGATAACCAAGGTTAAATTGGCACTTGTTTATTAACTATTTTTATTTATATTTTTAATTTCGTTTTAAAAGACCATATAATAATTAGCGTTATTATTTCTGAGGGATAAAGTCTTCTCTCGTCACATCGCCATTTCACCTATTTGTCTTTATCAAAAAATATTAACTCAGCCCGTATTTTTTTTTCCAATGAGAGTATGCCATAAGAAAATTGTTGCTGTCGTCTTTTATCTGTTGGTGAACCAGGGTTAAAGTAAATAACTCCATTATGTTTTTGATGATAAGGTATATGAGAATGACCAAATAAAATTAGATCTAAAGGCTGTCCAGAAAAAGACTCTGTTACACGCTTCAATGTTGTTTTTCCTTTTCCATCACCATGAACCACTCCAATTTCAAATCCATTTAAAGAAAGTACTTTTCTTTTACCAAATTTCTGTTTAATTTCCTCGTCATCTACATTTCCCGCTACTCCTTCAACTGGGGCTATCTGTGTTAACTGTTGGTAGACACTCATGTCCTGCCAATCCCCAACATGTATAATTAATTCAACACCACGTAAACCTTCTAGCACTGTCGTCGGGATTGATGTACCCCTTTTAGGAATATGTGTATCTGAAATTACTCCAATCTTCATTCTCTTGTCTCCTTTTTAATACAGCCCTACCAAAAAATTATAACCATATTTGAATAAAAGCAACACCGATAAGAAAAAGTAATCTTAGTTAGTAAGGAGGTGTAAATATGTCAAGACCTAAAAAAGATCCATCAACAATTGGTCTTAACTCACCTAATGTAGAAGGACAAGGAACAACTACGAAAGAATTTGATGGAGTAAGTAAAGATTCAGCACGAAAGAAATCAAAAAAGCGTGATGTCTAAATGATATCTAAAAAGATAGACTTCTCACTTACGAGAAGTCTATCTTTTTGCCCTATTTACAAGATGCAATAAAATCTTCAATTTCTGCGAGAAGTTGTTGTTGGATATCCTCAACTTTTGAAAAGTCCATTGCATCAATATAATATTCTTCAAGCTGATCACGAAGTTGTTTTACTTCTGATAAATACGAAATAGCTTCTTTCATTTTATCTTTATAAGCTTTCGTTGTTCGCTCAATTTCATTTGCGAATTTTTCATCAGTGCCTGGTGTTATACATCTTCCATACATATCTACTATTTCATCTGAGTCTCTCTCAGGGAAATATTCGTGGGGAGCAGTGCTGTCAAAAATCGCAATTCCACGTTCTCTTATGATCACCATGTCGAGGCTATTAGGATCGAAGCCGCAGTGATAAATCTCTACGTCAAATCCTTTTTCCTCTCCCTCCGCTGCTATTTTCTTTAACATGGTCGATTTACCTGAACCAGCTCTACCTTTGATGAAATAACGCTTATTAACATCTTCTGTTAAGTTCTGAATAAAATCAACAGCACCATTTGGGGTAGCCGCTCCTAAGAAACGGTGCTTAACATCCGATACTTTATTCAATTTATCTTGACCATAAAACTGATGAATTAAGTCATCTGTTAATTTATTTGCTTCATTGAAGTCCATATTAGAAATATAGATTTCCTCAATGTCATCATGAGCACTTAAAGATTCTGCAAATGTTTTATATGCTTTATCAAATGTTGCAGAAATGCCCTTATTTAATTCTAAAATATGTTCTTTACTTCTTTGAAGTTTATTAGAATCCCATGCCACGCCTAAATTCACATATTCTTCAACAATACCAGGTGCACTGGGTTCAATTATGTGAGGTGCAGTACCATCAACAATACCTATTCTATATTGTGGGAGAATTACACCATCGATTGAATTATTATCGGAAGCACAATGTAAAAATTCAATATCAATGCCTTTATATACAAAGTTTTCACCAATTTTTTTCATAAGTGTTGATTTACCAGTACCAGGTCCACCTTTTAATATAAACAAACGCTCTAATCCACTTAAGGCTGAGTCGTATAAACTATAGAAACCTTTTGCTGTATTACCACCTGCATAGTAGTTACGAATTTTCCCCTTCATCAAACCACCCTTTCGTATTGTATATCACAACATATGTAGATGTTCTTACAAGGGTGAATGCCTATTTAATATTTGCGTAAATTTCCAATAAAAGAGGATAACTCAATATGTATAAGAGTTATCCTAACTTATTCTTAATCTTTTTTTTATAAAATATAATACGATGGTAAGAAGAATATAAATACACACCACAATCACAAGAGTAATAATTCTTTCTACTGAAGAGCCATCCGCTAAAAGCACAGGGCCTACTCCGAAAAATGTAATTAATAAGTATAATAATGCGAACAGTGTATACACAAACCATCTCATTCTAATCTCTCCTAAGAACCCTTTATAGATATGTCGAAAATAGTTCTTGTGAGTTACAATCTAAATACAAAATGTTTATTTTTTTCTCGTGCCCTCACAAATTGGTTAAAGAGATTTTAAAAGAAATCATTAAAAAATGGCTTATTTTTTGGTATTAACGACTCTAACTTAATCATTTCTTTTTCCTTACATTGAATAATACCCAGTTCAAAAAGTTCCTTTGGTCTTTTATATCCCAATAACATAGCAGATAATGCATTAATAGATAAATTTATCACATCTTCTTTATTTGCATTAATCTCATGTATAACCTTTTCATTAGAAACTTTAAAGAATCCTTCATTCCAGTTTGCAAAGTTGTCCGTCACTTTTAAAATGACACTTTGCTCGATTCCCATCATAGGCCAATCAAACTGATATTGCTGTAAAAAGCTAATCACATCAACAATACGCACCATAAAGTACGGTGATAGTTCAGTTTTTATCATTGGATTATTGATTGAAAAGAAGAAAGGATCGTTATCATAAGTTGTAATTACGAGCTCATTAATCATAGAATCGTGTTGACAGATAAAATTCCAAAGTCCCTTTTTGGCTTCTCCGTCAAGGGCAATAAATTCTTCAATTTCCATTTTAGAATTTTTGATTGAATATAATAAATATCCTTTAGGAGAATTTAGTACATCATAGTAAATGGCACCCTTTAGATCATCGATTACATTCTTTTTCCACCATTCATTGTGTCTAACTAACATGCCAGAAAACCTTGTAGCGAACTCTTCATATGTATTTTGAAGATCATTGAATTGATTTTCTTGAACATAACGTTTCACATAACCCTTTGTTTCCCCCAGCATATATAAGTCATTCTTTGTCATAGTAATTTTGATTCTATTAGATAAAACTTCCCATCCGTACTTTCGGTAAAAGGGAATTGAAAAGGGGTGTAACATCGATATGGTCTGACCTTGAGCCTTCATTACTTTAAGAGAATGAATTAACATTTCTTTGACATTCCCGTTCCTACGATGTTCAGGGTAGGTTGCTACACCTGCAATACCGCCCATTTTAAATTTTATTTGACCTATGTAGATTTCAAATGGGATTAAATGGAGTTTTGCAATGAGTTCTTCTTGTTCAACAATCCCAAATAATTGATGATATTTATTCAAAGTTTCTATTCGTTCGGTGATTTTTTCTTCTGAAACTTTATATTGAAATGCATATTCTGATAACTTAATAGCTTCTTTGTAGTATTGTTCTGCTAGTTTTATAACTTCCATAGTTTATGTCACCTCTTCTTTTTGTTTTTGTCTACCCTGAAAAAAGAAATGCTGAAGGCGCTCGTTCATGGGCGACAGGCATAAGGCACTTTAACCTTCTAGGGTGGATTGACTTAGACCTGAGAGCCGATAGCGCCTGAAGCTAGACAATAAGCTAAGTATAATTTTTCATACTCCATGGTGCTAATTTTAATTAGCATAGATGTCTACCCTGGAAATACCTAGGTCAGAGAGTTTCAATTCCCTTACTAATGCCCAAAGCCCTACAAAGGGAATGAAAAGCGCGTTGTTTGATTCCCTTTCTCATGCACAAAGCTCTACAAAGGGAATGAAAAGCATTGTTTGATTCCCTTTCTCATGCCAAAAGCCATCCAAAGGGAATGAAAAGCATTGTTTGATTCCCTTTCTCATGCCAAAAGCCATCCAAAGGGAATGAAAAGCATTGTTTGATTCCCTTTCTCATGCCAAAAGCCATCCAAAGGGAATGAAAAGCGTTGTTTGATTCCCTTTCTTATGCCAAAAGCCATCCAAAGGGAATGAAAAGCGTTGTTTGATTCCCTTTCTCATACACAAAGCCTATGAAAGGGAATGAAAGATATTCGAGACCGAAAGATCAGTAGTTGTCTAGTTGCTCTCCCTCCACACTGAATGAACAAAACATTTTCATTCTCCATGGTGCGAATTTTTATTAGCATTGGGTTCTACCCTGAAAATAACCTAGGTAGTGGAGTTCCATGAGCTGCGATCCACTTGCTTTCCGCGGGGTGGTCCGTGAGCCTCCTCGTCGCCAGGAGCGGGATCCTGCGGGGTCTCACGAGACCACTGGATCCCGCAGGAGTCAAGTGGCTCTCCGCTCATTCCACATTGAGGAGGAAACATTTTTTCATACCCCATGGTGCGAAATACTTATTTAGCATGGGTGTCTCCCCTGAAGCTAGACAAATCAGTCTCGGAATTCCATTCGCTGCAGTTCACTCGCGGGGTACCGCGGGGCATGCGGTTAGCCCCCTCGTCGCTTCCTAAGTTCCTGCGGGATCTCACTTTTGCGCTGCCTGGTGCATCCCGCAGGAGTCAAGTGCCTCTCCTCCATTCCACACATGAAGAGCGTACAAATAAATGCTTTAGTTTTTCTATATTTCTATTAATTATAAATTAAATATTTTAAAAACATCTATGTATATAAGTTTTAATATTCTTTAAGTCTATAAAGTTAAGATTCTCTTTTACTTAATATTTAGTCAAACCGCTTTGTTTCTATTTCCTCGACAATTTCCTCGAGTTCAATTTGAAAGTTTAGTTGAAGTGGCCCAGGTAGCTGTTGCTTTATGTCTTGTACTTCTTTCAATGTTTCAGCTTCTTCAATTGTATTTGCTCTAGGATTTTGTTGATTGAACCATTCGCGAAAATGAGAAACAAACATATAAAAATTCCTTTCAAATCTTTCAGCCCAATCTGCACCTTCATCTCCACTTGTTTTTTGCATCATACCCCAATCCTTCAACGCCGTTTGGAGGGAATTACTTACTTCATCAAACATAAAGAAACATCCTTTCTTTAATAAAGGTATGAGAGGATAGTCCTCTCATATTTGTTTTATTCTTCTTCCTCGTCCATCACACTTGCAAAAGCTGCTGAAACTTTTTCGAACTCATCATCATTTTCAATATAAGAAAATTCGCCTTCATCTTCAACCTTTAAGAAGAAAATATCAATATCATCTTCCGTTTCAACTTCAACATCTTCAGCAAAAGCAATAGCAACGTAATCGCTTCCTTCTACAGTCATTGAAGCTAATACTTCAACTTCTTGTTCATTGTCATTTTCGTCTGTTATGGTAAAGACTTCTCCAACTTCGATCTTATCCATTTGAAAACATCCTCTCAATTTTAGTCTGATACTTCAGTTAGTATAATTAAACTACCTATCAACATAATTTCCAAATAAATAAGATTCATGCTTTATTTTTAATTCTTTTTATTATTCATAAATCCTTCTAGTTAGAACAATAATATAAAATACTTTATGTTTAGTCTTATCTCGACCAGACTTTCACTCTTACTAGGAGGTCTTTATGAGTAAAAAATGGTTATTACTTTTACTCGTAGCTTTTTGTTTTTTTTCAGGTTGTCAAAATAATAGTAGTGGTCAATTCGAAACGAAGAGTCAACTGCATAAAAATGTTGTTATGATTATGATTGATT
This sequence comes from Litchfieldia alkalitelluris, assembly GCF_002019645.1. Taxonomy (GTDB): domain Bacteria; phylum Bacillota; class Bacilli; order Bacillales; family Bacillaceae_L; genus Litchfieldia; species Litchfieldia alkalitelluris. The sequence continues at coordinate 3,093,702 of NZ_KV917374.1, read as the reverse complement.
CAATGACTTCAAATCTTGTAGAAGAAAGCTTGAAAACAGGAGATTTTCCAGCACTACAATTTCTAATTGATCATGGCAGAATATACCCAGACCTAGTTGCTCCTTTTCCTTCAATGTCTGTATCAATCGAAGCAAGCTTAATTACTGGAAAGATGCCTAGAGATCACCATATTCCTGGGCTGACTTGGTACGATAAGGAAGAGGATAGGCTTGTTGATTATGGTACTTCCTTTGAAACCCTTCGTAAAGTAGGAATAAATCAGACCATTATTGATGCTATGTACAATTTGAACAATGTGCATCTAAATAAAAAACAAACAACAATTTTTGATGAGCTACAACAAAAGGGAATCACGACGGGTAGCATTAATCTCTTACTTCACAGAGGGAAATCTGAGCATGAACTCACTATTCCTCCTATTCTAAGTCAAGTAATTGGTACGCCAAAAACATTAAAAACAATTAGTTCAGATACCTTTGCTTTTGGAATGTTTCATCATCCTGATGAATTAAAAAAGCAAATTCTACCTGACACATTTGTACAGCGTGCTGGTTTTAATGATAATTATGCTTCAGATGTAATATTAAAGCTTAAGTCTATAAATAAACAACCACAATTTACACTTGCCTTTTTCCCGGAGATGGATAAAAAAACACATAAGAATGGACCAGAAAATGTAAGCGGATTTAAAGAAGTAGAAAAGCATCTTCAACATCTCTTAGATAGTTACGGATCATGGGAAGATGCATTGGATCAAACTGTTTTTATTTTATTTGGTGACCACGGACAGGACAAATTAGTCGAAGACGAAAAACAAACAAAAATAAATCTTTACAAGCTATTTGAATCATACAATGTTGCGGGTTTTAGTGAAAAACCATCCAATGGAGAACTTGTAATCGCTAACAACCATCGGATGGCTTTTATATTTATCTCTTCAAAAAAAGTTAATAAAGCTGAGATTGCAAAGTCAGCTGTAACTGATTCAAGAATGGCCATTTCTGCATTTATCGACAAGGATGATTGGATCCATGTATGGAGTTCAGATAACAACGATACCTTCTCTTTCAAAAAGCACGGTAAGTGGAAAGATAAATATAAACAGTCATGGTCCATAAAAGGAAATAAGGGTGTACTTAATTTAAGCATTGATGAAGAAAACACTGAAATAAAATATAATGACTATCCTGATGCCCTAAATCAACTACATAGTGCATTACTTAGTCAACAAGATTCTATCGTCGTTACTGCTAAACCAGGGTATGTTGTTTATTCTGAAACGACGCCTGTTCATAATGGTGGTGGTGAGCATGGTGGTCTTCATAAAAACGATACGTTAGCAGCGCTTATTATTTCTGGAACAGATAAGATACCAGACAAGCTGAGAATCATGGATCTAAAGCCGTTTATCCTATCACTTTTCGAAGAGGATCAAAGTAATAGAATATATTAACGTAGGAGACATCGTTGCCTTTATATTTTTGCAATGACGTCTTCCTATATTATTTACTATATAAATGCTGTTCTAATTGAATTCTAATATCATCTGGAATAATCTCTGATTGCTGAGTACTCTTATTGAAGTTCACATATACAACCGTTCCTTTAGCACATAAAACGTTAGCTTGGTAAAGTTCTTCATAAAGTTCTAAACTAGAATTTCCAATCTTTTTAACCCAAGTATGTACAACTATATCTCTACCAAAATAAATTTGTTGAAGGAAATCAATATCCATATGTAGGATAATCATCCTCCAGTTTTCGAAGGAACAATCAGGTGTGAAAAGTTTGAAAATTTCATTTCTGCCTGCTTCGAACCATATTGGAATGGTTGTGTTATTTATATGACCAACGCCATCCGTTTCTGATACACGAGGTACTATCGTTGTGTAAAACATGGTCTCCCTCCAATACTAGATTAATAGGATCTTTTATTAATGTTTTTCTGCTTTTGCATAATATCAAATGATTTTTGAATTATGTCAGTTAGCACATCACCTTTATAGATTCTACCAACCTTAGTATTCTCTTGGTAATATTCGACAATTTCATCAAGTTGTTCAGATGTTTCTTTACTAATCCTAACATTAAGTTGAATTCTCTCTTCGTTCATTTTGTCCCTCCTATCAAACTGATATTAAAGTGATATCAAGTGCTAGCACTATGCTATCACTCATAATACACAGAGTCAAACAAAAATGCTAGTATAATAATCTAAAAATTATGAATTATCTTTGTATTAATACATAAAAATAATAGAGCAAGTCCTACCGCCCCTGTACCAGCTGCTTGTAATATTCTGCTGAACAGGAGCAAGTAAAATTGTTTTGATATTGTTATGAGTTCTATCAATTAGTTATGAATCAGTGAGATATTTGATCCTCGATAAATTCTTTTAATCTAAAAATTGTTCTATATAAAAGGTTATATGCTTCTGCAATTGACATATTTTCATTAAACTCTTCCATTCCATTTAATTCAATATTAAGACTCCATAAACCATCTTCTTGACTAAACATTAAATCATAAGTACTTTCATTGATTTCTTGGTTTAGAAACGTTTTTATTAATTGTTCATGTTTCTTTTGAACCTTGAAACCTAACATAAAATCAAAATGACCAAAAACATCATCTAGTTCAAGAGATACAGAATCGACTCCTATAACGTCAAACCAGTTTGATTCTAGGTAAACAAAAAGGTTTTTGTTTACTTTAAGATATTGAAGGGATTGTTCTAGGAATTCTCCTCCTTCTGTTGAGACTACGTTCTCACTCTCTTTATCACAAAGTTCAATATAAGCATCTTTAAACTTTTTAATTGAACTATTTTCAATGATAATAAAAGTATATTTGTCCTTAATTTCAAGTCTTTTCAAGTAAGCATCTTCTTCTTTGAAAATTCCAATCACATCTGAATTACTTTCATCGTACGTTGAGAGATAGTTATGAAGTGGTTCCTTTAACATATTAATAGTCTCCTCTTATAAAAATTTAATATCATAACTTCTATTATTGCCTAATAACTGTTGAGTAAAAACATTTTACTTAAATGCAATTTCAATAACAACTGGACAATGATCACTGCCCAATACATGCGAGTGAATCTCTGAATTTACTAAATCCTCTTTTAAACACTCTGATAAAATAAAATAATCAATTCTCCAGCCAATATTACGTTCGCGAACTTTGCTCATGTATGACCACCATGTATACGCTTCTGTTTTATCAGGATAAAGATGTCGAAATGAATCCACAAACCCACTTTCAAGCAACTTTGACATTTTTTCTCTTTCTTCATCTGTGAACCCAGAATTTCCTTTATTTGGTTTAGGATTTCTAAGATCAATTTCTTGATGAGCCACATTTAAATCACCGCAAAGAACAACAGGTTTTATTTTATCCAACTCAAGTAAATATGCTCTAATTTGTTCTTCCCAAGTTAATCGAAAGTCGATTCTTGCCAAGTCTCTCTGAGAATTAGGAGTATATACGTTAACTAGAAAGTAGCTTTCATATTCAAGTGTTATGATCCTTCCTTCTGGTTCATCTTCCAATGATCCTATCCCATATGAGACTGTTAATGGTTTCAGCTTACTGAAAACAGCAGTCCCGGAGTATCCCTTCTTTGTAGTAGCATAGTTCCAATATTGATGGTAACCATTGAGTTCTAGTTCGATTTGTCCCTCTTGTAGCTTAGTTTCTTGGATGCAGAATACGTCTGCATCCATCTCTTTAAAGTAATCCAAAAATCCCTTGCGTACACATGCCCTTAAACCATTGACATTCCAAGATATTAGTTTCATTTTTTATTCGATATCTCCTATTATTTAAGTACTAATAGTAATATAGCTTAAAAATAAAGGTTTAACTAAGAATTTGCTTAATCATCCTTAAACTTCTGAATAGAAACCACATATACTATCAAAAATGTACAGAAAAGAGCTGAGTAGAAATTGATTCATACAGTCAAAGCTGGTGAGATGCTTTGGTCGATTGCGGAAGATTATCGTTTACCTATAGATTCAATCATTAAGGCGAATCCAACATTAAATCCTAATCAGTTATATGTAGGACAAAAAATAACAATTCCAGGCTTTCCTCCTATTGAAACCTTATCGTATTCAATCTTTATAAAGTTAAGTGAAAGAAAATTAACACTACGAAAGAATGGAACAATATTACAATCATATCCCATCGCTGTTGGCCGAGATGAACATCCTACACCAATCGGTAATTTTATCATTATTAATAAAGCACCAAATCCAGGTGGGGTATACGGAACGATGTGGATGAGCATTTCTAAAAAACATTATGGTATACATGGAACAAATAATCCTTCCTCTATTGGTAAATTTGTTTCTAGAGGATGTATTAGAATGCATAATAAAGACGTTGAGGAACTCACTGGAATAATCCCAGTAGGAACACCAGTAACGATTTTGAATTAGAAAAAGGAGATTTTAGTAATGAGTTATTATGAACCCCCAGTCTCATTTGCAAGAATCAGCCCGAATAATATGGAGCTAAAAAATGTAATAAAACTAGAAGGAGAAGGGAAATTATCAATTATGCCCGATTTGGCTACAGTTACAATTGGAATCATGACAGAGAATAAAAGTGTTGTAGCCGCGCAGCAGGAAAATGCAAGTAGGACAACAAAAGTTCTCGAAACCCTAAAAACTTTTGGTGTTTTGGATAGAAATATTCAAACGATTAATTATTTAATTCAGCCTATTGTTCAATATATAGATGGCAAATCAATTAACCAAGGATTTCAAGTTACACATCTGTTGGAAATAACTGTAAAGGACATCGAATCTGTTGGTTCAATTTATGATATTGCAATTAACGCAGGTGCAAATATCAGTAAGAGTTTGAATTATAAAGTCGATAACCCAAGTCTTCATTACCATCAGGCACTTGAGAACGCATTAAAAAATGCACAGGCAAAGGCAGTCAAATTAGCTAAATATTTGAGAGTTTCAGTTAACTTAATTCCTATAAAAATAATTGAACAAGATCAACAGGTGATCCCGTTCGATCAGCCAGTCTACTCTTTCCAAGCTGAACAAAGCACGCAGGTTCAACCTAGAGAAGTACAAATCACTGCTAAAATTAGCGCATTTTTTGTTTATAATGAATGGAATAGCTAGTACTCTGATGTTACTTAACGATAGCGCTCTTCTTTATATGGATTAGCAGTCATCGAATATCCCATCTCTTCCCAAAATCCAGCCTCATCTTCTCTCATAAATTTGATCCCTGATACCCACTTTGTACCCTTCCATAAATAAAAGCTTGCTGGGGGTATAAAGCGAAACGGAAAGCCATGCTTTGGGGTGATGTCCTGTAATTGACTTTCGCTGTCACCCCATTTATCGACAAATAAGGCATCATCACCTAAAAGAGAATTTAAAGGCAAATTTGCAGAATATCCAAACATATCACCATTATAATACCCATATATTTTTACATATTCTACACCTCCATTTAAGTTCACCAAGCTTACTAATTCGCGGAAAGGAACTCCTTGAAAAAACGTTCCAAACTTTGACCATGTTGTTACACAATGCATATCAATCGTTGATATTACTTTAGGTAAGCTTGAAAATTCTTTGAAAGTTAGGATCACTTCTTTATCAACTTCACCAAAAAGCTTGAATCCCCAATGCTCTTGATTGAATAAATAAATATCACCCTGATGGAGGATTGGCCAAGTATCAGTTTCAAATTGTCCTGGTGGAAGTTTGTTTGTCATTAACAATCAACCTTTCATATATAATTTGAAATGTGTATTGAGAATCTTTTATGTATAGCCTTCTTTACGTGGAAGAAAATAAACTGATTATCTAATTAAGCATTATGTTTTGAGCTTATTAACTCTGTTGTTAAAATAATAATGTATCTTACAAAAATATTCATATTAGTTATAAAATAATAAAGAAAGAAGATGAAATAATGTCTCAAAATAAACATGGTAAATCATTACAAGATATATCACTTTCTGTACTGGACTTAGCACCAATAGTTGAAGGTGGTAACGCTTCTCAAGCATTAAAAAACACACTTGATCTTGCCCAAAATGCAGAAAAATTGGGATATACACGATTTTGGTTAGCAGAACATCATAATATGCCCGGTATTGCAAGTTCAGCAACATCTGTGGTTATTGGTCATGTTGCAGCCGGAACGGCAACAATCAGGGTTGGTTCTGGTGGGATTATGCTTCCCAATCATGCACCATTAGTGATTGCAGAACACTTTGGAACATTAGAATCACTTTTCCCGGGGCGAATTGATTTAGGTTTGGGACGAGCTCCAGGTACTGATCAACTAACTGCTCAAGCCTTGAGAAGAGACAGAAGAAGTGATGGTCAAGATTTTCCTGAACAATTAGCGGAGCTAAGAAGTTATTTTGACCCTTCTCTACGTTCTGGGGAAATGGGGGTACGAGCAGTCCCAGGAGAAGGTTTAGACATTCCAATCTGGCTATTAGGCTCAAGTGGATTCAGTGCTCAACTTGCTGCCCAATTAGGATTGCCTTTTGCTTTTGCTAGTCACTTTTCACCAAACTACACATTACAAGCTTTAGAGCTATATCGAAATCAATTTAGACCTTCTTCTGTCCTAAGTGAACCTTATGCAATGGTTGGAGCAAATGTAATTGCTGCTGATACAGATATGGAAGCACAAAGACTGGCAACTTCTCTTCAACAGCAGTTTTTAAATTTAATTCGTAACAAACCAGGTAAGCTTCAACCACCTGTTGATAGTATGGAGGGAATTTGGAGCGATTACGAAAAGGCAGCTCTCCAACAACAGCTAGGTTCATCCATTATTGGTGGTCCAGAAACAGTTAAACATGGACTTCAACGGTTTTTAGCTGAAACCCAGGCAGACGAAATCATGATTACTGCTCATGTTTATGATCATCAAGCAAGAGTAAAGTCTTATGAAATCATTTCAGAAGTGGCAAGTTTAAATAAGTAAAATACAAAGGCAGTAATTTTATTGGATTACTGCCTTTGTATTTTTAATCGTTTTTTATGACATTTTCGATATTTTCCGTTCCATCTTCAGTTAGTACTTCTTCTTCCCTACGATCCTCTTCTGTTGCATAGTGAAAGTTGGTTAATTTACCTGTATCTTTTGGTTGGAAGGCTTCTTTTTTCATTGGTGTTTCCTCCTTCGTTTCGTGTGAATATGAACAAAGTTATTATCACTTTATCTACAAGAAATTATTCAAATCAACCACCCAAATACTCGAGGTTAAATAGTTGCAATTTTAATGACAAAAATAAAATGCCGGTCATTTAAGACCAGCATTTTACTCAATGATTAAATTCAGTTACAGATGTAAGATAAAATAATCTTTATTTCGTTATTTTATACTTTACGAACGTTAGTCGCTTGTGGACCACGTTGACCATTTTCGATGTCAAAAGTAACTTCTTGACCCTCATCTAGGCTTTTATACCCATCACCTTCGATTGCGGAAAAATGTACAAAGACATCTTCCCCACCTTCACGCTCAATAAAGCCGAAGCCCTTTTCGCTGTTAAACCATTTTACTTTACCTTGTTCCATTTTTGTTCCTCCTAGCATGTTGCTAACCAAAATTGCAATTTTAACTTGCATTTATTCTTATTCCCATATGAAATATATTTTAAACGCAAATTTAAAATTTACTCAAATTTAATTTTTTATTCACTTAGAAAAAAATTTTTTATTTCTTCTTTTTTTTCCGTAAATACCTCTTTTCCTAGTTCAATAAGTGGAAAAATAGAATCAATATCATCAAAGGGAATTTCTTTTCCTAATTCGCAATTAATACGCAAATAATTTTTTCCTAAAAGTTGTTGGCAATGATAAGTAACGGATTCAGAAGATAAGTTCAAAGCAAGATCTATTAGCTTCGGGGTAAACTTCATTTCGGGAAAATGAAAAGGAAGCCACTTCTTTAGTCCCCAGTATTTATTTTGGTCTATTGAATAATGAATTGTTTGAATACCAGTTCCTAGAGAGAATATTTTAATATCTTTGAGGTCTTCATTAAAATGATGTAAAGCGTCTGTAATGCAAACTAATGAAGGATTATTTGCCCACAATCCGCCGTCGATTGATAAATAGTTATTTTTTACATTATTGGGTGGAAAATAAATAGGTGCTGAGCATGAAGAGAGAACAGCATCCCATAATTCAATAGATAAGTCTTTACTTTCAGGGTGACCAAAGTTCGATCGATGAACATATGGTTTACCATTTGAAGCATTTACTGCTGGGATAAGAAGTGGCTTGTCAATATCTTCTAATGAGATACCTCTAAATGCTTCTTTTAAGTACTTTCGTAAATATTGATCGCTATAAATACTCTTGAATAACCCAAACTTAGATTTCGGAATAAATATTTTTTTTCCATATTGTTCATAACTCTGTAGCACATCACTCATTTTTCTTTTCATAGTAATTGATGCAGCAATTATCGAACCGGTACTGGTTCCTGCAATCACATCAAAATAGTTGCTAATGCACTCACCTAATTCATTTTCAATTTGTTTTAGAATAGAGATGGCAAACACTCCACGTATGCCCCCACCGTCAATACATAAAATTTTCATCGCATTCACCCTAAACTTTGACACTTTTGTTAATAGTTTCACCTGAATTTGATGAAGATATGTTAGGGAACTAGCGTTCGAGGAATCACAATATTTTGTGCAAACAATCCTCTTAAAATCCAACATTCAAATTGAGATAGAAAATTCCACATAATCCTATATCCATATTGAGGTTTTCTAGTTCAACACAATCAAATAGTAAGGAGAGAGCGCAAAAAAAGAGTTATCTGCGTATTAGATAACTCCCTAAATTTTATCTCTATTTCTGGTAAGGTAGATCTACTAATTCAGGAACTGTAACAAATTCTAAGCCTTGTTGTTTTAGTACTGGTATAAGCTGTTCTACTGATTTTATAGTATTTGTTCGATCTCCGTCCCACTCAGCTCCATCATGCATTAGAATGATAGCTCCTGGATGAATATTACTTGTGATAGTATAGGTAATCACTTCTGGAGCAGATTCTTGCCAATCTAAGGAATCAACGGACCAACCTATTACAGAGTAATTCATCTGTGCTAGTTTTTCTACTAGTTCGTTATATAAAAAACCATACGGTGCTCGAAAAAGCTTAGTACGATATCCTAATAACTCTTCAAGGACTCTTTCTGTTTGAGTTACTTCTCTTTCGAGTGTAGCTAAGTCCCCTTGTTCAACTAGGTTTGGATGCCAATATGTATGGTTACCAATTATATGCCCCTCAGCTTGGATTCGTTTCACTAAATCAGGGAATGCTTCTGCCCTAGCTCCCATCAAGAAAAATGTAGCCTTTACATTATTCTTCTTTAATACGTCTAATAACTGTGGAGTAAATCTTGGATCAGGTCCATCATCAAAGGTGAGGGCCACTTGATTCTTACCTACAGGTCCACGTAATATAACAGTGTCGGGATAACGTTGTTGTAAAACAATGTTTGATACTGGGTTCCGTATACGTTCAGCAGCTTCAGAGCCTCCTTTTGGTTGAGGAAGCTCCTCATCAGTTGGTTGCCCAATATCAGACCAGCCGAAGCCTAAACTCTGCCCACTAGCATAGGTAACACCACAACACTGAAGAATTAAAAACGAAACAAGTAGCCAAAGATATATTTGCTTGTTGTTTTTCATTATTTTTCTCCTTATTCAGACTATTGTCATTTGTTATTTTCTTAAAATATGTATTTGTTATTCATAGTAATGAAAAAAGTTAGATTTTTCACAAAGAAGCTAGTTCAAATCATAAGACAGCCTATATTTTAATATGCTTAAAGTAAGAATCCTTTAAGGAGGTCAAAGAGTGAAAATTCTTAATAAAATTGCTCTGTTCTTTGTTGTTTTATATTCCGTGATCATTATCATGAATACTTATTTAAACGACTTCGAACGAATTCAAACAAATGTTGTTATTCTTCTAATGAACGGATTTGCTTATATCGTTTCATCTATTGAATTAGAGAGGGAAAAAGAAAACCTCACTCGAAGGGTAACAATCGAGCATTAGAGTTGGTGAAAAATAAAATGGGTTATGTTCAACTGAATTTGAACATAACCCAATGATATGCTTAATGCGTTTGTATATTTTTCCCATAAAAAATTTCATCCATCTCGGATTTTAATCTTTCAGTTATCTCTTCAGCTTCATCTTTTGATAACTTTTCCTTGGTATATCCAAATAAATAATTATTTAAATCAAATTCTTTTAACCTGCATTTTGTGTGAAATGTATGTTCTTGATAAATATTAACATCAATCATGTCGAACTCTTCCTTAACTTCATCTGGAATATAATTTTGGATAGAACTTATTTCGTGATCAATAAACAATTTATGTCCATTAATATCTCGAGTGAATCCCCTAACGCGATAATCAATTGTCATAATATCTGTATCGAAAGAGTGAATAAGGTAATTTAACGCTTTAAGCGGTGAGATTTCTCCACAAGTAGATACATCAATATCCGCTCTAAAGGTACTTATTCCTTCATCAGGGTGATATTCTGGATAAGTATGAACCGTTATATGACTCTTATCTAGCTGTAACACAACATTATCAGGTAATGGCCCCGGTGATTCATCAAAAGATTCAGTAGGAACTTCTACTACAGGTCCCTCAGAAACTAATACAGTGACACTTGCCCCTTGGGGAACATAATCTTGTTTAGCAACATTTAATATATGTGCTCCAATAATATCGGATACGTTTGATAATATTTTAGTTAGTCTATCGGCATTATATTGTTCATCTATATACTCAATATAAGCCTCCCGTTCTTCCTTTGTACGTGTATAACATATATCGTACATATTAAAGCTAAGTGATTTAGTTAAATTATTAAATCCGTGGAGAGTTACACGTTGTTCAGGTGTAAGCTTCATTCTATTCTTCCCCCTTATTATACTTCTCGCTTAAAAAAGATAAATCACCTTGAATTAAGGAGCTATAATTACAACTTGTCGACTAAATATTTTTATATTACCCATATTTTTATAAAAAAAACAGTGAACTCGAAAGTTGCACCGTTAACTTATTTGAGATATCCACTTTTCAATTAACATATTTTCATGATCATTCATCCATTTTATGCTTTCTATTGTTTTATCTACTTGCTCTTTTAAAATATGTGACTGATCTTTTCCATCTATAAAACGTCCTAAAAAGTGAATAAACACATCTAGCCGTCTAAGTTTAATTAATAAAGGTAGGAATTGAACCTCATCAAAAGTATATGACTGAACCGATATAAGGCCTGAAATATATCTTTCAAGGTTTCTCCTTAGCTGGTCTAATACTGGTTCTTTTATGATAAGTTCAGATATACTAACCGCGGCTTCCATTATTCTTAAATCATATGTTACGAACTCAAAATCTAAAAACGCAATTATCTTATTTTCATTGACCAAGACATTTGACTCATTCAAGTCACCATGAATGAGTTGATGTGGGAGATTTTTCAATAGATGTGCTTGCTCCTGAAACAACAACAATTGCTCTAAAATACTTTCTAAGGATAATTTGTAATCCTCAAACTCCTTTGGTGAATACATGCACCATTGTATTACTTTTGGTATTGGACATTTTGGGTGTGAATGTTCTATTTCGTAATAAGGGCGGTAAACGAACGGTTGCTCGAGATGTAGTTCTGATAGTGCTTTTAACAAATTACCAGTGATTTGTCCGTATGAGAATAATAGGTCTTGATCTGTGAAGTTTGGATTTTCTCCTTTTATTTAACGATAAATACACGCGATCTTCTCAGATCCATCCAATAATTTTAGGTACGACCTCCCGTCAGGTAACAGTAAAGGTACAGGTACTTGAAATGTTAACCAATTTTTTTTATTTAATTTCAACAAAACCTCATGCTCTAGCTCAACCTTTTTATGATCATTGTGGGTTTGGTATACCCTAAGTATGAACTGTTCTCCATTCACGTTAATTAGTCTTGTAGTGTTGTTATAACCATTATTTTGTTTATAAATCTCTGAAGGTACGCTTCCAAAGTAGTTATATATGACACTTTGTATTTGTTTTTCTAAATTTTGCATTTAACACATTCTCCCTAAATTGATAAAACTTTATTTGACTGCCCTATAAACTAGTTGTCTCCAAAACATCTATTGACTTCTTCTTCTAGCTCTACAAACAAATTTTCATGTTTGATATGTAAAGATAAGCTTTGAATAATTCCACGGTAATACCACTCTTGCTTAACTTTTCCTCTTTTGAATTTCTGCCATACGCTTTCACCAGACATATCCACGTCTTGAATGATGCTTCTTATGTTATGTAATTTGTCAGCACAAACAATTAAACAAACTTCCTTTGGAGCCGTTTTAAGAAAATCAATGGTATGTTGCTTTCTCTCTTCCCAAGAGTTTTCTTTATTTGGCTCGCTACTTCCAGCGACATAACTTGCTACTTTACTTCCAAATTTGTTCTTAATATCTTCCAGTGTTAAGTTCGTATCTTCAACAGTATCATGTAAAATTCCAGCACAAATAACTTCATCACTACACCCCGAGTGTGCCAGATACATTCCCACATTATAAGGATGTGTTATATAGGGTATATTTGTTAACTTCCTAAATTGCCCATGATGAGCAATCGTTGCTTCCTCTATTGCTAAGCTAATCATATTCAAAATTACCATCACCCTTCAATATTAATTTTTGTCATTTGTCATTTGTAATCTGAAGTAATTTGTTATATTATAATAACAAGCTGCATTGTTCGTAATGATAATAAAGTTTTAACCTTTAAGCTGTAATAGGGAGTTTTACATCGAAGCCCGAATGGCAAGCCTCTGTCTACACGACAAGGAGGACAAACAGGAATGCTTCTGCGAACACCCACTTTGAGGAGTGGTGGTTTAAAACTTTCTTACTTAGATTACGGCAATTGCGGCTTTTTAATTAACTTCAAATTCTCCTCATTCTTCTTATCGGAATAAATTTTTATTCCTTTTCACCCATTCTCTAACAGTGTTATACCTTTCAATCTGGTCAATTAAAACCTTTTGTGAACTACTTCCCATTATATACCTTGCAAGAAAATGGAAATTCAAGACCAACATTCTAACTTCTATTAAGATTAACATTGCATTCAGTTCTTCTTGTTTCAAATCTTAATAGTTTTATTTAACCCAGTGAAAAATTGTTTGAATATATAATTAAGATTATCACTTTCAGACCTAATAAATTGAATCAAAGCAATAGCGATCTCACTTGCTCTAAAGTCGGGACTGCAAAATTAGAAATCTAGAATTGAACTTATTTGTCCATCACTCCATAACAAATTACTAGCCATCATATCACCATGAATGATTTGTATTGGTAAATCATTCTTTAACAGTTTAACTTCTGTCAAAATCCTGTTTAAATCATCAGAAAGTATAGCTATTTCGTTTGAACTTACTGTATCAGTTCTTTCTAGTAGCTCCTTCCAGTTTTCACCATTTACTAATGCTGGGTCTGTAAATATCTCGAAGGTAGGTAAATAAGGTGAATCATCAAGATTTTTTACATTTTCCAACGCTGATAACAGTTCTCCTATACAGATACCAAACTCCTGAAAATCCATTTCATTTCTAGTTAATGGATGACCTACACAAAAAGGATAAAGGGTTATAATTGTTCTTTCTTCAGAAATAAAAAAAAAAGTCTTATTATATTTAGTTTTTATAGGTGCTGGGACATTAAAAGATAAATTCTGCTCCGACAAAAAATTAAGTACTTTATGCTCATAACTTAATTTTTCTCTTAAATGTTCTTCTATTAACTTCATAACAAAGTTTTCATTTGTTGCTGTATTGACTTTTAAAACCTTATTATTGGCTCCTTGCTCCGTCTCCCAAATTTTATCTATTATAAGGTTATAATGAGTAAAAAGGTATTCTTTTACGTTATTATACATTTTCTATTATTCTCTTTTCTTATGATTGTTAATTCCAAATCATTCGCTTCTTCAGCTCTGTTATATGTGCAATATGATGATTTCCATGCCAAGCATACAACCCGATGTTTCGACCAAGAGGCATTAAACCTAATTCAGGATGTGTGAACGTCCTTTTTAAATCTTCTTCTGTTAGTGTAGTTAGAATATTAATCCATCTTTTATGTAGTGATTCTAATAAAGAAATTGAAAGGTGGATGGGTAATGTTGAATCAGGGAGTTCTGCCCACTTGTCTTCTTTGTATGTCTTGATTATTGGATTTTCCTCAGTTAAAGCTAACTTAAACCGGATATAAGCATTCATATGGCTGTCTGCAAGATGATGAACTACTTGACGAATGGTCCATCCATCAGGACGATACGGTGTATTAAGTTGCTCGTCGGTCAAGTTTGTTACAGTTTCTTTCAGCTTTTTAGGCATATTTTCAATACTCTGAATCCAAGTTTTTACAACGCTATTTGATATTTCTCTATCAATCTCAAAAATTCCAATTGGATATTGTAAGTCCATTAATAACCATCCTCCGCAAATCTTTTAGTTTTATTGATTGTAGCAAATTGATGTAAGACTGTTGTTTGCACAAAGGGGGCACTGATCTTACTCCTCAGGAAGAGCCCTGCGAAGAAAACACCCCCATGTTAATCAAATTATATTTTAGATAAAGATATCACCTTTAATAATCGTCACTGCACTACCCCCAACCTTGATCCTAATGTCTTTCTCTCTGTTGTCAGCTATAATATGTAGAAAACCTGGTCTACCAACAGAATGACCTTGTGCGATCGTAAACTGATGAGATTGACCTTGTTCAATAATTCCTTCATGTAATAAATACCCTGCGAGCGCACCGTTTGCCGCTCCTGTTACGGGATCCTCGTCTATTCCAACTGCCGGCGCAAAATCTCTTGTATATAAAGTACAATGATCCAATTCACTGTCAAACGTAAAAAGATGTGTAGTTGCAATATTATACTGAATGTTATGATCTCTTAAATTCTTCATATTTGGAATAGCTTGATCGATTGCTTTTCTAGTTTTAACTGGTATTAGCAAGTGCCAATTTCCAGTGAAAGATAACTTTATTGGAAATGTTTCTTCAAAATCACTTTCTGTAACTCCTATTAACTTAGCTAATTCTTCACGTGAAGTTTTTATTTCTTTAATTCTTGGTTCAACTTGAGTCATCATAATCTGAGATACTTTGTCTTCCTTTTTGATAATTTCAAGTGGTATGAGTCCTATATTTGTTTTAAACATGATTTCTTTCTTGTTCCAATCAAGTTCGTTGGCAACAATCCATGCTGCGCTCAAGGTAGCATGTCCACAAAAGTCGATTTCTGTTGTTGGAGTAAAATATCGAATCTCGAAATCATATTCTTTACTACTTGTAGTAAAAAGAAATGCAGATTCTGATAAATTTAATTCTCTCGCAACTTTTTGCATAACGCTGTCTTCCAATCCTTGTGCATTAGGAATTACCCCAGCTGGATTTCCTCCAAAAGGTTCATCTGTAAATGCATCAACTTGAAAAAACTTCATATTCCCCATAAAAACACTTCCTTTTATATTATAACGAATTTATAATTCGACACTTTCACTGTGTAACCCTTTATTTAAGGCCTTTTTCGTAAAACTGTGTTGCTTTTAGAGGTCTCTTAAAATCACTATGAACTTGGTAAAGTGGCATCTTTTCTTCCTAAATGATAACCATAACATCAAGTTAAATAGTGTATTCTACTTAAAAAAAGGGCAATTAGCAACAATCTTTCAGAAAAGAGCCTTATTTAAAAAAACCATGTGATTTTATTTTCACATGGTTCTTTTATTAATGTCTTTCGATCGTATTCTCAATCACTTCTGTTATTGTAATATCAGACTTATCATTTTCCAAAGCACCTGCAAGTATCGATTCAGCCTGCGTCTTATCCGTTATATTGTACTCGTTCATAATACCCTCGATATAGTAGTTCAATATTTCATCTAAACTTTTCATAAGAAGATTCCTCCAAGATCATAGTTAAACATATTATCTGCTTACGACCACTTGTTTATAACTAATCAGTGGATAATCTTATGAAATAGAGAAGAGGAAAGTCATTTAATCATGTTTATTCCATCTATTAGTGTTTTCGTTAAATATTCTATTTCCTCGACTTCAATACTAAGTGGTGGTGATAATGTTAAAACATTATTATACCCTGCTACGGTCATACCATTTTTTCCAATTAACACCCCTTTTTGTTTGCAATATGATATCACTTGATTTACTTTTTCGATTTCTAAGGGTTCTTTCGTTTTTCTGACTGCTACTAATTCAATCCCTATTAGAAGACCCTTACCTCTAATGTCACCCACAAATGGATGGTTAACTAATTCCTTGGACAATTCATTTAAAAGGTTAGCTCCAAGCATTTCAGAACGTTGGAACAAATTTTCATGTTCCATGATTTCAATATTTTTTAATGCAAGTGAACATGCTGCAGGATTACCCCCAAATGTATTAATATGACGAAAAAAGTCATATTCCTCTTGACCATTAAAAGCCTCATAAATCTCTCTTCGTACTGCAGTTGCCGATAACGGTAAATATCCACTGGTAATTCCTTTAGCCATCGTTATAATATCTGGTTTTACGCCATAATTCATAAATCCAAATGGTTTTCCAGTTCGGCCGAAGCCACAAATAACTTCATCAATTATTAAAAGGGCACCATGTTTATCACAAACTTCTTTAATCCCCTTTAAATAATAATCATTGGGAACAAGTACACCACCACCGGTTATAATTGGTTCCATAATCATTGCCGCAATAGAATCGGAATGTTCCCAAGTCATCACACGGTCTACTTCCTTAACTGAAACCAGATGCCTTGGATCTTTCACATCTTTGTCATCATCTCGGTATACATCTGGTGGTGAGACATGGATAAAACCTGGAGCAAGCTGTTCATATTTCAATTTTCGTTGTGCCTGCCCAGTAGCCGCCAAGGTTCCCATTGTATTTCCATGGTACCCACGATATCTTGATATAATTTTATAACGGTGATATTCCCCTTTTTGCTGATGATATTGCCTTGCAATCTTAAAAGCGGTTTCATTAGCCTCTGACCCACTATTTGAAAAGAAGATAACATAATCTCCTCCGAGCATTTCATTTAATTTCTCAGCGAGTTTAATAGCTGGAATATGACTTTGTGTTAATGGATAATAAGCCATTTCTTTTAACTGTTCATATGCTGCAACAGCTAATTCCTTTCTTCCATACCCTATATTTACACACCACAAACCCGCCATGGCATCAAGGTATTTCTTTCCATTACTGTCTGTAATCCATGACCCATCTGCCTTCTCCACTACCATTGTTGAACTTGGATGGTACGGTTTCATAGAATGCCAAACATATTTTTCATCATTCGCAAGATAATCATTCAAATGTTCAACCTTTTCCATCTAACCTCACTTCCTTTCAAAGGGTGTTCAATTAGAAACTAAAAATCAAAACGGGAGGTAATCATTTTTTTCTTTGTATAAAAATTAATCCCATCCTTTCCGTTCACATGTAAATCCCCGTAAAAGGAATCCTTCCAACCGGAAAAAGGAAAAAAGGCCATAGTGGCTGGAACACCTACATTGATACCTAACATGCCAGCATCTGCTTCTTCTCTAAATTGTCGAATTGCTTTTGCATCCTTTGTATAGATGGTAGCTCCATTTCCATATCTTGATTGACTGATAAAATCTAAAGCTTGATCAATCGTACTAGCTCTTAAAAGACTAAGAACTGGTGCGAAGATTTCATCTTGTGCAATCTTCATTGATGGAGATACATCATCAAAGATGGTTGGACCGAGGAAATAACCTTCCGTTTTGCTTGTATCATACCGACCATCTTTTATTAATTTTGCTCCTTCATTAATTCCAATCTCGATATAGGACAAGACCTTTGCTTTATGTTCCTTTGAAATAACAGGTGTAAGCAATACTTCGTCATCCATACCATTTCCAATCACTAATTCAGAAGACTTTTTGCATAATAGATCAACAAATTCATCATTCTCTCCTACTATGATTACAGCACTACAAGCCATACATCTTTGTCCAGCACTACCAAACGAAGAACTTACGATATGCTCTACTGCTTTCTCTATATCGGCATCTTGCATTACAACATGATGATTTTTGGCACCAGATAATGCTTGAACTCTTTTCCCTTCCGCTGCCGCACGTTCATAAACAAATTTAGCTACTGGTTGGGAGCCAACAAAAGATATTGCTGAAACATCCTTATGTTCTAGTAAACCATTAACAACATCATGAGCACCATGAACAATGTTTAGTACTCCATCTGGAGCACCTGCTTGTGAAAATAACTCTCCAAGCTTATTAGCAAGGATAGGGGTTCGTTCAGATGGTTTAAGAACAAATGTGTTACCACAAGCAATGGCAAGCGGAAACATCCATAATGGAACCATCATCGGAAAATTATAAGGGGTAATACCACCTACAACACCAAGAGGATAACGAAACATTTCAGAATCAATATTTTCAGCTATATTCGAAAGAGTTTCCCCCATCATATGTGTAGGTGCACCAGCTGCAAACTCAACACATTCTATACCTCTTTGTACCTCACCATATGCTTCTTTATATGATTTTCCATTTTCCTGAACAATGAGTTTTGCTAGATCTTCGTGGTGTTCTGTTAATAGATAATGATATTTGTAAAATACTCGAGCCCTTTTTGGAACAGGAGTTGTTTTCCATTCTTTAAAAGCCTTTTTCGCTACATTTACCGCAATATTCACATCTTCTTTTGAAGATAATGTGACTCTAGCAATTAACTGTTCTGTAGCTGGGTTATATATTTCTTTTTGCTTTGAACTATTAGATTCTGTCCATTTTCCATCAATTAAATTTTTTATTATTTTTGTATTATGTTTTATGACAGTCAATTCTCTTCCCCCTAAGAATAAATATTAATTAAAGGCTCTTTTCTGAAAGATTGTTGCTAATTGACCTAGTTTAAAGTAAAACATCTATTTTTTCAGAACCATGGTTATCTTTTATGAAGAAAAGATACCACTTTACTTAGTTTAATAGTGAATGTAAAGGACCTTTCAAAAGCAACAAAGTTTACGAAAATAGCCTAATTAAATTATGACTCATTATTAACAGAGAGCCATTAGACATAATGTAAAATATTGTATGTCTTACATCTTTAATACAATAGTACTTTTTTATCCGGAATGAAAAATTGAAGATACAAAAGGTTAATTATAATCTTCTTTCCTATCAGATATCTCTACAATTGGCTTTAGGTAATCATTGATTAAGAGCATAAATTCAATAGCAATTCGTTTTTCCGGTAACATAAAATCCTCACCAAGTAATTTTTCTAGTTTTTGCAGGCGATGATAAAGTGTTTGTCTCACGATATAAAGCTGTTTAGCCGTCTCTTGTTTGGAGCCATGACATTTCAAATAGACTTTTAATGTTTCCAATAGCTTTCCGTTGTTCTCAAGATCATGCTGTATTACTGGTTTTAAATATTCTTCTACAAATTCAGTTAGATTAAGATGTTGCGACATCACTGAAATTAGTCGAAACAAATGCAGATCTTCATAAAAATGATAAAATAAAGAAGAGTTTAGAAGTTTTGATTCTATTTTTATCGTTTCTTCAGCTGTTTGATAGCTTTTACAAACATCCATTAAATTCAAAACAAATTTTCCTACTCCTATAGATATCGTGAATCCATTTTTAGTACTTAAATCAGAGGCCTTCATTCTTTCAAAAGCGTTGATAAGTCTCATTTTATAATTACTAATCAAACGTTTATTTAGCAGGATTAGGATGGCCTTTTCTTTTTTTTCTGTAAGAATTAACGAAAAACCCTGTTGTTCGAATATTGATTGCAAACAAAGTTTTATATAACTCTCATCTACACTGAGCATATTCTGCTTATTTTCGATTCTACAAACACAAACTACTGCACCATTTTGTTGAGAGAGTCCGTGATCATTTAAGTATGTAGTTATTGCGGTTTCAGAATGGTAACCACTTAACCAGTCTTTAATCCATTCACTTCGTTGGTTACCTTTTTTCTCTTCAACATACATATTATTTAATAACTGTTGGCTTATTGCAGTGATTGTTCGATCTAATAATAAATAATCAAGTTCGCTTAGTGGTTCCAGCTCGTTATTCGACATAAGAGCTACTTGTGCAATTTCGTATCCTAAAACAAGGACAGGGACTCTATAATGCGAATTTTCAGCATTCTCATCTAATAAACTGATTTTTTCTTTCCATAACATCTGTTCAATATGTGTGCAATTTGGAAAAAAGACCATTTGGTTATCCTTAATAAAAATGATTTGTTTACTTGTTTTTTGTTGCAATAATTCTAGGAGTTCAAAATGGTGGTTTATATTCAGTAGTTTTTTATTTAAGAGGTGAGAAAAATCCTCTAAATTTGAAATGATTTGATCCTGACTCTTTATTATATAGGTATGAATATCTTGGGTAATTTCGACAAACGGAACTTCATCCTCAAAAACAATGATCGGAAAATTAAAACTATTAGCGTAGTCAATTAATTCATCATAAATAGTTGTTGTATAAGTTCCAATTTCAATACATAGTCCTGAAACGTTTGAGTCAATTAATTGCTTTAAGAATGATAAACTTAGCTCCAGATTGCGATTCCATGAAATACCTGTCGTCAAAATAAGTTCATTACCGTTTAATAGTTTGCCTATGTTCGTTACCTCAACTATATGTACCCATTTTACTAGATTAGTAAGACCCTTTTTCCCTGCAAGAACCCGTGTGTTTTCAAAGTGCTTTCTTTTTAAAATAGACGAAACCGTTAAAGGATAAGAACTAATCAAATTTCCACCTCCTACTAATAAAGGGAAGAAAGGATTGAAAAAAGTTCAATCCTACCCTTCTCATGATATCTTCCTCTTTTTAAATTGGAACTATTAACGGGTTATTAATTTGTATTAGTTGACATTCGCTTCAAACACTCCCCGCCGGAGGAACGGTGAGCCTCCCACGTCGCTGTTAGCTCCTGCGGGGTCTCACTTTGTCCCGTGCATCCCGCAGGATTGGCTTGGATTTCTGCTCATTTTTTTAAGGCTTGAAACGTGAATCCATCAAGCTTGGTTTAATCCGCTTAAGAGTAATACTGAGTAATACTTTCTTCCCTCTGCTGTTCCTATTTGTAGAGTTTCTCTTTTATTATGTTTTGAGTGTTCAAATACTAAAGTAGCACCGTTTAAATCCTCTGTAATTTTTTTTATGTTATAGCCTTGTTGAAAAAGAACATCAATTTTATCTCTTTCAGACAAAAAAAACTGGTACTCAGACAATTGACCACACTCCTTACTGTTTCAATGTTCCAATATCTGTAACAGGTGGACCACCTATGATGTTATCTTTTACTTCATCAAGAGATTCTTCAATAAACCAGTCACGCCCAACGGTTATACCTAAATATTTTTCATCGTCAGGATCTTCAATTTCAGCTTGCTTATACTTTATAAACCACCAATATTTTGCTAACATGTAGTAACTTCCAGCACCTACGAAAAATCCAACTAAAAAGGAATAACTTGGAACAAAATAAGATGCTCCACCACCAAGAATCCATGCAATAAATCCTGGAATATTTACTCCATTCAAATACCTATATTGACCAGTCGTCTCATACAGGTCCGGTACATTAACTCTTCTTTTTCTTAATAGATAATAATCAGCAACAAGGATACCAACAATTGCAGATAGAATACCCCCTACAAATAATAAAACAGGGATGATGATTCCAAATAAATTCCAAGGTTGAACCACAGTTCCGACAATCCCAGCAGAGATTACCCCTGCCCAAAATGGGAATTTAGGACCACCTACATTTGAAAATATCGTTGCTGCTGGAACAATGTTTGCTGAAATATTTGTTGACCATTGTGCTAAAACAATCATTAAAAGTAAAATTCCTAAAGCAAAACCACTTGCCGCCTGTTGTAGACCCACAATTGGGTCGTAATTCATCACGGCAATATACGAGACTCCACCGATGACCACCATAAATGTTTGAGTTAACGGAAGTGCGATTAAGTTGCCTATTAATGAACTTTTATTACGTTTAAGCCAACTACGCTCATTCTTCGGTGCTTTCATAAAACGCGAAATTGAGGGGATATCAGCTGAGAGGGTTGCCCAAAATCCCATGTTACTAAAGATGACGACAAGGAATGCGGTAAAAGCAGCCCCACCTGTAACTGGACTTTCAACCCAACTCCAAACATCTCTACCTTGCGCACTTGCAGTATTAGAGAGTGAAACATACATCCAACATGAGATAATGATAATTATTGGCGCTGCTAAATCGGCAAATCTTTCAACAGCCTTAATTCCAAGAGCTGTATTTACCATTTGGACTATAGCAAATAGTAAAAAACAAATAAACCAATTATCAAATCCATATAAAAGATTTAAAATGGCATTAATTGCTGTTGATCCGAAGTAAGTGTTTATTCCAAACCACATCGATGCGGTCACTCCACGAACAATTGAGGGAATATGGGTGCCGATCGTACCAAATGGCGCTCTCATATAGACAGGGAAAGATAACCCGTGTTCGATCCCTATATCAGCAGTTAAGGAGATAAATAGACCAATTGCTAATGAACCAATAATTGTTGCAATTATTACATATGGGAGAGATAGATTAATAACTCCTGCTCCACCAATGGCAAAGGTGGCAAGAACAACAACCATTCCTATCCACATAAAAGAATAACCAAAAGAAGTGATTGTTCTTCCCTGCTCTGAAATTGGCAATAAATCAGGTGATTTTAAATAATTTTTCTTTTTACCCATTTTTGAACACTCCCTTTATTATTCATAAAATGATATATGTAAACAAGAGTAAGTCAATATTGTCATTGAAGGTTTTCCCATTCTAGATTACAATGACCAATATTGACCATTCTCTTAGTAATAGAAGGTGTGTGTTCAATTCTTAATTAAATGGACAAAGTGTGCGTATGAGATTCAAGCAACTCCCCATACTTTGCTCTTTTAATATATTTACCAGATCCTAACTCTCCTACAAACTGCTTTTCTTTAATAACAAACTCTCCCCTTACTAGAACAGATTCCGCCTCACCTGTTACTTTCATCCCCTCAAATGCGTTATAATCAACAGCCATATGATGAGATTCCGCAGATAATATTCGTTCAACTTTTGGATTGAATATCACAAGGTCAGCATCTGCACCTACCGCAATTGAACCTTTCTTTGGGTAAAGTCCAAATAATTTTGCAATTCTAGTTGAAGTGATATCAACAAACTGATTTAATGAAATTCTTCCTTTTTTTACCCCTTCTGAAAATAATATTGTTAACCGGTCTTCAATCATTGGCCCTCCATTTGGAATCTTTGTAAAATCACCTCTACCTAATTCTTTTTGTCCTTTAAAATCAAATGAACATTGATCTGAACCTAATGTTTGTAATTGTCCCGTTTTAAGAGCATTCCATAATACTTCTTGATTCCACTTTTCACGTAAAGGTGGTGACCAGACATATTTTGCGCCTTCGAAATTAGGCTTTTCGAGATATGTTTGATCTAGAACTAAGTACTGTGGACAAGTTTCTCCCCATACATCCACTCCCTTCTTTCGTGCTTCAGAAATTTTCTCAACAGCATCTGCGCAAGAAACGTGAACAACATACAATTGTGAATTAGCTAAACCTGTAAGTGTTGCAGCTCTCCCAGTCGCCTCACCTTCCACTTCAGGAGGTCTTGTTAATGCATGATAAATGGGATCTGTTTTCCCTTCTGAGAGTGCCTTTTTTGTTAAGTAATCAATGACGTCCCCATTTTCTCCATGAATCATAACCAATGCCCCTAAATCTTTAGCTGCAATTAATGTACGAAACAGAGTCTCATCATCAGCTTGTAAAACATTTTTGTATGCCATAAATACCTTAAAGGAAGTGATACCGTTTTGTTCTACAACCTCTTTCAACTGACTTAACACATTATCGTTCATTTCCCCAATCATCAAGTGAAAGCTATAATCAATAACTGCTTTATCACTAGCTTTTTTATGCCACTCTTTAATAGAAGATTGGAGAGGAACACCTTTTCTTGTTAAGCAAAAATCGATAATTGATGTCGTACCACCATAAGCTGCAGCTATCGTTCCTGTCTCAAAGTCATCTTTTGTAACAGTCCCACCAAATGGCATTTCTAAATGTGTATGAGGATCGATTCCTCCTGGAAATACGTAACGGTCTTTTGCATCAATCACCTCTGCACCTAGATCGGAAAACTCCTGTCCAATCGCTGTAATTTTTCCATTTTCAATTAATAAATCAGCAGTAAAAGTATCTGAGGCAGTAACAATGGTTCCATTTTTAATAATTTTTTTCATCCTTTCCCTCCTTATTTGATTTTTGCACCTGTTGAAACCTTTTGAATAACCTCTTGACGTTGATTCCAATTCATTGATGGTAGTCCAGTAGCTACCTCGACCATATCAATTGCTCCTTCTACAGGACAAACAATGGAACATAAGTTACAGCCCACACAATCCTCTTCTCTCACCGTTAAATAACTGTTTCCACTGTTGTCTTTTAACATATCAATACATTGGTGTGATGTATCTTCACAAGCAATATGACATTTATTACAATTAATACAAATATCATTGTTTATTTGAGCAACAATTTTGTAATTTAAATCTAAATTACCCCAGTCGGAATATTTAGGTACAACCTTTCCAACTATTTCAGATAGTGATGATATCCCTTTATCATCTAAGTAATTATTTAAGCCATCAATCATATCTTCAACTATTCTAAAACCATGGTGCATTGCAGCGGTACACACTTGAACACCAGTTGCTCCCATCAACATAAATTCAACTGTATCCTGCCAATTTGATATTCCACCAATGCCTGAGATTGGGATATTAATATTTTCATTTCTGGCACATTCAGCAACCATATTTAAAGCGATAGGTTTGACTGCTGGACCACAATACCCTCCATGTGCCCCTTTACCATTAACATGTGGTATTGTGTTCCAAGAATCAAGATCAACACCGGCTAAACTATTGATTGTATTAATTAGACTTATAGCGTCAGCACTACCTCTTACTGCAGCTTCAGCAGTCGCAGTAATATCAGTAATATTAGGGGTTAATTTCACGATAACAGGAGTCCTAGCTACCTCTTTCACCCAATAGGTTTGTTTTTCAACAAGCTCAGGCACTTGCCCTGAAGCAGCCCCCATTCCACGCTCTGCCATTCCATGAGGACATCCAAAGTTTAATTCAAGTCCATCTACTCCAATGGCCTCAACTTTTTTTACAATCTCATGCCATTTATCCTGTCTTGGTTCAACCATCAATGAAACAACGAGTGCATGGTTTGGATACCTTTTCTTTGTTTCATAAATTTCCTTTAAATTAACCTCTAATGGTCGGTCTGTAATCAACTCAATATTGTTAAAACCAGCAACTCGTTGTCCATTAAAACTTACAGCAGCAAATCGTGAGGAAGTATTAATGATAGGGTCACCTAAGGTTTTCCATACTGCTCCACCCCATCCTGCTTCAAAGGCTCTTTGTACTTGATACCCAGTATTGGTAGGAGGTGCAGATGCTAACCAAAAAGGATTCGGTGAAGAAATTCCTGCTAAATTAATTGATAAATCAGCCATTACATTTCTCCTTTCCTTTAAAATAAATAGTCTTCTTTCACACAATAAATTGATTATTATATTGATGAATTGAAAGTGCAGTAAGTTTTCCTTGTTGTGCGGCTGTTACGACCATGGCATCTCCTTTACCTTTTCCAAATACAACATCACCACACGCAAAAACGTTAGGGTTTGAGGTCTGATAGGTAATTGGATCAATTTCAACAACACCATCATTGTGTTTAAGTCCGAACTCTTCTATTAAGTCCAAATGCCTTGTTTGACCGATTGCTTTAATCACAATATCTGCTTCTATAACATGTTCAGAACCATCAATTGGCTCAGGATTTCGTCTACCATACTCATCTTTTTCTGAGAGTTTTATTTTTAAGCATTCAATACCTGTAACTTGTTGCCCTTTACTTAATATTTGTTTTGGTAAGGTTAACCAACGAAACTCTACCCCATCTTGTTTAGCAAATTCATATTCAAACTGATATGCAGTCATTTCATTAGACGTTCTTCTGTAAAGGATTTTCACATTTTCAGCGCCAAGTCTTATTGAACATGTTGCCGCATCAATAGCTGTATTACCAGCACCGATAACAACCACCTTTTTTCCTATGAAGTTAGTTGGGATCTCATTTGTTTTTGTTTCCTTAATTAATTGTATTGCGTCATAAACTCCTTCAAATTTTTCACCAGGAATTTTAAGATTAGGTACATTCCCCATTCCAATTGAAAAAATGGTAAAGTCATACTTTTCTAAAATTTCTTTTGCCGAAATATCTCTACCAACTTTAGTGTCTGTAATAATCTCTACTCCAAGCTGTTCAACCTGTTTCACTTCCCAATAAGAAATGGTTGTAGGTAAACGAAATGAAACGATACCGTATGTATTTAGTCCTCCAGCTTTTTTATTAGCCTCATAGATCGTAACCTTATAGCCAAGCCTAGCTAGTTCCCTTGCCGAGGATAACCCAGCTGGCCCACTTCCGATAACTGCGACCGCTTTTCCATTCCATTCACTAGCCTTAAATAGGTTTAAGTTATTATGAATTGCCCAATCTGTTGCAAATCTCTGTAGATTACCTATCATGATTGGTTTAGTAGTATTGTTAAGAACACATGCACCTTCACAAAGTTCGTCTGTTGGACAGACTCTAGAACAGCTTGCACCAACTGGGTTCGCTAGCATAATAGTTTTAGCAGACCCTTTTAAGTTTCCGGTTGCAATTTTTTTAATAAATGCTGGAATATCAATTCCTGTTGGGCAAGCCTGAATACAGGGCGCGTCATAACAATATAAACAACGGTTCGCTTCTTCATTTGCATCTTGTTTGGTAAGGCCAGGTTCAATTTCTAGAAAATTGTCCGCTAATTTCAAATTCAAATGTTTTGGAGTATCTTCATTGTTCAACTTGATTCCTCCCTGAACTGAGTAAAATAGTAAAAAGGGGTTGTTAATCTCAATTCAACCCCTTAATGTGTTGTACTGCTTAAAAGAAAAATCATAGTAGGTTGAAAAAGGATCAAACTACGGTAATAATGCAGTCATATCTCCATAGGTTTCAGGTCTACGATCACGGTAAAATTGCCATATATCTCTTACTTCTCTAATCATTTTCTTATTCATTTCACCAATAATAACTTCATCACTATCTCTACTACCCATGGCCACAAAGTTCCCTCGAGGATCTACCAGATACGATTGTCCGTAGAATTCACCCATTTCCCAAGGCCCTTCTATCCCTACACGATTAATAGCAGCAACATAATATCCATTTGCAACAGCATGTGCTGGTTGCTCTAGTTTCCAAAGATATTCTGACAGCCCTGCAACTGTTGCTGATGGGTTAAAGACAATTTCTGCTCCCTTTAATCCAAGCAATCTAGCCCCTTCAGGGAAATGTCGATCATAACAAATATAAACTCCGACCTTAGCGTACGCTGTATCAAATACCGTATATCCTAGATTCCCCGGCTTAAAATAATATTTTTCCCAGAAACCACAGCCTTCTTTTGATACACCAACTTGTGGAATATGTTGTTTTCGATATTTCCCTAAATAGGTACCGTCTGCATCAATGACTGCAGCAGTGTTATAATATGTAGCAATTCCTTCTCTTTCATATATTGGGAGTATAATTACGACTTTAAGTTCTTGAGCTAATTCTTGAAATAATTTAGTAGTGGGACCATTAGGTATTTCTTCCGCTGAGTCATACCATTTTGGATTTTGTTCGGTGCAAAAATAGGGGCCATAAAAAATTTCTTGTAAGCAAATTATTTTCGCACCACGCCCTGCGGCTTCTCTTACAAGCTTCATATGCTTTTCAATCGCTTTCTCTTTATGAACACTTACTGGTTGACTGCCATCAACATCATTAGATGCTTGAATAAGACCGATTTTTACAATGTCAGACATAGAATACCTCCACAATTAAGATATTTTTAACTTTATTATAAGACTGAAATTTCTGAAATTTAAACTCATTTTACAATGTGCCTAATCGTATTACACTAGACATAATGTAAAATGTTTAGATTTACAGCTTTGTCATAATGTTAATTGAAAAATATATCATGCTTATATATTTCTATATGAAGTAAAGATAACACTGTGGCTATAAAGGAGGTTTGATTGTATAAAAAGGTGAATTTATGAATAGGAATTTAATTAATAATCTACAACACGGACTAAAAAGATATTGTTGAATGGTGTTGTCGATTTATTTTTATTTAGTAAATGTTAAAAGTCAAAAAGAAGACCAATCTAAATCGATTGATCTTCTTCTTATACAAACGTTTGTTTAATAGTTGATGTATAAGGATTTTAATATCCTCGTTTTGACCTCCTATGATAACATTGACCACAGATTTGAAATGAATAATCCCATGGAAGTTGCTTTCCACATTGTCGACATTTCTTTGTGTAGGCTTTTACACTACTTTTCAACTGCTCGTGAATATCATTACTAAAACCTTCTCTTATTCTCTCCCAATAAGATGCTTCAGTACGATAATCTAGACGATATAAGAATAATAAATGTAACCCAACAGCCTTGTAAGATAGCTCTAGTTCTTCGAGAGTATCTCTATCCCCCAGTATCGGCTCAGGTAGATCTTCACCTCTGACAATAGCATACATTGTATTCTGCCATTGTTTTACGAGTCGAGGTTCATTTGAAGAAAACGGTAAATGTAAAAATCCATAAAGATCCATCATTGGCAATCTTGCTTCAATCTCAGTCTCCCTAATCGTCTCATATAATGCTCTTTCCTCAGATAAGGTTGATTTCTTTGTCCCTCTAGGGCCCTCAAATTTATCCCAAATTTCGAAGAAGAGTTGAAGGTCGCGGGAATATCTCTGAAACCGCTCAAATACAGCATTTGTTGGTGCGATTGCAAATGTATGAACCGGAACATCTTTATCAAATAAAAGCCGCTTCATTATTTTTATGTCTTTTGTAAAAGCCACTTTCCCTACATCATAAATTCCTTTTCTACCCGCTCTGCCGGCAATTTGCTTCACTTCTTGTGATGTTAAACGCCTTCTTCTAGTTCCATCAAATTTATCGTTTTCTAAAAATACAATTCGTTGGATAGGAAGATTTAATCCTATTCCAATCGCGTCAGTCGATACAATGACATTTGTCTCACCGTCAATGAATCTTTGCATTTGTTTTTTTCTTGTTTCAGGAGGCATACTTCCATAGATTAAGCTCACACCATGCCCTTCATTCTGCAATTTAGATGCTGTTTCAAGGACTCTTCTTCTTGAGAAACAAACTAAAGCATCACCTTTTTTTGTTGAATTGATATTAAATGGTTTACCTTCAACTTCTAGTGGTATATCACGTTTATATTCAAACACTTCTAAAGGTGCATCCTCTAATAATTGTATAATCATTTCTTTCAGATTTAGACTACCAATGATATGTACTTCATTTGCGTTTGCCTTTGTAATTGCTTTATACCATGAGAATCCTCTGTCCTTATCAGCAATCATCTGAGCTTCATCAATAATTATAACCTCGTAAAAATCCTTTTCATGAAACATTTCTACTGTTGAAGAAATATGCCGAGAACCACTTACCTCTTTTTCTTCTTCTCCAGTTTTTAGTGAACAAGGAATTCCATCATTATTTAATTTATCATATACCTCTAGTGCCAATAATCTTAACGGTGCTAGATAAAGCCCCGATTCAGCTTCCTTCATTCGTTTTAACGCTTGAAATGTCTTTCCGGTATTAGTCTCACCAATATGTAAAATGTATTTAGTATTTCGGCTGTGTGAAGGACTGTATTCATGCCGAAATATATCCTCTAGGATTCTTTTTTCTTCTTCTTTTTTTCGTTCAAGTTCAGCAAGCTCTTCAGCTTTTTTTCGTTCTCTTTCACTAACATGTTGTTCATAAATAGCTAGTTGTGCATTTTCTTCAAAGTCAACATTCGTTAATGAAATTAAATCCTCTAATAACTCTTCTTGGATTAAGTTGAAAAAATCTTCAGCTAATATACCCAATTCAGATGATACTAGTTTTTTGAATGATCTTAAATTGAGTGGTTCATCTATATCATCAGTCGAATGGCTAGATATTTCGTTAAATATCAGTTTTGAGATATGGTCAAAAACGAAATCATTCACTATTCTTTGATATAAATAATAATAAATCTCGAATTCATAATTGTTTTTTCCCCAATAAACTGTTTGATCTAAATTGCCGGTAAGTTCATCGAAAAATTCATCCATGTTTGTATAATCAGTTACTTTAAGAGAGCCCTTCGGCTTGACTTGATCTTCAAATCGATAAGAGTTCGAAATGATGTATTTTTTATTGATTTGAAAATGTTCAGATAAACGCTTTCCTATCTCATATCTTAAATGTACATAGTATGTAATAAAGTTTGTTTGTATTAAATCATTTGTTTCCTTAATAATTTCAATTCTAAAATTCTCTTTTTTCTGTGCAATCTTCTGTTCTTCCTGCCTTGCGAGATACTGTTCACGTGCTTTATAAATCCGACCTTCCCACCTTTCGTTATCATCTGAAAATGTCTCATCTAGCCAAGTAATAACATTAAAGGGGTGGTATTCCCTTAATTCATTTCTAAATAAAGAATTGATTATCTTTCGATCAACGCCCTCAATTTCATATCCTCTAACCCTTAGAAATTCCTTTTTTTCATGTCGTGGTATTTTATTCGTTGCTTGATTTAACCAAACATTAATCCAGAGTTGGTCAATATAATGAATTCGTTCCGAAATGTATTCCGAGTATGAACTTGGAACTTCACTTTTTCCAAGGAATTGATCAATGTCATCTAAAACTTTTATTTTTGTCTGTTCAATCGCTTGAAGGTGAGTAGTAGTTATTTGGTCCATAGTAACTCCCCTTTGTTTTATATTTTAGTACACGAAGTCATGCTTTTGATTCCCTTTGTCACTCATTTTTCTTGAGTAAATGCATCAGAACCCCTTCTCTTCAATTGTTTTCATAAATAGCTGTAACTATCTGGTCTTCGATGTCTTTTGCTGAATTTTCATCTAGGACATTATTTAAAATTACAGAAAAAATAAGAGTTTCTCCATTTTTCGTTTCTACGTAACCTGATAATGAACTAACAGTGGTTATAGTCCCGGTTTTAGCGCGCACTTTTCCTATTAAAGCAGGTGAGCCCAAGCGATATCTTAATGTTCCACCAACTAAACGATCATTAAACCCCGATACTGGAAGTGATTCTAGATAAGATTGGAACCATTTCATTGACTGTACTTGAAAAAGTAATTTCGTTAATTCATTTGCTGTAATTAAATTCACATGTGATATTCCAGAACCATCTCTAAGTACAAATTGATCTGTATTAATCTTCATATTTGTTAATTCATTGTTTAGTACTTTTAAACCTTTTTTCCATTCTCCAGTTCCTTCTATCTTCTTTCCCATTTCTTTAACGAGAATTTCTCCATGTGTATTATTACTTAACTTCATAAAAGGAATTAATAGTTTTGACAAAGGCATTGAATGATGAATAGTTAGCAGTTTTGCTTGAGAGGGTACGATACCAGTTTTAATATCACCTCTAAGGTTTATATTGTAATTCGATAGGGACTTTTGAAACAAATTTATAACCAATCCAGTTGGTTCCCATACTGATACCCATTCTTTATATTTTTTTTGATTTAAAGGGATGGTTCCTTCCACAACAATATTGTTTGAACCATGTACTCGAAAAATTTCTATATTTTTATGCTCTTTATTAGAAACAGTTGAGGTGTTATTAATAATGGTAACATAATCTGTTTTAGGATTTATATTTATTTTAGCCTTTTTTGTCTCTCGATTACCTGGTTCTATCTCGAGAATGACTGTACCTGCATCATAATCTTGATCAGGTGATATCGTAAGAGCCGAAATTTGTGAACCATAGTATTTAGTTTCATCACTCCATGGAAGGTCGTGTGAGTAACGTACCGAATCAAAATGTGTATCATCTCCAATTAAATCACCATTTATTTTTTTTATCCCTATTTTGAGTAGCTTATCCGCCATTTTATCTAAGTCTTCCACGTTCAAGGTAGGGTCCCCTCCACCTTTTAAATATATATTTCCGTGCAATGTATCATTGATAATTTTCCCATCATGATATATTTCCGTTTTGAATTGATGGTTTTCTCCTAGAGCAGAAAGGGCTGCAGCTGCAGTAAAAAGTTTAAGATTTGAAGCTGGTCTTAGCCTTGTATCACCAATATGATTATATACTACCTTACCAGTATTAGCTTCACGCACACTTATTCCTATTAAAGAACCCTTTAATGAAGGCTGATTATAAATGATTCCATTTAAACTTTTTGACAGCTGATCCTGTCCATTTGCAAAAGTAACTAGATCTCTCCTATGTTGATTAACAGGTATAACAGTCATAACAATTAAAACAAACAAGATTGTATAACATATCCATTGCTTTTTCATTACATCCTCACCAACTATCGTAAATAATATATCTAATTATTATTTCCTTAAAAAGCAAAAATTAGTATAACTTAGTAAGATTGAAGGCTGAGGTGATCGTAACTCCATTTAAAAAAGACATAACCAAATATAAGGTTATGTCATGATATATATTATTTAATCTTAAATTTTGTTTGACTATAGCCTTCCTTTGTTTTTGATACTTCTAGAATCGCAGGAATAGCCGACTTTAATTCTTGCACATGAGATATCACACCGATCATACGACCAGATTGTTGGAGCTCTATTAAAGTATCAATTGCTTTAAGTAATGACTCCTCATCAAGTGAACCAAAACCTTCATCAATAAACATTGTATCGATTGAGATTCCACCTTGAAAGCTTTGAATAACATCTGCCATACCTAGCGCAAGACATAATGAAGCATTAAATTTTTCTCCTCCAGAAAGTGTTTTTACATCTCGGGTAATCCCTGTGTAAGAATCATAAACATCTAATCCCAATCCACTTTGTCTTCCACGACTTTCTTGTCGGTCACTTCTTATTAAATAAAACTGGCCGTTAGACATTTCCTTCAATCGTTCATTCGCTGCAAAAATGATTTGTTCTAAATATTCTATTTGCAAATATCTTTCAAAGGATATTTTACGAGTATTTTGCCCTCTTATTGCATCATATAGATCAGTTATAATTGATAGATCCTGTTCATACTTGGTTAACTCCTGGTTGCTTTTTAATATACTATTATAAAGGGTTTTTGCATCATCTTTTAATTCCTTCGATAAATTATACTCCTTAAAGGATGATTCATAAGCTGTTTTCAATTCATTTAGTTCGTGTTCTAATTGTCCTAAGTTATATCTGTTTTTGTCCTTTAATTCAATTTGTAAATCTGTTACTTGTTGTTTAGTGATGTTTAAGCTTTGTTTAAAGCTATTTATTTCTTCTTGTAGTGTATTCAATTGTGTATCAGTTAGTTTAGAGCGGATATAGTCTTCTTTTGACTCAAACTGTCCATCTTCAAGAACCTTTACAAACTGACTTTCCGCAGCATTCTTTTTTATAGTTACTTCATCTATCAGTTGAGATGAATGTGTGACATCCATTCTCGAAGTTGTGTGTGCTTCAACAGCTGTGTGATAGTGATTTTGGGCATCTTCCCACGCTGATTCTAATCTTCTCTTTTCATCTTCTGCTGCTAAAATTTTATTCTCAAGTATTGATAATATTTGAACGTCCTCTGGGATTGTCTTAAGCTTTTCATTTAAAACGGCTTTACTTGATTCTAAGATTGATTTTTGAGAATGAAATTCTTCTTCTAGAGACTCTTTATGGCGAAGAAGAAGTTCGATCTCTTGATCGATATCATTTTGCTTATTTTTTAATGTATTTAATTGATTACGTAATTCCTGTAAACTCTCTATTTCATTTTTTATCTTCTTTCCATCTATCAACAGCTGTTGAGCAGTTTCATTGGAATCCTCTAAAGGAATATTGAAAGAAAGCACTTCTTCTTCCTTTTGGTTTATCTGAGTTTGAAGGGCAGTTTGCTCTGCTTTATCTGTTCGAAAAATTGATTCTAATCTACTAGTCTCTGTTTTAGCGGCTTCTAGTTTTTCTTTTGATAGAGAACTATCTGAAACTTCTGCCTTATTAGGATGACGAGTACTACCGCATACAGGACAAGCATTACCATCGTGTAAGTGAGATGCTATTATTCCTGCTTGTTGACTTAACCAATTTCGCTCTAGTTTTTGATAGAATTGCATACTATTATTAAAATTTTTCTCAGAAATCACTAAGCTTTTTGTTACAGAGTCAGCTTTTATTTTCAATTGAATTAAATCATTTAGAACCTTATATTTTTCTCTCATTTCAATCCTAAGCTGTTGAAGGTCTGGTAGTCGATTTACTAATTGTTCCATCTTACTGATTTCTTTAACAATGGCTACTTTTTCTGCTTTTATCTTTTCAATATGTTTGTTTTGTTTTACTAGCTTTTCATTTATTTGTTCAACTGTTTTTTTAAAAGTATTAATTTTTGCTTTTCGATCTGTAAGCTCTTTAACATCTGATAAATAACCTTTTAACGTGCTAAGGGTTGTATTTATTTGTTCTCTTTCACTTTTTTTCGCTTTTTCAGTTTCGTAACGGAGTTTAGTTTTTTGTAAGTTCTCGAAAGCTGATTTTTCATTCGTCATTGCCTTTTCGTATTTCTCTTTTTTTATTGCTTCTTCCTTAAGAAGCTCACTAAGCTGATTTTCATATACTTGTATTTGACTTGCCCGCTTTGATTTTTCAAACTTTTCTTCTTTTTCTTCAATCAGCGGTAATTGTTTAATTAAACTGTTTAACTTTAACTCCTTTTCTTCAAGCTCGGTAAAGCGAGCGTTTGTAGCTTTTGCGTTATAAAATTCTCCTTGTTTTATATCATGTTTTTGATACGAGCTTTCATATTGGTTATAGTCCAATGTCATTTTGTTTTCATAATACGTAATCTCTTCTTCTAGACCACTAAGTATTTGATTTGTATTATAATGCTCTTGTGACATGATCATTGTTAATAGTGAACCTTCTCGTTTTGGTAGAATTGAAGAAATACTATGAATATGACGTTCCCTCACTTGAAGCTCTTGTTTATGAACTTCTTCTGTTAGACTCTTCTTCTCCTTAAAACGCTCACTTATTTTTTTATAGGGCTCCGTTTTGAAAATTTTCCTAAGAATTTCTTCTTTATTTTCCGTCTGAGAAGTTAAGAGTTTCCTGAATTCACCTTGTGGAAGCATCACAATTTGACTAAATTGATCCCTACTTAAACCTAATAATTCTTCAACTTTTTTATTAATTTCAGAAACAATTTGCCTATCAACACACGGAACCTCGTTAGAATCAACTATTTCATTGAATTCATACCTTTCTCCTGTAGCTCCTTTATTTCCTTGTTTAACATGTCCCAGCTGGCGGAGTATTCGATATATTCTTCCACGAAGTTCAAACTCGAGTTCAACTGAAGTATGTGTATCATCTTCTGCAAAATCACTTCTCAACATTTTGACATCATTACGATCTTCACCACTAGCAGATCCATATAACGCGAAGCAAATAGCATCAAAAATTGTTGTTTTTCCTGCACCTGTTGTCCCAGAAACAACGAATAACCGATGTTGCAATAATTCGGAAAAATCAATAGTTTCACTATGTTTATAAGGACCAAAAGCTGTCATTTTTAGCTTTTTTGGTTTCATGTTTTTTTCCCTCCTTCACAAGTTTTTAAATTTTCACTGATTTCTTCTGAGTATTTTTATGTTCATTTTGTTCTAATAAAAGCTCCTGTAAAACATCCACAAATATAGCCTCTGTTTCTTCTGTAACAGTCGTACCCTTTACTTCTTCATAGAAAGCCTTGAATAAGTCAATATCGGTTAATTTATGTCGTTCTATTGTTTGATGACTTTTATCATCATTACTATTTAATTTTTGGATTTTCCTTTCAACATGCATTGCATTTGGATATACAGATCGAATTTTTTCCATAGGTGTTAATACAGTTGTATCATCTAGTAATCGTACAAATACATAATCTTCATTATATGAATGTAGTAATAGTTCTTTCATTGTTCCTTCAACCGTCCTCATATCACGGATTGGAATGAGTAGTCTTCTTTCTACACTTATCTGACCAGAGCCGTCAAGTTCAATAATATTAAAACCTTTTTTATGCATTTCCTCTGAAATGGAGTATTTTAGTAGAGAACCAGAATAACGAATATTTTCACTTAAGACAAAGTGAGCCTTGTGTAAGTGCCCTAGTGCCGTGTAGTGAAAAGCTTTGAAATGCTCACCACTTACATACTCTGCTCCACCTATTGACAGTGGGCGTTCAGAATCACTAGTATTTTCCTGATTTTCACCATATGGAGTTACAAAGGCATGTCCTACAAAAACATGTCTTGCATTTTTATCGTAATTATTGACAATATGTTCTGTAATCTTTTTCATTGCATCATTGTGTGTACGTACATCCTCATCTTCAAAAATATCACGCACTATACTTGGATCTACGTATGGGATTAGATGAAAATGTACTTCTCCAAATTCATCATTGAGAACAACTGGTTCGAGTTCTTTACTTATTTGCCCTTTAATGAAGTAGCCATGTTTTTTCATAAGGTTACTTCCGAAATTCAGTCGACCGGGACTATCATGATTACCTGCTATTGCTAGAACGGGTGTCTTTAAATCAATAACGATTTTTTCTAACACCTGGTCAAGTAAAGTAACGGCTTCAGTAGGAGGGACTGCTCGATCATATAAATCTCCAGCAATGATAACCGCATCTGGTTTTTCTAACTCTATTTGCTGAACAAATTGGTCTAAAATATATTGTTGATCCTCTGTCATATATACACCTTGGACAAGTTTTCCTAAATGCCAATCTGCTGTATGAAAAATTTTCATTACACATTCTCCCCTTAATAGTAAGTTACATATTATCTATTAAATACTTGCAAAAGCTATTAAAATTATTAGTCTAGAATTATAAATAATAGTTCATCTTAAACTATTATTTTACAACAAGGCACTTCTAATTGCTAATACTGAAATCCGGGATTCGAGGCATCTTTAGTAATTAAATATACATAATGGAATTGGTTTACCAGTGCGTTGGATTGAAGGGAAGGTCACTTGTCTGGACCGCCCCATGGAAAGCAAGTGGGATCGCAGCGATTGGAATTTTGAGAACATGTATATTCAGGGTAGACGTCCATGCTAATTAAAATTAGCACCATGGAGGATGAAAATTGTTCATCTAAGTGGAATGAGCGGAAGGTCACTTGACTCCTGCGGGATGCAGCGGGCAAAGTGAGACCCCGCAGGAACCATAAAGCAACGAGGAGGTTCACCGACGCCCAGCGGTATCCCGCGAGTGAACTGCAGCCATTGAATCTCCAACCTATGTATATTTAGGGTAGGCTTTCCGCTAATGTGTATTATTCGCACAATGATGAATGAGAAGTAATCAGCTACTCACAATAAGCGTATATCCAAACCTAATTTTTTAGTTTAGAAATAAAAAGCTATGTATTATAAATTTGACGTGTTTACTCTAGAGCTGCAAACAGTCAAAACAAAATGAAAACGCACTGTGAATTCACTATAGAATTCACAGTGCGTTTTTTGATTTATCAACTTTTGGAAATTTTAATAGCTAAATTTACTTAAAATTCACGTAGTAAGTCTCAGGGGATGAAATGATTTTTGGGTAGTCAGTTAGATATTTGTGATCTAGTACCTTAATTTGATAACCTATTATAGACTTGATCTATTCTGGATATATAAGGGGAGTTATTCCCGTTAAGATGCGGAATAGTACTCGATTTGGGGTATATAAGGGGAAAATTTCCCCTTAAGAAATGCAAAATGAACCATTTTCGTGTTTTTTAAGCAAATAGAGGAAATTTTTCCCTCTATTGAAGCTATTTTTGGCGATACCTACTAAATAAGTGAATTTCTCCCTCTATTTATCATAGTTTTTAAGCATCTGATGATAGAACTGACGGGTATTTACTACTGATAACTGGTTATGCATCTCTAAGCCTTTTCCAATGTGAAGTTTATAATTGTTAGTTGATTGATCTGCGATTTAGCGTATTGCACTTCACAAGTAAATCCATTAATTAAAAATCACATAACTTATTACAATCATTTATTTAATTAAATCAAATTAGCTCTAATATATGCTTAATCGCAAATGAAACTCCACTCTCATTATTGCTTTTAGTAACATGTGATGCCTTTTCTTTTATCTCTTCAGGAGCATTATCCATTGCAAACGAAGCTGTTGAAATCTCAAATTGAGAGATATCATTACCTCCATCACCAAACGAATAAATTTCAGAAAAAGATACGCCTGTTAAGCTTTCAAAGCGTCTTATCGCTTTTCCTTTTTGTGCTTCAGAAGATGTAATCTCTACGTTATTAGGAAAAGAGGATGAACATGCAATGGAAGCAAACTTTCGAAGGTGCTCTTTAACCATTTGAATCTTTTCAAGCTGAGAATGATCAACCCACGCAATCAATTTATAAATCTTAATATCCTCTATCTTTAAAATACTATAGTAGTCTTGTTCAGCAAACATTTTGTTGATTTCCTCTAAAGATTTATTATGTAAAAGAGGTAATGTTGCTGGAAAACCACCTTTATTTGTATAAACTAAGATACCGACCTCAAGTTCCTTTAGAAGTCTTATTAACTCACTATAAAGTGTTGGATCAATAGTAGTTTCATAAATGATTTCTCCAGTAGCAGAATAAATCATTGAGCCGTTTAAGCAAATGATTGGACAGTTAAGCTCCTTTACTCCATGTATCTTAATAATATCTTTGTACTGACGACCTGTGTTTATGATAACTTGATAGCCAGTATCCTTTAAGAGGTTTACTGTTTCTCTATCTTCGTTTGAAATGATATGTTCTGAATTAAGTAACGTTCCGTCTAAGTCAAGTGAAACACACTTCATAATTTGGCTCCTTTATCTAGTGCAATTTTTATAATATAATATTTTATCATATTCTAGTATGATATAACATTATTGTACATTACCACTTTCTACAGCCCCAACTTCAACGGAATCTACTTCTCTAATTGGAGATTTTTTATATCTACCAATTATGTGGCTTGCAATAAATATACACAAAACTGAATATAAAGCTTGAGACCAACCTACAATTGCAATCGCACAAAGGATTATTAAGGAATCACAAATAAAGATGACCAATCCACGATTCAGTCCAAGTTTTTGTTCGAAAAACAAACCCAGTATGTGTATACCTCCTAAAGATGATCCATTATTCAACACGAATGTTACACCAATGCCTATTAAAAGACCCGCGAGCAAAGATGCAAACAATGCATTTATTGTTATTGAAATGTTTAATAGATCGAGAAAATCACGAATAAAAGATATAGCTGTGATTGATAAGAGGCTAGAGACAGTGAACCATTTGCCTAATTGCTGGAGGGAAATAATAAAAAACGGAAGGTTAACTATAAAAAACCATAAGCCCCAAGAGGTGTCTGAAACATATGTTAATATCGAAGCAATTCCAGCCGTTCCACCAAAAGTTAAGTTAGAAAGAGATAATATTTTTATACCGAATGAGGTTAAACACAATCCTAAAAATACAAACATTAAATTTTTAAATATATTCATTAATACCTCCATCAAAATGCTAATACTTCAAATTTATATAGTTTAGGTGGATTGGTCAATAGATTAACAAGTAATCAATCTAATCAGAACCTTTTGATTTATCCTCACCTTTTTTAATTGTTAAAATGAGTTCAGGTAATTTTTGATAGATTTCTACAATTTCGTCCAACTTCATCCTAACTAGTCCACTTGAAGACGGAGCAACAAAATCATATATTCCATTAAGTACGGATTCTTCTTGAAGACCCCAAGGACTTTTCTTTCTAAAACTGTATTGAAGATAGACTCCTTTACCTACAAAACAAACTATCTTTGGTTTAACCTGCTTTATTTTAGTTTTTAGTTCTTCTCTTCCCTTTTGGTATTCATCTTTAGTAATTTCATCAGCTGCTTTTGTAGGTCTAGCTACTATATTTGTTAATCCAATTCCTAATTCTAACATTTTTTGATCTTCTTCTGACACATATTTTCTAGGTGTAATTCCTGCTTTATGTAATATGGTCCAAAAACGATTATTAGGATTTGCAAAATGATGACCTGTTTCACTTGAACGGATGCTGGGGTTAAATCCAACAAAAAGAATATCTAGGTTATTAGATAATATATCAGGTATAGGCTTCATTGTTAAACTCGCTCCTTTCTCAAGTAAAACAGAGCGTTCATTATACGACACTCTAAAACATCTGTCTGCAAACTTTATGATGCGAAATTACGTCATTATTTTCTGTTTAAAATGGAAAAAATATTAATTAATCTTTTGAATACGAGAAATTCTCATTAAAAATGAGTGAGGTTTACACCTCACTCATTTTTATATTGTTTACAGTAAGAAGTGAATTTTCACCTTAAAATTTACCGTAGTTCTCTATTCTTCTTCACTTCACTTTTATAATCGTCCCAATAGCAACAATTTATAAACAAGGTCAACGATTAAAACTTTGCTTGATAGTTTACTAATTCCCATGTGTGGACAGCTGTGCGATAGTTATCCCATTCAGCTTTCTTCATTGAAACATATTCGTTATAGACATGTTTTCCAAGAGTCTTAAGTCCAATTTCTCCATTTTCAAGCTCAGCAACTGCTGCATCTAAGCTTCCAGGTAGATTTTCGATACCAAAGCCAAAGCGTTCTTCTTCAGACATGTGGAAGATATCCTCGTCAATAGAAGCTGGTGCTGTTAAACCCTTTTCGATACCATCAAGACCTGCTGCTGCAATTACAGCAAATGTTAAGTACGGATTTGAAGAAGGATCTGGACAGCGCAATTCAACACGTGTCGCTAGCCCACGTTTAGCTGGAATGCGGATTAATGCTGATCGATTTGAAGGTGACCAAGCAATATAGCAAGGAGCTTCATAACCAGGAACGAGACGCTTATATGAGTTAACAAGTGGGTTTGTTACAGCAACAAAACTCTTCACATTTTCAAGTACTCCTGCGATGAACTGGTATGCTTCTTCTGAAAGTTGGTGCTTACCATCAACATCAAAAAATACATTTTCCCCATCTTTAAAGAACGACATATTTACGTGCATTCCTGATCCGTTAATTCCAAATACTGGCTTTGGCATAAAAGTAGCATGTAATCCATGTTGTTGTGCTACTGTTTTCACGACCCATTTATAAGTAGTTGCTAAGTCTGCAGCACCAAGTGCATCGGCGTATTTAAAGTTAATCTCATGTTGACCTTCTGCAACTTCGTGATGAGAAGCTTCGATTGTAAAGCCCATAGCTTTCAAAGCTTTATAAATTTCTAAACGAACACGCTCACCGAAATCCTTTGGTGATGGTTCAAAATAACCAGCGTTATCACCTAATTGAACAGTAGGATTTCCGTTTTCGTCGGCTTTGAACAAAAAGAATTCTAACTCTGGCCCGATTGAAATAGTATAGCCTTTATCCGCCGCACGCTCTACTGTCTTTTTTAAAACATTACGAGTATCACCTTCGAAAAGAGTACCATCTGGGTTTTTAACAGAGCATAAGAATCTAGCTTCTGAATATCCTTCTTCTACAGTCCAAGGTAATACTGCAAATGTTGATAAATCAGGCGCCAGATACAAATCCGACTTGTTTATAGGCGAGAAACCTTTAATTGATGATCCGTCAAACATCATTTTATTGTCAATAACATCTTCTAACTGTGCAGAAGTAACTGTCACATTTTTTAATATACCTTCAATATCAACAAATTGAAGATGTAATAGTTCGACTGATTTAGCATTAATAATGTCTTTGATTTTTTCAACTGTTAATGTATTTTCATTTATTTGAGATACTTTAGTTTCCGCCATGTTCGATTACCTCACGTTTCAATGTAATATTTTCTAACATGGTTTTATTATATTTAATTATCATAGATTTGACAATATATTTTTCTAATATTTTTGTATTTTTATAAAAATATTTTTGAAAACGCTATCAAAAACTCTCTTTTTCGCACTACCTAACTAATAAGTATCAACTTTATTGCATTTTTATTAATTGTGTATTGTGAGATTTAGGCTTCAAAATCCATTTCCCTTTTGTGGCACGTCAAAGTATGTTACCGTAAAAGTAATCCTAATGAAGGAGGCGTGTAATTGTGCAACAACCGAATTTAGATATAATTCTTAAAGATTATTATCCATTTAATTTATTAACGAATGATGAGTTTACAAGTGTTGTTTCTCAATCAAAGCTGGAAAGTTTCAATAAAAGTGAATTTCTATTTCACGAAGACGAGTCTATTGAAGATTTAGATATTTATTTCTTGGTTAGTGGTTTAGCTAAAAACATACTACATCAAACAAACGGAAAACAACTGTCACTCAGATATTATTATCCCGGAGACATAGTAGGTATTATGGTTATGTTTACTAGTGGAGAACTTAACTTCTCTGTTCAAGCAATAGAGGACAGTAAAGTGTTTAAATTGAACAAAGATAGTTTTTTTGCGGTTATGCTGTCAAACCCTACATTTTCTAAAGTGATCTGGGAAAGCGTTGGGGAAAGAATGAAAACTTTATATAATGAAATAAAAAGTAATACTTCTCAAGGTGATGATGAAAATATCAACCTTTTAAGTACAAGGGTCAAATCTTTAATGACCTCTCCCAAATTCATCTCACCTACTGAATTAATGACAGATGCAGCTATTAAATTAAGAACTGAAGGTGTTAATGGATTAATCGTTAGCAATGATCAAAAGACTATTGATGGCATTCTTACTAATAATGAGGTTCTAGATTTTATTACAAAATACAAACCAGATGAAACCGTAGAAAATTGGTATAAGAGTCAAGGATATTTTACAGTTAGGGATGATATCTTTACTATTGAAGCATTATCATACTTTAAATACAAAAATACACAGATACTACCTGTTGTTAATAATAAGAATGTCGTTGGTATGTTAACTCCCCACTCCTTCCTTAACCTTAATAATTCAAGTTATCTTGAACTATCTTTCAAAATTATGAATACTAATTCAATTACAGCCTTAAAAGAATACAGTTCGAATAAAAATTCTATGTTTCTATCATTTATTCATGAGTTACTTGAAAACGGAAGTTATGCTTATGATATAACAGATATCATTTCAAAACATAATGACTTAATGTATCGTCAATTAATTAAAGTAACTGAAAGTGAAATGAAAAATGAAGGTTACGGTAAGCCTCCTGTTAACTACTGTTTTATAACAATGGGGAGTCAAGCTCGTGAAGATCAGACATTTCATACTGACCAAGATAATGGAATTATTATAGATAATTACTCCCATCTAAAAAATGCAGAAGAGATCGAAAAGTATTTTCATACTTTCACAATGAAAGTTAACTGTCATTTAGAGGAAGTAGGCTTCCCACAATGCACAGGGGGAATTATGGCTAAGGAAGAGCCATGGAGGAAATCGATTGATCAATGGAAAAGCGAGATTCAATATTGGAAAAAAGAATTGGATGCGAAAGAAATACAAAGGTTTACTATGTTTTACGATTTTCGTCCTATCTATGGTGATTTTTCCATTGCTGAGGATGTAAGAAACTTTATAACCGAAAAGGTTAGAGGTTCGAATTTATTGCAGTACCTTCTTGTTAAAGATTCGTTAAGATGGAAAATTCCAGTCACTCCACTTGGTGTTATGAATCTGAATCAAAAAAATAAGACAATTGACGTGAAAAAAGTA
This sequence comes from Litchfieldia alkalitelluris, assembly GCF_002019645.1. Taxonomy (GTDB): domain Bacteria; phylum Bacillota; class Bacilli; order Bacillales; family Bacillaceae_L; genus Litchfieldia; species Litchfieldia alkalitelluris. The sequence continues at coordinate 3,049,575 of NZ_KV917374.1, read as the reverse complement.
GGTTTGATGCAAATTATTAATACAGTACGTATATATGCAATAAAATATGGAATTAAAGAAGTTAACACTATTCAAAGACTTCATCGATTAAAGGAGTCTAATGCAATGCATCCCCGCGATGTAGAAAATGCAAAAACAGCTCTACATTATTTACAGTTTTATCGAATTAAACAAAACCTTAACCAATTGGCAGACAATAATCCTGTGACTAACAAACTAGCACTTTCTACTTTATCAAAAGAAGATAAATGGAAATTGAAAGAAGCAATCCAAATTGCTAATCGAATGCAACAAGCGACAAAAATAAGCTTCAACAGAACAAGAGGTGTCTAAGATGCCTGTTGATATTAAAATTCTGCATTATTATCTTTGGAAACAATTTATGATCAAATATAAATTAAAACAAATACGACGAAATACACAAAACGATTTACATTTTATTTCAAATAATACAATAGCCATCGAAAAGGAAAAAGATCTTTCGGCAGTTACTTTTACTGTATTTGACTTAGAAACTACCGGCTTTTTCCCAGAACTAGGTGATGAAGTACTCTCTGTCGGAGCTGTTAAAATCAGAGGTGGAGAAATTCTAAGAGATGAGTCATTCTATAAGGTAGTTAGACCTATTGATAAGGTACCACACTCGATAAAACAACTAACTGGACTAACTGATAAAGAGATTAACAGCAGCCACTACTTTCCTTGGGTTCTAAAGAAATTTATTGATTTTAGTCAAGAGACAGTCTTAGTTGCTCATCCAGCTAGCTTTGATATCCCATTTCTACAATCGACAATTAAAACGTGGGGGCTTCCCGATTTCTCGCCAGAAGTAATTGATTCTCATGCTCTAGCTAATTGGATTTATCCTGATAATAATAACTTTTTGGATCAGCTTGTTGAATATTATCAGATTGATCAAAAAGAAAGACATCATGCATTAAACGATGCGATTATGACCGCAGAAATCTTTATTAAACTTATAAATGAAACAGATCAACTTTTGAAATATAATGATCTTTTAGAAGTAACACGAAGTATATAATACAAGGAATCCTTTCCTTAGATAAACCGATAGCTATTATTTTTATAACTCTGTTACTCGAGTTTTCAGGAATATGATTCATAGTGTTTCCAAGTAGTTAGATAAATAAATAGCTAAGCGAAATTTCCATCGCTTAGCTATTTATTTAATAAACTTAAAATTTGATCCGACGTATAATTATCTTTGATACCAGGCTTATCGATAATATAGTCAATTAGCTCTTGATTTGTTAACTTATGCGTATTTAATAAGCCACGGAGGATTGTAGCTAAATATTCATTTGAGGGTACTTGATATTGAACATCAGCTTTATCCCAGTATGCCGTAAATGTGAAGATTGGATAATTTTCAACCTCCCCTAAACTAATGATATGTCCATACCATGATTTTCTGAAAGTCATTGATTTTTTCTTTATCACATCAGTAAGATTCACACTTAAACTGAAATCATCATTTTCCTGCCTAACCACATCCTTAAACTGCTCAGCTGTGATTAAATACATTCTGCCTAAAGTGAATTCCTTCTCGCTTTCTTTATGGCCAATAAAAGCAACACCTCCATTATTCCAACGCCCTGCATTTTTAGCGAAATATAAAGGATGTGGTATAATCATTTCCTTCTCTACTAAAGGATGTGTTTTGTCCTTACAACCCACTTCCTTTTTTGCTGAACCCTTTGGATTGCCTCCTTCTATGTAGCATAAAAAGCGATTTCGATCCAAATTCGAACCGTAACAAGCGTACCAGACTAAATTAGATTCTGTCATTTTATCAATCGTCCTTTCTATGAGGATTTTTCTTGGAATATATTGATAGTTTCATACTATATTTATTTCTATTATAATATGCTGTTAGGAAGGAGGGAATTTAAACATGGCAACTGTGAAACAATATGTGTTCTTCGACTTTGAAATGCTTTGCTCTAATAGGGGTATGACATTTACAAGTATGGAAAGTATTAGATTGGGCGCAGTTAAATATGATATTAAAACAGAAGAAATTCAATACTTTGACCAGTATATTCGTCCAAATCAACTAAAGCCGTTATCACCGTTTTGTAAACAATTAACAGGAATTAGTGATGATGATTTAGTGGATGCTAATAACTTTTCAGTGGTGTTCGAACTTTTTCTTGATTGGGTTGGAGGAATTAAGAAAACACGTTTCTTTTCATGGTCTAAAAGTGATTTATGTAGACTAAAGATAGATGCTGAGCAACATCAGATTTCACCAGCAACAATTTCGAAAATTGAAAAGAGATATATTGACTTTCAAGCGATTTTTTCTAAAAGAGTAACTAAAAACCAATACTCGGTCGAAAACGCTCTTCAGCTTTATGGTTTGGATTTTATTGGAGAAAAGCATAACCCAATGTACGATGCGTTTAACACATTAAGAATTTACCTTAGTTTTTTAAACCAACCGTTAAAATCTGATTTAATTATGCTAAATCAATTTATTTTTAACGACAATGAGGAAGAAATTAAAAAACATGACCTTAACTCAGTTTTAAATAAATATATTGAACAAGACATTAATTATTTCAGTGCAAATCTAAGTGATGTATATAATATGAAGGATTTCTCAAAGACTCTCAAATCTACTCGTAAAATTGTAGAGAAATATGAAAATATTATTTGTAATCGTTCAGGAATTTTTTCAAAAGACACGATAAATATAGTAAGAAAACTTTTGGAATTTTATCATGAGTTATTATTATGTTATCAGGAACACTCTGATTACTCTTCCAAAGTGATTATTCTGAATGAGCAAACCATTCAACCTATTTTGCAATTATCATTGAAGCGAGGATGAAGATGCATCTTCCTTCGTACATAAGATTTATAACAACTCTTCTGCTATTAATTTAAAACTTTTTATTCGATCATGATAATTTATTGAAGGTACATTTAACATAATCTCCTCAACTTGATGCATAGCTCTAATTTCCTCTAACCTATCTTTCACTTCTATTGAATCACCGACAATGGTGTCTGTCATATCATTTTCTTCTATTTTACCTTGAACCGTTTTCCTTTTATACATATTAGTCATTACTTCATCTGCTCTTTCCTTTGTTTCTGCGCAAAACACATTCACTGTGATTAGTGCCTTAGGACTTTTTACTGTATGTTCAGATTTGAAGTTTTGAATATATTCAGCTATTATTTCACTACCATTTTTATCACTCATAAATTGACCAAATGCATATGAAACTCCATATTCAGCAGCCAGCAGAGCGCTTTTTTTGCTTGTGCCTAAAAGCCAGATTTGTGGTTTTATGTTTGGGATTGGTACAGGTAATGGATTGGTTTCTTGGTTTTCTAATTGCAGAAAATAAATTAATTCTCGAATTTTTTGTGGAAATTTATATACTTCCTGTAAATAATTATCCGATAATGCCATTGTAGCTTCTGCTGATCCACCAGGTGCTCTTCCTACTCCTATATCCACACGGTTCGGAAACAGAGCAGCTAGCGTATTAAAAACTTCAGCTACCTTATAAGATTTATAATGAGGTAACAATACTGCACCAGAACCGATTCGTATTTTATTAGTTTTTGAACCAATCGTTGCTAAGATTATCTCAGGCGCAGAACTGGCTAAACTTTTAAAGTTATGATGCTCTGTCAACCAATAACGCTCATACCCTAAAGACTCTCCTAATTGAGCTAGCTGAATGGACTTATCTAGAGCTTCTTCAAAAGAACATCCCTCATAAACAGGTGACTGATCGAGTATACTTAATTTCATAAAACCTCTCTCCCCTGCTTTTATTATTGTCATTGAATAAGCGTGATTAAAACTTAAACCCAGGTAGACCGTCATGATAATTACAGCAGCACCATGTAGTATGAAGGTCTTCCGAAGTGTGGAATGAGTGAAGAGCCACTTGACTCCTGCGGGATCCAGTGGTCTCGTGGGACCCCGCAGGAGCCCGCCCCTGGCGACGAGGAGGCTCACGGACCACCCCGCGGAAAGCAAGTGGATCGCAGCTCATGGAACTCCACAACCAAAGTTATTTTCAGTGTAGACAAAAACGACAATGAAAAATCAAAAAAGCTATTTACATAAATAATTGATTATTGTTACCTTACCCACTGCACTATATCATTCAACGGCTTACGTATCTTAGGACGAGGTTCCTCAGAGCGATATCCAAAAGCAACCATCACCGCAATGTTTAAATGACCATCCTCAAGTAGTCCTTCAGCATCTAAAAGATTCGAGACTTTATCATAATCAAACCCTTCAATCGGGCATGAATCGATTCCAATTTGAGCTGCAGCAGTCATCATATTAGCGAGCGCTATATAGCATTGCTTACATGACCAATCAAATATCGTTCTTTCGTTTTCCAGTACTTTAAAATCAGATTCTTGAAAAGTTTTGTATCTTTCTTGAATTCTAGCCATTAATTCTTCTGGGAACTTCTTTACATTAATCATATGATTTTTAATATATTCTGAATCATATTTAACATCCTTAATTGTTCTTGCAAGGATGATAACAAAATGACTTGCAGTAGGCAACTGACCTTGTGCTCCCCAAGAAATCTCTCTCAATCTTTCTTTTAACTGCTCATTTTCAATAACTAAGAATTTCCAAGGCTCTAACCCAATTGAGCTTGGTGATAACCTTCCAGTTTCTAAAATAAAAGAAAAGTCTTCTTCACTAATCTTCTTAGTTGGATCAAACTGTTTTGTGGCATGTCGAAACTCGAAAGCTTCAATAATTTGTTCTTTTTTTAATGAATGATTATCCATGTCTTCTCTCCATTCGTAATTCTCTCTTAAAGCTTTTTCTGAACAATTCGTTTCTACTCGAACGTAAAAAGTTGAAAAAGTGGTTTTCAAATTAAATGGTTATAATTTTATGTACCACTGTCTTTTTGACGGTTAAAAAACAAAGATCGTGAAACTAGCTTTAGATGTAATAAAGAAAGTTATATTGACTAGTTAACCACTTATTGTTAGTTTCATTCAAGTAAAATGCTTCTATTCAATTAAATCCTAATTTGACCTTGACCATATATAAAATACTTTGAAGATGTTAATGCATTTAAGCCCATAGGACCCCTGGCATGTAATTTTTGTGTGCTAATACCTATTTCAGCTCCATAGCCGAATTCAAAACCATCAGTGAACCTAGTAGAAGCATTATGATAAACTGCAGCTGAATCAACATTTTTCATAAATAGTGATGCTCGATCATCATCTTCAGTTATGATTGCTTCTGAATGTTTTGTTCCATACTTATTAATATGAGTAATGGCTTCTTCAACAGACCCAACAATCTTGATGCTTAAAGTTAAATCTAAGTATTCAGTGTACCAATCTTCCTCTTCTGCTTTCTTTATTTCTGAAGATATTTCACATACTCGTTCATCACCTATGACTAATATGCCATGTTCGAATAATAGATTTATTAGATCTGCTCCATTGGTCTCAAACCATTTCTCATCGATTAAAAGTGACTCCACGGAATTACATACAGATGGTCGTTGTGTTTTTGCGTTAATTACTATTGTTTTAGTCATAGCTAAATCTGCTGACTCATCAATAAAAATATGGCAATTTCCTGCTCCTGTTTCTATGACAGGGACAGATGCTTCCCTAATCACTGTTTCAATAAGTTGTTTCCCCCCTCTAGGTATTAACACATCCAAATATTCGTTCAAATGAAAGAGTTGTTTAGCAGTCTCTCTACTATTGTCTTCAATCAACTGAATGGACTCAACAGGAATAGAGGTTCTTTTCAAAGCTTGATGCACACTAGCAATAAGAGCTTTATTTGAAAAAGCTGCAGATGAACTACCCCTTAAGATTACTGCATTCCCCGTTTTAAGTGATAACGTGGCCGCATCTACAGTTACATTAGGTCTAGCCTCATAAATCATGCCAATTACACCAAGTGGAACTCTATTCTTTTTTATTAGTAGCCCGTTTTCTTTTGTAATTGTTTCTAGGGTTTCTCCAATCGGATCTTTCATTTCAATTAACAACTCAATCGCATGCACAATATCCCTAATTCTTTTAGAATTTAATAATATTCGATCTAGAACATTTTCAGATAGACCATTTTGTTTACCAAGGTGAATGTCCTTTTGGTTTTCAGAAAGTATTTCATTTTGATCAATTAAAAGTTGTTCAGCAATTTGTTTGAGAGCATAGTTTTTTTCAGTTGTTGAGAAATTCACTAAAGAAAAGCTTGCCTGTTTCGCTTTTTGACCTTTCATAATTATCTCATTCATCTTCATTCGACTCCTTTAAATTAATGATTTCACCCATTTATTTCGATGAATAACTTCTGTTGACATTGTTAATTTGGTGGAAGTATCGGCAGTTCTTTTTTCTATAAAATTAAGTAAGTTTTCTGATGATAGTGAGACTTCTCCTTTTCCAAGAAGCTCATATTTCCCGTAAACTTCTACCACATCCCCTTTTGAGAAAACCCCTTTTATATCGCTAACTCCTGCAGGGAGAAGGCTTTTCCCCCCGTTGATCAATGCATTTTCAGCACCTTCATCAATATATATTTGACCAGACACTTCTGAGTGAAATGCAATCCACTGTTTTACTGTGTTCAAACTCCCCAGCTCATCTGATCCTATGTAAGTGCCATCACCATTGCCATTCATAATATTTACTAATTTACTCTGTCCGTCCCCTTTACCAATAAACACTTTTACTCCTAAAGATAGAGCCGTTTTTGCAGCCAATAATTTTGATTGCATCCCACCTGTGCCAATCTTTGATCCTGTCCCTTCAGCGATTAAAAGGAGATCATCTGTAATATATTCGAGTGAGGATATCTTATTAGCATGTGGGTTTTCTTTCGGATTTGAATCATATAAGCCGTTGATATCAGTAAGAATTATAAGTTGGTCTGCATGTACTAATCCACTCAAAAGTGCAGACAACATGTCATTATCACCAAAGGTTAATTCTTCGATTGAAACTGTGTCGTTTTCATTAATAATTGGTAATATATTCCTACCTATTAATTCAGTAATGGTAGCAAAAGCATTTCTATAGCTTTCACGCTTTGAAAAATCGCTTCTAGTTAATAAAATTTGAGCTGGGATTATTCTAAATTGCTTAAAACACTCAATATATTTTTGTATTAATAAGCCTTGACCTACCGCTGCAGCAGCTTGTTTCCCTTTTATCGTAATTGGTCTTGAAGAATAGCCTAACTTTTTAAACCCAGCTGCTACTGCTCCAGATGAAACAAGTAGAACTTCATGACCTACTTCCATTAATTTAGATATAGCACTTATATGGTCGATGATTTTTTCTTGATCTATCTCCCCCTTGGAGTTTGTTAAAGAGCTACTACCAATCTTTACAACAATTCGCTTCTTATCCATCACTATACTCCTTCTTAATAATCTATTCCTATACAAAAAAGAGCCATTCATCCCTAATAAAATTAAGGACGAAAGGCTCTATACTTCCGTGGTACCACCTTAGTTGGATAAAAATACCCCACTTGGACCGTTAACGTTGGTTAAACGCCTATGTTTTTCCCATAGGACTCAAAGGGTAGGTTCTGTAGATTTATTATGATGAAGCTTTCCAGCTAAGAGCTTCACTCTCTGTCATATAAATTTCTACATACTAATCCTTATCATAGTTCGTTTTATTTTTTATAGTATGCCTAGATTCTTAAAAGAAGTCAAGAGAATTCTGATTCTTATAATTTTAATGATTTATCCTTTCTTGGACAAACTACCTTTAAACGAATTAGTAGGAGGTAATTATGTCCGAAAGAACAGATATTCACGTTAAAACTTCATGTCATAGTGAATACGATCATCTCTTTAGAGTGGTGCTTTGTAAGCCGGAATATATGACGATACGTGACGTAATCAACGATACTCAAAAACATTTCAAAAATGAAGGCATTCATATTGAAAAGGCATTAGAACAGCATGACCAGTTTGTTAAGACTTTAAGGAATCATGGAGTAGATGTGATTTTATTAGACCCATTATCAAAATTTCCTGAACAGGTCTTTACACGAGATATTGGTTTTACTTTGGGAGAAACCATTTTTGTTGCCGATATGGCAGCTGATATTAGAAAAGGAGAAGAAGATATCCTAAAAAAATGGCTTGAAACTGAAGGAATTTCCTATTTTAACCTCATTGGTGATCGAATTGAGGGTGGAGATGTAATAATTGACCGTAAAAAAGTATTTATTGGGGTAAGTGACCGGACAAACCGTAATGCAATAGAACATATTCAACGTCTTCTTGGTGAATATGAAGTGATCGCTGTTCCTTTTACTGAAAAATATTTACATCTAGATTGTGTCTTTAACATTATTTCTCCTACGGAAGCTTTGTACTATCCTGGTGCATTCACGGAGAAGGAAATACAAATACTTGGTAATCATTATGAATTAATAGAAGTCACTGAAGATGAGCAGTTTACTCTTGGTACGAATGTATTATCAATAGGTAACAAAAAATTATTCAGCCTTCCTGTAAACAAAAAGGTTAATAATGAATTGAAAAATCGGGGATATGAAGTAATCGAGGTAGATATTACTGAGATTATTAAATCAGGAGGTTCTTTTAGGTGTTGTACAATGCCACTATTAAGATCACACAAAGAAAAAACGGATGCATAAAATTGCATCCGTCTAAAATATATACTTGCTATTTGCTTGCTTTATCGAGGTGTGAATCAAGTGCAAAGTGTTTTGAGATTAATTTTCGTTATCTTTAATGGTCATCGTCCAACCAAACTGATCTGGTTGGGTACCATTTTGTATCCCTGTAATCGTATCATATAAACGCTTTGCAATTTCACCTGTGTTGCCATTATTAATCAGCATTTCCTTTCCCTTCCAGTTCAGTTCACCAACAGGTGAAATGACAGCAGCTGTACCTGTACCAAAAACTTCTTCAAGAAGGCCTTCGGAATACCATTCGAATAAATCTTCAATTGAAATCTTTTTCTCAGTAACCGTTAATCCCCAATGTTTAAGCAATTCGATAACGGAATTTCTTGTTATTCCCTCCAAAATACTTTCATTTAGAGCAGGAGTGATAATTTCACCGTTTATCTTAAAAAAGATATTCATGCTTCCAACTTCTTCTATATATTTCTTTTCTACACCATCTAGCCATAACACTTGTGAGAAACCTTTTGAAGATGCCTCTTCTTGGGCTTTTAGACTTGCGGCATAATTCCCCCCTGTTTTAGCTTTACCTGTACCACCTGCTACCGCACGAACATATTGATCTTCCACATAGATTTTTACTGGATTTATTCCCTCTTTGTAATAAGATCCTACAGGTGAAAGAATAATTATGAACTGGTAGTGTTTAGAAGGTGCAACACCTAGAAATGACTCTGTAGGTATAATAAAAGGCCTAACGTAAAGAGATGTACCTTGTGCTGTCGGGATCCAATCCTTATCAATTTCTATAAGTTTTTTTAATCCACTGATTACGATATCACCATCAATTTGAGGAATACATAATCTTTGATTTGAAAGATTTAATCTTTCCATATTCTTTTCTGGTCTAAATAATAATACTTCTCCACTTTTAGATAAATATGCTTTTAACCCTTCAAAAACTGTTTGGCCGTAGTGAAAAACCATTGCTGCTGGATCTAATGAAATCGGCTGATAAGGAACGATTTTGGGATCATACCATCCTTTATCACTCGAATAATTCATAACAAACATATGATCTGTAAAATACCTACCAAAAGCTAACCCTTCTGAATCTGGTTTAACTTTTTGGCTTTTAGTTAAATTAACTTCAATTAAAACGTCTTTCATTGTAAGAAAACTCCTTATCAAATTATTAATAACTTCTATAATACTCTTTTCTTTCAAAACACACAAAGGAATTATCTAATAAATCTGAAATATAATCAAAAAAGTTTAAAAATTTATAGTTACACTCGTTTAATATGATTAAATAATTTTCTATTACAGTTCGACAAATGTGAAATAATCAGCAATATCAATACGTGTTTTAATAGAAAAAAAACGCCTCAGTAAAATAAAAAAAGCCTTTCTAAGGAGTTCTTTTCATCACCAATTTAGATCAATGAAAAAATCCTAGAAATAGCTTTTGAAAGGTTAAAATTATTGTTGATACACAATAGCCCCTCCTACAAGTGTGTAGTGAATCTTTCCTTTTAACTCCCTCCCAATAAAAGGACTTTGTTTATGCTTGTAGTATAAATCTTCTCTTTTCAAGCAAAACGAATAACTTGGATCAATAATTGTTAAATCCGCATCACTACCAAGTGATATTAGCCCCTTCTGGGGATATAAATTGAATCTTTTTGCGGGATTTGTCGACGTTAATTGAACAATTTTTTCTAATGAAACATTTCGTTTATAACAACCTTCGTGTAAAAGGACTTGTAGTGTTGTTTGTGCACCTGAAATTCCTCCCCAGGCTTGAAGTAAATCACCGTGTTTCATATCTGGTGTCGATGGGGAATGATCTGATCCGATCATGTCTATTTCATCATTTTGTATTGCTTCCCATAATGATTCTACTTCTTCAGAACTCCTTAAAGGCGGAGCACATTTAGCAATAGCACCTAAAGTTTCAAGGTCATCTATTGTCAGCGATAAATAATGAGGGCAGGTTTCAACAGTAATATCTACACCTTCTTTTTTCGCTGTTTCAATAAGCGCACTTACTTTCCTACTACTCACATGCACAATATGTAATCTACACCCTGTGATTTTTGCAAAAGAAATCATTTTTTGAACTGCTTCAATTTCTGAGGTTATGGGTCTCAATTCGGAAAATTCGTGGGCAGTTATCTTGTGATTTTGTTCGAAAATCGTTGCTAAAAAATTTGTAATTGATTGACTTTCAGCATGTACCGCTAAAATACCACCAATTTCCGAGATCTCCTTCATACCGAGTAGTAAACTTTGATCATTACAGGCTTCAAATTCATTAATGCCACTATCTGACATAAACGCTTTAAAACCTATTACACCACATTCTGTTAAATCTTTTAACTGTTGCAGATTATTGGGGACTAAACCTCCCCATAGTTCACAATTAATAATCGAGTTTCTAGTAGCTAACTCCTGCTTTTGGAAAAAGGCTTCTTTCGTAACGGTTGGAGGATCACTGTTTAATGGCATATCAAAAAAAGTTGTTACTCCTCCAGCAGCAAGACTTTTACTACCTGTTTCAAATCCTTCCCACTCTGTTCTCCCAGGCTCATTGAAGTGAACATGTGAGTCAATAAGACCTGGTAAAACAGTTAATCCTGTAGCATCAATTAAACTTTCAGATTCGTCGACAGGGATTGGTGTTTCTGAAAGATATCTTATTACTCCATTTTTGACACCTATACTCATTTTAGAAATATGGTCAGTCACTACATTACCATTTTGAATCACTAAATCGTATTTTTTCATGATTATCCACCTTTAATTCTTTAGCTAGATTGTGAGTTTTCAATATAACGGCTAACCGCTCTAATAATTCCGTTATACCCTGTACAACGGCAGAGGTTTCCGGATAAAGCAATTTCTATTTCTTCTAAACTAGGTGACGGATTAGTAGATAGCAATGACTTTAAAGCCATAACCATTCCTGGAGTACAGTATCCACATTGGAGTGCACCTTCTTCTAGAAAAGCTTGTTGGATAGGATTCATGGACTCCTTTGACATATATTCAATAGTATTAATACTAGACCCTTGAATTTGGTAGGCCATTAATAGACAAGAATTAACTAAGTTTCCATTCATTAAAACTGAACAAGCTCCACACCGTCCGACTTCACAAGAAATTTTCGTTCCTGTCAAATCAAGTTTTTTTCGAAGAATATCCACTAAACGGTATGTTGCTGGAACCTCTAATACTATTTCATTGTCATTAATAAAACAATTTAGCAAGATTGTGGTCGTATTCTTTGTTTGTGAAGAGAGGTTCTCAATTGACATTTATATCAACTCCTTCGACTGTTGATTAAATAAACCTTTATTTTGTTTTGTTAAAGCATTAAGTATTTCCTCGGGTGAAATGGGTAGTTTATTTACCCAATAACCAGTCGCATCATGAATAGCTGCAATAATGGCTGGAGCAACTGCAACTGTTCCAATTTCTCCTACTCCTCTTGGACCGAAATGATCACCCTCAACTAATGTTTCGATCGCATTTACTTTTGTGTGTGATGGGATGTCTTTAATAGTGGGTATTAAGTAAGAATCGAAATTTCTTGTTACATATTTGCCACTGTCCATTAATGAGTCTTCCATGATTGTGAAGCCCAAGGCCATGATTCCTCCACCTTCAATTTGTCCCAAAAAGCCCATCGGATTAACAACAGGGCCGGCAGCGATCGTATGTTCTACATCTGTCACTTTTACTTTTCCGGTTAATTTATCTACTTCTACTTCAACAGCAATAGCTCCAAAACTATATAAATAATGACCTCCCACAATTGGATCAGGTGTTGTCGGGAAATCGTATTGACTAGTGATTGTAGGAAGATTTATCAACGATTGGGCTAATTTTTTATAAGTAATAATTGGAACTGTAACATCATCATCTATAGACCAAATTCCTCCTGGTCCCATTTTTAAATTCTCTACCTTTTCTTCAGTCACGATTGATGCATTGCTGAGCAATTCTCTTAACCAAGGATTCTTCATCGTTCTGATTCCTTGCCAAGCCATATTAGTAGATCTTGATGCCGTGGAAGAACCAGAGGGTGGAACTAGTCCCGTATCACCAATCACGATCGAAATATCATCCTTACTACAGCCTAATTCCTCAATCATCATAATCTCAATTGAACCTATTAGCCCTTGCCCGACTTCCTCAAAACCAAAAGCAATCTCAATCTTTCCTTCTTTAGTTAAAGCTAATCTTCCACCAGATGGATCCGGTCGTCCATATCCTAAACCGCCACCATGCATGGTAATGGCCAGTCCAGAACCTTTTAATTTCCGATTTTCAGTTTGTGAAAAAGGTTTATTTAGGATTGAAGAATGATTAATTTGTTCAAGCACATCAAAAGCACCGTTTGTTGGGACAATTCTTTGTCCTAAAGGCCCTAAATCGTTTGTTTTTCTTAAATTTAGTAACCTAATATCATATTGAGATATGTTTAAGCTTTCGGCTAATCGGTCTAATTGAGATTCCAATGCAAATGTGATTTGATTACCACCAAATCCTCTAAATTCACCGGAAATTCCGTTATTAGTATAAACTGAAACACCTTCTACATTTACATTAGGGATAATATATGGTCCTGTTGCGTGTTCAACTGCAAAATCAAGCACGGCAGGCCCCAACGTGGCATAAGCACCTGTATCTGCAACAATTCTAACAACGTGAGCGAGGATCTTCCCTTTTTCATCTACCCCTGTTTTCATAGTGATTTTCATTGGATGTCGTTTGAGACCTGCAATCACCGAATCATTTCTCTTTTGGTGAATTTTCACAGGTCTATTTGTAGTCAGAGCAAGTAAAGAAGCATAAGGTTGGACATTTAACTCGTCCTTTCCACCAAATGATCCACCAATAGGACTAGAGACTACCCTAATGTTCTTCTCGTCCATATTAAGTATTCTAGAAAGCTGCATCCTATCCTTAAAACCATGCTGTGTAGCTGCGTATACGGTGATACTGCCATCTTTTTCTGGAACAACTACTCCACCTTCAGTTTCCATATAAGCATGCATCTGTCTCGGGGTATGATACGTTTCTTCAATTACGTTGTGGCAGGAAAAGAATACTTGATTAATCTCATCGTCTTCAATCGTTTTATACTCTGCACGATGAAGTACATTTCCAGAAGGATGTAGACTAATAGATTCATTTGAGAGAGCAACTTCAGGGGAGTCCATTACTGTAAGTGGTTGATATTCCACATCTATTAATTTTATAGCAGCAGCTGCGATTTCATCCGTGTCTGCAGCTACTGCTGCTATGGCATCACCTTCAAAGCGAACGATATCTTTACAAAATACAGGTTGATCCGGAAAAATCAGCCCGAATCCGTTTAATCCTGGGATATCCTTATATGTGAGTACAGCTCTTACACCGCATAACCTTAGTGCTTTTTCAGTATTTATAGACATTATTTTCGCATGAGGAATTCCGCTTCTTAGAATTCTGCCATACAACATATTCGGAAAAGTTAAGTCTGTTAAATACTTAAGTTGACCTGTAACCTTCTTTGCTCCATCTGGTCGAACAAACCAGCGTTTAGAGTGTTTACGATTTAACTCCATTTCTTAAATCACCCTTCCTTTAGAACAAAATTGTTCTGTTATATATGATAATATAAGATTAGTTCCGACAAGTTTGCGATAATTGGCTGTTGAGAAAGCATCTGTATATGAATCTATTTCGTTATAAATCAATTCATACAAAATTGCTAAATTAAGGTCTTTTTCAAAATCAGTATTTTTAAGGAAGTTCTCAGTTTTCTCTAGTCTCTGCGGATTATGGTTACCACCACCAATGCAAATCCTTATCTCATTTGCTTTAGATTTACTATCTTTATAACAAATAATTGAAAGACTAATTAATGCAACATTGAAAGCTTCCCTTCTTCCAACTTTTTCATAGAAGTAAGTGTTATTTAAAATTTTTTCCTGAATGGGTATAAGAATAGCCGTTAATATACAACCCTTTGCCTGCAATTTATTACTTAACCAAGCATTTAGTGAGGTCGTTGTATATCCGTTTCCGTCATAATATTCTACTAAAGAATCTAAACATAACAAGACAGGAATTGCATCTCCCAACCCACTGCAAATATTCCCACCAACCGTTCCTCGATTACGAACTGCCGGAGCTGCAATATTCTTACATGCCTCAGCTAATATTGGGGCATGAATAAGAAGTGTCATATCAGTTATACATTCTGCTAACCTTGTTAATGTACCTATCTTAATAAATTTACCTTCTTCATTATTGATCACAGAAATTCCAGTTAGGTCTTTGATAGATTCAATACTTATTAATGAAGAGGGCACTGACTCACCGGTTTCCCATTGCACTTGAATAAGGGTACCACCAGCTATTATCACCGAAGAACTTTTGATTTGTTTTAATGCCCATAACTCTTTTATATTATTAGGTATTAACACTTCAGGTAATGTGACGACTGTGTTTTCTGTTTCCATCCACTTTATTCCCCCTTTCTTAATACTGCTTGATTCTTGGTATGAAGATGTTTGGTTTCACTCTTTTTGCTGATAAATAATCCTCTTCAGTGTCAACATCTAAAAACATGACTGATTCATCAAATGATATTAATTTCCCTTTTAGAGTCCCATTCGCAATTAATTTACGTGCTCCTAAATCACCCTTTAGTGTTAGAAGATCTGGTAAAACATGATCTAAAAAAAGAATCGGTGGCTTAACAGATCCATCACTATAAGAGCCTATAAAATCAACACTAGTCGCCTCTTTATCTTTTGTGATCTGATTGTATTCATCAACTATCTTTTGAATGATTTGCTGAGAGATAAAAGGTTGGTCTGCAAGGAATATCATATAAGCCTTGGGTTCTACTTTTTGAGCAGCACTTAACCCGGCTTTTAACGAATAAGATTGCCCATGATGAAATTCATGAGTATATACAGGTTCCCACTTCTTACAGTTCTCATGATAAAAAAAAGAAGGGTGTAGCCATGACAGCTTATCATCCTTTTGTGTTACAACAAATGTTTTAAAAATAGGAGAACTAAGAATTGTGTGGAGTGCGAAACTACCCAAAGAAGAATTCCCTAATTCAAGGGATTTCTTATCTGTTCCCATTCGAGTACTCTTTCCAGCAGCAAGATATATACCGACAATTTTATCGTTCATTAATTACTCACCAATTGATTCACTTCGTTTATATTTTTATACTTAATGATTTCTGCAAGTATAGATATAGCAATTTCGTACGGTCCCTTGGCTCCTATCTGTAATCCGACAGGGAAAGAAACCCATTCAGGTACAGTAAATCCTTTAAGTAGTCTAGTTGAGCGATCTAATGATCCCAAAATCCCCAAGTACTTTAATTTTTTTTGCAGTAAATAGGTGGTCAACTCATAATCCTTTTGAAAATGATGAGTCATTATAACAACAAAGTCTGAAGGCTTAGGATTTAGTTTATTTACCTGTTCATAAAGATTACCAACCATAAGCCTATGTGCTTTAGGGAAATTTTCTTTATTACAATAACCCTCCCGCCAATCACAAACAGTCACATTAAATCCAGCACTCGCAGCAAGCTCAACAAGTGGAATGGAGTCGGGTCCGGCGCCAAACACGTATAAGTTAGGTCTGGATTGAAAGATTTGTGTGTAATCATAGGAGGTTGCCTTTGAGTCTAAAGAAATGCTCAAATTGATTCCTGTTTTTGGTGTGGGATTATCAACATTATCCATCTCATTTTCTATAGAAAAATGATAATTCACATAAGAAGCATCTAGTGATATCTCGCGAACTAATTTAACTACCCTACCTTGATCAATTTTGGCTAGCAAGTTATTAAATAAGTTTTTTAATTCTGCAGTTAGCTTCTCTACTAATACATGAATTGAACCATTACACCCTACTCCTTGCCCCCATGTTAAATCATCCTCAGACCTCATGTCATAGATTGTAAAGAAGGAGGTTGTTTTAGTATCCAATTGTTTTATTCTTTCAACTAAATCCGTTTCCAAGCATCCTCCACTTAACAGCCCTACTCTTTTTCCATCATGGTTAATCACCATTGAAGTTCCTTCTTTTTGATATGAAGAACCTTCTACCTTAATAATAGTAGCTAGAAATCCTGCAGTGCTTGAACATGCTTCTTTTAAAATAGAGTAATGATCGTACATACGGCACCTCCTCTTGATTTACACTCTTTACACCTTTGTTATTAAGCTTTAACCAAAGTTGTGGCCCGTTTTAATAGACGTTTAATAGTCTTGTTCGATTCATTTAAAACAAAGTCTTTGTTCATTGTTTTCATAATCCTATTTTCCATGACAATTTTCCCATTTATAATTGTTGTTTCAACATCAGCCCTCGTTGCAGAATATACAACCCTTGAAATAGGATCAACATCAACATTTGGATAAACATGGAAGTCATTTAAATTTAAAATAACGATATCTGCTTTTTTACCTACTTCAAGACTTCCAATTTCTTCTTCAAGTCCCATTGCTTTTGCTCCACCCATTGTCGCCATTCTTAATACTTGTTCAGCGTTCATTACGGTTGGACCATGAAAAGGTTTTTGGATGATCGCAGCAAGTCTCATCTCATGGAACATATCCAAATTATTATTACATGGTGCACCATCAGCTCCAATACTTAGGGAAATTTCCCTTTTTAATAAATCTGGAATTTCGGCAATACCAGAAGCTAGCTTTAAGTTCGAACCTGGACAATGACTAACTTTAACGCCTCTATCTTTAAGTATTCTTTTTTCCTCTTCATCTAGCCACACACAGTGAGCTAAAATGAGGCGAGGATTAGCGAGCCCGATATGATCTAGGTAAACGATATTTCTCATACCGCGTTCTTTCTCAACAATTTCAATCTCACCTAGATTTTCAGATGCATGTGTGTGTACTTTAACATCATAATGAGAAGACAAATCCCGAATTTGCGTTAAAAGATTTTCAGTACATGAGACCACAAACCTTGGTGAAAACGCATATTTGATTCTTCCGTCATCAAAATTGTTCCATTTTTCGAGAAGTGTCACACTCTCATCTATTGAATTCTTTGTTGTTTCTAATAATCTCTCTGGAACTCCACTTCCATGGTCCATCATTACTTTACCAGAAATTGCTCTTATTCCACTCTCAGCAATAGCTCTGAATGCTGACTCTGTATGATGTACTGTTTCCATATCAATAATGGAAGTAGTCCCACTTTGTATTAGTTCTCCAATACCAAGCATCGCTGAATAATAGATTGATTCCTCATCATGGGAAGCCTCAAGTGGCCATATTTTTTTAGCCAACCAATCCATCAATTCAAGGTCATCCGCCTGCCCTCTGAAAACGGTCTGACATAAATGTATATGTGTATGAACAAATCCTGGAATGACAGTTCTACCCTTAGCGTCAATGATTTTATCTACATTAAAATCTGATATTTGGGTTGCTATTTCCTTGATTTTGTCATTTTCAATTAACAAATCACCATAAATGATGTTATTTTCACCATTCATAGTAATTATTTCAGCATTTTTAATCAAAATCTTCATAAAATAACAATCCCTTCATAACATACATGTTTTCTAACAACTCTTTTAACTCATGTTACATTTTATAACATAGAGTGTGATGTTATTACATCTTAAATGTTTAATGTTGTTTTGTCATTGTTTATGATGCATAAATATTTTTAGAATTTTTAGTTAAATATTACAATAACTAAATTATAGAGATAGTTAATTTTGTATACACTGAAAACACCTTAGGTAGTTGAGTGCCAATCGCTGCGATCCACTTGCTTTCCGCGGGCGGGACGATGAGCCTCCTCGTCACTTTTGGCTCCTGCGGGGTCTCACTATGCCCTTATATCCAGCAGGAATCTAGTGGCTCTTCACTCATTCCACACTTAGTAAGTTCACTATTTTCATTTTTCGGTATTAAATTTTTATGAAATTTAAAGAACGTTCGAATGTGTGAATTAATTCGAACGTTCTTTTTTAGTTTGTTAAATTGATATGTTTGAAATTTGTTACATCGAATAGCCCTAAATCAGTTAGTTTTAAGCGCGGAATGACTGGAAGTGCTAAGAATGACAATGTTAAAAACGGGTTGAATTCAGATGAAGCACCTATATTAGATAAGGCGTTATGAATAAGACTCAATTGTTCATTTACTGTGTTATAGTCATGTTCAGATAAAATTCCAGAAATTGATAAAGGAAGGGTTGCAAGAACTTGTTGATTTTCAACCACGACTAATCCACCACCTATTTCTCGAATAACATCAACAGCCATCAAAAGATCTTCATCATTTGTACCAGCTGCTATTAAATTATGGGAGTCATGTGCAATGGTAGTGGCTATTGCACCACTTTGTAGTTTTAGCCCTTTTACTATTCCAAGTCCGACGTTACCCTTACCTGAATGTCTTTCGGCTAAAAGTAATTTTAAGTGATCTTTTTTTATTGAAGGTTGAAAATAGCCATTGCTTGTGAGGACCGTATCAATAAGGTGGTTAGTTAGTAAACTATTAGGAATTATTTCTATAATATTAGCGGTTGAATTTTCTTGAATAGGAATGGATAAGTCTTCTTTGGTAAGTTTTTTTATTTGTATACTCTCAGTCAATGCTAAATAATCAGCAACGTTTATCTCTTTAGATTCGATATATTCTCCTGCGCTTGCTACTAAGGTTCCATGTGAATACACCTTATCTATATCTAAGGTCTCTAACTCATTTAAAATTAAAAAATCTGCATCATAGCCAGGTGCTATTGCTCCTTTTTTAGATAATCCATAACATTCCGCCGCATTGATGGATGCCATTTGGATTGCTGTAATAGGAGAAATACCTGATTTAATAGCTAATCTTACATTATGATCAATACTACCTTCATAAAGTAAATCATCGATATGTTTATCATCTGTACAGAAAAGACACCTTCTAGAATTTCGTTCAGTTACTACACTAATTAGCTTTTCTAAATCCTTTGCAACAGAGCCTTGTCTTATTAGTAAGTACATCCCACGTTGCAGTCTTAATTTTGCCTCTTCAGCAGTTACTGCTTCATGATCTGTCTTGATTCCTACTGAAGTATATATATTTATGTCGGTTTCACTAAGTCCTGCAGCATGGCCATCTATTTTCTTCCCATTACTTGATGCGTCCAATAGTTTCTGTAACATCTCCTCACTTGCATGTGCAACTGAGGGGAAATCCATGACTTCACCTAAACCTACTACTCTCGGATGTTCATATATAGGCTTTAAATCTTCAGCAAGTAAGACAGCACCTGCATTTTCGAATAGGGTTGCTGGAACACAAGAAGGTAGCATCATATAGACATTGAGTGGTAGTTTTTCAGAGGAATCTAACATAAACTTTATCCCTTTTATACCTGATACATTTGCAATCTCATGCGGATCTGCGATCACCGAAGTTACACCATGTGGAACAACTACCTTTGCAAACTCAGAAGGGGTGACCATAGATGATTCAATATGGACATGACTATCAATAAAGGAGGGACAGATAAATTTACCATTTGCATCAAGTTCGTAGTTACCTTCATATTCTCCAATCCCAACAATGACTCCATCAGAGATAGCCAAATCACCTTGAAGTATATCATGGTTGAACACATCAATTAATTGACCATTTTTTATTACTAGATCAGCTTTTTCTCTTTTTGCAGCTACATTAATCAAATTTTTCATTTTTTCTTTATGTTTCTCCATTAAGTCTCCCTCCAAAAAATTTATTGTTTCTAAGCTTATACGATTTTTTAAATTAAATCAACAGATATTTCTGATAATTCAAATGAAAAATAACAGCTGAATCCATTCAGCTGCTAAGAATAGTTATGTTTTAACTTTTTAAATTCTACTAGAAAGGTACCAGGTTCCGTTTCGATATGATATGGAAATAAGCCTTGATTTGTATGTAAATATAAGGTGCCGAAGTTTGTTGAACTAGATTTATAGGAAATGTCTAATACCTCAGACAATAAAAAACTGTTTTCATTCGTAGAAATCCTATCCTCATAAAGTTCTATTACCTGTTGGTGGGCAATGTTTTTTTGTTGATTCTCTTCGATAACCCTGTTCATTTTAATATATACTTGAGTAGTGATTAATCTCATATTTTCCCCCTCTAAACCAATGGCTCTTTTCTGAAAGTTTGTTGCTATCGAACAATTATATAAGTGAAATAGCTGTTAATTTACAATAGAGTTAGGGTTTTGGATGCCTCTCCGCTATTTCATAGTGGTTTCTATGACTGTTTAAAAGCAACAAAGTTTTACTTAATTAGACCAAACAATAAAACGAATCATACTATTTAGTATGATTCGTTTGTTTAAGTATATTTTAGCCGTCAATCATGTCAAAGTCAAAGTCGCTTAGTGAATCCATATGCGTGGCAATTAGCGCAATAATTGTGCTAGCCTCTTCTTTGCTAAAGATAAAATTAGATTCATCTTCAATTAATTCTTCATCGGTTGTTACAACACGATTTACTCTTCTGATAACTCCGTCACCTGTATCTTGAACAATTCCAAATTGGTACGTTACCTCTACCTCATCTTCATGAGCATACGCTGTAACTTCTGGTGTTGTCCACTCTACATCAATTGATTCAAATACTTCATTGGTTACATCATCGTCTAAGTATATTTCTTCGTTACCTTCAAAGTTTTCATCATCATAATCAGCAAGTACATAATCATCATCATCTTCATCTTCATCCATATACTCATGAAAACTTTCATGTACACAATCCACGATATCTTCTATGTCTGTAAGGATGGTACGCGATTCTTGCTGAAGATCAATATCATATGTTTCAACATAAAATTCTTCATTATGCGGATCGAAAAACAAGCTACAAAAATATTCTCGGTCATGGTCTTCTGTTTCGACAAAAAACTCAATTCTTGGATGTTTTGCACCTCGATCAATAGACATTTGACCTACTTGATCGTACTTATCACAAATAGAATCTAAATGATCTTGAAGTTCCCCACTAACTCGGTCAAACCATTCTAATGACATTTGCATCCCTTCCTTTCGTGGTTACATTTTTTAGTGTTACCATATTGGAGTTATTTATCTGTTTTCATTTTCCGATGGGTCGAAGTTCTATAATTAATTTTATGTTAAATTCTCCAATCTTTGGAAAGATGACGGTTATTTAAATTTAGGGATTTAATCAGGTGAAGTATAAAGAAAAACTGTTTTATTTTTATATCATTAATATAAAAATTTCAAATAAACTTTAATATGGCTATTCAAAAGACGAGGATAATTTTTTTGACTTGGGATAAAGTTGTATTTTTCGTTGATTTTACCTTTCTGACCTCCTCACATAACAAAAGCGGAAACACATAGTTGAATCCCATCATAGACTGTTATAAATGATTAAAAATCAGCTATTATCTTGCTTAAAAGGAGTGTTATTATTGGGTATAATTCAAAATGAGGATAATAAACCTAAGTTATTCCATCAGTCAATTGATGTTGACACAAATCAAAGCTCATATCATTTAAATTATTTAAATGAACTATGGAAAAAACAACAAAATTTAAATAAAGAACTATCTTCTGGGTTGCAAGATGTTAATTCGACAGTCACTCAATCTAGGTCTGAACAACTGGACTATCTCAAAGTTTTAACAAGCAAACTAGAGGAACAAGAAAGTTTTATCATTCCATTACTTGAAAAAATAAATCAGCAAGACGAAAATTATTTAAAAATAATTGAACGTTTCGATAAAGTAGATTTATTTAATAAAGATTTAGCCAAAAATATCGAACAAGAATCACTAATTAATCAAGCTATTATCGATCAATTAACATTTCAAGACAAATCCACTCAAACAATAACTTCAAACCTTAAGAATTTTGAAGAACAAAATAGAGAGCTTGTTCAACAATTATCTCAACATGAAACTCTTTATGCTCAGCTTAATGAAAAGCTACAACTTCAGGAAGCCTTTCATAAAACAATAATGGAAAAGATAGAACAACAAGAAGCATTGACTCAGAAAATGTCTAGACAGTTGGATAACCTAAAGTCTATTGTATATGAAAGATTCGCTCATCTGTTAGAAAAATTAGAAACGAGTTTAAAGGTTTCAACCACATTTTTTTACGGAATGTTGTCAAAACCAAGTCAGAAGAAATCTGTTAACAAAGAAAAACAAGAAAAAGAAACAATTAATAATTAATCACAAGCTAACCATCGTGTTAGCTTTTTTATTTTACATTTTTTGTTCATTTATGTAGTTAAACATCAAACTTTCGCCGAAGAATACGCTTTCTAGATTCTGAGTTTGAAAAAAGTTACAACTTTATGACATCCCCTTGTGTTAAATCTAATTTTCATTATCGCATGTGATTAAGGTCACAACTGAACAGAATGAAAAATGTGATATTAGTGATACAGAAATTACTAATTAAAATTAATTTAGAATTTAAACACTGGGGGAAAAAGTTATGGCACGTATTACACATTGGCATCCGGAAGATCCTCATTTTTGGGAAAAGGAAGGTCGAAAGCATGCTCGAAGAAACCTGTGGATTTCTGTCCCTTCTTTGATGCTTGCATTCATTGTTTGGCAAATATGGTCCGTTGTTGCAGTTCGCTTAAACGATATTGGTTTTCAATTTACATCTGAAGAATTATTCACACTAGCAGCCATTCCAGGTCTTGTTGGTGCAACATTACGTTTTGTTTATACTTTTGGGGTAGGTAAATTCGGTGGAAGAAACTGGACCGTTTTTGCTACTGGTATTCTTGCACTACCAGCAATGGGTATTGGGATTGCAGTTCAAAATCCTGACACTCCATATTCAGTGATGTTACTACTTGCTGCTCTATGTGGGCTTGGTGGGGGGAATTTCTGTTCATCATCAGCAAATATTAGTTTTTTCTTTCCAAAGAAAGAAAAAGGTACTGGGCTTGGAATTAATGGTGGTTTGGGTAATATGGGTGTTTCCGTTGTGCAATTTGTTACACCACTAATTATTACAACTAGCACTTTTGCCTTTATGGGTGGAAGTGGTCAGGTATTACCTGATGGAAGTCAAATTTGGTTACAAAATGCAGCGTTTATCTGGGTTATCCCTATTCTTATTATGACAGTCATTGCTTATTTCGGAATGGATAATCTTCCAAATAACAAACAATCTGTATCTGAACAATTTGTTATTGTGAAAAGAAAACACACTTGGATTATGACTTGGTTATATGTTGCAACGTTTGGTTCCTTTATCGGATACTCAGCTGCTTTTCCACTTTTACTAAAAACGTTGTTTCCTCAATATGTACCACTTGCATTTTTAGGTGCATTTTTAGCAGCAGCAGCACGCCCGGTTGGAGGCTGGATCTCCGATAAATTTGGTGGTGAAAGAATAACTGCTTACGTGTTTGTTGTCATGGGATTAGGTGCTATTTCAGTTATTTATTTCACCCTTCAACAAAACTTTGCAGGTTTCTTAACATCATTCTTGATTTTATTCATTGCTGCAGGTATTGGTTCTGGTTCTACTTTCCAAATGATACCGTTTATTTTTCCAGCAAAAGAAGCAGCACCTGTTCTTGGATTTACGGCCGCATTCGCTGCATACGGATCTTTTTTAATACCAAAACTTTTAGGTTGGGCAGCTGAAAACACTGGTAGTCCGATTAATGCATTGTACGTCTTCATCGCATTCTATGTGATCTCGTTTATTTTAAACTGGTATTACTATCAAAGTAAAAAAGCTGAAGTAACAAAGTTTAAGTCGAATAAAAAAGCTGCTTAACTCAAAGAGACGGTTTCCCCCGTCTCTTTTTTGTGAATAATTTAAAAAATGATATTCAAATTCTTTTCAATGATTTATAATATTTAGATAATCGAAATATTTAGCTTGAAAGGAGCTCTTTAAATGACAAAAGTATTAAGCAAGCTTACACAAAGATCTGAGATTCCTGCGCACCTAACATGGAAACTTGAAGATTTATTTCTAAATAACGAGGAATGGGAACTAGCATTAAAATCGATTCAAGAAGATGTGACAAATGTGACAAGGTACAAAGGAACACTTGGACAAGGTTCTAGCGAATTGTTAGACTGTCTTTTAGCTCGTGAAGAACTTCAGAAAAGAATTGTTCATGTAGCCACTTATGCTAATTTGCGATTCTCAGAAGATGCAACAAACCCAGAAAATCAAGGAAATGCTTCAAGGGTTGCTTCTGTATTATCTAAAATTAGTGCTTCATTATCATTTGTTGATTCAGAAATACTAGCTTTACCTACAGAAGTTATTTCAAAATACATAGATGAAAATAAAGAATTAGCGGTATTTAAGATTTATCTAGAAGAACTTCTAGACAAAAAAGCCTATACCCTATCACCTGAAACTGAAGAAGCTCTTGCAGCTCTTAGTGAAGTTCATAATTCACCATATATGATTTACCAAAATAGCAAGGCAGCTGATATGACATTCTCAGCTTTTAAAGATGAAAATGGTGAGGAACTTCCCCTTTCTTTTGCCCTGTTTGAAGATCGTTATGAACTTTCAACCAATGCAACCGTCAGAAGAAATGCATTTGAATCTTTTAGTAATACATTACAAAGCTATAAAAATACGTTTGCTGCTGCGTACGCAACTGAGGTTAAAAAGCAAGTAGCTATTTCTAAATTAAGAAACTATGGCTCTGTTACAGAAATGCTTCTACATTCTCAACAAGTAACTACAGAGATGTATAATAATCAAATTGATATTATTTATAATGAACTAGCTCCACATATGAGAAGATTCGCTAACTTAAAACAGCGTGTTCTAGGATTAGATGAACTTCATTTCTGTGATTTAAAAGCACCTTTAGATCCTGATTTCAATCCTCAGACTACTTATGAGGAAGCAAGTCAAGTGATTCTAGAATCATTAGAAGTCATGGGACCAGAGTACCTAGATATTATGAAAAAAGGTTTAACTGAGCGTTGGGTTGATCTTGCTGAAAACGCTGGTAAATCTACAGGGGCATTCTGTGCAAGCCCATATGGTTCACATCCATTTATCTTAATTACTTGGACAGATACAATGAGAGGAGCATTCATCTTAGCTCATGAACTAGGACATGCTGGGCATTTCTATTTAGCTAACAGCCATCAACGCATTTTTAATACTAGACCTTCTACTTATTTTGTAGAAGCGCCATCAACAATGAATGAATTATTACTAGGTGAGCACATTTTATCTAAAACAACTGATCCTAGAATGAAGCGTTGGGTGATTCTGCAACTATTAGGCACGTATTACCATAACTTTGTAACACATTTACTTGAAGGCGAATATCAGCGTCGAGTTTATCAGTTAGCTGAAGCTGGAAGTCCTTTAACTGCTTCTACGTTAACAAAGCAAAAACAAGAGGTTCTTTCCACATTCTGGGGAGATTCTGTAGTTATTGATGAAGGAGCATCATTAACATGGATGCGTCAACCACATTATTATATGGGCTTATATCCATATACATATTCTGCAGGTTTAACAGCATCTACTGCTGTACATCAATTAATGAAGGAACAAGGTCAACCAGTCATTGACCGCTGGCTTGAAGTATTAAAAGCAGGTGGTACAAAAAAGCCTCTTGAATTAATGAAAGATGCTGGGGTTGATATGTCTAAACCAGATGCAATCCGAAAAGCTGTAGCTTATGTAGGTAGTTTGATTGATGAATTAGAAAAGAGTTTTGAATAGTAAGATCGAGATGACTCCCCTTTTAAGGAGTCATCTTCTTTTTTTAAGACATAAAGTTTTGATTGTATATTAAAATACGAATATTTAACTAGCTTTGATACGTTATTGTATCTATCTTCATCAGGACTTATAACTAGCAACTTATATATATAAATAATCTTAAAATAACCCTGAGTTCCTAATTTTTTCAACGGCTAACTCTAGTATTGCTTCTGGTTGAACAAGCGCTATTCTAACGAAATCTTCACCATTCTCTCCAAATGCATTTCCAGGGGTTACTACCACTCCTGCTCTCTCGACCAATTCATACGTAAAGCTAGTTGAAGTGTAACCATCAGGGACTTTAGCCCATAGAAACATTGATGCTTTAGGCCTTTGAATATCCCAGCCAAGTTCATTTAAGCCATTAACAAGTATATCTCTTCTATTTTTATAGATATTTCTTAGCTCTTCACTAAAATCACTTTCGTCATCTAACGCCCTCACCGCAGCATATTGGATGGGAAGAAACACTCCATAGTCTAGATTTGACTTCAATGCTTTTAATGCCGAGATAACTGTTTGATTTCCTATCACATATCCAATTCTACATCCTGCCATATTAAAACTTTTTGATAATGAATTGAACTCCACTCCTATCTCTTTTGCACCTGGTACTGAAAGAAAACTAATAGGCTTATCTTTTGTGTAGTAAAGCTCAGAGTACGCAAAATCATGGATGACGACTATGTTATAACGCCTTGCAAATTCAACTACCTCTTGAAAAAATTCATAACTTCCAACTGCAGGAACAGGATTCCCTGGATAATTAAGTATCATTAACTTGGCCTTTTGCGCTACCTCTTCGGGTATATCTGCTAAAGAAGGTAGATAATTTCGCTCTTTATTTAATAACATTTTATAAGGAATCGCATCAGCGAGAGCGATACCTGCCGCATATGCCGTGTATCCAGGATCGGGTACTAATATAATATCCCCCGGGTTAGTAAGAACCATCGGTAAATGTACTAAACCATCCTGTGAACCCATCACTACTGAAACTTCAGTATCGTTTTGAAGTTCAACATTATATTTTTTTGAGTAGTACTTACATATTGCTTCATTTAATTGATCGATCCCTTTTAAAGCATATTGATAATTAGAGGCGTCTTGCGACTTTTCTATTAGTTCTTGTTTAATAAAATCTGCTGGTGGAAGATCGGGACTCCCTATACTTAAATCTATTAATTCCTTGCCCTCTTTTATATGTTTTGTTTTTAAATTTGCTAGTTCATTAAAAACTCCTACCTGAAAATGCTTCATTTTCTTAGACAATTCTACCATCAATCTTTGCACCTCAATCAAAAATATTTCCTCTATTTTAACACTCATTTAAGATAATCATAAATTTTCGAAAAATATAGACAAGTTATGTACAGACCTGTGCATATACATGTAAGGATAATAAACCATGAAGGAGGATTACTATGCAATTCATTTTTATTAAAAAAAGGTGGCTATTTTCAATCTTTTTTATAGCAATTATTCTAGCAGGTAGCTTTTTCTTAAATCAATATACAGTCCCAGCCCTGTCACAGGAACAGGAACAAGCAAAGAATTTTAGCATTCACATGGTAACTGGTGAATTTAAAACAACTACAAAGGATGGCAAGGAAATAGAATCATATCGTTGGGATCCTGGGACAATCCAAGTGCCTCAGGGGCAGGAGGTTACACTTAGTATTTTTGGTGTTAATGGCCATGAACATCCATTTAGAATTGAGGGAACCGATATTAAAGGAACAGTGAAAAAAGGAGAAGAAACGATAATAACACTCAAGTTTGAAAAAGAAGGAATTTACAGATTAATTTGTGAAGCGCATCAGGATCCATCAAATAACGGACCAATGATTGCTTATATTGTAGTAGATTAAAGTCTGTGCTAAAAGTAAAGGATAACTTATCTTATTCATGATTGTGATGTCTCATTTAGAGACATTTTTTCTCATGTTAAGTTAAGTTACCCTTTCACTTTATACACAGAGTGATTTATTTTGCACTGGCATGATTTTGAATAACCTGTAAGTTCTTAGTTGTTGATACCATTTCAGAACTACAGATTGGACAAGTAGGCTCTTCTCCACTGCTCTTGAAATTATCTCTTACCCAACAATTACATTCCTCTGAAGAGCATTCCCACACTTTAAGATCTTCTTTGATAATTTCTACTTCAGGTTTTCTTCCAAATGCCATTACTGATCACTCCTAAATGAAAAATTCACATATTATAAAGAGTACCTGGTTGATAACTCTTTATAACAAGTGAATTTATCAGAATATAGTTACTGTATATAATGGTACTATAAATTGTTACCTAAAGTCAAATTTTCACAAATATCCACCCTAAAAATACTTAGCGTCTGAATTCCATTCGCTGCAGTTCACTCGCTTTCCGCAGGGCTGTCCGGAAGCCTCCTCTTCGCAGGCTCTTGTGGGGTCTCCCGAGACCGCTAGATCCTGCAGGAGTCGAGTGACCTTCGCTCATTCCAAACAAGCTACCAACCCTTTTCATTTTCCATGGTGCGAGTTTTTATTAGAATTGGGTCTACTCTAAAAAGGACTGGTTTTTTTGTGATAAAAGTTTGGGTTTACTCTTGTGTTATCATAATTATTGTAAAAAATATGTGTGGTTGCTGGTGAGATTGGTGGAATTAACCAAGACCAATCGCCTGTTAGTTTCCGACCAGCATTTTTTTCATTGTTTTCAAAATGAGCAAACTGTTGTGCGGCAGTATGATGATCAACAATACTAACACCAGACAACTTATAAGAATGTAATACCGCTAAATTCAATTCAACTAGTGCACGATCTTTCCATAATGAAGAATTCGATTGGAGATTTAACCCTAATCGTTCTGCTACTCTCGGTAAAAGATTATATCTGTTTACATCTGCAAGATTCCTAGCTCCTATTTCAGTTCCCATGTACCATCCATTGAATGGTGCAGCACTATATTTTATCCCACCAATTGATAACACCATGTCTGAAATAAACGGTACGGCATACCATTTTAGTTGTAGCTCTTTAAACCATGTATAATCAGGATGCTCAAGTTCTACCTCGAGTACATTTTCTAATGAATGTTCAAATAACTTTGGACCATTACTATCGATTTCTATAATGACTGGAAGAATATCAAATGGAGTACCCTTCCCTTTCCATCCAAGTTCTTCACATTTTTTAGTTAATTGAATTGAGGCAGGGTCTCCTAAAACCCCGAACTCCGTTTCATACCCTGCATACCTTACTAATTGATGATTCCAAATATGTATTCGATTTACTTCATCTAAATCCTGACGAAAAATTGTAATTGTAGGGCGTATTTTTCCATTATTCGTCGCGAATTTAAGATGACTAGATAACGCGTTAAAAATCTCTTTTTCACTATTAGCCTCTCGTTGATCAAACACTGTAAGTGAATTCCAAAAAAGACGACCAATACACCTGTTGCTATTCCGCCAAGCCATTTTCGCACCGTATTCAAGCTCTTCAAATGTATGATGATAGCTCCCACTAACTTTTATCTCTTTGTAAATTTCATCTAGTCTTGTTTCAATGAGATCTATCAAATTAAGTTCATGATAACAAATTATAATAAATTCTTTAGCTTTTTCAAAAATTGTATGATTGAATTCCATCTGGTACCTCCCTTACGTTACCTTTATCATCATATCAAAAAAAATGAACTAGTAAAATGTTGAGTCTTATAACGATTAACTTTTAACAACTTAGGAAACAATAGAATGGAAAATAATAAAAGTGAGGTGCATAAATATGGGACTTGAATGGTTTGCCCGGATGGAAAATGCTGTTAGAATTAGCCTACCTGATTTATGTGAAGGATTTGATGAGGTTGATATTTTATTTGATACAGATACAACTGAACAACATCCTTCATTTAATTTCTCCGTAGATTCAGACGGTGAAGCAGATGAATTTTGTAATGTTTTTTTTGATCCAATTAATCAGGAATTTTATTCATATCACTTTGATGATGAAGCTGAGCTTCATGCCAAGGTGTTATTTGCGAACCTGGATCAAATGTTGAGCTATATTCATGCATCATTTCATGATTACTTAGATGAGATTGATGAATTAAATGGCATCATTGATGATGAGGATTTTGAAGATGATGAATTCGTTGATGAGGTTTTTGCAGACGAATTAATCGATAATATTGGTATTGATGATGATTTTGACGATCCTGAATTCCCAGAAAACGAAGATCATATTGAGTGGATTACAAACGATAAGTATATTCATATAGAAGACAACAGTCCTGACGTACAAGCTAATTACTCAATTTATTATAAGCTAGGTATTGATCAAGAAACTGGTGACGGAGTGATTTATCGAAATACGATCGCGAAGGAAAACGGTGAAGAAACCGAAGAAAAAGTGCTCTTATACTTTAAGGAAGAAGAAGCATCATATCTTTCGGAGTTAATTTCTGAATATCAAGGGTATAGAATAAAATAAGTAGCCAAAAGGCTACTTATTTTTTATGTATATATGGCACTTCAGGTTTCTTTTACTTATTTCATTTCTTCAAAATAGTCTTTATAAAAACCACCTATTTTACCGGTGTTGTCAATGATGAAAAAAAACTCATCTGTTTCATTTTTCACTTCATACGTTTGACCTTTTGTTAACACACGATTTACCAGGTATTTAGCCGCATCAGTATGTATACATTTAACCTGTTTGATTGATTTTGTGTTATTCCAAGATTGATGAATCATAAATACACCTCTTAATATAATATTTGTTTCCTAGATTAGACGACCCAAATTTTCTCTATTCAGGAAATAACTTGAGCCAATCATTTTATTTCAGTTTGTATGTAGTATATACTTTATATAGTTTATATGAAAACTTCTTAGAAAGAAAGAGGAGGAAAAAGATTGAGTAAAGGTAATCAAGAAAAACTTAGTCAAGAGCTTGTAGATTTATTACAGGGAGAAAAAATTGTATCATTGGTGACTATGGATGCTGACACTAACAAACCTCATTTAAGTATTGTGTCATGGCTTGTAGCGCATGAAGGTGGAGAAGTGATTAAGTTTGCCTTAGGGCATAAAGGTACCAGTGTCTCAAATATCCAAGCAAACCCTGAAATTACTCTTGGTGTAATTGGAGCTGGAAGCTGTTATTCTATAAAAGGAACTGCTTCTGTTTCTGAGATTATTGAAAAAACAATGAAGTATCGTGTCGTAACAGTAAAAGTTGAGTCGTATGAAGACGTGATTTTCTACGGTGGAAAAATTACGTCTGAACCAGAATATGTAAAGACATATAATGAAGACTTGGCTAAAAAACTAGACAAAGAAGTATATGAAATGTTAAATGAAAAATAATGATCAAAGGTCAAGAACCTAATGCATTTTAGTGTTCTCGACCTTTTTACTTACTATTAAAAACTAACTCTTTGTTTCAGGATGAACAATCGCTGCCGTATCAATGGAAATAAGAGTTGGACTAGATACACTAATCGCTTCAGAGATGACTTGATTAAGCTCATTTTCACTGCTTATATTGTAACCCTTCCACCCACAAGCTTCGGCAATAGTAGCAAAATTGGGATTGGTTAAGCCCACACCCTCTTGTTCATATCCTCCAACAATCATTTTATCTTTTTCCATTTGCAGCGCATGATTATTAAAAATAATAACTGTGATATCTAATTCATACCGAACTGCCGTTAACAAGTCGGCTAGTGTCATCTCAATTCCCCCATCACCTACAACAGCAACTACTTGTTTATCTGGATATATTAGTTTAGCTGCAAGTGCTCCAGGTAAGCCAAATCCCATTGTCCGCCATTTCCCAGAAAAAAGAAATGTCTGATTTGTAGGCTGAAAATTTCGATTCATCCAAACTGTAACATCCCCAGTATCAATTGATAAAATGGCATCTTCATTTACATTTTCTTCAATAGCTCTAACTATTCGTGCAGGATGAAGTGGCTGGTCATTTCTTGTTCTTTCTTTTTCATTATCTTTATTCCATTTCTCTTTAGCTTTCATAATTTTATCTAACCAATTTTCATTTTTTCGTTCTTGAGGGATGGCCTTTATTATTTCTGGTAAGATTTCTTCAGCCATACCGACTACACCGTACTTGACTGGAATACCTTTACCAATATTTTCTTCTGTCATATCTATTTGAATGACTAATGCGTTTTTTGGAACATATCCTTCTGGCCACCAAGTATCACCCACAAGTAAAACGACATCTGAATTCTCGAAAAGCTCTTTTGCGTAAGGATTACCACCTTGGCCAATGCCCCCTAAAAGAGTTTTTGTAGAATGATCGAAATAACCTTTCGCACCTAGACTAACAAGGATACCTGCCCCCCAGGCTAATGATAAATTAGTTATTAGATTCGTCGAATTAATGGCTCCATCTCCACAGAGTATCATTGGATGTTTGGCATTATTCATGATGTTACTTATTTCT
This sequence comes from Litchfieldia alkalitelluris, assembly GCF_002019645.1. Classification (GTDB taxonomy): domain Bacteria; phylum Bacillota; class Bacilli; order Bacillales; family Bacillaceae_L; genus Litchfieldia; species Litchfieldia alkalitelluris. The sequence continues at coordinate 3,016,614 of NZ_KV917374.1, read as the reverse complement.
TTAATATTTTGAGATTCATTTAAACTTGGTACACCTTTGATTACTAAAGGCTTTTCAATAACCTTTGCCTTGGTTTGCATTGTAAATAAATCTTTTGGAACAGACAAATGACTAACAGCACCTTGAGAAACAGATGTATGAATTGCTTTTACTAGGAGATCCGATATTGAATCTGGGTGTGTAGCAAGAGATGTATATAAAGCAAGCGGTTTAATAAACTCTTGTTGGTCTATATACTGCTTATAATCAGTACCAATTTTAGTTGTTGGTGCTTGTCCAGTAATTGCTAAGACAGGTGCTTTATCTAAATAGGCATCACCCAAACCATTTAATAAATTTCCTAATCCAGGTCCCATTGTAGCTGCACAGACACCTATATTTCCTGTTAGTTTTGCTTCTGCAGAAGCCATCATTGCAGCAACTGACTCATGTTTTACTGCTATAAATTGAATAGATTTTTGTTTCCCAATAGCGTCCATTAAACCTAAAATCGCATCTCCAACAACTCCATAAATTCTCTGTACACCCCATGCTTCTAATTGATTTAACATAAGACTTGCAACTGTCGGTTGTAACATAGTTAGATACTTCCTTTCTATTTGTTTGGCTATTGTAATTATTTGTTACAAAAAATTATTTATCCCTAAATAAGAAAGAAAAAAGCTTACCCTAGTGAGTAAGCTTGATATTATAAAGTATTTATAGTTTTCTTACAGTAATGGCTTTAGCAAGTTTTCTCTGTTTACAATCTTCTATCTCACTTATATCTAACAAACCTAATGTGATTGCTGCTTCAATTTTATCTACGTCAGGTTTTCTTGTCACTTGGATACAATCAAGTAGATTTTTTTCCTCTAATCGATTTACGGCTTTTTCATTATCGTATCCTTCTGACACCCTAATGTGCCTTTGTATCTTGTATTCTCCTATAATAAGTTCTGATTTTTGATCATTCCCAACCATCTGATCAAAATGTTGATGAAAGATCTTTTTTAAGTCTTTCATTTCTTTATCGATTTGTTTTTCTAATTCACTTAAATAAAAGAAGCGTTCTAATTGTTTTTCAGAAATTAACGAAGAAATATTATCTCCTTGAACTTGTCCGTTTCCTCCCATATTTCATACCCTCCCTATAATTGCATATTCAATCATATGAAGGCTTAAAGTGATTCATACTTCTGTTCAACTAAAAAACAGTAATACACCTAGTGTAGGTTATAGGTATTAGTCCTAGAGACTCTTCAACAATAATTTTTTCAGTAATGGAAATAAAATATCGGGAAGTTCATCAATATTTTTAACGAGAATACTGTATTTTCCATATATATTCTGAATGGTATTCTTCTGCCCTTCATCAATTTCTCCATTGGCTAAGAAGACATTCATGACTTCGATACCTTGTTTTCTTGCTTCTAAGACGGCTTCATGTGTATCAACTATGCCGTTTTGTTCATAACTAAATGCTGCAGGTTCTCCATCAGAAAAGACAAGTAAAAACTTTTGTTTTTCACTTCTTTTTTTCACTAGTTCCTCTGTCATTAGCCTGATTGAAAAACCATCTCTATTGTCCTCTTCTGGTTGAAGTTGCATAATTTCAGGCCCAGTTTTAGCTTGTAGTGAGGTATGGAAATCTATTGAATGATGAAAATAATTAGGTTGATACGTTTCAGTCGCGTCGTTCGTATCCTCCCAAAACCCTGTGATTTTATGTGGAACACGAACAGCTTTTAATGCTTCATGGAAAAGAGTGATTCCAAGCTTTGTTTGCTCCATTTTGTCATGCATTGAAGCAGAGCAATCAACCAATAAAGTAAACACTGCATCAATTTCTGGAGAAGTTTCATTCTTTTTATAAAACAACCTTGGATTTTCGTCTGTTAATAGTGGAAGCAATTTCTTACTTAATCTACCGAAATGCAGGTTACCTCTTGGTTGAATCTTTTTATGCTCCAGAGTTTTCATAATCATTTGTTTTAGCTTTTTTTGGTATGGAGCAATTTTCGCCTTATGTTCAAAATACTGTTCAATTTCATGACTCTTAGGAATCCGAGCATCAATCATTATTGGTTTTGCAAATTTATTTTCTTTTCCGTATTGCTCCTGGCCTTTTCCTTCTAGAGGATCATGCTGTACCTCTAACGCTTCAACTTTGGAAAAGTCGCTTCGTTTACTTTTCTTGGATGATCCTTGAACGATTCCAAGTGCTTGGTCTCCTGCATCGCCCTCTCTTGCTGACTCACCCAGTAAATTGGTTTGAGTTCCTTGTTCTAAATCAAATTGCAAAAAGCTTTTTGTTGGCGTACTGGTTTCTTGATGCCAAGTAGGTAATACATCGTCATGAACATCTTCGTCGCCTTTTTTAACATCATCCAATGAATCGTCATTTTTTAATTTGTTTTTTCTTTTCAAATCGTCGAAATTCTGTGAGAATAATTCATCATATTCCAGTTCTGGGAGGTGAAAATAAATATTTAACATATCGTTTTCTAATACTTCTTCTAAAACTTCGATAATACCCGCGGTTAACTTAATCACATCATTCGTTGAAGTTGTTTCATAGTACTTAGTTAACTCTGAACGCAAGAATGGGAATAAAGAATCAATCTCTTTCTTAATCGATGGTATCTCCTCTAGAGGTGAAGTGGAAGTTAATAATATAAATATAGAATTAAATAAAGCATCAGTTTGTACACTTTTTACTAAGTTTACATTCAGCTGATCTTTGAAATACTTCCGATAGACTTTATTTCTTGTCTTAAAAGGAATTAATGTACCTGGCCTATCTTTTTTGCAAAGTTCTTCAAGTCTTAAATCCTCTGCAATCATGAAGAGTTGCTTTGCAAAGCTTGGTAGTGACGTTTTCTTTGTAAAGTCTATAAACTTAGAAACAGATTGATAATCAGTATATTTTTTACTTCCTACACTTCTTAAAAAAACATCGGTTTTTAGACCATGAACTCTTTCCTCGAACGATCTATTATCCCAAAAATGGCTCAAGATTATTTTAGAATCAATCGGATCATAATATGATCTAAATCCAAACTCAACCACTAAATTGTCCTGCTTAGCTAAGGTCTTCGCTAAATCAGATAGCTGCATGAATAAAAAGGAATCTATTTTTTTATCATTAAATTGGATAAACTTCATAGCTTAAACTCCTTATTGGAAAAGCGTCTCTGCAATGTTTTCAATAGCAACCTTTTCACGATCGTCTTCTAGCTTTTCAATAATTCCCCTCTTAATCGCTCGGAGTGGTGGCATATAAGCTGCCAAATCGCATGTATCTATTAATGCTCTTATGGATGCAGCTTCTTCTGACACATGACCGTTTTTAACTTGTGTAATTAAGTCGGAAGATAAGGTAACAAAGGTATCAATCAGTTTCTCATCCTTTAAAATTGACTGTTGCAATAATACCTCTTTAAGAGTGGCACCTTGTATATAAGGAACATCTATAACTACAAAACGGTTTTTCAATGCTTCATTAAGTGGAACTGTACCCACGTAGCCCTCATTAATAGCTGCAATAACACCAAAGCCTTCTGCTGCTTTTACCACTTCCCCAGTAAAGGGATTTGTGATCATTTTCCGATAATCTAACACACCATTTAAGATCGGCAATGTTTCTGGTTTAGCCATGTTAATTTCATCAATATATAGTAAATAGCCCTTATTCATAGAATTAACGACAGGACCTGGTACGAAATCAATAGCTGTCTTTCCTTCTCTTTCACGGATTGTTTTAAATCCAAGTAATGCTTCTGCATCAAGGTCAACAGAACAGTTCACACTGTACATAGGTTGTGAAAAGAGATAGGACAATGTCTCGGCCAACTTTGTTTTACCAGCACCAGTTGGTCCTTTTAGCAACACATTTTTTCCAAGACTCAATGCAATCATTGCATCTGTCATCACTGATAAATTTGATGCAGTGTAACCACTTGAGCCGATCAGCATTTGATCTTCCTCATGGTATCTATTTTCTTTACGTTTATCAATCATTTGTTGAATCTCTTGAGGAAGCTTTAACTCATCTATATTTAACGTCATATAACAATTTCCTTTCGACTTACAATACTTTTATGAATACCCTTAGTATTCTACAAAAAAAGAGATATAACTGCAAAGTATATACATTAATAAACCAATCGAAATAGCGTAAAAATAAAAAAATGCCGCAAATGGTAAGTTCATTTACGGCATCAGCAGAGTGGTTACTAGTGACTTTCTAGTTTAACAATTTCTTTGATGCTAAACTTCGATTCTCGTCCAGATTTCCTCTTATTTCAGGTTCTTTTTTGTCTAGTACTTCAGCTAAAAATCCTATTAGGTAGTTATCAAAGGCTAATCCACTAGAAAAATGCCTTTTAACAAATTTTTCAGCATCAGAATAGGTTTCAAAGACAGGTTCTAACAGCTGTTTATTTTGATAAATTTTCCAGTTCCCTTTCTCTGTATAAAACACATACGTTTTCAAGTGATCTCTATTTATATAAAGCGACCCTTTTAGCTCTCGTAAATTCAACTCATTTTTTGGAGCATCCATTTGTACAGCAGAAAGCGGAAAAACATCTTTTACAAAGATATTAAAGGCCTCCTCATCAATTGAACAGCCTGATGCTTTTGGATGGCCACCGCCTCCAAATTTTTGGGCGAATTTAGATACGTCCACTTCATCATATATTGTTCGAAAACCAATCTTCTTTGTTCCAACATTAACCATTGCTATTAGATCAATATGTGGATTTAACTTTGCTAATGCATTTCCTAACTCTGATAGGTATTGTTCAGCATGAATAACCCCTACACAATAGTCATCAACAAAGATTTGTGCCATTTGTCTATTTTTCGAAAAAATATAGCGTTCAATTTTCTTCTCTTCTAGATCTAAGATTAATGTCTCTTTATCGGAAAGCTCAAAACCTTCGGGGTTCTTGACTCTTTCTAACATTTCCTTTTCAAAATGTTCAAGACCTAGTATGAAAAATAAATCATTTAACCTCTTTGCTTCTTTATTGTCATTCGCTTCCCATTCCCATGTATCATACTGTCTAACAAGTTCGACAAATTCGTCTAATGCTTTTGTCGCTTCAATCATATTACGTTCAATTAAGTATTCATAAAATAAAGAAGTTGCAGAGGTTTTTTTACCATTTTCATATTCAGCTTGGACAAATCCCCAGTCATAGTTGTTAAAGTGCATTGCAGTGACATGATGGTCCACCATTTGTACATGACCCTGATTTTTAAAGCGTTCCTGTAATTTCTTTTCTACATCTTTTCCTACAGCCAAATCTGTTATGTATACTTGTGCGTTTTTATTCTCATTATTATCGATGAATTTTGAAACTCGTTCATTTAAATTTCGATATGAGCAATATGCTACATTTGCTTTATCTTCAAAAGCGATCTTAGCAAGAAGACCACAGCCTAATCCATCTAAGTCACTATCCGTGAATAACATATTCATATTAATCATCGCTCCCTTCATGTTATAGTGTTTAACATATTTCCATTTTAATACTTTAACATCATTCGTAAATAATTATCCACTCACACACTTATTCTAGACCTATTCTATAGTCCGTAGAACTAATACTCATATAGAGGTCTACCCTGAAAAAAGAAATGCGGAAGGCGCTCGTTCATCGGCGACAGGCATAAGACAAGACGGCTAGAAGGTTGCTCTTTAACCTTCTAGATGGATTGACTTATGATCCCGAGCCGATAGCGCCTGGAGCTAGACACTAAGCTAAGTATAATTTTTCATACTCCATGGTGCTAATTTTAATTAGCATGGACGTCTACCCTGAAAATAACTTAGTTTGCGGAGTTCCATGAGCTGTGATCCATTTTTCAGATACTCTATTTTCATAATCCGTGTTGCTAAACAAATTTAGTTTTGAACTCTACTCTGAAATAACTGAGGTGCCGAATTTCTATCACTGCGATCCACTTGGTTTCCGCTTTTCCATACAGGCTGAACAAACAAATTTCATGATCTATGGTGAGAATTGATGCCGTGAACAGATTTTAAACAAAAATAAAAGGACTGTTATAGTCCCTTTATTTTTTCTATTTTATTATACACTATAATCTTTCAGACTGAATGCTTGTATTCTCGATGATTGGGGTTTTTGTATATTTTACAGTTAGTACTAGTACGAGCAATAGAGATAAGCTCCCAAATACTAAGGCCATTTTTTGTAACCCGATGGTATCAAGAAATAGTCCTGTACCCAGAAGGACAATCTGAAATAAAACTCTGTCTAGCATGTTTCTAAACGAGAAAAATCTACCATGGAATTCTTTAGGTATCTTTGTTTGGAATATAGTTGCTGCAATTGGGAAGAAACAACCTAATCCAATACCTAATAAACCGAAAGATAGTAAGGCCATTATTTTTATATCAGCAAAGAACAGGACCAATTCTGAAATGGCTATAATGAATGCGAAAAAGAACATTAACTTTATTTCGTCTCTTCCCTCTGAAATTCGCTTAACTAAAAATGTTCCAAGCATAAAACAGATTCCTTCAGCAGCATATAACCAACCTTTAATTGTTGGATCATTTTGAATCTCACTGATATTAATAACCATTAAGTTTATTCCACCAATAAATAACAATGGAACACATGTTAATACCAGTACTGTCATAACAATTGGAAGACCTTTTAAAATAGGTAATACATCAGTGAATCCGGATTTCTTTTTAGAGGACTTATCGACAACTATTTCTTTAGGCTCTTCTTCTATAGTTAATAAGAAAGTTGAAAGGAATAATAAAGCATAAGCAATCATCGAAAATAAATACAAAGAATTCAAGCTCATAACTACTAGCATGGCACCTGCAACTGCTGTACCTAATACCCTAGCAACAGTTGACACATTCATATGAATCCCATTCATTTGCAATAATTGTTTATCCTTAACAACTAAAGGAATGACTGATTGTAATGCAGGGAAATAAAATGCTGCAGATAATTGGAGAGCGATCATGAACATAACCATCCACATAATCTCTCCATACTGTATAGCCAAAAACATAAAACATACACTGAATGTTCTTCCTAAACCTGCATAAAGTAAAACCTTTTTCTTGCTATATGAATCTATCATTCTTCCAGCAAGAGGTCCAACTAATACACCTGCTAAAAGACCTGTAAATAAAATGAGTGATTTATGAAAATCGGATGGAACATATTGTTGCATAAATTCTAGGTTTCCTATAATACCTATCCACAACCCCAAACCGGCTATGAACTCTCCGCCTAATATGATCCAAACATTTCTGTTTTTCCACATGTTGATTTCTCCGTTCTTAAAAATATAATCTCCTTTTATCATATCAGGATATTATATTTTTCGCCACGCGAAATGTTTTTCTAGTTAACTTATTTTTAATTTAATTAAATATTTTCTTGTGATAAATTTTTCACTCTAAGAAACGCTCTATTGTTAGCCAAGAATATAATCTGATTGCAGGATTAAGCAAAAGAACAATAGCTATTACACTAAAAAACTCACCAATAATTAATAATACAAGTGCAGCAATAACTGCTATCACACTTAAAAATGTACTATATGGCCCATTAATTGGTTCATTTCCAACAAACAAAGTATGAAATCCTTTTAACGATTTGGAATAACAGGAATCATGATAACAAGCTAATGAAAAAAAATAAGTTGTTACAACGAGATTATCTTTTTGCTTAATTTCCATTGAACATTTCTCACAAAAAATTGATTCTTGCTTCATTCATCTCTCCTCCTATTTGGTTTGGCAATTAAATTATATAATAGATTTTGATAAGTAGTTACATTATTTGGATGATAAATGCTTCAATTAACTTTCTGTTAAATAACTAAAATGAGTAAGATGTGTTATAATTCATTGGTTAGAATTTAACAGTGAGGATAAAACACATGGAACAAACCTTTTCATACAAGCAAAAAACAAGTTTATTTTTAAAAATTCTAATACCAATTCTTATCACGCAACTAGGTTTATTTGCCATGAACTTTTTTGATGTGGTAATGTCAGGGCGTGTAAGCGCAAATGATCTTGCCGGAGTGGCCATTGGTTCTAGCTTATGGGTACCTGTATTTACTGGGTTAAGTGGAATCCTACTTTCGATCACACCAATTGTTGCTCATTTAATTGGAGCAAAGAAGCAAAAAGATGTCTCATTCTCGGTCATTCAAGGAATATATCTTTCTGTATTCATCTCAATCTTGGTGATTATTTTAGGATTTTTTGTAGTAGAGCCAATATTAAACTATATGAAACTAGAGCAGTCAGTCCACCATATCGCTAAACATTATTTACTCGGATTAAGCTTTGGTATTATTCCTTTATTTGTTTATACTGTTTTACGTGCCTTTATAGATGCACTAGCTCAAACAAGAGTAACCATGATAATTACTTTGATTGCATTGCCCATTAATGCATTACTAAATTATTTATTGATATTCGGTAAATTTGGATTCCCGAAACTTGGTGGTATTGGTGCTGGTTATGCAACAGCTATTACCTATTGGTGTATAACAGCTATTACTGTTTATATAATTTATAAAGTATCACCCTTTTCTACTTATCAATTATTTAAAAAATTTCACCGTTTTGCTTTTACAAAATGGAGAGAAATCCTAAAAATAGGAGTCCCAATAGGATTCGCTATCTTCTTTGAGACAAGTATTTTTTCTGCTGTGACATTATTGATGAGTTCATTTAATACTATAACAATTGCATCACATCAAGCTGCTCTTAACTTTGCATCATTTTTATATATGATTCCTTTAAGTGTTTCGATGGCTTTGACAATTGTTGTAGGCTTTGAAGTTGGTGCAAAGAGGTTAAAAGATGCTAAAACATATAGCTTTTTAGGAATTGCTATAGCTGTTATTGTCTCTGCCCTAAGTTCAGCAGTTATTTTCATACTTAAAGAGCAGGTTGCTGGTCTTTATACAGTTGACAAGGAAGTATTAATACTCACACAGCACTTTCTAATTTACGCTATTTTCTTTCAGTTATCAGATGCGATTCAAGCTCCAATCCAAGGAGCATTACGTGGTTATAAGGATGTAAATGCTACTTTATATATGTCTTTTATTTCATATTGGGTCATTGGTTTGCCCTTAGGGTATGTATTGGCAACTTATACATCGCTTGGAGCTTTTGGCTATTGGATTGGTTTAATAGCAGGTTTAGCTGCAGGAGCATTATGTTTATCTCTACGACTAATGGTTCTTCAGAAATCCTATGCAACAAAAAACAACGAAGCAGTTTATTAACTACTTCGTTGTTTTTAATTATAAATAATTATTTTTGATTAATTCTATTTCATTTTGATGAGTGAAATTGTTTGAAGTAGGAGTCTCTAGAATTAAAGGTAAATTTCTTAGGAGTTTTGAACCAAGAAATTCTTTCATTTGTGCCTTTTCTATATGTCCATTATGAATATTAGCGTGTCGATCTTTCATAGAGCCGCTTGGATACATAGAGTTATTTAAATGAATAGCTTTTAAGTGTTCAAAATACCCTATCTGAGTTCCCTTCTCTTCAATTTCTAACCAGTTGTTTCCCGTCCACAATCCACTCGCAAATCCATGACATGTATCAAAACAAAAACCGATTTTCTCTGGAAAATCAACTAAGTTCCGTACTTGTACTAACTCTTCGAAGGTTGTTCCTGCAGGTCCACTTTTACCCGCATTGTTTTCAATTAACAATAAACACTTTCCATGCCATAAATCGCAGACAATATTCAAAGTCTCAATCATTAACAAATAACCCTCTAAAGGATCCTTTGAGTTTTTACTGACACCAAAATGGACAACTACCCCTATTGATTGACATGCTTCAGCAATTTCTAAATCATTTACTAATGATGCTACAACTTTATCTCTTTCAGAACCCTTGGACGATAAATTTGTAGGATATGGTGTATGAGCGATCGAAGACATGTTATTTTCCTTACAATAGGAAGCACATGCAAATGCATCCTGTTCACTAAATTCTTTTACACTCAGACTTCGGGGATTTTTAGGAAAGTATTGAAATGAACTACCACCAATATCTTTAGCTGTTTTGGCAGCAAGTAAATAACCTTGTCGAATACTTATATGAGCACCTAAATTCATTATTTCACCATCTTATAGTAATTTTTTTATTAATATAAACGATTAATTGAACCCCTGTGCTCTCTTATTTTGACTCCACTTTTTATATATAATAACAATAGAGGCAATAAAAATAACATAACATAGTATTCCTATCATCAGTTTCTCAAAAGATGCAAATAGCTGATTTCCTATATACGCGTATAAAAACATTCCCGGAATTTTCCCCAACATGGTTGCAATTGTATATGTTCTTATACGTATTTTACTAATCCCCGAATAAATAGTCACAACCGGTGGAGGAACAATTGGGATAAGACGTGAAAATAATATAGCTATAAACGCATTCTCCTTAATTAAACGGTGAAAACTGATAATCCTTTTTGACTTTTTCAAATAAACCTCTATTGAAATGTTAAACATATATCTTGCAACTAAGAAGATAATAATAGCTGCCGCCACTGAACCAAACCAATTTATTAACGCACCTATAATTAGCCCGTATTTGGCCCCCATAATCCCCGCAAATAATGTAAAAGGAATGACTGGTATGATTGATAAGAATGTTGATATCAAGAACATCCATGGTAGTTGTTTTGTATCACTATGCTCAATCCAAGCCAAAATCTCTATATGATAAACATAAAAAAAATAAAACAGTAAAAGATAGCCAATTATCACAAACATCCACTTTTTCATTTTAGAACCTCATTAATAAATGTGTTACAAATTAGTATTCCAAACAGTTTGCTTTTTAATATAGGCGCAAGCAAAAAAGAGCGATATACTATATCACTCTTTGGCTCAAAATACAGGATATTTAATTAAAATATGAGACTAAATGTGCTGCTCTCCATAATATTGTAATGGAAATTGCACTAATACAAGAAATACTTAAAACTTTTAAAGCTGTTCTCTGAGATCCTTTTAACATATTATACGATATAGAAACTGCTAAAATTAAGATAAAGATTAAAGAAATTTCCATGTATATATTCATCATAAAAATACCTCCTTAGTAAGAAATCCTGTTTGAGATATTTTAATGAGCCAATTTTATATAAAAACTATTATATAAGAAAAAAAAGAAATAGTATATCGATATTTTTAACCATTTAATGATTGTTGAATTTCTGCCATCACTTCAATATGTAAATCTACTAATCTACATTTTGAAATCGCATCTAAGTGTGAATGATTTATCCTCTTAACTGCAATATAGAACTTTTCAGCATAATTCTTTCTAAGTCTAGGATGTGTTAGTTCATCTCTTAAATCTGTTTCAATGGTTTGAAGTAGAGTTTTTTTTGCATCCACACCATCTAAATTCCGATTATTCCAAAGTAGGCTGTACTGTGCAAGTAGTTCATCAAAATCATAGTTCATTTTATTTCCTCCCAACTGATTCGCTTATTAGCGATAAAAAGTGCCAGACTTTTACCCTTTGTCTGACACCTTTTTAAAAAATTATCTTTGCTTTAGGAGATCTTCTTCCTTTTCAAGCGCTTCTTCTGTTTCATCACTTTTCGGTAGTGGTCCTATATCCTTACTTAGGAACCAGCCCCCTAGAGCTATACCAACTAAGATGATCCAAAATGTAATTTTCCAAGCTGGCAGTTTCGGAAATCCTTCATATAAGATCCCTAGTGCTGGATGTGCCAAAGTATAGACAGCTAATTTAACACCAACCCAACCAACAATTAAGAAAGCTGCTGTTTCTAAACCTGGTTTGCGATGTAATAATTTTACAAAGTAAGTTGCAGCGAATCTCATAATAATTAAACCGATAATACCTCCTGCAAGAATAACAAGAAAATGACCACCATCCATTCCACCTATTTGTGGTAAGGTTGTCAGTGGTAAAGTCACAGCGAGTGCAACAGCAGCCAAAATGGAGTCAACGGCAAAAGCAATATCTGCAAGTTCCACTTTTAGCACTGTCATCCAGAAACCAGATTGCTTTTTGATCGGTTTATCAGTGGTTTCATGCTCATCATCATGAGGTTTTTTTAATACGAATTTTTTAACAAGGTGATTTACGGCAATAAATATTAAGTAAATAGCCCCGATTGCTTGTACTTGCCATACATCAACTAAAAATGAAATAGCGAATAGGGAACCAAATCGAAATACAAACGCCCCTGCTAATCCATAAAATAGAGCTTTTTTACGTTGGTCCTCTGGTAAATGTTTTACCATGATTGCCATAACCAATGCATTATCTGCAGCCAGAATACCCTCTAATGCGATTAAAACGAGAAGTACCCATCCGTATTCTAATAGAAGTCCAATATCCAACGAAATACCTCCTTTGCATCCTTACTTATATTCTTCTCTATTTTCGCAAGAAAATAACCTTCATCTTTTAGGATAAAGGTTATATAGAGCAAACATCAATTTAGCAATATTTTCAATGTATATTAATAACAGATTTAGAAGCGATAAGTATAATACCCTTCTTCTTGTAGCCATTGAATTGCTTCTTCATTGTTTTCTTGCAACTGTTTCTTTAGATTTGCTATTAGGCCTTCTGTTTGAGATTTATGTGCAGCAATAGCTTCAAGCTTCACATCAAAGACATCAGAAACGTCAAACACTACATCAGGTTCTCCAAGATTTTCAACCGTGTTTTTAGAGAATGCTTTGCAATAAACTAATGGTCTTTCGTCTACCTTTAGACGTTTTACAGCATTGATTGTTGCTTCTCCACATGCGTCATGGTCGGGATGGACTGCATAACCAGGGTAAAATGTAATGATTAATGAAGGTTTTATTTCTTTTATCACTTTTTCAATCGTATCCGCCAGAACATCTAAATCTTCAAACTCGAGAGTTTTATCTCTTAGACCAAGTAGCCTTAAATCATTTATTCCCATCACTTTGCACGCATCTTGGATTTCCTTTTTTCTAATTTCAGGTAATGTTTCTCTATTTGCAAAAAATGGTTTCCCCATATTTCTGCCCATTTCTCCTAAAGTTGCACAAACGTATGTAATTGGAACTCCCTTTCGTGATTGCTTGGCGAGATATCCTGCTGTTCCGAATGCTTCATCATCCGGATGAGGAAATACAACTAGTATATGTTCTTTCATTACTCATTCTCCTTTTTCCCACTTAAAAAGGGTTTTTACTTAATTGAAATGCTACAGCTAATCGACCTTCAGTATCATGACCTGCAAGAAGAAGACGGTCATGCTCGTCAATATGATAATCAGTGAGCCCTTCGGCATAAATCCAGCCTAGGCTTGTCTTCAAACCAACTCTATAAGGACCAGCGCCAGTAATCTTACCCAAGGAAAATGAAATAAGAGCATTTCGAATATATGCACCAACATTCATCTTCGTTGCATCGTTATGAGCAGCATATGCTCCATTCGTTGTTTCTAAATGTAAGTATAATTCAGTGTTTACTAATTCATTTAGTTTCTTTTGTACATCTTCAACGGTAATTGTCTTCAACTTAAATCCTCCAAACAATTGTTGTATTACTAATTTTATATTTATTTTAATAAAACTTCCATCAAAACAACTTCATCCAAGCAAATATATAATTATTTAACTTTATAACAACTGGTATAATTTTCTTTTCTAAGGAGAAATTAAAGGTAATTATTAGAAATTGGAGGTGTTTTCCCTATGGAACTTACTAAGAATATGGAATTTAAACTCACAAAAAAGTTTATACCAAATTTTTGTAATGCAAAAACATTAAAAATTGTTGATTTTAATGATTCCACAGTAAGAATAGAAATGGAAGATGCAAGAAGCTGGGGCGTATTTCCAAAGTTACAATTCTTATCATTAATTCGGACAGGAGCCCTTGTAAGTGTGAATGACATAGTTGAACAACAAGGTGATACAGCATAAGAATTACATACACAATATACTCTAGATAAACGAAAGGGCTGACAATCATTTAACCCTACTTTATAACTTATAGTAGGTTAAAGACGGTCATCCCTTTTTAACATCTTGTATGTATTATTCGATTGTAACGATCAGAAGATTACTCTCCAAGACCCTCGGACTTTAATACACCTTCTATTGCCGTTAATGCCTCTTCAGCATCATTTCCTTCAGCTGTTACTAAAATCTCAGATCCCTTAGGAACTCCTAACGACATTACACCCATAATTGACTTTAAATTAACAGATCTACCATTAAATGAAAGTGAAATATCAGATTGGAATTGTCCTGCTTTATTTACTAACATTGTTGCTGGTCTTGCGTGTAAACCAGAATCACTAGTTATCTTAAATGTTCTTTCTGCCACATTAATTCCTCCTTTCTATTGTCTTCATTTTAATATTAGAAAAAACCGAAGTAATAAGCAAGCCTTTATGACAATTTTATTTTTGACAACTTGGACAAAAATATGTCTTTCTTGATGATATTACTTTTTTCTCTAGTTTTGATCCACAACGAAGACAATTCTCATTATCTCGATCATAAACCTTACAACGATTATTATAACCGCCCGTTAGTGTATCATCCTTATAAAGCGGCATCTCAATATAGCCGCCTGATTTAATGGCAAAGACTAACACTGATTTGATTGCTGAAAATAAATTTTCCCTTTCCTGATTATTTAGTTCATTTAGTTTTCTTGTTGGCAATAGCTTGGCTTCAAAACAAATTTCATCAGAATAACAATTCCCAATACCGGCTAAAAATGATTGATTGGGCAGAGTTGTTTTTAGAATTCCCTTTCGTTTATGAATTAATTTCTCAAAAGATTCAAAGGTGAAATCAGGTGATAAAGGATTAGGTCCTAGCTTACTTAGTTCTTGTTCAGCATCATCTTTTGAAAATAGGTGTAAAAAACCTAGACGAAGTCCGATAAAATAAAGATTACTTTTTGAAAAAGAGATAATGATTTGCTTTGATCTGTCTGGTTGGTCTTCACTAGTCCCAAAATACATTAAACCGCCTAACATGAGATGAAGTAATAAACATTTCTCATTTTCCAAATTGAATAATAGGTATTTTCCTCTCCGTTCAATGCTGATAACTTTGTTTGCAAGTAGGGTTGTTGCAAATAAATCTACTGACACGTTAATTGATTTCTCTCTATTTATAACAACAGATGTTATTTCTTGATTAATAATTCTTTCACTAAGTAGGTTTCGATAAGTTTCCATCTCGGGTAACTCTGGCACTATATCATCTCCTATCTAAGATTTCTATCCTGAAAATTACTGGGGTAGTGGAGTTCCATGAGCTGCGATCCATTCACGGAATACCGCGCGATGGTCCATGAGCCTCTTCCTCGTCGTTTTGGTTCCTTGTGGGGTCTTACGTTAAACTATGGAAGACATTTTTCATACTTCATGGTGCTATATAATCTTTTTAGCGTGATTGTCTAACCTTATCATCGGCAAAGATTCTATAATTAATGTATAAGAATTCTTTAATGTGAGATAACTCACTATCTCCACTCTAATTTATTGATAAAATTATTAAAAAAGGGGTGTTTGAATGTTATCAGCGTTAATAAAATACGAAAAAGAAATCGAGCCTCTTAGCTTACTATCTCTCGATAAAGACAACCTGAAACATCATGGAAACAAAATAATTATTCTCTATAAAAACAAAGAAATTTCAACTCTAACAATAAAACATAATGAGGTTTTCGTTTCATTTTCAGGTAATTTATCGTTTGACGAATTTTCAATCATAAATAAAGTAATTAATCGTATTCTCTCTATTAATGAGGCTTATATTGATGATAAAAATAGCTTATTAGGCTATTTACAAGATGGTACTCATGCATATATTTATACTAATTGGAGTTCATGGGTATTTTTTATAAACGAAGCAAAATTTAAAACGCTAGAGGGCAATAAAGTTATCGTTAAAAATAATCAAGAACAAGAGCTTGGTTCTGGTCTTCTTATAGATTATACGTTTGAGGTTTGTTCTTCTAGTTTAATCACTTTTAATAGATGTACTCTTATTACAACATTAGGTGAAAGAACGTTTACAGGTAGTCAGCTTACGATTGTACCTACAGATAGATGGTAAAGTAAGAGCATTTTAAATTAAACATAGCAAGACTGGTTTCAAATTGGAATTACTATTACCCTGAAAAATAACTTAGGTTGGTGAGTTCCACTCGCTTTTCGCGAGCCGGCCCGTAAGCCTTTTCGTCGCTTCCTGAGCTCCTGCGGGACTCACGAGACCGCTAGAACCCGCAGGCTGTTTTTTGGGGTATACCTCATGTTAATAAATATTCGCACCATAAAGAAGTAAGGAGATACATTTGGGGCAACTAAATTATAGAGGGCTTCCGCTTTGTTGTCACTTCAGCAACTGGAGCATAGAGGGTCTATGGTTCACTTCCGCCTAGTTTTTTCCTTAGCGACTGGATCATAGTGGGCCTATGATTTACTTCCTCCTTGCTTTCGCTTTGGCAACTAAATCATAGAAGGCCTATGATTCACTTCTTCCTTGTTTTTGCCTTGGCAACTAAATCATAGAGAGCCTATGATTCACTTCCTCCTTGCTTTCGCCTTGTCAACTAAATCATAGAGAGCCTATGATTCACTTCGTTCTTGTTTTCACTCTAGCAACTGGAGCATAGAGGGTCTATGATCTAGTTGCTTCTTGTTTTCACTCAGGCAATTGCATTTTAGAAGGCCTACGGTACATTTCCGTTTTCCTTTCCGCGGAGTGAGTCCGCGTTAAGATAATCTACTTATTTCATCTAATAATTGTCTTGATCGCTTTGCGTTTCCTTCGGCAAAATTACGTAGTCGTAATTTTAATTCTTCATTGTCATGAATTCTTTCTGCGGTAATCATGTATGTTCTCATTAATTCTGTTTCAGTTTCACATGTCTTTTTTAGGAAATCCTTTAATGGCTCATTTTCTAACAAATCCTCATGATTATGATCTCTATCAAAGTCTAATTCATGATTCATTAGTTCACCCACCCTTCTATAAATAGATTCAACATCCTTCCAAAAATTATACAATTTAAAAACCCACTCTTTTCTAAGAGTGGGTTAACTGTCTACTTTTCATTACTGTATTCTAATCTTCGCCAATAAAAATAACTAATTAGTGCTATGATTGAAGATATCAGAGCGAAAATCGTATTCCCAAATACATGATTATACTCTAAACCGAAATATGCTTCAATTGTAAAATGTAACATCACTACATTAACAGCTAGAGTGACTAAAATAATAACCCAACACATTTTTTTAGCCATGGCGAATTTTCCTTCCAACCGCATAGATGACATCATCTAAGAGCTCGAGCTCAATTAATGGTAGTTCTCTCTGTGGTGGTCCTGCCACAGGGTGTCCATTATTTACATCAAAGAACCCTCGGTGACATGGACAGAGTAGAACATCTTGTTCCTTTTCATAAAAAACTGGACACTGAAGGTGGGTACACTTATTATTATACGCCTTTAAGTTTCCCTCTTTTGTGTGAACAAGGATAGCTGGTTCTTGATCAGTAGGATAGTTAAAATTAATAGATTCTCCCTTACCTACTTCAGAGAGTTTGCCGATCTTCACTTTTACGGGTTCCTCATCTCCATCATTTAACATCGCTTTGATAGAAAATGGTAATGTTGCGACACCGAGAGTTACAGACGCTGCTACAGCAGTTTTTAAAAATGAACGGCGATTAAATTTCAAATCGTTCTGTCGATCAATATTATCAACTAAATTAACCATATCATCACTAGTATCTTTCTGATTACGGCTTAGTTTATTTTTCTCACTCATCACTCTGCCCCCTTCTTTTGTACTTCTTGCATGAGTGGGTTTTTAATTAGTCAGAGTATACACCAAAGAACTCTGGAACATATTGCCACTTATTACCTTCTTGTGGTTTTTTTCCTTCAACAAGGTTCATTTGAGTTCTCTTTCTTCTTAATGCCTGCATCTCGTCAAAGTCTATAAACCTAATTGCATCACTTGGACAAACAGAAGCACACATTGGTGCAATATCATGTTTAGAACGGTCATAACACATATCACATTTATACATTTTATTTTCTTCGAAATCGAATTTTGGTATTCCAAATGGACAGCCAAACGTACAGTTACGGCATCCAATACATTTTTCTTCCATTGCTGAAAGAACAACACCCTCTTCTGTTATTTGGATTGCATTTGCTGGACAAACTCTCGCACATGCTGGGTCTTTGCACTGCATACACAGCATCGGAAACGTTTGTCTACTTTCCATAAAATCAACATATTCAACATAGTTTCGTTCCTTTGCATCATGGTCTCCACACTCGCGGCACGCTGCCTGACAAGAACGACAACCAATGCATCTCTCAAATTCTAAATACATTATTTTATTCATGTTGTTTCGCCTCCTTTTCTAAAGCTTAAACCTTCTCTATTTTCACAGCGCACACTTTAAATTCTGGCATCCTAGACGTTGGATCTAGGCTTGGGTTTGTCAGCTTATTTACAGAAAGCTCTTTCCCCCAATGGTACGGTACAAAGACTGTATCTTTTCTAATTGCTTTGGTTAGTTTTACATCTAAAATCATTTCTGATCTTGGAGTGATAAGTTTTACTTTATCTCCGTTAGATAGATTATATTGACTTGCAAGCTCCGGGTGCATTTCCGTATATGGCACTGGACATTGCTCCATTAAAAAGTCAACACGTCTAGTTTGACTACCTGATAAATAGTGGAAAACCACTCTTCCTGTTGTTAAAATGTGTGGGTACTTACTACTTGGAATTTCCCCAGGTTCCTTCCAAGCAACTGCCGGAAGGTTTGCTTTACCATCTGGTGTACCGAATTTTTCTTTAAACATTGTTGGTGTCCCTGGATGATCTTCTGAAGGACATGGCCAGAACACCCCATCCTCTTTATCAATACGTTCCCACGTTATTCCATAATAATCGGCTTTTCCACCTTTAGTTGCTATCCGGAACTCTTCAAATATTTCTCTTGCATTTTTATAAGAGAAATGAGGTTCTTTCCCCATTCTTTTCGCAATTGCACACATAATTTCCCAATCGGTTTTTGACTCACCAAGTGGCTCACATACTTTACGAATACGTATAACTCTTCCCTCAAGATTTGTTGTTGTCCCTTCATCTTCAGCCCACGATGTTGCTGGGAGAACAACATCAGCAAATTCAGCTGTTTCTGATAAGAAGAAATCACTTACAACCATGAAATCTAGCTTTTTAAAGCCTTCCCAAATGTATTCTACATTTGGAGCTGACACAGCAGGATTACTACACATCACGTGCATCGCACGAATGTTCCCGTTTTGGATTTCATCAAACATTTCATATGCTGAAACACCAGGTCCTGGCATATCTTTTGGATCGATACCCCAAACGCTTGAAATGTACTTAACAGCTTCAGGATCTGTAATTTTTCTATAACCTGGAAGTAAATCAGATTTTTGCCCATGTTCACGGCCACCTTGACCATTCCCTTGTCCGGTGAAAGTGGCAACACCTGAGGCGAATTTCCCAATTTGCCCTCTTAACAATGCCATTGAGGTATACAGTGAAACATTATCTACACCTTTTGATTGTTGCTCAGCACCACGTGCAAACATAACAACTGATTTTTCAGACATTCCATAAATATGCGCTGCCTTAATAATCTTATCTTTATCCACACCAGTAATCTCTGATGTTAATTGTGGTGTCCAATGCTTCACCGATTCCTTAAGTTCTTCAAAGTTATTACAACGCTCACTTACATATTGATTATCCACATATCCTTCACGGATTAATAAATGAAGAATACCATTTGCTAAGGCAGAATCTGTTCCAGGTTTAAGGTCCAAATGAACATCTGCCACTCTAGCTGTTGGTGTTTCTCTAGGATCGGCAACAATTAATTTCGCTCCCTTGTCCTTTGCTTTCCAGAACCATTGAATACTAGTTGGATGACATTCAGCTGTATTTGATCCTGCAATAAAAAAGCAATCTGAATGCTCAAGTTCAGTCCAAGGTAACGTTGATCCTCTATCGATACCTAATGTTTTTAGCGCTCCACCCGCTGCTGAACTCATACAGAATCTACCATTATAGTCTATATATTTAGTACCTAGTGCAACCCTCGCGTATTTACCTACTAGATAGCACTTTTCATTCGTCATTGAAACTCCACCAAAAACCGACAGTGAATCTTTGCCATATTCCTTTTGGAGCCTTTTATAATTAGACTCAATAACATCTAAAGCTTCTTCCCATGATGACTCAACAAACTTACCATTCTTCTTGATAAGTGGCTTAAGAATTCTTTCTTTATGGTCGACCGTTTGATAAGCAGTTACTCCTTTTGGACACATTTTCCCTTTAGTAACAGGCCAGTCGTAACGTGGCTCAACACCGACAACTTTCCCTGATTTTTCATTTACGCGAATATGCATCCCACACTGCATTCCACAGTAACAACAATGGGTAGTAACCAGCTTTTCTCCGGGTTTAACTAAATTTTTAACGCCTTCTTTTACTAAATACTGACTCATCTATTTCTCCCCCAGTTACTTCACGATTTCATTTTTTTCTTTTTCCGGTAAATTATAAAATTCATCTGACCTTCTTTTCCCAAATCCAGACATATGAATATCGTTTAATGTATTAATAGGTGCATATGGATTTCCTGGTACAGATTCAATATTCAATTGTTTCATTACTCTGATTCTTCTTCTACATGGAAGGCAATAATCAGCTAAATAGGAACCATCATCAAGCTTTAAATCAAAGCTTTGAACATTTAAAATCTGTTTAACATCTGCAATTTGATCATCACTACTATAAGGACTACCGCACTTTTTACATTCTCTTGTATCAACTTTTAGTGTCTCTTGGTAGTTCATTGGTACTGCTGTTGCCAGTGGTCTAATTGGAAGGTGAAATAGTTTTCCATAAGGAAAATAGATTAACATAATTACTACAGTTACTTGATGAACCAGTGTTAGGTAGTGATGCATCCAGCCACCTAGAAAATGGTATGAAACGGTTAATACTAGCCCAGATACTGTAACAGCAAGTAATATATATAGCGGCAGTAAATCGAACTCAACTCTTTGTGTCACTCTGACATCCTTATTAACCAACCTTCTAGCAAGAGCCATACTTACACCAATCAATACCATCAATGCGGTAATATTTAAACCGTTATAAACTAACTCCGCGAATAGTCCATGTGCAGCCATTTTCATAGTTGGGATATTAAACGCAACTATTTGATAAGTTTCTGGGTCAATGAGATCAAATCGTAACCATCCAAAGGTTAATCCGAACGTAATAGCAAATGACCCAATACATCCCCAAGCAATTAAAAAATGTTGAACCCCTCTATAAATACCTCTTTTGAAAATGAATTTTTGTAAAATAATGTTTTCAACGAGTGTTATTAAAATTGATTTAACATTTCTCTTAACCCTTTTTTGCTTCTTCATATTAGTAAAGCTTCTTTTAACTATTTGGGCAGTTGCGGGTCTTATAAGAAATGAACTTATTCTAACCGTTAACCCAATTGCGAAAATAAAAGACGAAATGATATAACCCATTAAAGCCATATCAATGTCTGTAAACATGTCCGTACTTAGCCACATTGAAAGAAATAAGATTAACGTTACGATAAATACATGCATACTTGTCTTAGAATAGAAAGAACGTTCAAACGTTTTCACATATTGTCACCCCAGTCATAAATTGAAAGCATCCTTTTAAATCATTAGTGCTTGTAATTAAATCTAATTGTATATGACTAATGGACCATCCACTGTGAAGAACGTCACACCAAAGTTTGACCGTTTTGTGACAGCATAATTTCAGAGTACAACGGTAAAATCGATTACATATTAATAACTTCTTGCATAGGATGGGTATATCCAAAGTAGAGGTGAATCAGATGAATAAATATTTAGACTTTCTAGCTTTATTTGGGATTGGCGGAGCCCATCCTGGAGGATTTAATTTAACAAAAAAAATCTTTCAATTGGAAAGATTAAAAAGTTCAACAATGGTGCTTGATATAGGTTGCGGTACAGGTCAGTCAGCTGCTCATCTAAAACATAAATACAATTGTGAGGTCACTGCAATTGACAGTCACCCTCTTATGCTTCAAAAGGCAAAATCACGTATGGAGACTCTAGGACTTGATGTGAAATTATTTGAAAATAATGCGGAAGATTTAACTTTTGGGGATAATCAATTTGATTATGTGTTATCGGAGTCTGTTTTATCATTTACGAAGGCTGAAAAATCTTTAAAAGAAATATCAAGAGTGCTGAAGCCCGGAGGCATACTAATAGCCATTGAGATGACAAACGAGGGAAACTTAACAAATGATCAAAAGAAGGAATTGCAAAGTTTTTATGGAATCAAGCAAATATATGATGAACTAGAATGGAAACAAACAATAAAGAAGGCTGGTTTTTCAGAGGTCAAAGTAAAAGATGATCAGTTTATGCTGACAGACGAAAATGAGGTAAACGGTTCAGAATTTCAATTATCACCAGACATCCCCCCAAAATATGTTGAGATACTTGATCAGCATGAATTTTATACATTAAAATACAAAAATCAGTTAGGTTATCGAATATATAGATGCGTTTTATAAGACAGGAATCTAGGTAAAAGTCATTGACTTAACTAACTTTGAATGGTTATTTTTGGATAGCTAGATTTATAACTAATTTCTTTAATTATTGACTTGCGAGGTTTACAGATACTCACATTAATACCTTTATCTTTTAATTGTAAGGCAAGTTCACGAATTGTTTTTTTTTCAGTCATTTGATCACTCCTTACACAAATCATACCACTTTTTGTACAAAATAAAACCATAAAAAGCAAAAATACGTAAAAAGAATCATAAAACTTTACATTAAAGAATATATTTTAATTTTGATGTTCTCCAAGTCATCTAATTCCAATAACGTATACATTTAGCGAATCGACTCACTAGCCCAAGTATTTGCTGGCTAGACCCCAATGCTAATAAAAATTCGCACCATGGCAAGAAAATAGTACTTACTAAGTGTGGAATGTGCGGAGAGCCACCTGACTCCTGCTGGATCTAGCGGTCTCGTGAGACCCCGCAGGAGCTCAAAAAGCGACGAGCTCACGGACCACCCCGCCGGAAAGCAGGTGAATCGCAGCTCATGGAACTCCGCTAACTAAGTTATTTTCAGGGTACACCTCAATGCTAATTTTATTAGCACCATGGAGGATGAAAATGTTTTGTTCCCTCAGTGTGGAGGGAGAGCAACTGACAACTACTGATCTTTCGGTCTCGTATATCTTTCATTCCCTTTGTTGAGCTTTTGGCATGAGAAAGGGAATGAAACAACGCTTTTCATTCCCTGTGTTGAGCTTTTGGCATGAGAAATTGGAATGAAACAATGCTTTTCATTCCCTTTGTTGGGCTTTGGGCATTAGTAAGGGAATTGGGACTCTCCGACCTAGGTATTTTCAGTGTAGACATCTATGCTAATTAAAATTAGCACCATGGAGATTGAAAAATTATACTTAGCTTAGTGTCTAGCTTCAGGGTAGCATAAATAGTAAAAGGCTGACACTTTGAATTACACCCAAATTGCTAGCAAAATATAAGGTGTATTTCATCAAGTCAGCCTTCTAAACCTAAATCTTCTTAACCTTTTCAAAATACTCTTCCAAGGTTATATCATTTTCAAAGATTGTTTTCGCAATCTCTTTCCCAACATATCGCACATGCCATGGTTCATATTGATATCCCGTGATATCTTCTTTTCCTTTAGGATACCTGATAATAAATCCATATAAATGAGCATGCTTTGCTAGCCATTTCCCTTCTTTTGTATCGCCAAATTCTTCAATCAATTGGGTATTTACTGCTTTACTACTTATATCCATAGCTAGTCCTGTTTGATGTTCACTTTGTCCAGGAAGTGCTACAAGTTGATTAGCTAGGTCAGCTTCACCTGTCTTACGAACCTGCGCATTATATATTGCTTCTTGAGTAACATAAGAGCGATATCCAGATACAGCATATATCTCAATATTAGCCTTCTCTGCACCAGCAAATAATTCCTCTAAAGCACTAGCTGCCTCTGCCCTTATATATCGTTTTGGAACATCTTGATTACCAAAAGAAAACGGAACATCTGGAGTGACAAGATTATTCGGAATATAATTGCTCGGTAACGTATAATCCTTATTAACTAGTGACAATATGTTTTCAGGATTAATAATAATAGCCAAACCGTCATCTATGTTCGTTTCATTAAAATACTCTTCATCTAATACCCATTCATCCTCGACAGGTTCTTCTGTGTCCTCTAGCTCATTATCTTCCTGTGCACTTTTTTCTTCGTCCTCTTCATCAATATTTACGGAATCATTAACCTCATCAGAAGGTCTAACCTCTTCATTATCCAGTTGCGTTTGATCTTCGGTTCGGTGCTCTATGTATCTTAATAGGTTAAAATTACAACCAGTTAAACTTAGAACAAGAAGTCCTATTAAAAAGCAAAGTAGAATTCGTTTATACATTTTTTTCACCTTCATTATGGTCCTATTAGGCTGGGGTTTAATATCATGCTATTTCTAGAAACCCTAAAAATAAAAAGCTCCACCTCTTAAATACTGGCGAAGCTTTTACATCACATTACTACTTCATAATTGCTGCGTCTAGTGCTACTTCAATCATGTCGTTAAAAGTTACTTGTCTTTCTTCAGAGGTCGTTTCTTCACCAGTAAGGATGTGATCACTTACAGTTAGTACCGATAATGCTTTGCGATTAAATTTTGCAGCTAGTGTATATAGTGCAGTTGTTTCCATTTCTACAGCAAGTATACCATAAGATGCCCATTTTTCTAATTCTGCATTATCATTGTAAAACTGGTCAGCAGTGAACACGTTTCCTACCTTCAAGTTTAACCCTTTTTTAACACCTACGTCATAAGCATTTTTTAATAAGTCAAATGATGCGGTTGGAGAATAATCTACTCCACCAAAGGTTAGTCGATTCATTTGAGAATCTGTTGATGAAGTCATTGCTAAAATGACATCACGGACTTTAACATCCTTTTGAATTGCGCCACATGTTCCCACTCTTATTAAATTTTGAACATTATAACTTTGGATAAGTTCATTTACATAAATTGAAATCGATGGTACACCCATACCTGTTCCTTGTACAGAAATACGATTTCCTTTATATGTTCCCGTAAACCCTAACATTCCACGCACATTGTTGTAGCAAGTAGCATCTTCCAGAAAGGTTTCTGCAATGTATTTTGCTCTAAGTGGATCTCCAGGAAGTAAAATTGTTTCTGCTATTTCATTTGGTTTTGCTTCAATATGTACACTCACTTTTATTTCCTCCTTAACTTAAAAAGGGATTGTCCCTCTAATGAAAAAATATAACATTAAATATACCAAGTTTCAAACGATGGCAAAAAAAAGATAATATGATCTTAAACATTTTATAAGAAACCTTGGAGATAATACAAAAGACTAAGTTAAAAGGAGGAGTTTTATGTCTAAACAAAAAATGAGCAAGAAATTACAACAAGCCGTTGAATATGCAAATGAAACAAATCCAACTAGTCGAAAAGGTGGACATTTGCCAAATTCAAATCAGAAGCATAAACAAGAATCCTAGGGCTTATTTTAAGAAAGGAAGTGGCCTGCAATGGGTAAAAAACATCGAGAACGACTAACAAAAAAGAAAAATAACCATATTCCAATGAAAGATATTATTTCTGAAGAAGAAGCGCATGCAAAAGAGCACTCTGCTGAACGACGAAAGAGATAAGAATAGTTTTAGGAAGGCTGTCCAAATGAGAAAATGGCATATTCTCTCATTTTGGGACAGCCTCTTTTGTGAATTAAACTAATTTCCTGCATATGATGAAGTATAGGGTCCCATAGGAAAAGGAGTGATCTTACCTATGAGAGAAAACATTTTATACTTTATCGTGTTAATGCTTTTTATTTTTAGTACGATCCCCTTTTATGTCGAAGTAAACGAAATCAATACAAAACTTCTAAATATTGCGCACAGAGGAGCATCTGGCTATGCCCCGGAAAATACAATCTCAGCATTTGATAAAGCCATTGAAATGAACGTTGACTATATTGAGCTCGATGTTCAAATGACAAAGGATGGTTATCTTATTGTAATCCATGATCCTCAGGTCAATCGCACAACAAATGGTAAAGGATTTATTAAGGACTTGACATTGAATGAAATTAAAAGACTGGATGCGGGCAGCTGGTACAGTGATGATTTTAAAGGTGAAAAAATACCAACTTTCAAAGAAATATTAGAAAGGTATGCTGAAGATGTTGGCCTATTAATAGAAATAAAAAACCCTTCCTTATATCCAGGAATAGAACTAAAAGTCGCAGAAGCAATATCGTCATATACTTCCCTCACAAGCAGCAACATTGATATAAAAATTCAATCTTTTGACCTCACCTCACTGAAAGCTTTAAAAGTATATCTTCCTAACATTGAATCAGGACTTATTGTAAAACGATTAATAAGCTATAGAGATCTATTAAGCCTCTCAAAGAATACAGATTTTATCAATGTACAAAAACGGTTCATCTCAAGACATTTAGTCCTACAGGCACATCAACTTGGTCTTAAGATTTATGCCTGGACAATAAATGATCTACAAGATTTAAAGTTTTTACTATTATTAGGAATTGATGGCGCCATTGTTGATTATCCAGAGCTTATCTTTCAGACGAGACAAATTTACTAAAGCCACCAAAGACTGTATTACAATCAACATCCTTAAGATAAATAGGAGGCTTGTTTATGAAATGTGTTTCGTCATGTCTTAATAAGCTTAAAAGACAACTACATTCAAACGAACGGAATGAGTTAAGAGTTGCAACGAACGAAGAATTACAGCAAATCGAAAAAGAATTAAGTATCTCGATACAAAAAGAGAACAATCCTATTCTTCTTATTGAAACAGAGAGAGAAATTGTTCAAAAAATAAGGAGGAAAACGATTGAACATAATCGTAATAATATTACTCGTACAGATGCATATTTAAACTTTTATAAAGCTCACCCTGAGGTGCATTGGACGTTTTTAGCTCATATGGTATCAAGAAATGCTGGGTGGAATATGACTGATTTAAAGGGAGATATGGTTGGTGAATTAATACCTGATTCAACCAAGAAGAATTTCTTTAATTTCCTAGAAAGAGCCAATGCGTTAATTTTTCATGATGTTTATCCTCAGCTTTTACTTTATGAATATAGTAAAAAACATCGAAAGTCATATTTTCATTTATTAAAAATCTTTAATGTGTCTCTATTTATGAAACCGATATGGGAAATGTTTTTAAAAATGAAGAATTCAAAATTACTAACAGTAGCACTGATTATCAATGAACAGAATTATATTGAAGCGAGAGTAATCAATCATCCATCATTTATTGAAATCCTTGATTCAATTCAATTTAAGCTTCAAGATCTGTTAGGTTTTAGTGTTGTAGTGTTTCCTTATAATCGAAAAACGTTTTATAGAAAAACCCAGCGTCTTCTTGCAGGAATCACTGTGAGGAACTTTCAATCCTTACCTGAAAGAATTCTTATCGGTAAAAAATTATACAGTATACTTTTTCAAGACAAAAAAATTTTTAATGGAGTAACTGATTTTGCTTTTTCTAGGTATCATACCGGCTCAAGGGAAGACTATTGGGCACATATCTTTTCAAGTAACCATTTACAAAAGGGAGAATCTATTATTTATAGCCCCACTCTTGAGGAAGTATGGCCAGATATAGAGCATCAATTTGTTGATAAGAAAGACTGGTTTTCTTCTTTCGCACATTTAAATCAATTACAGAACATTCCAGTAATAAAGGATTCAGATATTACTGACGACTATATAGAGAATTTGTTGAAGATTTATTCTATTGAAAGTATAAAAAATTTAATTATATAGCAGGAAACGGAAGAAGACGACAGAAATATCTGTCGTCTTCTATCCTTTTAAACTATTCATTTTCTGAGTCTTCTTCATCAATAATACATTTTTCTATTAAGTAATCGAAGGTTATATCAGCTAAATCATCTAATTCCCCTTCTTCTGGAACATACCCTCTTTTAATGAGTTCATTGTAAAAGAACTCCGCTATTTCTTCCGTGTCAATAACGACTTCAATTTCTTTCACAATATCGTCCCCCTTTAATTTAGATTTATGTTCTTACTTGAACACTTATGCTCGTTTATTTTAGAGAGCGAAATTTAAATTATGTATAAATAGGCATAATCGAAAAACATAATCATAGAATATTAGAAATAGGACAAGCTGGGGGTAATAGAAATGAAGGATATAACTGTTAAAACGACAGAACTACAGCAAAAGCAAAATAAACTTTTAGAAGTAATCGATGGGCCTTTATATGATATTTGGTTAGAAAAAATAACAAACGGTTTATTTAAGACTTCCGTAATAATTGGGATCCCATTATTTTTTTACCTTTTTATTACACTTAGTTTTTAATCTAGTTCTTTACCAGAATTAGAATGATTTTTAGTATATTTATCTAAATTTTTCAATGCTAATTCCATTACTTTTTTATACTTGTCATCGCCAAATAATTTAAATAATGTTTGATAGTCATTATATACATCTAATAAACCATCTATAATCTCTTCTTTTTCTTTTTTAAGTTTGCTGATTTCTTTTTCAGTTTTTTTCGACATGTCCATAATGGCATGCAACTCCATTGTCTTTTTTTCCTTCCTAATCATATAAAAAAGTGCTAACCTTTGAAGAAATTCTTCCGCATTTTCGCAGTCAGCTATTAAGATCAATTCTTCTTGTGCAGCCTCAAGCCATTCACCGTCAGAAATTCTCGATAACTCATATATGACTTCTTCAAAAGACCCTTCTTTATATCTCCATATCTCGGTTCGAATTCCAACAACTTTAAAAATATCTGTACCATATCCATCAACAAAAACTAAATCGCCAAAATAAAAATGGTATTTTATTTCTAACTGCTCAAGTTCAATCGCACCACCCTGATAGGTTGAAATAGAATCAAGAGAGGATTCTAAATAGAATTGATGGCCATGATTTACCCGATACACATAGTCGCCATTGATTTGCTCAATTTCGGTAATCGTTCCGACTGTATCAAAATTAGTTATTACAACGATATCTCCTATTTTAAACCTTGGCTTCCTGTTACTTTGCTCCATCATATGTTCCTCCTTCATATTACTTCATTAATAAAGGTGGTATGATATTATATGCAAGCTAACCAAAAACGACAATAAATATTACATAACCTTAAAGATTTTATCTCTGTTTACCTACAATGTAGCCTTCAAAAGATGTTTATTAATGGATCAAAAAATAAAAAAAGTTGGCTTTAAATGCCAACTCTTAGAAAAGAATAAAACTTTCCTTTTTCACCCTTGTTCATTCTCATATATTTCCCACGCCTTATCAAATATGGTCATACTATTTATATAATGTCCATTGAATTCAAGGTAGGTACTTATCTCGTGATAATCGGATATATTTTTAGGGAATCCATGATCTAAATACATATTATTTGCAAATAGGCTTAGATCATCTTTACCCTTTTCGTTTCTAAATTTTAACATAAAATGATAAAATGATTTTCGCATCAAACGACCTCTCTTTTCAATTTTCATTCGTTTTTTTCATTTTATCATTCATAAATCAATTATTAAAATGAAAAATCACTTTCTTCATTTAGTTCTAATACAAAGGAAGTCAGTAAATCTACAGTTGCTGCTAAGTCTTCTAAATCAATGACTTCAACTGGTGAATGAGCATATCTTGAAGGAATCGACAAAACTCCAGTCGGAATTCCTTTATTGCTCAACGATACCGCACCACCGTCTGTCCCGATCCCTGGGAACACTTCGTATTGATATCGAATTTCTTTTTTCTCTGCTAAACTTACAAGATTATTTTTCACAGTTGGGTGTGCAATTAAACTAAAGTCAATAATTTTTATACCTGTTCCTTCACCTAAAAGTAGTGATTGATCCATTGTTTCTTCGGGAGTATCACTAACAGCAGTTGTATCAATCGCAATCGCTACATCGGCCAATACATTTCTTGCTGCCACCTGTGCACCTCTTAAGCCAACCTCTTCTTGTACAGTAAATAAAGCAACCACTTCCCCAGCAAAATCACTGTTTTTAAAATTATTTAAGAGCTCAATAACCACTGCACATCCAGCTCGATCATCTAGTCCTTTACCTACTACTCTTCCTGTTTGTTCGTTACCTAATAACTCCAATTCAGTTGCCCATGTTATTGGGTCACCAATTTGGACTCCAAGATCTAGTGCGTTTTGCTTCGACTTTGCACCAATGTCAATATAAAGCTGTTGATGCTTCCTTACCTTAGAAGCATCATCAAATTTGACAAAATGTGCAGACATAGTTCCGATAACGCCCAATAATTCACCACTCCTAGTGCGTAACTTTACCTTCTGTGCTAAAAGAATTCGGTCATCATGACCACCTAATTTTTCAAAACGAATCAGCCCATTATTCTCAATTTTTTTTACAATAAAACCGATTTCATCCATATGCGCAGTTACAATTATCTTTGGTCCAGGCTTATTCCCTTTTTTTGAAGCTATAACATTTCCAATTGGATCTATTGATACTTCATCGACTAACTCTTGTATGTAATCTTTTATAAAATGTGACACTGGTTGTTCATAGCCACATGGACCATGAAGATTTGTTAATGATTTTAATAGAGTAAACATAAAATTACATCCCCTTGTGCAAAAATTGCAGTATTAAGCGCCTGCTTTAACGTGTTAATAAGTTACTTTAATTTAGTATAAATAAATACTTGAAAAATCTCAATTGTAAACAACTGAAACGAAATTATAAAAATTTTAAAGGAAGATTTGAGATTGTTTTTTCACGTAATTTTCTGAACGAAAAATACAGTGGTTTACCTGGTGTGTAGGAGAAAGTGACTATTTTAATTCATAGTGAGATTAGTGTTCGTCCATATCAAGCGGAAATAGATTCTATTAAACTTTATAAAGCACATCAAGAATCTTTCAAAGATACACGCGATTTCTCTCCCCTACCATATGACGAATCGATGAAACAAAAGAGTACTGCCAACTATGATCAAAGTTTCTGGTTTGTTGCATACGCAGAAGACGAATTAGTTGGTTTTATTATCTGTAAAATATTTGATGGTAAAGATATTTATGTGGATTTACTAGGTGTTAAGCGTCCGTGGCGCAAACATGGAATTGGGCTGGCTCTATTAAATACTGTATTCAGAGAATCTTTTCGACGTGGAAATAAAACGGTATTAATTTCAGTAGATTCTAATAGCCTCACAAGAGCTAATCAACTGTATGAACGTGCTGGCTTCAAGACGGTATTTGAAGTGGCTATGTTTCAAAAGATGATATATTATTAAAAATAACAAGACCAAATCACTTTGATTTGGTCTAATTCTATATAGCTTCTATGATTAAAAATATAATTTCCTATATTAAACAGTATCTCTTCCTATCAACTAGTTTAAATTCGGGTACCCCTGCTGTCTTAATGCTTCATATACAAGAATGGCCGCAGTATTTGATAAATTAAGTGAGCGTACATTCACTGTCATCGGGATTCTTAAGCATTTGTCTTTGTACTTTTCAATGATCTCTAATGGAATACCATCTGTTTCACGTCCGAAAATGAAAAAATATTCTTTATCATGTTTGCTATAATCAAAATCTGTATGTCTTCCATCCCCGAAATTTTCAATAAAGAAGAAATCCCCGATTGGATTTAACTCATAAAAATCATCTATAGAATCATAATAGCGAACATTTACTTTATCCCAAAAATCAATACCAGCCGCTTTCAACATCTTTTCATCCGTTGAAAAACTCAGTGGACGGATTAAATGTAACACTGAATTTGTTGCAATACAGGTTAACGCTATATTTGCTGTGTTTAAGGGTATTTCAGGTTGGTATAACACAACATTTATTCCCATTGTTTTTTCACCTCAATTAAACCTTTAAATTTTACTAGTAATATAGCCCAAAGAAAATAATACAATTCTTATTTGAATATGTTAAAAAGCTAGAATACAAACCCAAGTTATTATAACTCCCTTTGATTATGCAAGCAAATAAATGATTTTTCTCTTTAAAGTTGAAATTGCCTTTTCATTCTAGTCCATTTTCAAAACTCTAATCGACAAAATTACATTTATATATTGTATTAACCACAATAAGCTTTAACTGTACTAAAAAGATTAGCTGTCATCATACTTTTATAAAAGACAATTGCATACTTGAAGGAGTGAACACAGTTGAAAAAAGTTACGGTGAGGTTAAGGCCCCTTGTTAGAAATATTAATTTGCCAACTGTATTGAAAACAGCTGTCCTCCCCGGGGATACAGTGGAGAGATTATTTATTGCAACACAGGTAGGTGAAATTTTTTATATCGGCACCGACGGGATAAGGACATTTTTAGATATTCGTCCTCGAATTATCAAACTTGGTTCTTCTGGTGGATACGATGAACGCGGTTTGCTAGGACTAGCGTTTCATCCTCAATTTTCTTATAACGGTCTATTTTATCTTCATTATTCCGTAGCTGGGACACAAGGTACGGGTGCTACCAGTGATTCGTTTAAGCCAAATCCCTGTGATATCAGTAGTTTAAGGCTAAATTGGGAAAACAGAGACACTCAATATGACCATATCGATACGGTTGAAGAATGGGTTTTGCAATCCAATCGACAACCTCAAAAACGTCGAACATTACTTAATTTAAGAAGACCATTTTTCAATCATAATGGTTTCAATAGCTTGAACTTTTCACCCGAAACGGGAAAACATGTCCTAACAACTGGTGATGGTGGGTCTGGGTATGATCCATTTAATTTAAGCCAGGACATCATGGAAATAGCAGGGAAAATACTAGAAATTGACGTGACCATGAATACATTTATTAATAATCCACCTGCAGTTTCTCGTTTTAATGAACTTCCATCTTCTATTCAAGAAACGCTTACGATAATGGCAAAAGGTGTTAGGAATATACCAGGTATCTCTTTTCAAAGGTATTATAATCAGTATATTAAATATGTGGGAAATGTTGGACAGGATTTGGTAGAGTCCATATTTACTTTTGTTCACTACAAGCCAATACCTGTCAAGAAGATTACTCAAGCTTCTTCAATAAAATCAGAACTTGAGGGACTGATTAACTTTGGATGGCGAGGTTGGGAAGGTGCTTTGCCTACTTCAACTATAAGTGAATGCCCATCAAATTCTAATTTAGATGAAAAGTCGATTTCTTTTTACGAAGAAGCAATAATCACTTCATTCAATCGTCTTCCTCCTTTAACAAGTTATTTCCATAAAGATCCACGTCCAGATAAATTTGGAGGAACTGCGCTTACAGGAGTACAGCCATATATGGGTAGTAAAATCCCTCATTTAACGGGAAGCATTGTCTTTACAGATTTGTCCAAGAAGAAAGAATCTGGGTCTCCTGCGAGAGGTGCCTTAGCTTATACTAGGGTAAGATTGGATGGTCAACTTAATGATTTTGGAGTAATTGAACCGAATTACGATTTTGGCTCCCAATCAGCTTATTATGTTAGTTTAGGAACAAATTTGCCCCAAACTAGTCTTTATTTAGGGGTATATAATTCCATGAAAGTGATAGATTTTCACCAAGGAACAGTATTTGAAATTGTCCAATGATATACGTAAAGTTGTTTAGGTACAGATATTTTATTAAGTTTACTATTAACAAAAACAAATGGCACCCATTTCTGAGTGCCATTTTTTCATAGTATTTTAAAGTGCCAAAAGATTGGGCTGTATAGATACTTCTCTCTATGTTCTAAATAACCTCTTAAACAGACTGACTATCGTAGGAATACCAAATTATTAAAGCTTAGACTCTTTTAGAAGAAACTAAAATGCTCCTTTTACACTCCCACCCTAATTATTGCATTATGAATTACCTTGAAAAAAACTAGCGACACCGATAAGTATCATAAGAATAAAGTATGCTGCAATACACGATAAAATTAAGTAGCCAAGCGATGACCTCTTCGTTTTAAAAAAAGAAATAGCAAGACAAAAATCAAGATTGGGGCAAATAAAGGCGCAACAGTACCTAATAATTCCAAGTCGAAATCTCCTTTATGTGTTGAGTATTAATAAAACGTATATTCGACACTTTGTGGTAAAACACCTTCAAGCTATAAGATTGGCAGTCTTGTTTACTAAATTTTTTTTTGTTGCTACAAGTATCACCACCTACATAGTATAAGTTTAATAGTGATGCACAAATTCCTGTATAATTACTTTGTTATAGTTAGTGTTAAGTTAATGATGATCTCCATTACTCTGTTCTTTCATTTGTGTACCATTTTGCAAAAACTCCAACTCGCTTTCTGAAAGTTCTCCTACAACAAATTGTTTTCGAGGCATGATAATCGAACCATTATTGCCAGCATGTACCATAATATAATACAAGCCATCGGATTTAATTGCTTTACTAATTTGATAGATTCCATCCCCCACTTCAACCACTTCTTCCATACCATAATTGACCGAACCATCATGATTCCACATCTCAAAATGAACAAAATCAGCACCATTAACCACTGCACCATCTTGATGAAGAACAACCTTAAAAGTTGATGAATCCGTAAATGAAAATGTTTCTGGTATTACAATATCAGCGACTAACGGTTTTTCTTGTTTGTATTTTTGAGCAACATCTGGTTCAAGTGAGCAAGCACTTAAGAATATAGTAAAAAATAAGAAAAACAAAACAACTACATTTTTATTCATATTAAAACTCCCTATAGTTTTGTATACCTATGCATTGAAGAACCTCTTTAAAATAGCAATTCTTTGTATAAAGAGCCAGTCAAATACCCAGACAACAATTATCGATAGGCCTACTAAAGGAAACACAATTCCTAAGCCAATTAACAAAATCAGGAATGGCCATTGCTTCCTCAAGCTAGGAGCTTTTGGTGCACCCATTTCTTTTCTAGGTTTACGTTTTACCCACATATAAAAACCAGTACAGACTACAAAAATAATACCTAAACAGATTAGTAAACTGAAAAGTTGATTAATTAATCCAAATTCAGTACCTTTATGCAGCGTTATACCCAAAGCTACCACCTGAGCAACTGCTCCATAATTTTCATATCGATAGTCTGCTAGAACAGCGCCAGAATATTGGTCAATATGAATCGTGGCTTCGTCCTTTGCTTTTGGCGGATGGGCAGATAATGTATATACTCCTTCTTTATTACTTGGAATATTAATCGAATAGCTTGGGTGCATTCCTTCACGATTTGCAATATCCACTACATCATCTATAGGTAGAGGGATGAATCCTTGAAGCGCTGATTTAGGTACATCCAGTTTTTCTGCAGCCCACGGAACTTCGGCTATATCCTCTGCGTTAATCGTAGATGTTGGCGCACTTCCTAACCATGTAGAGGGTGGATAGCCTAAACCACTGTTTGTTATTATTGCTTGAAAATTATTTCCCCAAAAACCCGACCATGGTAAGCCTGTGATGATAAGGAAAAACATACCCGATGCTATCCAAAATGCTGGGACAGCATGCAAATCTCTTCTTAGTATTTTCTGTCCTTTATTAAATCTTGGAATAAGGACACCCATTACATGCAGTTTCTTTTTCGGAAACCATAAATAGATTCCTGTTACGATCAGAACAATTGACCAACAAGCCGCTAACTCTACGATACGATCCCCAATAGTACCAGCCATTAACTCACCATGAATCTCTTCAATCTTATTCATGATTCTGTCTTCATTATTTAACTCACCAATAAATTTCCCAGTGTATGGATTAACAAATATGGTGAATGTTTCACCACCCGAAGTGATCGTAACTTCACTTGAACGAGAGGTACTTTCTCCAGGGCGATATTTTGTAACAAATGCCTCCGGATACAATCGGTTTACTTCTTGAATTTGTTGGGAGGCAGAAACTTTATCTCCTTGCGGGTTAATCTCGTAATACTCTTGATAAAGAATATGTTCAATTTGTGGCTTAAATAAATAGATGCCACCTGTTACAGCTAGAATAAAAAGAAACGGGGCAAAAATAATTCCAACATAAAAGTGCCATCTCCAAAAAGTATTATAAAGAGAGGACTTTGATTGTTTTTGTAATTTATTTGATGATTTTATTCGAGATGGTTCCATTAATGATCTCCTTTATAGAATTTATAGGATTTTATTGAATAAGTAATAGGAGGAAAATATGAAGTTTTTCCCTATCTTCGTTTTGATTTTAATATTAATTTTCATTCTTCTGAAATAAAAAGCAAAAAAAGACCGCTAAATAACGATCTACTTTGTTTTTTACTTATAAAAAAATATATTAGTTAATAAAAACCCCATCAATCAATACTTCGTTAGACTATAGGTCTGCTTTATAAAAACCTCTTTCTACAAGCCTTGGCTACATTTAATCATCATTTCTATGCTCAAAAGATAAATGAACAAGTTATATTTTAAAATTCAATTTAATGATATTCGCTTTCTTTAATGTATCAAATATAATCACAACTATTGGCCCTAAAAAGACCCCAAGTATGCCAATTAATTGAAATCCAATATACAGGCTTATTAATGATGCAAGTGGTGATATCCCTAAACTAGATGAATAAATTTTGGGTTCAATTACTCTTCTAACAACAGTAATTACTAAAAATAGAGTAATTAATCCAATGCCAAGAAAATGATTTTCTTGTAAAATAGCGACAATTGCCCAAGGAACGAGAACAGACCCTGTTCCGAGAATAGGCAAAATATCTACTATCACAATTAGTAAAGATAGAATAACTAGATAAGGGACTTTTAAAATTAACAAGCCCAAAAATGCCATAGCAAACGTAAGTAAACTTAAAATGATCTGTGCTTTTATAAAGCCTACCCCAGCATGGTTTAATTGTTTTGTGATTAGAAGAACCTTCTCTTTTGTTTTTGTCGATAAATGTTTTTCAATATTCGCTTTTAACTGTGGTAGAGTGAGGCAAATTAAGAATACGGCTATTAAATAAATTAAAAACTCGATAAGGAAACCAGGAATAGCAGTCATAAGATTAAATATATTTTGGATCATTTCATTTGAAAACAGCTTAATTGCATTGATACCATCATTAATTTTATTCTGAATTAATAAAAGTACATCACTTGGTAAGTTTTCAGAATAGGCTTCCCAATCCTGTATTAAAGGGATAAGCGTATTTATATAAAATTCTTCTATAAAAATAGGTGTTGTTTCTAGTAAGTTTACAGTTTGCTTAGCAATGATTGAAATAAAATGGTACGTAATTAGCATTAGTAAAAACACATAACTAATAAAAACAACAATAACGGACTGGAACCTCGTAATACGTATACTTTTAGCCAACCATTGAATGATTCCATCAAGAAAAATCGCGGTTACAAAAGCAAAAACAAAGGGTAAGCTATACGGAATCAAAAATAGGACAAGTAATACACACAATAAAATAATACTCCATCTTTTCCACATAAAATAAACATTAGCTCCTTGGGGTATATATATTCTCTTTTTGTATTTGTATTTTCACTCAGTTATGAACAGTTCGTGATAATATCCCTAAATAGGAGATAGAATCTAGCACATTTATATTTTACCACATAGGTTTAAATCCTGACTTTAATTTCTCTCAACTAATTACTCCGAGTTTGTTACGCAATTGAAAGGCAACTAAGTAACTATAGACTTGCCTTGAATGCAATTCTACTACCCTTTTAGTTAGTAGCCTAGCATGTCTTAAATCCACTCTAATCTTTCTTTTCGGATCTATTTAATTTTATTTCTGGGTAAAATACCTGTCCATAAAACGTCGTTGTAACGAGATGGCAAAA
The DNA here is from genome assembly GCF_002019645.1 of Litchfieldia alkalitelluris. GTDB lineage: Bacteria > Bacillota > Bacilli > Bacillales > Bacillaceae_L > Litchfieldia > Litchfieldia alkalitelluris. The sequence continues at coordinate 2,978,563 of NZ_KV917374.1, read as the reverse complement.
CTTTTGTCCAATAAATATATTGAACTTTACTAAGATGACACTTAATATTGTATTGACTAACTAATTTATTTTGGAATCATCCTAGAAAGAAGGTAAATTAATGAACTATGATGGGAAGCAAATAGTAAAGAAAAAAAATTACAAACCATTTATTATTATTACGACAATTTTGTTAAATGGGGTAATCTTTGTATTATCCGGGATACCAGGAGTAGAGAATTTCACAGCGTTTGACCCTACTATTCTACCTTTAATAAATGCCATTTTAAATAGCTTCACGTTTCTATTTCTTATTGGAGCGCTTATTGCCATTATTAAGAAAAATGTAAAGGTACACAGTCGCTTTATCTATGCTGCCTTTACTACTACAGCACTCTTTCTTTTCACCTACACGACGTATCATTATATAGCAGAATCAACACCATTCGGTGGTACAGGATTAATTGCCTATGTTTATTATTTTATCTTAATCACACATATTCTATTGGCAGCCATTATTGTTCCACTTGCATTAACCTCGGTCGCAAGAGCATGGAATATGGAAAATGAGCGTCACAAAAAAATTGCAAGGTGGACAATGCCTTTATGGTTATATGTAAGCTTAACAGGAGTAATTATTTACGTAATGATTTCACCATATTATTAAATGAATAGTTTTCGAAGTGTGCGCGTCCTTAAGGGGCGCGCTTTTTGTATGCTTAGGTGCTTGGGCGACACTTGTTTGATAACACGATTTATCAAAAGACTCACACTAGCGTAACAATCCATTATCGAACTTCTTTCTCCGCAATCTTTACAAGTTTTCGGCTCATTTGCTCGGAATCTGTCACATCCATAACAATAATAAATGCCCTCGTCTATTTCTTTCCATATTATCTACTCCAACTCTTAATGTACAAGCCTTCCTATTTTGGATCGTCCTGATTCACTCATTCATTTTTACTTGTTTATTTCTTCTTGTATAATAGAATAATAATTCTTACTAATTGTAGAGGTCTTGATATGAACGAAAATACGGAACTTATACTTAATAAAGTATTAGTAGAGCTAGAAAAATATAAAGAAGAAAATGAGAAACTAAAAAACTTACTAATACAACATAATATTCAATTTGAGCAAGAGAAACCTATTATGCAAAGTAACAAATCTGAAATGATTAGACAACGTATTAATATATTTAAAAATCTATTCAAAGGCAGAACTGACGTTTACTCCGTTCGTTGGGAATCAAAAAGTGGTCGTTCTGGCTATATGCCTGCATGCGAAAATGAGTGGGTACCAAATATTTGTGAAAAACCAAATATTAAATGCAGTGCTTGTTCTCATAAAAAATACTTAGAACTAACTGATAAAGTATTATATGAGCATTTAAGTGGAAAGAAAACAATAGGAGTTTACCCATTATTAAAAGATGAAACTTGTTATTTTTTAGCACTTGATTTCGATAAGAAAAGTTGGAAAGAGGATGCTTCTGCCTTTTATAAAACTTGTAAAGAATATAACGTTCCTTCATTTATTGAAATATCTCGTTCAGGTAACGGATGTCACATTTGGATTTTCTTTGACCAAGCCATACCTGCAGTTAAAGCTAGAAAATTAGGAAGTTGCTTATTAACTAAAACGATGGAAAGTAGATACCAAATTGGGTTAGATTCATATGATCGTATGTTTCCTAATCAAGATATACTCCCAGAGGGTGGATTTGGAAATTTAATTGCCTTACCCTTACAAAAAGTACCCAGAGAAAAAGGGAATAGTATATTTGTTGATTCAAATTTCGAACCTATAAACGATCAATGGGGATATTTAGCAAATATCGAAAAATTCAACAAAACCAACGTTGAGCAGACCATAAGTACACTGTCTGATTCATCACAAGGGTTGCCCTCTATTAATATTACATTGCCGAAAAAGATAACCATTGAGTTAAAAATTGGTGTGGAGATCCAAAAATCAAGTCTCCCCTCTTCTATTGCTAAAGAATTAATTGAATTAACTAGTTTTAGCAATCCCGAATATTATAAGGCTCAATCTCGTCGTTTATCAACACATGGAATACCACGAGTGATTAATTGTTCTTATGAAGATGAAACAAACTTTATTTTTCCAAGAGGGTGTTTTGAAGATATAATAAGCCTTTTTAATAAATATTCTATTGAAAATGAAATTAAGGATTATCGTTATAAAGGGAACATAATAGAAGCAGATTTTACAGGGACACTTTTTCCTGAGCAACAAGAAGCAGTTGATAAGTTATGTGAACAGGATACTGGTGTCCTATCAGCTACTACTGGGTTTGGGAAAACAGTTGTAGGTGCCGCATTAATCGGGGAAAGAAACGTAAACACATTAGTAATTGTACACCGCAAGCAACTGATGGAACAATGGAAAGAATCCTTGAACGCTTTTCTTAAATTAGGTGAAGTAAATGTTGGTCTAATAGGTGGAGGAAAAAGTAAACCAAGTGGATGTGTAGATATCGCAACTATACAAACATTAACTTCAAGAAATGAAAACATGAATCTACTTAAAAATTATGGTCAAATCATAGTGGATGAATGTCACCATATATCTGCCTTTACTTTTGAAAATGTGTTAAAGAAATCTTCTGCAAAATACATTCATGGTTTAACAGCAACTCCTACAAGAAAAGATGGTCTACATCCAATAATGAGAATGCAGTGTGGACCAATTAGATATAAAGTAACTGCAAAAAGACAATCAAAGGTTCACACGTTTGATCACCAGTTGATACCACGGTATACCAAGTTTAAGAGTGAATTTGATGAAGATAATAAAACGATCCAAAAAATTTATGGTGAATTATCAAAAAGCGAAAAGCGAAATGACCTTATCTTTGATGATGTATTAAGAGCACTAGACGAAGGAAGAAATCCTATAATCCTTACTGAAAGACAAGAACATGTAGATTTATTAGAGAGTAAACTAAAAGGTTTTGCCAAAAATTTGATTGTGCTTACAGGTGGAGTAAAAAAGAAGGATGTGAATTATCGATTAAAGAAGCTAAAAGAAGTTCCAGAGGATGAAGAAAGACTAATTATTGCTACGGGAAAATATATTGGAGAAGGTTTTGATGACTCGCGACTTGATACATTATTTTTAACAATGCCAGTATCTTGGAAAGGAACTTTGCAGCAATATATTGGCCGTCTGCACAGATCTTATGAAAATAAAGAAATTGTTCAAGTATATGATTACGTTGACTCAAATGAACCCATACTTCAACGAATGTTTGAAAAGAGAAAAGAAGGTTATAAATCTCTTGGATACAAAATTAATCTTGACGCTTCATACGATCAGATGAAGTTATTTTAATTTCTGTCTATTTATTGAACTGAAATTTCATAATAGTAAAATGGCACTCAGTTGTGAGTGCCATTTCTTCAATTATTTCAATTCATCTGTAATAGCTACAACAAAAAACCTTGGAAACAGACTTATAATATCATTATCTACCTAGTTTATTATCAATCTCAGTTGTATCTACATTCTCACCAAATAAATCTTTTAGTTTATTTTTGGCTTGCATTTTAATTTCATCATTCACATATAAAGCTACTTGAACTAAGGCGAATATTACAACACTTAAGTCGTCAGTATATCCTACACCAACTGCTAAGTCAGGTATAATATCTAGAGGCAAAATAAAATAACCTAAAGCCCCAACAATGGTTGCTTTAACTTTTAATGGTACATCTGGCCTTTGAAGTGTGTAATAAAGTAATAGAACGGCGTAGACTACAGAAGTTCCAGCTTTTTTAGAGAATTTTTGTACCTTAGTCCAAAATTTTTCCTCTGAGAAATGCTCTTCGTGGCTGTTTATATCTTCAACTTTTAGTTTTTCTTCTTCATCTTTTAAATCATCCACTAGTTCGTCTTCAATTTCAATTTTGTCAACATCATCAATAGTAGATGAGGATACTACCTCAAGATCTGTTTTCTTCTTAAATGGATTTTTCAACATGAAATCACCCCATGATTAGTAGATTAGAACAGGCCTGTTCCCATTAGCATGGGCAGGCAGTCCTATTAGTTAAACGTGACATTTACCGTATAACCAATATTCTTAAAAAATTCCTTTAACACTTTTTCTGCGTTTTTCTCTGCAGTATCTAGTAAACCACTAGAGATGGCATCTTGACGAATTTGCTCTTGTGCCTTACCGGCCAGGTCAAACCCCTCATTCATTTTAACATCACCACGGAAAATACCACTATTGTCAACGGCTTGTATTTTATCCATCTGTAATGATGGATCCTGGATGAGTTCTGCATGAGGAAGGGTAATATCTATTTCTTTTGTTTCTTCATTAATAACCATATCCTTAGACGTAATCCCTTTCAAATCAACACCAGCAATGACTGTCGCAGGCACAACTAATAGTACTACTCTTTTTGTTCCTGGTAGATCAATAGAGATGTCTTTCCCGAAAATCTTGTTGTCCTCTTCATGTATAACCGCTTTCGTATGAGCTTCAGCTGTTGCCAAAGTGGATAGCTCTTGAACACGTTCAACAAACGTGACAGACTCTTGTTTGAAGGTACTGCCCGCAAAAATCTGAAATCCTCCTAAAGTAATGACGACTAACATAGAAAGGATTACCAATGCCAACATAATCTTCGAAACACCAGCTTTTAAAATGGACTTGAAAATTCCTTTCGGTGGAGCTAAAGATCTTGATTTATAATCTACCGCAATAGTTGCAGCACTTTGCTGTTGAGCTTCCAGTAATTCTATTAATTGTCTTTCTAGCTGGGCAATTTTTTCATCTTTTTCTTCAACTTCCCTATTTATATCCACTTTTTTCTCACCTTTCAGTTTTACCATTACAATGCTTATCCTATTAATCCACTAATCTATTATGTATGAAATTATAAGAATAAATGTAAAAGTCTTTTTACTACATTCATATACATTATGTATTTCTAGAATATTTACACCATTAAAAAGGTATTTTTGTTTTAGTGTGGTTTCGGCAGGAGAATCGATAAGCGAGTATTACTGTAAATCATTTTTATAACAGTAATTCTTTGGTTTTAAGATCTAAATTCTCTAGGATCCCTTCTCTAATCTCAAATTAGTTCTCCCTAATATAATTTATCCACTGTTTAAATTTACCATCCACTTTAACATTCTTCAACAAAATATTACAAAAAACTCTCTTCAACAATCCGTTTGTTAATAAGAAAATAATCTAAAATTATTAATAGATTCCATTTCTTCATTTACAAAACATTTAATAATAGCTTGTCTATTGAATTCCATAGGAAAACTTATAAGTCAATTAGTAAAAATTCGGTTATACCGCAATCTTCCCACGCCCACCCTAGGCTTCGCATACAAAGGGTCGGGACTGCGTTTTTTAAAGGAAGTATGAAAAAGAATGTAAATCAGGTGATTTTTATAGTATGATTTGCATTCTATAGAAATATTTATATTTGAAAGACACTTTGATGTATGTAGTCAATTGAAGAGAAGTGTTTTAGGTGCGATAAGTACAATGCTACAGTCAACCTACAATCGGGGACCCTGATGGAATCCCCAGGTAGCATATGGACAACTTTATCGATGTAAAGAGTATTTTTTAGAAAGCAATGGCCAAATACCACTTTTTAATAACTTAAAAGATTGTAGTGTCCCACTTGACCTATAAAGGTGATTCAAAAAAGAGTCTTTTTTGAATCACCTCTTGAAAGTTTCTTATTTATTTCTTTTTTGAAGAGCTTTAACTAATTCTTCACCCATTAGCTCAGAAGAAAAAGGATCTCTGCTTGTTACAATTTGCTCATCCGTCCACACTGCATGACCCGTTTTTTCTAAATCTCCAATATCATAGTTACTAATTTTCTTCAACTCTTGTTCTAGACTAAATGGTAAGATGTCTAATAACCCTTCTGGCTCCCAAACGTCTGGATACCCTGTTACTTTTTTTCCAGCAATAAAACTTTCTCCATTTGGTCGTTTTGCATAAATAAGAGGCGCTGGACCATGACATTCTGCTGCAACAATGCCACCCTCATCATAAATTGTATTAATAATTCGATGTAGATCTTCATCTTTTGCAAGATCATACATTGCTCCATGACCTCCTACAATAAGCACTACATCGTAGTCTTTTGCGTTAATTTCTGAAAGCTTTTTTGTTTCATCAGCTTTCCCTGATTCATATATTTCTTTATATGTACCTTTTGGGTCATACTCTTCACCAATACTCAGCTTATCAACGTCTGGTTTACCACCAAGCGGAGACGCTAAGTCAACTTGGTGACCTGCCTTTTCGAGAAGCTCCATAGGAGCAAATAATTCTTCGCCCCACCAACCGGTTTCGTAACTATTCTCCTTATCCTTATAACCACTTGATAATACTGCTAATACTTTAGCCATTTAAAAAACCTCCCTTATTATTAATCCACAGCTTTTATTTTCCTCCCAAATCCATTTTTTACTCATTCAAAGATTTAGTGGAAATTCTGAGAATGCTTATTTCTAGTTTTCTGCTCTTTACTTTAGTATTTTTTCGACAAAACCTTATATAAAGGGAACTAACTCATTATTTAGTAAGAGTAAAATATGAAAAAGAAGTTGACTTCGATATCGTCCTCCCTCCATTAATTTTTTTACGTTTACGTCATTTTACATAAAAATAGAGGGGCGAAGAAACGTTTCTTAATATTCGATTCGCCTCCGTAATTTTTAACAGTGTCCTTGTACTGTGCAAAAACTGACTTTCCTTTGTCAGTTATTATCCATAATAAGTTATTCCTTGAATTACTAAGGTTTAATCAGTTTATTATGGTCACCTACATGTGGGTTTTCCTCTAGCATATCTGCAATGGTTTTTCTCCCTGCTAAACGCAGTAAAAATAAAGCAGCAAAAAAAACGACAAACGATTTCCAAATCATATCCCAATTGTTCGTAAATAAACTCCAGTCTTCCATCTCTATTCCCCTTTATATCTTCTTTAACTATTATTCTTCTCATAGTCGTAATAATATGTAGAAAATAGATATTAAAAAGGATGGGAGGTAACCTATTTATAAAAATAAAGTAATACTTAATTTTGTTCATCAAGTTCAATAAAGTAATGATTCTTACGGTAAACTGAATGGTTGTCGAGAGTCCCATAAAGGTTTTGCCAAATTTTATACTTCAATAAGCAATTTTAGCTGGGGTTCTTTTAAATCAACCTACAGTATTTATGTCTTGTAATATTCTTATCTGAAATTTGTTAACTATAATAAAGAACGATCTATAAATTAGGTATCCAAAATTCCCCTTAGTGGTAAAATTACACTAAAAAGAATGTTGTAATCAGGAGGTCGTTATAAAAATGATTGAATTTAAGAAGAATAGACACTCTGTGTATCGACTTAGTTATCATTTAGTTGTTGTAACTAAATATCGAAATGAAAATCAGAATGATACAACTAGCCAATGAGCAATTTGAGAGATGGGGATCTGAAATCGTTGAAATGAAAGGCGAAGCTGAATATATGCATTTTTAATCGTCGAAATTACAAATAATAAACTTCAAAAATTATAATTTAAAAAGAGTATGCGAAGATTTAATCTTCAATGCATACTCTTTGTTGGAATAACATATTTAAATACGTTATTCCCTTTAGTCGTTCCAAGTTAGTGAGTTGTTTTTTTTGCCTCCACAGTCTTCGGATCCACTTAATGATTTCTTCGATGGTATCCACAATTTGATTATATAACTTTGCTTCATACTTGGGTCTATATGAATACTGGTTTGTTCTGCTCTTCGTGGCCATATACAGGAACAGTTGCCTGAGGGAACCATGAGATTACGGATTTTTATCCACTTCTAACAATAAGCATTATCATTTAATGGGGAAGGTGACCCAGCTTTGATTTGGATACATTTGCTTAATACCACACAGACACGTTTTTTGTATTTTTATAAGAAGTTAGGAAACTAATATCCGCTAGCTCCGCAGGTTTCCGGCGGGTGCCCTACACGAACACCAACATCAATGTTTAACAGAGCCTTTTGCGAAAAAATCCATTTACCCGAACTTCTTAAACACTAACGAAACATTATGCCCACCAAATCCAAATGAATTGGACAACACTGTGTTAACATTTGCTTCTCTAGAGTTATTTGGAACATAATCTAAATTTAATTCTTCATCTGGTGTTTCATAATTAATCGTTGGTGGAACGATACCTTCCTTCATAGACAATAGGGAAAAGATGGCTTCAATTGCTCCCGCTGCTCCCAATAGATGCCCTGTCATTGATTTGGTTGAACTAACAGGAATTTTATAAGCATGATCTCCGAACACTTCTTTAATAGCGGATGTTTCATTTAGGTCATTATAATGCGTACTTGTACCATGCGCATTAATATATTCAACTTGATCAACCGTTAGTTTTGCGTCCTCTAATGCTAGTTTCATTGCACGCTGACCACCTTCACCATTTGGCGCAGGTGTTGTGATGTGGTAGGCATCACCGGTTGCACCGTACCCCACTAGTTCTCCGTAAATTTTCGCACCGCGATTCTTTGCATGTTCAAGTTCCTCTAAAATCACAACACCAGCACCTTCTGCTATCACAAATCCATCTCGGTTTCTATCGAAAGGACGACTTGCTGTATTAGGGTCTGAATTCGTCGAAAGTGCCGTCATATTCGTAAACCCCGCGATTGTCATTTCGGTAATTGCTGCCTCGGTTCCACCGGAAATCATTACATCTGCCACACCGTTTTGGATTACACGGAATGCGTCTCCAATGGAATTGGCACCTGATGCACAAGCAGTAACTGAACAATTGTTAATCCCTTTCGCACCAAGTTCAATTGAAACACGTCCTGAGGCTAAGTCAGGAATTAACATTGGGATAATAAATGGACTTACTCGTTTTGGTCCTTTATCCAAATAACGCTTATGCTGCTCTTCAAATTCACCTAATCCTCCGATTCCAGAGCCAATCCAAACTCCGACACGTTCCGCTTGGACGTTCTCACCTATTTGAAGTTCGGAATCTTCTACTGCCATCTTGCTGGCTGCAACAGCAAACTGTGTGAAACGCCCCATTCTTCTTGCTTCTTTCATATCCATGAATTGTTCTGGAGCAAAACCTTTTACCTCTCCTGCAATTTTAACTAAAAAATTTTCCACGTTGATCTGTGTGATAGGAGCTATACCTGACACGCCTCTTTTTATATTATCCCATGTGGTTTGAACATCATTTCCTAACGGAGTCACCGCCCCTATCCCTGTTACAACTACTCGTTTTTTCATCACTATTTCCCCTTATGAGTTTAATTATTTACCCCATTTAATCACTAAAGAGCCCCAAGTTAGACCGCCACCAAACCCAACTATTACGATGATATCACCATCAAATATCTTTCCATTTTCTAGTTCTTCATACAGAGCAAGTGGAATCGATGCGGCAGATGTATTCCCATGCTTCCTTACAGTCGTAGAAACTTTGTCTTGTTTAAGACCCAATCTTTCTCTCGCTGCATCAATAATGCGAATGTTGGCTTGATGAGGAATGAGAAAATTAATATCTTCTTTTGTAAGCCCTGCTTTTTCAATTACATTGATACAGGATTGTGGCAATTGACGGACGGCAAACTTAAAAACCTCTTTCCCGTTCATCGTAATAAAGTCTGTTTCATTATCAACCAATAAATGCTTTCCTCCTGAACCATCTGCCCCTAGTTCAAATGATAAAATTCCCTTATCACCTGTGACATTACTTATAACGACTGCACCAGCCCCATCACCAAATAAGACACACGTATTTTTATCTGACCAATCGATAATTTTTGAGAATTTCTCACTTCCAATAACCAATATATTCTTATATGTATTGGTTTCTATATATTGATAAGCTGTCACTAACCCGTATACGAACCCTGCACACGCAGCACTTATGTCCATTGCTGGGATATTTGTTAAACTGAGCGCCTCTTGCACCATACAAGCAACTGTTGGAAAAACGTTATCCGGTGTTGCCGTTGCCACTAATATTAGTTCTATATCTTCTGCTTCTAGTTTTGCATCTGCTAGTGCATTTTTTGCTGCAATAATCGCCATATGGGATGTATCCATATCCTCGCTTGCAATGCGCCTTTCTTCTATACCCGTTCTAGTTCGTATCCATTCATCATTAGTATCTACCATATCTTCTAAATCTTTATTCGTCACGATATTTTCTGGAACATAAGCTCCTACACCTATGATACCAACACCCATTTCATCACCCCTTGAATTTGATACTAGGTCTTAACATCTAGTATAGATTATAAACGTTATTTATTGAATAATAAAATGTTATTTAAAAAAGGGTAAAAAGTCATAAAGTATTTCTATTATCTGAAGTTCATTTTTTTTAGAAACATTTCCATCTTCAAACGTTAGAACCATTTAGCTTATTTCCGATCACTTTCAATATACGTGAGACCTTCTACATCATCATCTTCATAGCTAAAATATTGCTTCATAAAAGGTTCTGAACTGCACCCTGTCAAGTAGACAGTGGAAATAATAAAAACAACACTAAACGGCTTTAGCCCTGTATTCGAAAGGGCTTAGGCCGTTTAGTCTTTTTTGATATCGGTTATGATTATAGAAATGAATATAGTCGTTTATTTCTTTAGATAATTCTTCAAAAAATCCATAATTATTAGGCTCTATCTTGGAAAAGTTCTTTTCTCTTTAATAAGGTGTAGATCCAATGAATCAGTTTGTTAACACAAGCTATGACAGCTACTTTAAAGGGTTTCCCTTCCTCTAATTTTCAATAAATCTACCATAGTCCTATCTTCAGTATAAGAATAGTTTTTTAAATAATGAATTTTAGGTTTATTAAAGTAATAGTTGTTGAATAGATTAGGGTCTAAATGAGTTAAAATTATTGGAAACAGCACTTTACCGAGGTGTTTACAATCTTCAATCATCTTTGAAAGATAATATTGAACTATTAGCATATTAGAACCATCAAGATAATCAAAAATCTCATCGATAATGAAAATTCCTATGTCTTTTTTAAATTTAACCTTAAATTTAGAAAGATTTGAGATAAAACTTAATACATCTCTTTCACCGTTAGACATTTTGTTAGCAGAAAGAAACTCAACAACTAACCTATTTTTTGTTTCTTTAGTCTTAATCGTCCTTCCAGTTGTATTAAATGCATCTAATTTTTGATCAATATCCCTACGATACTCTACATACTCTAAATAAGTCCTAACCTTCTTGATGTTACTACCATCTTTCTTTATTACTTCTACAATCTGGATGACGGTTAATATTAAATCAATTTCGCTGTCTATATCGAATGGTAGGTATTCCAAATCCTTAACAACTTCAAGAAAATTTGATAATAAAGGATTATCTTTTATTATTTTAATACTTTCCCCGGTTATTTTATCTTTAATTACTTTTGCTGAACCAGAATCAGAAACCTGTTGAATAAAACTGTTAATAGCAGTTTGTGGTCTTATTTGAGTAGAACACTTATTTAGAACTTCGAAGTTATTACATAGTAATTCTAGATTTTTTAAACTTCTTTCCTTTTTCACCATACATATCCTTAATATCCTTTAGTTTATAACCTACTTCTATCTTTTGTGGAGTTTTTTCATAAAAAACTAAGTCTTCTACATCTAACCTTGCCGATTGAGAGGAAAACCTTCCAAAACTACGAGAAGTACTTTTGGCATATACTGGACTTTTTATCACATACGTATCAATTAGTGGATTAATATCGTTCTGGGATGAATCAGCCATAAGCGTTGTGTTACCAATATTATCTAGTATAAGTTCCAATTCTAGTGATGGAAGATATTCTCATCACCATCAAAAAAATCTTCCTTATCCAATTCTAGTTTACTGGGCCCTAATGCTCTAAAAGAAGCTGCAATTGTACTTTTTCCAAAACCATTTGGTGCAACAAACAAATTTGGGAAATTAGCATGTAATTCATTAAATCTTAACTCGTATAAATCTTTCCCCTTAATATTCTCTATTTTTATCCTTTGAATCCTATTAATCTTCCTCATTCCTTCCACTTAAACACTTGTATAATTTTACCACACTTTGATTTAATAATGATTATAAGTAAAAGTTATTTAACAAGGGGTTTTACATGACTTTTTTCTCTAGCTAAACTAACCTTCCTCGTTTAATTAAATGATATCCTTACAAGTCAACGAGATATCGAAAATGTTCTATAATACAAACAGCTTACATGTTTAGCAAACAAAACATGAAACCTGCATATACAGAGGGCTTACTTTTCCAAGACAGTCAAATACTACAGCTGACCCTACAATGCTTATTTTAGAAAGGGAGATTAATGAAAAGCTTTCTTGTTTAAGCTGTTCTATTTTTATATTGAAATATCTTTTTATTATTTAAATTGTAATTTCTGTTGATTCATAGACAGTGGCTAAATCCACCCAACTTAACTTAGCTATTCTTTATTTCCATTTCAAGATTGAAGGTAATACACATAGATTGTTTTTATGTTCAAATCCTTCCAATCTAAGATATTTCGAATTTTAAAGATGCTAATTCCTTTGATGCAGTAATTAAAAAAAGATAAACTTTTCGATGTTAGCTAAGAATACTCCAACACAATCTACCAACTCTTGTATGTCTGGTTCAGGAGTTAGAGACCAAATCCAATTAGCCTCATAGACAAATGGCACCCATTCCTGAGTGCCAACTTTAAATACAGGTATTACGAAGAAAAATCAAAATAATTCCTCTTCAACAATCTTGGCAATTCCATCAATTCCATAAACCCTATCGAACTACCAATCTTCTTCGTATCCACCAAAAACAACTGATCCTCTATCTCCTTCGTCACATTATCCGTTTGGTATACCATTCCACATTCCGAACAGATAACCGCAGGTGCCTCCGTAATCTCAACCGCCCTTGACCCATCCGGCAACTCCCAATAAACAGTCCCGCTACCAGTTGTCGCCTCTGCGCCACACCACTCACAAGTCACTTCCTTACTCATTTACAGTCGGCCTTTCTGAGTATTTCTTCTGTTCTACCTTAAATTTCTTCTCCTTCATTTCGTCACGTTTATCTCGTTTATCTTTTAGGGAGGAATGGGTCGGATCCTCCTGATATTTTTCTCTTCGATCAAGACGTTGGAGATCTTCAGGTACCAGATTAAACTTCTGGTCGTTCAAAACCCCGGCAATCCCTACATTAGATTTATATTTTTCATAATCAGGATAGACCCCTTTAAAATAGTCATCAGCTGTACCTGCCACATAATTCTGAGGTTCCGGATAAGAAGTAATCACTCCTTCAAAATTCCTCAACACCACTTTATCCGCACTTTGTGAAATCAAGTAGTTTGGCTGTAAAGAAATCTTCCCCCCACCTCCAGGACTATCGACCACAAAAGTCGGCACTGCATACCCAGACGTATGACCTCTTAACCCTTCAATAATTTCTAGTCCTTTTGATACTGGCGCGCGAAAATGACCAATTCCTTCAGATAAATCACACTGATAAATATAATATGGGCGCACTCTAATTTTCACCAAGTCATGCATTAATTTCTTCATAATTGAAACGCTGTCATTGATTCCAGCTAAAATCACTGATTGATTTCCTACTGGAACCCCGGCATCCGCTAACATTTCACACGCTCTTTTGGACTCTTCTGTCATTTCGATAGAGGTATTAAAATGGGTATTTAACCAAATTGGATGGTATTTTTTTAACATATTGCATAAGTTTTCTGTGATTCTTTGTGGAAACACCACTGGAGCTCTTGTTCCAATTCGAATGATTTCTACATGTGGAATTTCACGAAGATTTTTTAAAATATACTCTAATATATGATCATTAATTAACAAGCCATCACCACCAGATAATAAAACATCTCGAACTTCTGGCGTACTCTTAATATATTGGATCGCTGCGTCAAGTTGTTTCTTTGGGACACCCATGCCAATTTGTCCTGAAAATCTTCTTCTCGTACAATATCTGCAATACATCGAGCACTGATTAGTAACAAGAAATAATACTCTATCCGGATAACGATGGGTTAAACCAGGGACCGGCGAATCTTCATCCTCATGAAGAGGATCCTCTAAATCATATTTCGTTTTATAAATTTCTTTAGAAATTGGCACTGATTGCATTCTGATTGGACATCTAGAATCATCAGGATTCATTAAAGAAGCATAATATGGTGTAATATTAAGTGGTATGGTTTTCGTTGATATTTTTACTCCTTCCTCCTCTTCTTCTGTAAGATTAATAACCTTCCGTAAATCTTCTATCGTGCGAATTGTATTTGTTAATTGCCACAACCAGTCATTCCATTGATCTTCAGTGACATTTTTCCATAGGTCTATATTTTGCCATTGTCTTGTTGGTTTATATAAATCGTACTTCATCATATTCCCTCCTTTAATTCTTACTTACTCACATGCAATTTTTATGCCAAAATAAAAAACTACTCTCAAATAAGAGCAGTTTAAACTAAATCATTTTTTAATAACTTTTGAATTTTATATTGAAGAGTCTGTCTTGGAATTTGTAGTAATTGTGAAGCTTTCTTCACATTTCCACTCGATAATTTCAATGCCTCAGTAATTAAGTTTTTTTCTGTTTCTTCTAGAACCTGTCGTAGCGGTTTAATTGACTCGCTATGAGTTACTTCTTTCGGGGTATGCTGAAAATAAACAGGCATATGTTCAAACATTATTTCATGACCATCGACCATATTCATACAATGCTCAATCATATGCTTTAATTCTCGAACATTACCTGGCCAAATGTATTCAGTTAAACTCTTCATCAGCTCATCGTTAATATTCGAAACATCCTTTTCAAGGGTTTGATTATACCGATCAATATAATATTTTATTAAAATTGGTATATCTTCTTTTCTCTCTCGTAATGGAGGAATGCTTAAAGATGATACATTAAGCCGGTAAAACAAATCAGCTCTAAGTTCTTTATCTTTTAAGCATTCCTCGGGTGGCTTATTCATTGCAACAATGACTCTTACATCGACTTGAAAGGCTTTTGTACTACCAATTCTCCGTACCATTCCGTCCTCTAAAACTCTTAATAACCTCGTTTGAAGTTCAATTGGCATTGAATTGATTTCATCAAGAAATAACGTTCCACCATGCGCTAATTCAAATAATCCAGCTCTGTCGACAGCACCAGTATAGCTACCCTTAACTGTTCCAAATAAGATACTTTCTAAAAGTGTTTCTGGTAATGCTCCACAATTTTGAGCAATAAATGCAGCATGTTTTCGTGGAGATGCCGAGTGGATGGCTTGGACAAATAGCTCCTTACCGGTCCCTGTTTCTCCATAAATAAGGACAGTTGATGTTGATTTAGCTACCTTCATTCCTTGTTCAAGTACTTTCAGAAAATGCTTATTAATTGTGATGATATCTTCTAATGTATACCTTGCACCTAACACTTCATTAGGAGACATATTTTTTCTTTTAACTTTTCCCTGTAAATCTATGAGTTTATTAGAAAGCAATTTAAGCTTTGAATAATCCTTAGCTATTTCTACAGCTCCAATAATCTCTCCTTTATCAAAAATAGGAACTGTGGTATTAATCGTATCTATTTGCATCCCTCGTTTGTTTTTATAAGATTGAGGAAGATGATAAATCGGTTTTCCTGTCTTTACTACTCTGAGTAGTGTGCTTGAATGTTCTGTTAGTGATGGAAATACCTCTAAAAGATGCTTCCCTAACACTTCCTGGATATTAAGGCCATCATGCTTTGCAGCCAATCCATTATAATACACCGTGAAGCCTTGGTGATCGATCACATGAACAGCTTCATCAATACTTTCCAATATCTCCATAATCATCTTAGCTTGGATTAACATAAAGGAATACACCTCACATTCATCCTTCTTTAGTTAATCACGCTCAATTTCAAGCATCTCCTGCCGAATTCTCGGCAGAAGGAGTTAAATCCTTTACCCAAACATTCATATCCTCTAGCTTATCGAAAATATAACAGTTATTCACAAGTCTACCTGAGTATTTATAACCTAGTTGGTAAAAACATGAGTTCATTCCATAAGAAAGAGATCTTGCTATAGAGTAGGGGTAGAAAATGGATTGTTTGATTAACTCTTTCTCTAATTTTTGTAATAGGATTTTCATAAACCCATGCTTTCTATAAGATGGTAGTGTGGCGCAGTCGGTTAATTCAGCATTGTTGTATTGGTAATTAACATCAGCAGAAGCAGCGCTTACAATTTCATCTTCCTTTTTTATATAGTAAAATATAGAATTCTCCCTGATTATTTTTTTAATATAGGTTTTAGAATTTAATGGAGTTGGATAAATTTCAAAAACATCTTTATACAAATGTGACAATTTTTCGGCATCATGCTCTGAAGCGCGGTGAATTGTAAATTCAGGAGATAGTTTTAAGGGAGTCTTGAAGTTTGTTGTATTTGCAATATCCGATATTATATGATCTTCTTTAACCCAATGTTGACTGTTTCTTCTTTGTTCAGTCATATATTTTGTAACAATATAAGCCTCACTTCCATTAAAGTATTGAGTTATGATGGCTTCAAGTGTATAACCTTTGGATATAAAACGCTCTACATGATCCTTTCTTATATACCAAATTATCTTTTCGAAGGTATTTAGCTTAAGTATTTCATCGACCTTCAAATTAAGCTGTTGAATATCTCCAAGGTACTCATCAATTCTTAATCGCTTATTAAAATAATCTAAAGTAACATTAAGAGTCCCATTTGATAACTTATATATTTTGTTTTCGTAAAATCGATCAACCAAATAATCACCTCATATCATAAACAACATTACTATATGTTATTTTTCATGGTTACTTGTTATTCTTTTTTTTGGAAAAACAAAAGGAGAGTAGTTAACCCTCCTTTTCAAGTTCCGTTAAAAAGCTGTCATTTCTTATGCCAGACCTTCTTAAAAATCCATGTGCATTTACATTTATTTTTGCCCTTGAAAACTCTTCATCCCAATTTTTTTCAACTTCTTTAAACTTTTTATAATTGCTTCGACGCAAGTCTTCACCAAATCCAAATATGTCAACTTGAAAATCTTCTTGCACTTTCTTAATAGTTCCTTCTACTTCATTCTCAATAAAATCTGATAAGTTTTTTTCAAACTTCTTATAAGTGTCAATTTTAGTTAAAGGATCTTTGCATTGCGTCCCTTGAAGGTTCGCTTCGGCCTTAATTGTTATGTTTATTTCTGGGGTATCTCCTTTATAAACAACGTTTCTAATAGGATGTGAGTGGGTAATTCTTAAATCGAGATATTTATCTTTATCTTCTTCTTTGTCTGAACAAGGGACTGTTACGGTTGTTTGCTCTAAATTTTTTACAAAGAGGAAATTTCTTGTATCTTCAACGGATAAATAACCTTGCAGTTTATCATCTTTAAAAATTGCCATGCCATCAAAAACAACCAGTGCTTCAGGGGTTAGGTTTTTATTATTTTCTGCACTGCTCCCTTTTTTGGGATCACCTTGAATAGTGATTGCTGTAGCAACAGGTTGTCTCCCTTTTGACATAAACGCCTCGATAAAATCAGTCAATCTTAACCGCGGATCTCCCCCCCATTCTTCTTGGAACGTTTCAGCTTGACTATTGATTTTCATTGATGGACTCTTTTTAGAAGGATAAGTTGTCTTAATAACATCAGACGCTTTCACACCTTTTGAAATTAAGATATTAAAATCATTTCGAATCTCGCCACTTCTTTCAAGAAAATCAAAGAATCCAAATATCCCTTCTCGGGCTAAATCTTCGTCAATTACAATCACACGAGTATGTGAGTAGATTAACTTTCGGGTAAAACCTTTATTAAGCTTATCTGCCAATTCAGAAATTGAGTTACCTTCTAGTTGATACACAATGGATGGAGCATCTCCCATACCACCGTTATGAGCAAATTCAGAAGCATTAATCACCTCAGCTGATAACTTATACTTTGCGTCTTCTCCCTTTTCAATCGCCATACCTGTAACAATTGAGACTTCATTTAACTCTTTACTATCCCAACATCCAGCTAATCCCGACAGCATTGAAAAAACCAGAAATATTAACGTAGCTTTTTTCATTTTTCATCACCTTTATTCGGTTTGGGTGGAGAAGGATTGGTTGAATTTTTTTTCTTAACTGGCGCTTCTTGTTTTAAATACGTAGGTCTTCTTTTATTCGCCCAAATTGGTAAACGAAGAAACACATCCATTTGGTCTTCAACTAATAATGGAGCAACGGGTGTTAAATATGGAATTCCAAATGAACGTAAACTTGTTAAATGGATAACCATTAGTACAAGACCCAATAACACACCATAAAGGCCTAAAAAGGCAGCCAATAAAATGAGGACAAACCTTAATAATCTAGTTGCGATTGAGAAATTAAAAACTGGAGAAACAAAACTTGCAATGGCTGTAAAAGCAACGATAATTACTAATACATTAGAAACTAATCCCGCTTCAACGGCGGCTTGTCCTAATACTAGAGCACCAACAATTGAAACAGTTTGACCTACTGCTCTAGGCATCCTAATCCCAGCTTCTCGCAATACTTCAAAGGTTAATTCCATCATAAAAATCTCGACAACAGCCGGAAATGGTACTCCTTCTCTTTGCGCTTGTACACTGATAAGCAATTCAGTTGGTAATAATTCATGATGAAAAGTCGTAATTGCAACATATAAAGAAGGAAGTACAAGAGCTACCATAAATGAAATATAGCGAAGCATTCTTAAAAAAGTTCCCATAAAAAACGGCATATAGTGATCTTCGCTTGCCTGAAAAAAATCAGTGAATACTGTTGGGACAGATAGTACGAACGGGCTACCATCAACAATAAGAATAGCCTTTCCCTCTACAAGCTGAGAAGTGATGGCATCCGGTCTTTCTGTACTGTAGGTTAGTGGAAAAGGAGTATACGTTTTATCAACAATATACTCCTCAATATTTCCTGAATCTAAGATTAATGATGCATCGATTTTGTTTAATCTATTCTTCAATTCACTCAATATATCTTTATTTATAATGCCATCCACATACCCTAATGCAACAGAAGTTCGAGTATCTTTTCCAATTACAAAGTTCTCAAAACGCAGATTTTGGTTTTTTAATCTTCTTCTAATAAGACTGATGTTAGTATTTAAAAGCTCAGTAAATCCCTCTTTAGGTCCTCTAATTATTGTTTGAGTAGATGGTTCCTCAATTGCTCTCCTGTCCTCATTAATCACTTCTAATGCCAACGAAGTTGTTACACCATCAATTACTAAAGCTGTATAGCCTGAAAGTATACTCCATACTAATTCATTTTTCTCTTTACTATAATGAAATGTAATGCCGGGAAAAAAGTCTTTACGATATTTTTCAATTGTATCATTAGTTAGGTTGATGTTTTCGTCATTATTCATTTCCTCAATTGGTTGGTAAACCTGTTCGGTTAGCTTGTTTTTTGCTATCATCGTATCTAAATAACAAACAAACCCTTTTTTGTTTCCAACAGTAACATCCTCGAGTTTAAAGTCTAATGATTGACCAAATTCATTTTGTAAGAATTTTTTATTTTCATCAAGGTCTGTTGAAATTTTCTTTTTATCTCCATCCGAGACAATTTCATCACTCGTTGTTTTATCTCTTTGTTTATTTTTTCTTCTTTTAAAAAAGGAGTTCATATTATCCATTATTTATTCACCTTCTTATTTTTCTGTCTCGTCTTCCATAATAGGAAAGGTAAAAGTAAGAGCGGAATAAAATATTGAAACGGAAGATGAAGGTAATATGGTACAAATACCAGACCTTCTTCAATATGTTCAGCAAAATTATGTGAAATCGCAATCGAAATAAATGCAATGATTGTGCCCATTGGAAAGATAAAGGCTCGATAGGGAATTGAAAAGAGATGTTCCAAGCCCTTTAAGCCAGCAAAAAAATAAACACTGACCTTCACAATAATTCCAAACATCACAACGAACACAACAATTAAATCAACACGTTCAATAAATTTTAATAGTGAAATCTCCCTTGCTGCTGATAAAAGCGGAAAAGTAGCTCGTGCCTTCATTTCAGCTCCAAGAGTTGTTATTAAAACAATAGTTGTGTATGTTAACATCAGTCCAGAAAATAAAATTGCAACAACACTTACCTTTTTGGCATGTTTAAAGGAAGAAACATACGGAATAATCGTCATAAATGCAACAACCTCTCCAAAAGGAAATGTCATCAGCTGTGGAAATACTGCTTTTATCACTGGACCAATTCCCTCAGCAAGAACGGGTTGTAAATTTTCAAATTGAATTTCACCTGAAAATAAAATAAATAAACCAACCATGATTAAAAAGAAAAAAACATAAGGTAAGAAGATTTCAGAAGTTCTACCCAGAACTTCAATTCCAAGATATAAAAGATATATAATGACGAGTGTAATTGTAATAGAAATAAATTCGATAGGTGTTTTCTCAAAGATAGATGATACAAGTAATTCTCCAAAATCTCTCATAACTCTAGAGGCGATATAAAAAAAATAAATAATATATCCGAAGGTAAACACTTTACTTATATACTTACCAAAACAAAATTCAAAGAGCTCAAAAAGGTTTTTCCCCTCTTTTTTATTTAATAGGTAATGATAAAAAACAATAGTGACTGCGCCTATACCAGTAGCTAATAAAATAGCAATCCAAGCATCTTGTTTTGCATCACTTCCGATATCAACAACAACAGAACTTCCTATTTCAAAAACATAAATTAAAATAAACAGCTGCCATAGTGATATTTTTTCGGTTAACTTAGGTATCATCATTTGTACCTCTCTAACTAATAACTATTGCTTACTTTTCTTTAGACGATAATCAACAAAACAACTATAAAAAAAGCCTAAAATTAAAAAGGTTGTTACTTGATATCTCCTTGTTTCAGCTTTTGGTGCTATATTTTCCATTAATGATTGTAAAAACGTAATTTCATAAAAGAAACTGTCTATTGTTGCAAGTAATCCAAAGAATGAAACAATAATCAAAATAAAAGAAAAAGTAACCATCCAAGCACCTCATTTTATCCAACAAATACCTGTTCTTTAAATTATTACCGATACTGACTATAATTATGTGAAGTTCAAACATTAAAAAGCCTTCACAATTTTAAAAATTGTAAAGGCTGCAACAAATCGTCTATTATCAATCAGATACTCCACACCAATCAATTAATGTAAGAGCGATGATTTCTGCACAGTCAAACATACGCTCTAATTCAATATACTCATTTGGAAAATGGGCCACTTCAGTGGTACCAGGGCCAAACACAACAGAAGGTATATTCCCAACCCGTGTCAATAACCCTGCATCTGTTCCCCACGGAGAAGCTTCTATGACAGGTTCCTTATTTAACACTTGATTGTAAGCTGTTTTTAAGCTTGTTAATAACTCGTGGTTTTCTGCTATCATTCCTGGTATCCACCTCGCCCCCCACCATTCTACAACAATGGGATGTTCCTCAAACCAGTTGTCCTCTTCTCCAATTTGCCCTAGGGCAGTCTCAAACATATTCTTTGCTTGTTCCACTGTTTCTTCAGGAATCACACCCATTCTCCCCTCCATAACAATCGAATCAGGAACAGAAGATGGCCAGGAACCCCCTTTTATTGTTCCTATATTAATTGGAACTGGGATTGGAATACCATGGTATAGTGGATCAGTGATATTTTCGTTTCTTTCTTTTTCTAAATCTAGGATTGCTTTTATAACAATCATTGATTTCTCAAGAGCACTTACTCCTTCGTATCTTGTACCACCATGGGCTGAACGTCCTTGAACAAAAAGTCGAAACCATAGAGAACCCTGTTGTTTCGGAAAAATTCTCATATTTGTCGGTTCAGGGATAATCGCACCATCTGCTTGATAACCCCTTAATATTGCAGCCAAGGTTCCTGCTCCCCCACTTTCCTCCTCAATCACACTTTGAAAGATCACATCTCCTTTTAGCTTTATTCCTGTTTGTATAATCGCTTCTATCGCGAGAAGGAGAGCCACATTACCGCCTTTCATATCAGTTGAACCTCTTCCAAATAATTTCCCATCCTTTATCAACCCTGAATAGGGATCTTCCTTCCACTGATCAGGATTTCCTTCTGGGACAACATCGATATGCCCATTCAATATCATTGACCGCCCACCGCCTGTTCCCTGTAAGACTGCCACAACATTCGGGCTTCCTGCAAAATTGCTTCTTGGAGATACAAATGCAGAATGATTAAAAAGTTGATTCCCGCCTGGTTCCCAAATGTCAATTTTAAGGGATAATTCTCTGCATTTTTCGATAATGATTGCTTGAGCTGAGGTTTCTTTTCCTTGAGTAC
The DNA here is from genome assembly GCF_002019645.1 of Litchfieldia alkalitelluris. GTDB lineage: Bacteria > Bacillota > Bacilli > Bacillales > Bacillaceae_L > Litchfieldia > Litchfieldia alkalitelluris. The sequence goes on along the minus strand of NZ_KV917374.1, from coordinate 2,956,155 downwards.
TTTCTTCAAGTACTAATTTTTTTAATAAATTAATTCCTTTTAAACGGTTATTCTTGATCGAGTTATGGATGGAAGACTTGTAATCCATCAGATAATCCTCTCCTTTTAATAAATCAAGAATGTATTAAAGAATCTGAGATTAGTAGATTCGCATCAGTATTTTTCAAAATATCTTCAACTTTATAAGGTTTCATAACTTCAGTTAATTTTAAGCCTGCTTCTTCTACTTCTATTACCGCCATATCCGTGATAATTAAGTCCACACACTTTTCTGATGTTAACGGTAAGATACAATGTTTGACTATTTTTGGATAACCTTCTTTATCAACATGACTCATAACAACAATTACCTTCTTTGCTTTTTGTGCTAATTCCATTGCCCCACCCATTCCTGGCACACGCTTACCCGGGACAATCCAATTCGCTAAATCACCATTCTGACTAACCTGTAGAGATCCTAAAATGGTAATATCAATAAGTCCTTTTCGAATCATTCCGAAAGCAATTCCGCTATCCATATAAGAGGCCCCATTAACCGTTAAGACCGGATATCCAGCCGCATTACAAAGGTTTTCATTCTCATCACCTTGAACAGGAGTTCCTCCGATTCCAAGAACACCATTTTCCGCCTGAACCATTACGGGTAAGTCCTTGGGTAAATAATTAGGAACGAGTGAGGGAATTCCTATTCCTAGATTTACAATGTCTCCACCTTTAATTTCCTTAGCAGCTCGTTTGGCAATTTTTTCTCTTATGTCCTTTGCCATACCCACTTCCAATTCACTCCTTTACTAACGACAATCTTATCTACAAAAATACCAGGGGTTATTATTTCCTCCGGATTTAATTCACCTAGTGGTACGATTTCCTCTACTTCAGCTATTGTGACATTACCTGCCATAGCTACAAGCGGATTCATATTTCGAGCGGTTTTATCATAAATAAGATTTCCAAACGGATCTGCTTTTTTTGCAAATACTATTGATACATCTGACTTTAAAGCAGTTTCTATCATATATGTTCCGTTATTTGTAGTGATTAATTGCTTGCCATTATTAACAATTTCATTATCAATTCCTATATCCACTAACACACCGCCTATTCCTACACCACCCGCTCTTATTCTTTCAGCAAGTGTTCCTTGTGGCGAAAATTCAACTTCAAGCTTCCCTTCATTCATTAACTTCCCAGCCACTGGATTTGAGCCAATATGGGACGCAATTAGATGTTTCACGCGGTGTTTACTTATGAGTCTTCCAATACCAATATCCGGAAACCCTGCATCATTTCCTATTAAAATTAATTCCGAAATCTCTTTATCTATGATTTCTTCAATAATTGATGGAGGACTTCCAACTCCACCAAATCCACCGTACATTAAAGTACAACCATCTGTTATATATGATACTGCTTCCTCTAAACTAATCATTTTTGAATAGGGATTATCATTCATATTTTCCCCTCCTAGAATCTCTAGAGCGTATGTTCCAACTCTAAAAGTGTTTTCTCTAGTAAACTAACAAGTTTATCAATTTCAGCTTCTTGTATCGTTAATGGCGGTGCAACCAAGATAGCATCTCCACCTACACCCTCAATTCCAGCATTTGCTGGGTACAATAACAAACCATTCTCCTGTGCTCTTTCGATCAATTTAGTGGTTAAGGAAATTTCTCTTTTAAAGGGTACTTTGTTATCTCGGTCAGATACAAACTCAATTCCCATTAATAATCCCTTCCCACGGATGTCTCCTATACTTGTAACCTTTTTTTCTAGTAATTTTAATTTTGAAAAAAGATAATTACCCATCATTTCTGCATTTTTTACTAAGTTATTATTTTCAATATAATTAATCACAGCAAGTGAGGTAGCACAAGATTGTGGATTGGCACTATACGTATGTCCACTCATAACTAGTTTCGACCCAGAAAGAATCGGCTCAATAACTTTATCAGATACAAGTGTTGCAGCAATTGGTGTATAGCCCGCACTCATACCTTTTCCTAAGGCCACAATATCTGCCTGAACACCCCAGTGCTCCATCCCAAACATTTTTCCGGTACGTCCTATCCCTGTCATTACTTCATCAGCAATAAATAATATATTGTTCTTTACACATATTTCTTGGATTTTTTTTAAATAACCCTCTGGAGCAACAATACCACCACCTGCTGCACCTATAATAGGCTCAGCAATAAAAGCAGCAATGTGTTCTGACCCAATTCGTTGAATGGCTTGCTCCAATTCAAGTGCACAAAGGGTATTGCAAGTTGGATAGGTTAAATGATAAGGACAACGAAAGCAATAAGGTGGGTTAATTGTTGGGAAGTCTTCTAATAGAGGAACAAAGCGGGCCCTTCTAACAGAATGACCCGACATTGATAATGCACCAAGGGTTATACCATGATAACTCATCCAGCGTGAGATGATTTTATTTTTACCTTGATATCCTTTTTCTTGCCAATATTGAATTGCGATTTTCATAGCGGTTTCAGTTGCTTCAGATCCACTGTTAACAAAAAAGGTCCAATTAAAATGCTCACTTGTTATTTCCGCTAATTTCGTTGCTAACGTTTCGGCGGGTTCACTTGAGAATTGAGATCGGTATATAAATGACACCTTGTTTGCTTGTTCATTCATAGTTTGTATGATTTCAGGTACACCATGGCCAATACTAGCTGTAACAGCTCCAGAGGAACCATCAAGATACTTTTTACCTGAACTATCATAAAGATATACACCAGAACCATAGCTAATCATTGGATAATCTTTATCTAATATTGGTTTAATTAAGTTTGTCTTTTTCAATGATATCCCCCTATCATAGAAAAGCAGGTCTTAATAAAGCATTATTAAAATATATGTCAGATTAACCAATATACTTCCTCTTTGTAGCTTGTTCACTTAAATATTTTTATGGTTTCTGTTGATCCTCCATTAGGCTTTTATGTATCCATATTGCTGCTTGCATCCCGTCACCCATAGCAATCGTCACTTGTTCCGAATGAACGGCAATATCTCCAGCAGCCCAAACGTTAGGATGACTAGTCTTTTTGGTTCTAGGATCAACGGTGATGTGCTTATTTTCCATTCTTTCTATCCCTAAGCTTTTGACTAAATCTGTTCTTACTTCATTGCCGCCAAAGGCGATAAAGCCCTTTTCTCCTTCAATGACTTTTCCGGATGTTAACTTGATACCTTCGATCGCTGTTTCATTTGTCCCAGTTAAAATAGAATCGATAGGTTCTTTAATATACTCAATTCCTTGATCCTTAAGGACTTTTTTCGTCTCATCATCCACGTCATCACCATCATGATTGACATAAACAATAGAGTTTGTCCATTGTTTTATTGTTTTTGCTAAATTTGCACCGGTTTTACCCGCTCCTAGTACAATTGTTTTTTTATTTCTAACCTCATAGCCATCACAGTCAGGGCAAACATAAACCGATAAACCTAGGCATGGGATCAGATGATTAATTTCAGGCAAACGATCCATAACACCTGTAGCAAGTAATACTTTCTTCGCAAAATATTTATCACCGGAATGACAGGTTATTTGCAATATACCGGTATTCTCAATTGCGATATCAACTACCTTATCTTTAATTATTTGGACCCCATAGCTTGATGCCTGCATCTCCCCTAGATTCCTTAGCGTCTCACCACTAACACCATTGGGCCATCCTAAAATATTATGATAATTCCGACATAACGTTGACCTACCATTGTTCGAATCAATAACTACCGTTTGATGTTGATATCTTCCGAGTTGGATGCCTGCTTGAAGACCGGCAATTCCTCCACCAACGATGACACAATCATATGTTCTACTCATTTAAAACACCTTCTTTACCTAAGCTCGATATTTATATCTTTTGTTAATGTTCATAAGATATACAATGCGAAACAGTCCACACACAAAAAAAGCCCCTTAGAAAATTGACATAACTAACTTCCTAGGGGGATTTTCTTATTAAGCTAATGAACGTTTCGACTCATTTAATAATGATTGTTCTTTTTCTTTTTTAAGACCAGCTTTTCTATCATCTTCCTTTAAGAGTCGTTGACGGTCCCATTCAATTGTATCCTGAATTGTTTCATTTAACGGCCTAATGCTTAACCCTTCTTCAAAGGCTTTTGTAATATCAACATCTAACATTCCTGCCATATTCATTTTACTTGGAAGATATAGGGGTAATTCTACCCATGGCCCTACTTGGTGCTCTTCTAAAAACTCCTCACTAACCCAAGTGAAATTTGCATTACTGGCTGTTGCCTTTTTGCATTCCATCATAAACTCTTCAAAAGTTAAGGCACTGGTTGGTCCTGTAACATTGTAAACACCATTCTTTTTTCCTTCAGCCATCATTAGGGTGAAAGTGGCAAGATCTCTTACATCTATAAACTGCACATTAGACCCCGGTTTATCACCTGGAACAAGTACTTCTCCACCTTCAGATATTCTTCTTGGCCAATATGTAAAACGGTCAGTATAGTCATCCGGGCCAACGATTAGTCCTGGACGAATAATTAACGCTCGATTCGCAAACGCTTTCTCGACTTCGTTTTCACATAGTGCTTTTAGTGGACCATACGTATCACCATTTACTTCTTCAATAGTAGGATCTTCAAGGGTTAAAACAGGTGCGTCTTCTGAAATTTTAGGAACTGAAAAATCGTTGTAAACTGAAATGCTTGATATGAATACGTATAAATCGGTGTTCTGTGACAGTAGTTCAGCAGAATTTTTTACCAGTCTAGGGATATAGCCAGATGTATCGATGACAATATCCCAAGAACGATCTTTTAGAGGTGTTAAATCACCATTTCGGTCACCTTTTAGAATTTCAACATGATTAGGTAGATCTTGTGTTTCAGAAATACCTCGATTGAAAATAGTTACCTCATGCCCTCTATTTACTGCCTCTTTCACTAAATGATAACCAAGAAACCTGGATCCACCTAATATAAGAATATTCAATAGGTCTTCCTCACTTTCAAAATTTATTTACCATTCTTAATAAATTCAACACATTCTATAACATTCCTCTTAAAGGATTAAAAGTTCCTTTTAAATCACTAAACCCTATTCTTCATAGCCACTCGACACTCTTAATGAGTAAATTATCAATAGATTTATATGGTCTTTATAAAATTTCCAAAAAAACATACTAATTTTAAAATTGATTTTCTTCATTTATCGTGTAATCATTATAATAAATCTCTTATCATTTAATAATTGTTAAACATGGAGGTAGCAATGAACCGTTTACAAGACTATGGAATAAAAATCGGCTCCTTACCCACAGGTACCTTAAATAAAATTACGGATTTAGAGGGAGTGACAGTAGGTCATTCAACATTAAGTAATGGATCAATTCAGACTGGAGTCACATCTATATTTCCTCATCAAGGTAATATTTTCAAAAACAAGGTAGTAGCTAGTACCTATGTTTTAAATGGTTTTGGCAAAACAGTTGGGACCATTCAGATTAACGAACTTGGTACGATTGAAACTCCTATTCTCTTAACTAACACCTTTAGTGTTGGAACATGCTCAACTGCCCTTTTGAAATATATGCTTGAACAAAATCATGATATTGGCGCAACAACAGGGACTGTAAATGCAGTAGTTGCCGAGTGCAATGATATGTTCTTAAACGACATTCGTTCTTTTGCCGTTCAAGAAGCACATGTTTTTGAGGCGTTACAAAATACCTCTATCAATTTTGCTGAAGGAAATGTTGGTGCTGGCACTGGGATGAAATGTTTTGGTCTAAAAGGGGGAATAGGATCATCCTCAAGGCTTATTGAATATGAACATGGTACATATACATTAGGTGTTTTAGCTCTAACTAACTTTGGTCAGCTTGAGCATTTACAAATTGATGGAAAAAAAGTCGGCTTAGATCTTAAACAAGTAGTTGAACAATCTACTTCATTTAGCCGCGATAAAGGTTCTGTTATTATTGTGTTGGCAACTGATTTACCCGCTTCAAGCAGACAAATACATAGATTGTTAAAAAGAATAACTGTTGGACTTAGCCGGACAGGCTCATATATTGGTCATGGTAGTGGTGATGTTTTTATTGGATTTTCAACGAGAAACCAAATAAACCACTACTCAAATAAACAACTCCACCAAATCATTAATATCCATGAAGAGGATCTTGACCAAGCCTTTATTGCTGTGGCAGATGCAACAGAAGAAGCGATTATTAACTCCATGCTTGCGGCTAGTGCAACTACAGGTAAAAACGGAAATCACTTACATTCATTAAAAAACTATATGCAAATGCTTACAAAAAAGGAGAATTCAGATGGAAATAGCTTATTATAATGGAGAATTCATTAATATTGATACCAAAGTCATACCTATTCAAGAACGCGGTCATCAATTTGGCGATGGCGTATATGAGGTTATAAGAGTATACAACGGGGAATTATTTTTAGCTGAGGAACACTTAGCGCGTCTTCAGAAAAGTGCTGATGCGATACAATTAAAACTACCTTTAGAAATAACAGATTTGCTAGAATTAATGAAAGAGGGTATCAAGCGCTCTACCATAAAAGAAGTTGAGGTCTACATACAAATCACTAGAGGGATTGCTCCTAGAACTCATTATTTTCCGGATGTTGTACCCCAATTAGCGATGACGGTCAAACCCGCAAGGCAAACTAATGTGGAGAAACGTGAAAAAGGAATTTCAGTAGTTTTAACAGAGGATGAAAGATGGGCAAACTGCTATATTAAATCTCTAAATTTGTTACCTAATGTATTAGCAAAACAAAATGCAGTTATTAACGGTTTTGATGAGGCGATTTTTGTTAAAGATTCTTTCATTACAGAAGGATCTAGTAGTAATATTTTTGTTGTAAAAGACGGAATAGTATATACCCCACCTGCTACAAAGAAAATATTACATGGGATTACCCGTGCCACAGTTTTTACGCTTGCACAAGAAAATAATCTACAAGTAATTGAAAAAGAGTTTAATGAACAATTCTTATTAGACGCTGATGAAGCTTTTATTACAAGTACATCTTTAGAGGTTCAACCAATTGCGATAGTTAATCAACATACACTACCACTTCGTAAACCTATTACACGATTACTTCAAGAACAGTTTACGAAATTATATCAAAAGTAGTTAACTAAGGGTAAACCGAGTTTTGGTTTACCCTGCATTTGTATCTATGATTACTTTTTTCTTTTTGATGGATAAAATTGAAACTGTAATAATTACAAATAGTCCACCTATCATTTGAACCATACCAAGTGACAAATTAAGGAAGATAATTGCTGCTAGACAGGCAGCTAAAGGTTCAACACTCGATAAAATGCTTGCTTCCTCAGCTGTGACATACTTTAAACTTCCAATATAAAGATAAAAAGCTACCAATGTCCCAAAAAAGATAACAAATAAAATAAGTAAAACAGCAGTTATGGACCACTCAACATATCCGGTTTCCCATGGCGTTGTAAAAAAACTAATCGTCAAACCACCAATTACCATTCCCCAACCTGTTACAATAAGCGAATCCCATACCTTTAAAAGTGTAGCGGAATAGATCGTATAAAATGCTAATGCTACACCTGATAAAATACCCCATACCGCTGAAATTAATGGTACAGTCAATCCAGAAAAGCTACCGTTTGTAATAAGTAATACGGTACCTAATAGAGCTAAAACAATAGATAAAAAGATGGTAGTGGTAGGTAATTTCCGTATTTTTATAATAAAAAATAAAACAATAAATACTGGTGCTAAATATTGAAGAATTGTAGCAGTCGCAGCATTTCCTGTAGCAATTGAAGCAAAATAAGTATATTGCACACCTAGCATTCCTAAGATGCCAAACAATAGGAATTGAAATGCTACTTTTCTAGATTTCCACACGCTCCAAATACCCTTCCCCTTAAATCCGGCAAAAAGCAGTAATAACATACCAGATATGAGCATCCTCACCGTGACCAACCATTCTGCTGTTATATTAACGGTTTGAAACAAATATTGTGCTGCTGTACCGGAAAGCCCCCAAAGCATAGCGCCAACCATTACCATAACCAATCCTCTAGTATGTACAAATTGATTTTTTCCAGTTTCCATTCTATTTTTTCCTCTTTTTCTGTTAATATGATTACTAGAATACTATAAGTATTAAGATTATTTTACATTAAAATACTTTTATTAGTAAGATATTATGATAAGTATTTAAGAAAGAAGGAAAAACATGAAAAATCAAATATTAGAGATTATTGAAAAGAACCGTGAAGACTTTTTTAGTATCAGTCAACAAATCGGAGAAAACCCAGAGTTAGGTCATGAAGAATTCAACTCAGCCAAGCTATTAACTGACAAATTAGCTCAACATCAATTTCAGGTCAGTCTTGGGACATCAAACCTCCCTACTGCATTTGAAGCTATTTTTGATAGCAACAAACCAGGACCAACGATAGGTATTATGGCTGAATATGATGCACTCCCAGACTTAGGCCATGCGTGTGGACATAACTTAATTGGTACCATGGCCATTGCTTCTGGAATTGGTTTAAGTAGTGTCGTTCAAGAAACTGGAGGCCGTGTTATTGTTTATGGTACCCCTGCTGAAGAAACAAAAGGTGGTAAAGTAACCATGGCTGAAGAAGGCATTTTTAATCAATTAGATGTTGCGATGATGGTCCACCCATTTAATCGTCATAAAAAGAGTGGTTCCTCACTTGCAATGGATGCGATTCAATTTGAATTCTTCGGTAAAGCTGCACATGCAGCAGCAAGCCCGCATGAAGGAATCAATGCCCTAGATGCTGTTATCCAATTGTTTAATAGTATTAATGCCTTAAGACAACATGTGACATCAGATACAAGAATTCATGGAATTATCCCAGAAGGCGGAAAAGCAGCGAATATTGTGCCTGATTATGCGGTTGCCCAATTTTATGTAAGAGCACGTTCAAGAGAATATGTAAATTCCCTTGTTGAAAAAGTAAAAAAAGCAGCTGAAGGTGCAGCACTTGCGACCGGTACAACGGTGAAATCATCGTATTACGAGTATTCCTATGACAATATGATTACCAATAATGCTCTCTCTGATCAATATACTCGATCACTTATTGAGTTGGGTGTTAAACCTGAAGAAATCTCAGAAAGATCTGATGGAGCCGGTTCACTTGATATGGGTAATGTGAGTCATGTTGTACCTTCTATTCATCCTTATATACAAATTTGTCATGAACCACATGCCTGTCATACACATGAATTTAGAGACGCAGCATTAAGCGGGCAAGGCAAAGAAGCAATGATACTTGGTGCTAAAGCAATGGCTCTTACAGGCTTTGAAATTTTAACAAATCCTACTCTTTTAGAAAAAATAACACAAGAATTTAAAGTGACGAATAAATAATCATAGAGTTTAAACTTTCGCTTCCCGAAGGAAATTGATATAATTAAAGAAGATTGAAAATTTTATAAAGTGAGGGATATTAATGCTAGAAACAACAACTACACTAGATTTACAGGAAGCTATTACAAAATTTAAAGCATTAGATGAAAAAATCACCCATTTTTCAAATGTGTTAGGCTTAGCAGCTTGGGATCAACGAACAAAGGCTCCAAAGAAAGGTCGTCCTATATTTGCTAAAGCTCTTGGGACCCTTTCAACTGAGTCATTTAAACTAACTGTTTCAGAGGAAATGGGACAACTACTACATATTTTAACTTTGCCTGAAAATCATGAACAACTTGACGAAGTGACTAAAGCTTGTGTAAGAGAAAGACAAGCAGACTATGAAAATTCAAAAAGTATTCCAGCAGATGTTTACAAGGAATATGTTGTATTAATGTCCAATGCAAATAATGCATGGGAAGATGCACGAAAAAATAATGACTTTGCAACCTATCAACCTTACTTAGAAAAAATGGTTGAGTTCAAAAAGAAATTTGCTGAGTATTATGGGTATGAAGGACATCCATATAATGCACTTCTTAATGAATTTGAGCCTGGACTAACAGTAGAAACACTAGATCCACTATTTGCAAACTTAAGAGAAAAAAGTATCGAGCTTCTTACTCGCATCCAACAATCAAGCGATCAGCCTAGAAAAGATGTATTTGAAAAAGAATACGAGATTGATACACAAAAAACATTTAATGAATTTATCTTACCTAAACTCGGGTATGACCTTGAAGCTGGAAGATTAGATGAAACTACACATCCTTTTGCGTTAGCGATTAATACTAGTGATGTCCGTATTACCACACGCTATTTAAAAGAGAATGTTCGTTCGGCTATATTTGGTACGATTCACGAAACAGGTCATGCACTTTATGAGCAAGGTGTTAACCCTGATTATGAAGGAACAGTGATTCGTCGTGGGGCATCATTTGGAATTCATGAATCACAGTCACGTTTCTTAGAAAACATGGTGGGAAGAAGTAATGAGTTTTGGTCGTATTTTTACGAAGATCTTAAAGGATACTTCCCTAATCAGTTAAATGATGTATCACTTGATGAGTTTTATAAAGCAATCAATCTAGTCGAGCCTTCCTACATTCGTGTTGAAGCGGATGAGTTAACATACAATCTTCATATTATGATTAGATATGAAATTGAAAAAGGATTGATTGCGGGAGAAATCGAGGTAAAAGACTTACCAGCAGTATGGAATGAAAAAATGCAAGAATATTTGGGTGTTGTCCCTGAAACAGATACACTTGGTGTTCTTCAAGATGTTCATTGGTCTCAAGGTGGTTTTGGTTACTTCCCTTCTTATTCACTTGGAAATCTATATGCCGCTCAAATGCTAAATACAATCCTAAAAGAAATTCCGAACTTCAATGAAGTTGTTGAACGTGGTGAGTTTTCAGTAATTCGTGAGTGGTTACGAGAAAACATTCACCAATATGGAAAATTGTATACTCCTGTTGAGTTAATTAAAAAGGTTACTGGTGAAGAATTAGATGCTTCTTATTTGGTTCAATATTTGGAAGATAAGTATTCTAAGATTTATAACCTATAATAAAATTAATAGAATGATTATTTAATAGCAAAGGCTTGTAGAGAAAAGTGATTTTTTCTGCAAGCTTTTTTAGGTTCCGATATGCGCTTTGATCTAGTTACTACCTCTTTTACATTGAGAAAGTAAATCATAGGCCCACTTTGATCAGTTACTCCACCATGTTTACGATGAAAGTAAATCATAGGTACGCTATTAATCCACTTACGCCCAACATTCTTGCACAGCTGTTCTAAACAAGAAAAAACAAACAGAAAAGCAGTCCCATACAGGACTGCCCTTTTTATATGATTGCTATTAATTATAACTTTGTTACGTTAGCAGCTTGTGGTCCACGGTTACCTTCGACGATTTCGAAAGAAACTTCTTGACCTTCGTCTAAAGACTTGAATCCGTCACCTTGGATTGCTGAGAAGTGTACGAATACATCGTCTCCACCTTGTACTTCGATAAATCCGAAACCTTTTTCACTGTTAAACCATTTTACTTTACCATTTTGCATGAGTTTTGCCTCCTAAAATTAAAACAAAGATTAACCAGTTCAACCACTTTCTAAATTTTAATACAATTCTTACACGTGCTTATGTTACAGTCTTCTGTACAAAAGTAACGCCTATTTTCATATTCAAACCTATATGTAGTAAACGGTCGTGATTATCATATCACTCATTTTTGGAAAGGTCAACCATTCAAACATAAAATTCCCGCCAAAAAATCAAAAAAAGTAAACGATTACAAAAACGGTCAAATGACGACATTTTTCTCATAAAAAATAGCTAAAGGAAAAATATTCCATTAGCCATTTCACACCAATTAAAATAACTTTAAATAATCACCATATCCCTCTTTTTCGAGGTTTTCTTTTGGTACAAATCTTAATGCAGCTGAGTTAATACAGTAACGTAGACCAGATGGTCCTGGACCATCATTAAAAACATGCCCTAGATGTGAATCAGCATTTTTACTACGAACTTCAGTACGAATCATTCCGTGCGAGTTATCCTCTTTTTCAACCACTTCTTCAAGTGTAATTGGTTTTGTAAAGCTTGGCCAACCGCACCCAGCATCATACTTATCTTTTGAGCTAAACAAAGGTTTGCCCGAGATAATATCAACGTAAATTCCTTCTCCGTGATGATCCCAATATTCATTATGAAAAGGTTGTTCTGTACCATTTTCTTGTGTCACGTGATATTGTATAGGTGTTAATTTTGAACGAAGTTCGCTCTTACTTTTTTCTTCCCAATGCTTTTCGATAAAAGCCACTCTCCCTGAACCAACACTATATCTTTGATAATGAGCTGGATTTTTTTTGTAATACTGTTGATGATAATCCTCTGCGGGATAAAACTCCTTTGCTGGTAGAATTTCAGTAACAACTGGCTTTGCGAAGCGACCACTTTGTTCTAACTTCTTCTTTGATTCTTCTGCAAGCTGCTGTTGGTAATTGTTATGATAAAATATTGCAGTTTTATAGGAGCCTCCACGATCATAGAATTGCCCCCCTGGATCAGTAGGATCTATTTGTTGCCAGTATAATGTCAGTAGCTCATCGTATGGGAAAACATCAGGGTCAAAAGTAATTTGTACCGCCTCATAGTGTCCCGTCGTTTCCGAACAGACCTCTTCATATGTAGGGTTCTCTTTCCAGCCACCTGTATAACCCGATTCAACCTTGATAATACCAGGCATTTCATCAAATGGCTTTACCATACACCAAAAACAACCTCCAGCAAACGTGGCTTTTTGTTGTTTAGAGTCCATAACTCTCCACTCCTTCCTTATCTATATCTTAATTATAGTAATAGTTGTAACTAAAACCAATATATTTGCATTCTACATCTCTTTATAATCATCATTTAGAAGCTTTAACAATTTATTGGGATAATCAGTAATAATTCCATCTACATTCTTTTTGATTAGCTTCTTCATCGTTTTTTCATCATTTATTGTCCAATAATGAATAGCAATATTCCTTTCTTTAATAGTTTTGATTAGTCGATCTGTCGTTAAGTTTATATTCCCTACCTTTACAGGTATCTGAACGGCGTTTCGTTTCAGTGGGTAAAGACGGTCTAAATGTAATTTATGTAAGATGACATAAAATCGCAATGCTTTTGAACCTGTTCCTATAGCAACTTTTCCATCAGTGCGGTCTGCAAACCTTTTTATACTATCATCATTAAAAGAGCCAACAATAACCCGTTTTTTCATATCATACTTTTTAATTAATTTTGCTACCTTTTTTTCCACTGTCGGATTCGTATCTTTTAGTTCAAGAACAATTGAAGTGTGTTTTATCTCTTGAAAAACTTCCTCTAAGGTTGGGATGGTTATACCCTTATGTCGAAAAGGATATCCTCTATCCCTCATTTTTAACCGATAGCCAGCATCTAAACTTTTCAATTCTTTTAAAGTTAAATTTGAGACAAAACCAACACCATTTGTCGTTCTGTCTACTGTTTCATCATGTATAACAACTAGTTCCCCATCCTTGGACATTCTTACATCTAATTCGATTGCGTCCACACCTAAACGCTCTGATACTCTAAATGCATAAAGAGTATTCTCAGGAGCAACACCAGCTCCCCCTCTATGTGCTATAACTAGTGGCTTATTTGATTCCTTATTAAATGTAGTTTCTTTAATTGTATTAACAGGGATTAGCTGTATAAGTATAAATAAAGCACTACATATAAAGATAAAAACTAACAATCTGTTGAATAAAACATGAAAGCTATGTCGTTGATTATTAATTTTCATAATTTAACTCCTATCAAAGCATTTTAAATCTATTATGTATAATAATTAATGGCTTTATGTTAGTTTTTAAATTTAACTAACATATTTGTATCAATAATTTTATGATGTAAACAGCCTATTATGACTAAAAGCGATTACCATTAAGGATGAGAAAACATAAAAATTAACATAAAAGGAAATAGTAAATAACAACGGAGGTGAATGATTATGCCAAGTCCTTACCTATGTCCAAACTGTAAAACAAATCGCACACGTTTTAATATTATTGAGCAGGTTGCAAAACCAGTAAAAGTCGACAGATCTACTGGTGAAATTCTGGAAGAATTCGGATCAGAACTTGACCCATTTCACATTCCTTACCGTGGGCCAAAGCAAAAGGTTCAATGTGGAGCATGCGGTCTACTTGAAGATGAATTAACCTTTATAAAACACGCAGAAAAGTAAAAATCTATATTACATAATCTTTACTCTGTTATGCACTTAAGATCCATTCTCTAAAAGAGAACAAAAGACGATTATGTGCAGATCAAAGTTTTGAATCCCCAAACTACAAACTGACTCAAAGACATTTGAATTTATAAGGATTTAGTTTCCTTTAAATTCAACTCTTTGAGTCAGACATAGATAGGAGGTAGTTCTTTTATTTACACTTACCTAGCAATAATCGTTATGCTACCCATGAAGCACCAACGATAATTAAAAGGATAAACAATACTACGATTAACGCAAAACCACGACCAGCACCGTAACCAGCACCAGCTACTGGAGCTTGTGCGCCATAACCATAGCCATAACCATATCCTGCACCATATCCGAAGCCCATTCATAAACCCCCCTTTCACATTTTGATGATTTTATTTATATTAGTAAACTCCACCAACATATCCACCTGCACCCACAATAATGAGTAAGATGAATAATACAACAATCAACGCAAATCCTCCTGCGTATCCTACTCCACTCATTCTTTAACACCTCCTTTATCTATCTAATGTTATCTTATTCAGATCAGTGGACAATGGAAAGGCGGACACCTACCTGAATTAAATTTGGTTACTCACCCAAATAAGAAAAGCGCTCGTCAAGCCTACGGCGTCAGGCATATGCGATCGCTGACTAGGACTTAATTTTTTGCGTTTTTTATCTTAGGGAAGGAATTCTTTTGCTCATCCTCGTGAGGTACGCTTAGATATGAGAGCCGATGTTCGGGGAGATAAATACCAAACTTGTTCTTTATATACTCCTCTATAAAAAAACCTCCCTTTTAAGGGAGTGCTAAATTAGTTATGGACTGGTACCATTAATCCAAAGCTTATATCGTCATTTTTTAAATCAAAGGACTCAACCTTAACAGCCACATTACTGTTCAGTTCCATTGTGGTAATAGCTGCATGAATTTTGTGTTGATTTGGCTCTATTGTAATCCATTCAGGAAGAGCATAGTTTTCACTAATATAATGTAATACAAAATTTACCGGGAGCTTAATTTGACCTAAAGAAATGGACTCTTGTTCTAGAATTAAATCACCGTTTTTTTGTGGTACAGGTTCAAACGTCATAACTAAATCAATTTCTTTACCAAACGCAGGTATTGAACCGATTAGCATGACCTTTTCACTTAGTACAATCTTATAGTTAAGTACCTGTTCCTGGAACTCATCCTCCAAATAATTATTAATTAATGTTGTAAGATCCTTTTTATTTGTTAGAACTGTTAGATTAATTGTGGATTCTGTGTTTATCCCTTCCCCATAGCCTGTCAATTTTAGTTCGTTGGTATCATTCCCTGAGAAGAAAATAAAGAAGAAAAGACCCAATACTATTGCCACATTTATAATGACAATTCCAAAAAACATATTACGCCATGTGAAAATCATCATCAAAACCCCTTAATTATTGTTCTTTTCCATGTACTCAGCAATTCTTCCAGCGATTAACTCATACCCTCGAGTATTAGGATGGAATTCATCATTTGATAATAAAACCTCTGTGTTATTAAGAAAGATATCCTCGATTTCAACGAAGGTTGTACCTTCATATTCCATTAACAGTGTTCTTGTTGTTTCATTCCAATTAGTTATTACCATATTTACCTCATTAGAAACATCACCAATTAGTAAAAAGGGATTATATAATCCAACTACATATATGTGTGTATCACTGTTAACATTCTTTATTTTATCAAGAATTAATTTTAATCTTTGTTGATAGGTTTTCTGCTCTTTTTGAAATGTATCAAATGATAAGTTAAAGAAGTTTTCTTCAACAACCTTCATCATGTCGTTTCCACCTATCGTAATAATCACAGCATCTGAGTTATGAATTGATTCATTTGGGATACTATTGCTTAGTCGATTTAACACATCCATTGTTCGATGGCCTTGTGCACCGTAGTTGAAAATAGAAACAGATTTAATACCCTTTTCCAATAAAAGCTGTTGTTCTAAAAACGAGGTGTACCCACCACGGTTCGTTGTATCACCAACACCTTCAGTAAGGGAATCACCTATCGAGACAATGTTTAAATCTCTCGGGAAAAAATAACTTGGGATATTATCCTTTTTTAACATAAGTACGTTATTATAAACATTCCTTGAATAAGTTGACGTTTGAGTTGAACAAGCTACCATAAAAGTTACAAATGCTATAAAAATAAGTAAAATCTTAAAATTCATCTTTTCACCTACCATTCTATTACCTTCGAAAGAAACTAAAAATTAGACTCCTAGTATTATAGCATGAACCTTCCTGGCGAACATCCATAAAAAAAAGACACTGGGTTAGCGTCTTTTAGTTAAATAACCTTTGATATTATAGAAGCTTGCTCTTCTAAATGAATCTGGTGAAATGTAATTTCAGGGCTACTGCCTACACGAATGTTAACACCAGTTTGTCCTAGACCTTCACTGATATAGTATGGCTTCCCATCTTCATAATGAAGTCCTTTAATGATATTCAATCTTGCCAATTTACCCATTTTCGCGAGATGATATGGCTTTGGCCAGTGAATTTGTCCTCCATGAAAATGACCCGAAAGTAATAAATCATAAGAAACATTTTTCATGTGTAAGACAATATTTGGATCATGCGTTAACACAAGATTAAAGCCGTTCCCTAAATCTTTGTACGATTTCTCGACATCACTCCTTTTTGTACTGTAATCATCAATCCCGATAATATTTAACATCTTATCGCCAATCGGAATCCACTTGTTTTCATTCTGTAATGTGACACACCCATGATTCTCTAAAGTTTGCTTTAAAGCTTCAAAGTTTTTTCCTTTTAGTACATAATCGTGATTACCAAAAACTGCATACATTCCATAAGGCGCAGAAAGTTTGTTCAACACATCAAGATAAGGAATCAACTTTGGAATACTTTTCTTTCGATCAAGAAAATCACCTGTAATAGCAATTAAATCAATCTCTTCATCCTTTAGATATTTATATAATTCATTAGGTGAAATTGATAGATTTTCTATATGCAAGTCCGAGAGATGTAGGATGTTAAGAGGTACTGTATGAGAAGTTATGTGTGAGTCTGATTTAAACTGAAGTTTATTAATAGAAACTCTCTTAGTGTTTGTATTTGCTATATATATAATATATGAAATCATGAATATGATTAATAATAATAATGAAGTGTACATTGTATCGCCTCCTCCTTTTACAATTATAGTAAATTGGAGGAGGAATAGCATTGGTAATGAATGGAGAAATTATTTTATAAAGTATTTTGATAGCAAATCACCTTTTGTCATAAATAAGTATTTCGGTGGTCGCTTTAGTGTGTTTCTTGTATATTGATTAGATGTAAGTAGATACATCGGTATAAATACGATTTGCTTTACTAAACAGTATAATTTGTTTTTAATTGAGAAAGTTTCAAACCCAAGACGTTTACAACCCTTATTTAACATAGTAATACCTATTATACCTTTAATTTCATCAAACTGAGGATGTTGTTGAACATATGCAGCTAATCCAGGTAGTCCTTCTTTAACTTTGTTATATATTAACCTTCCTTTTACAGTTTCTCCTTTAATTTTACACATCTCGTTCATAAGTTTTACATTGTGTAAATGAATCTTTATTAGAAGGTCATTTTTTTTTATTATTGTTCCATCAGCTAAAGTTAATGGAATACCTTTATAGCGAGTAAGTCTAATCCTGAAAATTGTACGATGATTATTCTCACAATAAATATACTTTAGCCTTGTAAACATATAATAGATGGGGTCAAGGATTGTCCATATAGATAGAAAGCAGAACCTTACTCTAACCATCATTTATTATCGTTCTCCTTTATTTAATTTTTCTTAGTTTTGGTTTATCTCCAAGGAATATTTAAGGGAAAAAAAGGGAGTTGAATAAAATACTAGTGGAAGTTTGAAGATAAAGACATAATCCTTAAAAAAGGGTGAAATACGAATGAAAAGGATTCTTTTTTTACCATTTTTACAAATACCATCAGGTCATCATCAAGTGGCTGATTCACTGACAAGTATAATCACATCTTTAGATCAGTCGTTGGAGTGCGAAAAAATCGATATACTTCAGTATAGTTATGGAAAAATAGAAGCACTTGTTTCATCTGTTTATTTAAAGTGGATTCACACTCTTCCAAATACCTATCATTGGCTATATCAAAAGCAGGTCTATAACGAGGGTAAAGAAAAGAAGTCCTATAAACTATATGAGCAATTATTTTTACCATTTATGAAAAGACTAATCCAAGAAAAGAATCCTGATATAATCATATGTTCCCATGCTCTTCCTTCGTACATGTTAAATGTACTAAAAAAGAACAAAATGATTAATACCCCCATAATTAATGTATATACAGATTATTTTATACATAGCTTTTGGGGTAAAAAGTATATTGATTATCATTTTGTCCCTCATGAAGCGTTAAAAGAGACTCTAAAAGAAAATGGAGTAGAAGAACATAAAATATATATAACCGGAATTCCAGTCCATCCGCTGATTACTCGTTCTAACATTAAGGATTTTACGAATTATAAAAATTGTACAGTTATGGGCGGTAGCCTAGGAGTTGGTATGATTGAAAAATTAATCCCTAAGATGGCTAAAAGTGAAAAAATTAACTATCGTATTTTGTGTGGTAAAAATGAGACGTTGTATAAAAAAGTGAAGCAATTGAATAATCCGCTAATTGAAGCATTTCCTTACATTTCTAGCCGAAAAGAGATGAACAGGATTTATAAAGAAACAGACGTTGTGATCACCAAACCCGGTGGAATTACGATAAGTGAGTGTCTCTCAAAAGGAATTCCTGCACTTATTTATCACGCTCTACCCGGCCAAGAGCAAATAAATCTACATGAATTAAAAAAACAGCATTTAGTAATCCCTTTTGAACACTGGGATGAATTTGACAACTTAGATGATGGTATCATTCTAACCCTAGATACTCAACTAAAGCCTTTTAAAAAGGCAATACAACAGTTTCATGAATCGATTGATCGGAATGCAATTCAAACCATTCTAAGTAAATTACTACATTCTAAAAAAAACAAAGGAGTGTTTACTAATGAAACATAAAGACAGCTTGAATAAAAAGCATGAAGTAAATACGATAGATGAAGCTGAGGAAATCCTTGAATGCGAGACTTATTTTGGAAAAGAATTTTTTTGGAATGAACTTGAAACCATTGTAAGTGATGGCATCAATAATAGTGAACAAGATTTGTCTTAAATTATTCTTTGATTCATCTTAGAAGCCCCCTTTACTTTACCCCCAGTTGAATTAGACCTAGAGTCAGGTTCCTGGGAATAGATACGAAAACATTATATATATATAAAGGCAAGATACATTTAAACAATAATGCATCTTGCCTTCTCGTATCAATTTAGTTCTTTAATTTTTTCTATAATATCTTCATATGGGGTATCCTCAACACCACTATAACTTTCAACAAGATTCCCGTTTTGATCAACAACATAAAATGATGTTCCATGCATCACTTGTTCTTGATCAGCTGGTTTTCGTACAAGTGTTGCGAAGTTTTCTTTAGCAAAATCCTCTATTTCTTTTTGACTATAACCAGTTAAAAAATGCCAATTAGCAAAGTCTGCGTCAAAGTTATTTGCAAAAGATTTTAACGTATCGGGATTATCCACTTCAGGATCAACTGTAAAAGAAACTAATTCAGCTTGTACACCTTCATCTTCTAACATCTGCTGTAATTTGGCCATATGTGCAGTCATTGGAGGACACACAGTGTTACAGTTCGTAAATATAAAGTTCGCTACCCACACTTTTCCTTCTAAATTACTTGAACCAAAAGCAGATCCATCTTGATCTGTAAATTCAAAATTCATAGCTTGTTCATTACTTTTACACGCTGATAATAAACATAAGCAAAACATCAACGTAAGTATGTATTTCATTTTCATTTCTAACATCTCCTAGCTAAATCTACATATAAACTGATTTTATCAGATTTATTTTTGTTTTAAAAGAAATAGATTTTATCTCAGCTCTTCCAGAGCAGATACATAATCTGAAACTTGTACACATATAATGGACAAGGAATGCATTGGGGGGATTTGAATTGAATTATATAATAAACAGCATGGTCAGAGAGGTCACCTAAAATGATGACCAAATCCATGCTGAATCTTACGTTCATATTTATTGGAGCAATATTTCAAGGGGTTGCCATGTCTGTTTTTTTATTTCCGCATAATATTCCTTCAGGTGGTGCCGCAGGGTTAGCTATCATTTTAAACCATTGGTTCCATCTCCCACTTGGCTTTTCATTATGGCTTGTTAATTTTGCATTTTTGATATTAGCTTTACAATACTTCGGGTATACGTGGACTATCCGCACCATGTTATCAGTAACAATTACTTCAGTAACTGTTAGTATGATCACTTCATCAATGGGTAATTACCATCATAACCTAATCGCGGATATATTAATTGGAAGTATCTTATTTGGTGTCGGCGTAGGACTTTTGATTCGAAATGGTGCTTCAAGTGGGGGAATGGTTATCCCCGCTTTAATGATTGCCAATAGCTATAATTGGTCACCTGGCAAGATTATGATGTGGATAAATCTTCTTATTTTTATTTTAACTGCAACTGTAATCGATTTAAAAATCGTTATATTCGCGATTATTTGTCAGTCTATATCAACAAATATTATTGATTTTATTTATCATATGAGAGTGCCCTCATTCTTCTCCCCTAATTACAGTTGGAGAAAAAAGTGAAATTTATCTACATAGTAAGTTTCTATCAATCAAGTATTCAATAATCATATCAACTGATTCTTTAACTGAAAGTTTACTAGTATCTATTATTAACTCTGGAGATTCAGGTTCTTCATACGGGGAGCCGATTCCTGTAAAGTTTTGAATAGCACCAGTTCTCGCTTTTTTATATAAACCCTTAGGATCTCTTGTTTCACAGATATCAAGTGGGCACTTCACATAGATTTCAACAAACTCTCCTTGTTCAAAAAGGTTTCTAACCGTTTCACGATCTTCGCGAAAAGGAGAAATAAAAGCTGTACTAACAATCTGACCACTATCGACGAATAATTTAGAGACTTCGCCTATTCTTCGAATGTTTTCCTGTCGGTCAAGCTTGTCGAATCCTAATCCTTTATTAAGTCCGTGTCTGATGTTATCCCCATCTAGTACATAACTTCTAACACCAAGTTCATATAACTTTCTATCCATAGCATTCGCAAGTGAAGATTTCCCTGAACCAGACAAACCAGTAAACCATAAAACACCACTTTTGTGATTATTTAAACGGTGCCTATCACCCTTTGTAATTACTGAATTATGCCAAACAATATTATCTCTTAGTTCCATGTATTTCACCCTTTAAATCTTTGTGAATGATTTTTTCATTCCTTTAATTAACACATCTACAACTTCTGCTCTGCTAAATTCCTTTGGTGGCATTTGACCGTTTTTCAACATCTCTCTTACCTTTGTACCTGATAATATTACATGATCTTCTTTATCATGTGGGCATGTTTTGGCTGATGCCATATTTTCACACTTTAAACAATAAAAGCTATGCTCAAAAAACAATGGTTGAATACCTAGTTCATCCTTAGAAAAGTGACTAAAGATTTTCTGTGCATCATACGTTCCATAATAATCTCCAACACCCGCATGATCACGACCGACAATAAAGTGTGTACAGCCATAATTTTTTCTTACGATCGCATGAAATATTGCCTCTCGTGGTCCAGCATATCTCATCGCTGCCGGAAATACTGATAAAAAGACTCTGTTTTTTGGATAGTATTTTTTTAGTAAAACCAAGTAACTCTCCATCCTAATATCACTTGGTATATCATCTTGTTTTGTTTCTCCAACTAACGGATTTAAAAACAGTCCGTCTACTGTTTCTAATGCTGTTTTCTGAATATATTCATGTGCTCTATGCACTGGGTTTCTAGTTTGGAAACCAACAATTGTCTTCCAACCAAGATGCTTAAAAATATCTCTAGTTTGTTTTGGATCTAAATAATAATTTTCAAATTTAGTTTTTTCAGGTCTTTTCACTAATGTAATTGGACCACCCAAATAGACATTTGGTCTATCATATAACTTTTTGACCCCAGGATGTGCTCTTTCTGTTGTTTGAAATACTTTAAATGCCTCAATCTCTTTATTTGGTTTATACTTTTCCTCAACTAACATGACACCATAAACTACCTCATCTTTGACAAGTAGAATCTCTTCACCTACTTGAATTTGTTTTGCGTCTGATTCATAGGTTGGTAAAGTTATAGGAATTGACCATGGCTCTCCAGTTGTAAGTCTCATATGTTGGACGACGGATTCATAATCTTTCTTCCCCAAGAACCCACTGAGTGGGCTATAAGCACCAATTGCAATCAACTCTAAGTCACTTAATGCAACTTCATCGATTTCAACCTGTTGCATTCCCGCTTTTAATTTATAGTCTAATTTCACTCTGTCTACTAGTTTTCCACCATGTGGTTTACTAATCGTCAAAATAAATACCTCCTATTCATATCTATGGCTTCTTGTATTATTTATCAAGATGTAAACCACACTCGGTTTTTTCATGATTTGCCCATCTACCAGATCTTAAATCATTAGATAAAGATGGTTGGGTACAAGGTTCACAGCCAATACTTGGATAGTTCTTATCATGTAATTCATTATAGGGAAGATTGTTTAACTTAATATATGTCCACACATCATCCCATGACCAATGGATTAGAGGACATATTTTTACAAGTCCAAATTTATCGTCCTTATTAATAAACTCAAGATGTTTTCTAGTATGAGATTGATCTCTTCTTAACCCTGAAATCCATGCTTTTGCTTCTCCTAATACCTCTTTTAATGGTTCAATTTTACGAAGCTGACAACAAAGATTTGGATTAACCTTCCATAATTCATCACCATATCTATCCCTTTGCTCATCTAGCGACAACCCTGGTTTCTTAAGTTGTATATCCAAGAGAGGATAGTTCTCTTTAACCTTGTCAATTAATTCATATGTTTCTTTAAAATGAACTCCTGTATCTAGAAATACAATCTTCGCATCTTTTTTAACTTTATAGATCAAATCGATTAAGACCATACCCTCGGCACCAAAACTACAGGCATAAACGATGTCATATTTTGGATATGTGGAGTAGGCCCATTTCAGCATCTCAAAGTAGTCTTTTATTTTATGATTTATGTCGTCAGCATCATCTTGCTTCCAATTCTCGTAAGTCAATAATTCGTTCAACCTCAACCTCTCCTTTCTGCAATCTATCTTGTTTGGGAAAAATTCGATTTTTTTCAAGGATCTCTCTCTTTTTTATCGTAATTAAAATTCAAGTAAGTTTAAATCATTATTTTTAACTTCAACCTGATTCATATGATTAATTGACCCACTTTGTTTAATCGATAATAATGCCCTAATCCATGATCCATGACCGAATACAATGAGATTAGAAAAATCCTTATAAGATTCTAAAAACTTAAAAATTCTCTGTTCAAATTCAACTAGAGGTTCACCTAAAATAAGATCCCTTGGCTGCTCTAGCCATTTTCGTTTATGAGTTTGAATAAGTAAAGACTTAGGAGATCCTTCGAATTCACCGAAATTCAACTCATCAAGTAAAGGTTCTTTCTGGAAAGAATGATATCCATATAACTTAGCTGTTTCATGAGTCCTTATTAGAGAACTAGTTAATATAAAATCTGGTGCTCCTAAAAGGTCTAAGTGTTTCTTATTCTGCTTAATAACATCTTCTGTCTCTTTTGAAATAGGTAGTATGGGAATGTCCCTACTCCCTTGAAGCACTCCCCGCTGATTCCATTTTGTTGGTAAATGCCTTATAACGGCGATTTGCATTGAACATCCTCCAAATAAAAAGTTTCACTGCGTAATCCACGTCTTTGGGTTTCTAGAACTAATGTATCTTGTAATTTCACATTCCCCAAGTTTACGTTGGATCCAAATGCATTTATAAAAAACATCTGATTTTTAGGCGTTGGAGCTTCAAATATCACCTTATTAATATCCACATCTTTAGACATTTCTGCAATTAACTCACTATTTATTTTCCCATTCCGGTCATATATACCAGCTGTGCCAGAATCTCTTCCTTCTGTTATGACATATTTACAACCTGCTTCAAGCAAAAGGTTGATTTCATTCGTCCACTCTGGGATTGAAAGATCCTTATCGGCATCTTTTGAACCAACTTCACCAACAACATTAAAGGTTCCTTTTAATTTCTTTATTAAATTAATTCTTTCATCCAATGAGATATCAAGCGTACCATTTGACACTTCTATCCATTCAATTTCATGTGATTGTAGCATTGCTACAAATTCCTTTAACTTCTTCTGGTAGTAGCATTTCTCAAATAAGGTACCACCAAAATATGGCGTTACATTAAAATTCTTATATAATTGAACTTTGTCTTCAATATTTGGTGTAACATACGCACAGCCAATTCCAATTTTTGCTATATCAATAAATGGGTGAAAGTCATTGAGAATATCCTGCAACTGTCCTACCGGAGTTCCAAAATCTGCGATCGAAGTTATACCGTATAATCTGTTCTTTGACGTTCTTTTAGGTAAATCCAAAAACTCCATCGTGATATACGCCTCCTTTACTTTACAGTTGATATGTTATTCACTTATAGGTAAATGGTGTATAGATTGGGCCATAATGCAGTCCCAATTTTTTTCATCCAAATATTACAAACGTATTGCTTTTTATTTAAGGAATAGACTTTTACGTAAAACGGAAAGATACAAGTGTATTAAATTTATGTATAAGGAGTTGCAAGTTACTTGTCCAGTCAAAAAAATACAGGAATGACAATCGTAGCTATTGGATCAATTCCTCTTATCCTTGTACTCGGAAATTCAATGCTTATTCCAGTCTTACCACAAATGCAAAAGGAGCTCGGCATTAATCAATTTCAGGTTAGCTTAGTTATAACCGTATTTTCTGTAGCAGCTGCTGTATCAATACCTGTTCTAGGGTATTTATCTGACCGGTTCTCGAGGAAAGCCATTATTGTTCCTGCCTTAATTCTTTATGGAATTGGAGGTTTATTAGCTGGCTTGGCTACAACTTGGTTTGCAAATCCCTATATGTGGATTATGGTTGGACGAGTAATGCAAGGTATTGGGGCAGCAGGCACTGCACCAATTGCAATGGCATTAACAGGAGATTTATATAAAGGTGGGCAACAAAGTAAGGTCCTTGGTCTGGTAGAAGCCTCAAACGGGTTTGGAAAAGTTATCTCTCCGATCATTGGTTCATTACTTGCCTTATTGTTCTGGTATGCAGCCTTTTATGCGTTTCCTATATTCTGTCTATTTTCAATTTTACTTACAATTTTCTTCGTTAAAGAAAAAAAGCAAAAAAAAGAGCCCCCTTCAGTCGGTAAGTATATCAAAGGGCTATTTACAATCTTTAAAAACGAAGGACGCTGGTTATTTACAGCTTATTTAGCAGGTGCAACTTGTTTATTCACCTTATTTGGTATTTTGTTTTATTTATCAGATGTTTTAGAGCTGCAATATAAAATAGATGGTGTATTAAAGGGTGCTATACTAGCCATCCCACTTCTTTTTATGACAACAACTTCCTATATCACAGGGAGCAAGATCGGAAAGAACATGCCCTTAATGAAAAAATTAATATTGATTGGAACAGGTCTAATGACCATTTCATTTGCTACATTAGTGTTTTTTGAATCACTTGTACCCTTTATTTCAATTTTAGTAATAAGCAGTATCGGTACAGGACTTGTTCTCCCCTGTCTAAACAGTTTAATAACAGGTTCTGTTAATGCAGCAAAAAGAGGTTTTGTCACTTCTCTTTATGGTTCTGTTAGATTTTTAGGGGTTGCGATTGGACCACCTATATTTGGTTGGTTAATGAATTGGTCACGAACAGGAATGTTCTTAGCCACTGCATCATTGACTCTTGTGGTTGGGTTATTATGTCTAGCATTAATTCATGTTAAAAAGAAAAAACCTAATGAAAGTACAAATGATTCACTTTTTAATAAACTACAACTTACTTAGGATAAAAGGAGGAAATAAGGTTGCAGATTTTTCTTTCCCCAGAATTAATGACACCAGAGTTTCAAATTATCAATGTAGTAAATCAAACAGATAAAGCCTTAGGTTATGTTACATTTCTGTTCGACGAAAAAAAGATGTACGTTTACGGACTATGTGAAGAAGAGGGTGTTAGTGAAGATTTTAAAGATTTAGTTAAACCTTATATTCAGGGAATGTCAAAAGCAAAACCTGAATTGGATGTGTATTCCTATATTTCAATAGGTGGTAAAAAGCTAGAACTTGGAGATACAAACAAAGAAAGCTAAAAGAAGCTGTCTCCTCTAAGATCATCTTAGTTAGGAGGCAGCTATCTTTTTTATTCAGCATCTGGAAGTGAGACGATAAAGCTAGTTCCTCTATTTTTTTTACTTATTACCTCAATGCTGCCTTTCATTCTTTCAACTATTTGATAACAAACCATAAGTCCAATACCTGTCCCCTTTTCTTTTAATGAGTAAAAGGGCGTACCAAGGCGAGTGATTTCATCCCCTGTCATCCCAATTCCGGTATCAGTAATAATAAATTTAATCATTTCGTTCTCTTTGGTTAGTTTTATACTTAATAGACCTTCTTCTTTTATCGCCTCTATTGCGTTTTTCATGATATTTAAAAGTACTTGCTTAAGTTCGGATCTATTTCCTCTAACGATATATATTCCGTCTATTTGTAAGTTGATAGAGATATTACTTTTCAACATTGCATAAGACGTAATGAGGTCTGTAACGGTTTTAACTATTTCTGTACAATTTATTGTTTCTATATCTTCAATATCAGGCTTGGCCATTGATAGGTAATCATTGATAATCGTCTCTGCACGATTCATTTCTGCTATCATTAATTGAATATATTCCTTTTCCTCATCGCTCATTATTTCTTTGGAATGGAAGATTTGCAAAAAACCTTTTACAACAGTCATTGGATTTCGAATTTCATGTGCAACTGAAGCCGCTAACTGACCAATTGCATTCATCCGTTCAGCACGTTGGAGTTCTAGTTGTATCTTTCTATCCTGAATGATTCGATCCATATCGCCTATTGCTTTTTCAAAGCCTTGGAGTTCCTTTGAATTTGTTAGTTTATGGGATAATTGTTCCGACGTGGCATCAAGTTGCTCAAATAAAATATGAAGTTGTTTCGTCATTTCATTAAATTTAAGACTTAAATCACCAATTTCAGTATCGTTACTAGGTTTTAGTTTTATATTAAAATTCCCTCTACTCACCTCATGAAACCCTATGAACAATTCCTTAAGAGGAGACATAACCTTCTTCATGCTTAAAGTTTGAAGTATTAAGGTGATTAGAAAGATAACTACGCAAGACAACAATAATGAAACAAGGATATTTATCTGAAATTGATAGATGAAGCTGGAATCAATACTCACACACAAAACAGCAACCATTTTTCCATGTTGATTAAATATGGGAGAAAAAGCAGTAATCCATGTTCCAAATTGATCACTATATGTATCTGTATATGAACTAACATTTGTTGAGATTGTTTTAGAAAAAGCATGATGAAATTCATGACTCGCTTTGTATGATGATGTTGAACCGAATCCTTTATCTAGCAGTATTTGTGGAGTAGCAATTGGTTCAAAAACTCGATTTTCTGGGATTTCGGCCGGGAATAAGTACGCTTGAGAGAAGGTTGAATGTTTTTCATCGATTTTACTTAATAAATATGACAGTCTTTTTACTGCTGGATTGTCGTCAGAATTTGCTGTCTTAGCTCTCTCAATATCATTAACAGACATGGTTGTCTTCCAAAGATTAGCAAGGCTTACTGCTTGATCAGATAATAACTGTTTAGTCAAATCAGTTTGAATCTTAAAGCTAATAAAAGCAGTTAATATTCCAACAATTAACACACTTACTGTCGATATGATGATTGTTTTTTTAAAGAAGCTCATTCTTCGGAAATTATTTATCATCTATTTTCCTCAATCCAGAAAAAATTTAGTTTAATAAATATCACTTACACTATTCGACTAAATTTTTAAATCTCCTCTTTTAAAAGAGAATTATTAATTTCGAAAAATTAAAATATTGTGAATATAAAACATTCAATTTTCTTTTAACAAATAAGATAGAGTATCCTCATACTTAATCCAAAATTCTGTTACTGTAAATATTACCAGTAATAGAGAATGTTCGTTCTGTTACGCTCTAAATCATTACACTCTTTTAGATATTATAATAAGTCTTTATAAAGAAATAAAAAAACTATACTGATTGTTAACATAACAATCAGTATAGTTTCAAACAAAGCAATTTTTAAGCATTATTTAATAACATATCTGTTTTGTATAATTGCACATAA
The DNA here is from genome assembly GCF_002019645.1 of Litchfieldia alkalitelluris. Taxonomy (GTDB): domain Bacteria; phylum Bacillota; class Bacilli; order Bacillales; family Bacillaceae_L; genus Litchfieldia; species Litchfieldia alkalitelluris. The sequence goes on along the minus strand of NZ_KV917374.1, from coordinate 2,927,439 downwards.
TCATGCCATTTTAAAACATTTTTTAGATATTCTTTAAAAGAATATACGTTTTTCGGTTCATTTTCTTCAAGAATTTTCATCATAAATGCTTCTAAACGAATTCTGAGCATAAATCGATAGGAACTGCCTTTTTCCAAAACTGGGATATCAATAATTTTAACCTTCTGTCCATTCTTGTCTTTGAACTCTAGGCTTTTGGTAAGCAAAATATCAATCCTCTTTTTCACTTGTTTCCTTAATTATACATTAAAAATGTAGAGAAGTCTGTCTAACTATGTTAACAGCATTCGAAGTTTTAACTAAATTAAGAGGTTAAACAAATTACTATCTTTATTTATTTCAGTATAAGGAAACCCTTTTTTCGCCATTCTTTCAATTAACTTTTGATAATCTTTTCTATTATTCAACTCAATACCAACTAATGCTGGACCGTTATCTTTATTATTCTTTTTTGTATATTCAAAGCGGGTAATATCATCTGTAGGCCCTAGAACTTCATCCAGAAATTCCCTAAGTGCACCTGCACGTTGGGGGAAATCGACAATAAAGTAATATTGTAATCCTTCGTAAATCATCGAACGCTCTTTAATTTCTTGCATTCTACCTATATCATTATTTCCGCCACTTATTATACAAACTACTGTTTTACCACGAATTTGATCTTTATAAAAATCAAGTGCAGCGATTGGGAGTGCTCCTGCAGGTTCTGCAACGATTGCATTTTCATTATAAAGCTCAAGTATTGTTGTGCAAACCTTTCCCTCAGGAACAACAACAATATCATCAATCCCTTTTTTACAAATCTCAAAGGTCTTTTCGCCAACTGTTTTTACTGCTGCACCATCAACAAACTTGTCAATATGATCTAGTGTTAATAATTGCCCGTTAAGAATAGAATTCTTCATACTCGGTGCACCTGCAGGCTCTACTCCAACAATCTTAGTTTTGGGTGAAATACTTTTCAGATATGTACTTAAACCTGATATCAGCCCTCCACCACCAATACTTGCCAATACAACATCAATTGGTTCTTCACAATCATTTAATATCTCAACCGCCACAGTTCCTTGCCCTGCGATAACATCTTCATCATCAAATGGGTGAATAAATGAACGCTTCTCCAGTTGGCTACACTTTACTGCTTCTACATAAGAATCATCAAATGTATCACCAACTAAAATTATTTCAACATATTCTCTTCCGAACAGCTCTACTTGTGAAACCTTTTGTCTTGGTGTTGTTGAAGGCATAAAAATTTTACCCTTGATTTTGAGAGCCCGACATGAGTATGCTACTCCCTGAGCATGGTTACCTGCACTGGCGCATACTACTCCGTTTACTAACTCATTGTGTGGTATGTTTTTAATTCTATTATAAGCACCTCTTATTTTAAATGAACGGACAACCTGTAGGTCCTCACGTTTTAATAATAAATTACATTGGTACCTTTCGGACAATAATTCATTCCTTTGCAAAGGAGTGTGGTTTACAATGTCTTTTACAGTTTGATTCGCTCTTATGATATCTTCAACCTGTATGTTTTTAGACGTTTGTTTTACTTGCTGAGTCATACAATCAACCAATTCCTTTCAACATATTTTATAACACTACAGCGTTACAGTTTATTTAATCTGTAAATTATAACATGAAATTGAACAGAATTAATATAATTTTCAAATATTTTTATCCGGGTTATTTATTAGATAAAATATAAACTAAAATTTTTATGAATAGTGGTAATTTTCATTAAGAAGAAATACTTTATAAGTAAGTAGTTAACTTTTGAATACAAATGATTTAAAAGCTAAAAATAGTGTTAATATAGTTTATTTTAGAAAGGGTGTTATGATGGAATATAGCTTACTTTCAAATGACGGAGCATTCCCTTGTGAAGTTACAATTGACGAAGATAATGGGAGATATATGATTCGGAAAGCTGATACAAGTGGTGAAGTATTCAACAGACCTGATGAACTTTTGCAATGGGTAAGAACCAACTGGAAACCTGAGGATTTCAGAAATCCAACGGAATATTCTAGTTTTCTGCAAGAGATCGAAAATACTTATGGCTAATTCTTTTTTCTTCCATTCATTGTATATTTTATGTTCTATAAATTGTAACATTTATTTTGGTAAGAATATGTTATAATTAGTGATTAAATAATGCAATGAAAAAAACTGATATTTCCACTTTTGAAGCAAATGCGGTGAATGATCAGAAAAAAGGATTGTGAATGACAATGGCAAATACTCATGTCTTCTCTAAAGGAGAAGAAATAGCAAATTCAATAATTCATGGAATTGGGGTACTCCTAAGTATAGCAGCACTTGTTATCTTGATTGTACATGCCTCAATATATGGCAGTGCATGGCATGTAGTTAGTTTTACAATTTTTGGTTCAACCATGGTTCTTCTATATTTATGCTCAACACTTGTCCACGCTTTTCCAAAAGGGAAGGTAAAAGATCTTTTTGAAATATTTGACCATTCTGCAATTTACTTCTTCATTGCAGGAACATATACTCCATTTTTGTTTATTGCTGTTAAAGGCTGGCTTGGATGGACTTTATTTGGAATTGTATGGGGCCTAGCAATAGGTGGAACAGTGTTTAAATCTTTTTTCGTTAAACGATTCCTTCATGTTTCTACCCTTCTTTATGTTGTTTTAGGTTGGATGATCGTATTTGCCTGGAATGAACTTGTTGAAAATGTACACCCAACTAGTATGACATTGTTAGTTGTAGGTGGTGTACTTTACACAATTGGTGCAATTTTTTACGTTTGGAGAGGCTTTAAGTTCCACCATGCGATATGGCACTTGTTTGTGCTTGCGGCCTCAATCACACACTTTTTCTCTGTTTTATATTTAGTGTAATTATTTTATACTGATGCCTGTGATAAATAAAAATACTAGGTTTCAAATACTTTGAATAAAAAAAGCTGTCATCACAATGATTATCCAGAGATAATTGTGATTCGACAGCTTTTTTAATTTTGTCTATCTAGTTCTTCCTGTATTATCGTTCTTAGTTTTTCAGCAATTTCTTTTTGATCGACTTTTCCTTCCACGGTTAAGGAAGGGAGAATAGTTACTTTAACAGTTGAAGGATTAAAAAAGACTCCACTTTGTTCCATAATTTTATAGGTTCCATTTATAGCAATAGGAACGATAGGAACATTTGAATCGGAAGCTAATCTTAATACCCCTGTTTTAAATGTATTTATTTCCCTACTTTTACTACGTGTCCCTTCAGGGAAGATCACAAGAGATTGTCCATTACGTAAAATAGTGGAGGCTTGTTTTATCGCCCCAACAGCTTGTCTTCGGTCTTTACGATCAATAAAAACACAATTCATCTCTTCCATCCACGTCGGCAAAATAGGTAGCTTCTTTACTTCAATCTTTGAGATAAATCCCATTGGCTTTCCTACATAGCCAAGTAAAACTGGAATATCAAAATTACCTTGATGATTAGCAACAAATAAAGCTGGTCCAGGTGGTAGATGATGTTTTCCTTCAACAATTATTTTCGACCCTGTAATTCTTATCAATGCCTTTGCCCATTGTTCGGGAAACTTGTGAACAACCTTTGCTTTCTCCTCAAGAGAATTAAATTGTTTATTCCTAACTCTTATTAGCGAAGGTATACTACATACTAGATAGCCAAAAAAATAAAGATACCATATAACTGTTCTAACTGCTCTAACCATTATCCACCTACATACTATTGAAATTTTATGGCCTATTAATCATGATTCACATTTCTGTATTTAAAGTAACTGCAACTAAAATAGCCAATCCTGTCTAGCTACGGCAAAGCCCATGCCAGGATATAGAGATAACTTATTAATCCTATAAGCTCCGGCAGATTCTTAGTGTGTTACTATTTAACAGAATGCCTTTCATACACACAGAAATAATAATCATATGGGTTTTTCTCATCTTTTTTGCCTTGATCTTTTGAAATTAATGTCCAGTCTTTAAGAGAAAATTCAGGAAAATATGTATCCCCTTCAAACTCATCATCAATTTCGGTGATATACAGTCGATCTGCAAAAGTAAAAACTTCTCTAAAAATCTCTGAGCCTCCAATAACAAATAATTCATCATTAGAATCACTAAGATTTTTTATTGCTTCTATGGAGTTTATTATTGTACATCCATCCATCTTATAAGAAGGATTACGAGTGACAATGATATTTTCACGTCCTGGTAAGGGTCGGCCAATCGATTCGTACGTTTTCCTTCCCATTACAATTGTATGACCCATAGTTACTCTCTTAAAATAAGCTAAGTCTGCTGGCAGATGCCACGGAAGCAAATTATCCTTACCTATTAAGCGATTTTTATCCATTGCGACTAATAGTGAAATCATTGTCTCATTCCTTTATGGTTAAATACTGTTGAACACTCTTTAAATTAATCCTCTTTTGAATCATAAAATGGTTAGACAGAAACTGCCGCCTTTATATGTGGATATGGATTATAATTTAATATTTCAAAATCATCAAACTTATACTCAAAAATGGAGTCTGGTTTTCTCTTGATAACTAGCTTTGGCAACTCTCTTGGTTCTCTAGTTAACTGAAGCTTAGCCTGTTCTAAATGATTAAGATATAAATGCACATCCCCACCAGTGAAAATCAATTCGCCAAGTTCGAGGTCACATTGCTGTGCAACCATGTAAGTTAAAAATGCATAACTTGCAATATTAAAAGGCAAACCTAGGAAAGTATCGACCGATCGTTGCTGCCACATTAATGATAATTTACCGTCAGCAACATAAAACTGAAATGCATAATGACAAGGTGGTAATTTCATGTTGTCAACTTCCCCAACATTCCAAGCATTCACTATCAACCGTCTCGAATTGGGATTTTCCTTGATTTGAGTGACCACATTTTCTATTTGATCAATGAATTGCCCATTTTTTGTTTCCCATTTTCTCCATTGTGATCCATATACAGGTCCTAATTCACCGTTTTCATCGGCCCATTCATCCCAGATAGAAACACCGTTTTCTTTTAAGTAAGCGATATTAGTTTCACCTTTGAGAAACCATAGTAATTCATGCAAGATGGATTTAGTATGAAGTTTTTTCGTTGTAATTAGGGGGAATCCATCTTTTAAGTCAAATCGAAGCTGTCTTCCAAACACAGATATAGTACCTGTACCAGTTCGATCTTCCTTCTTCACTCCATTTTCTAGTATATCTTCTAATAGCTTATGATATTGTTGCATTTTCTCTTTTTACCCCCTATAAAATATATGTTCTAAAATGCTGATACTGATGCAGAGAACATGTCGAATTTCACCTAAAAAAACAGATAAGATTTAACACACTACTAAGTAACAAGAATTCTATCCTGAAAAGAAAAGCGGAAGGCGCTCGTTCATCGGCGACAGGCATAAGACAAGACGGTTAGAAGGTTGCTCTTTAACCTTCTAGGGTGGATTGACTTAGACCTGAGAGCCGATAGCGCCTGGAGCTAGACACTAAGCTAGGTATAGTTTTTCATTTTCCATGGTGCGAATATAGTTAGCATAGAAGTCTACCCTGAAAAAAGAAATGCTGAAGGCGCTCGTTCATCGGCGACAGGCATAAGACGAGCCGGCAAGAAGGTTGCTTTTTAACCTTCTTGCCGGATTGACTTATGACCCCGAGCCGATAGCGCCTGAAGCTAGACACTAAGCTAAGTATAGTTTTTCATACTCCATGGTGCTAATTTTAATTAGCATAGAGGTCTACCCTGAAAATACTTAGGTTGCTGAGTTCCATTCGCTGCGGTCCACTTGCTTTCCGCGGGGCGATCCGTGAGCCTCCTCGTCGCTTTTTGGCTCCTGCGGGGTCTCACGTGACCGCTAAATCCCGCAGGAGTCAAGTGGCTCTCCGCTCATTCCACACTTAGTAAGTACACTATTTCATACTCCATGGTGCGAATTTAAATTAGCATGGATGTCTACCCTAATAATTATTATAATGAATCCAATAGCTGCAATTAGTAACACCTAATTATGACTTACTTATTTTATCATTATCTATCAGAGTTTTCGACATTTCTCTGAAAAAGGTTAAAAAAATACGAATACGTTAACGGAGCTTTAGCCTTAAGCTCTTTACTTGTTTGTTCAGATAAAAAGTAATATACAAATGCCTCAGCAAAGTACTCTTCAGGGAAGGAGATAAAATAATTTTGATTTGGAAATAGCTTATCTGCCTCTTCTATCCAAATTTTTTTGAACTCGGGATCATTACGAACCTCACCAAATACAAGACGATCAAAAGTATGTGCAATTTCATGGAGTTCTAGATTAGCTGAGCCATGTCCTTCCCCCTTGTGACTGTTTCCGACTTTAGCAAGTATTACTCTTGAGCCGCCAATTCCTGGTACTTCATCCCATGTTGGACCATTTTCACTATAACCACGTGGCTTTTCACCCTTCAAATGAGATGCAGACGGAAGGTCGGTTAATTTACCTGTAAATAGAACAACCTGTATGTTTTCATCACGTAATTTTTCTAGAAGATGTGTATTTATATTACTTATCCGAGTGATCATCTGAATAGCTTCTGTTTCATTAAAATGAGTTTCTGGTAAAATGATAATTTCCTCTAATATTTTATAATTACTAATCAATTCTTTTGACATAAAAAAACTTATTGATTGATAATGTTTAAGTGGAATACCATTTTGAGATGCATCACTATGGTTTTGTTTAACAAGAGGTAAGAAAAAAAACACAGTTAAAGAGATAACAAATAGTTTTTTCATGAAAACCACCCTTAATCTAGATGTACTAAAAATTGTATGTTAGTTGTTTTTTTATTTACGAGGTGTATTTCTGGTCTTCACTAATAGTTCCTAATCGATAAAAAAATTGCTGTTCTTGTATTCTATTATTATAATATTATAACAATTTTTAAAGATTAATTGAAGTTATATTATGAAATCCTTACTTATTTGACGAGACGACTCACCAAACAAATAATCTTTCATAAAATAAATTACGTTTAGCTGAGGGTGGGTACAATGAGAAATAAAAAACAAATTGATAAAGATTCGGAACTTATCCTATTAGAAGTATTAGAGATTTCAAGACAAAAAAGAATCATCTATATTGATTTAATTACCGTCTCATTTCTAATAACAATGATTATCAATTCTTATATACAAAAAAATCATCTTGTTATTTTTTTTGCAGCAGTTATTTACCTCGTTTTAGCGCTATTTTACAAATGCTATTGTTTCATATTCGACTTACTAACGATTAAGCTTAAACAAAATGAAAGGTTAAAAGACTAAAAAAGCTCTAATCAATGTTGGCAATAAACATTTGATTAGAGCTTTTTTTTGTTGTCTAATTAATAAATGGTTCGGCTCTTCCTTCTTTCACATCCTTATCTCGATGCGCAATTCGACTTGCGGCCGCTGCAGCAAGAGCACAAACAATATCATCTAAAAATGTGTGTACATGCTTCCCATCATGTTCATCAAGTTCCTTAATAATACCGAACTTTTCTTTATCCAGATATCCAAAATTGGTTAAGCCAATCGACCCATAAACATTAACAATCGACAAAGGAATAATCTCATCTATTCCGTATAATGGTTCATCAGTTTCCACAAGATATTGAAGTGGTTCCGGAAGCATTTCCTTTTCCGCTAAAATATCCAATGATAGTCCTGTAATAACTGCATGGATAATTTCTCTCTTCTCCAACACTCTTTCAACATTATGAATACATTCCTCAATTGTCATTGATGGTATATATTTTTCCTGTAATTGTAAAACAATTTTCGCAATATCTATTATCTCAACGCCACGACTAATCAACATTTCCTTTGCTTGTTTGACCATCTCATCTAATGTATAGCTTTTAGACATTCTTCACACTCCTTCTAAAGAATTAGCTAAGCCATTGCGGAGGCGTGTTCTTAGCCCAAAATATAGCTCCAAGTTCATGGTGGGACTGAAAATTATCATGGTAGGTATGATAATGAAAGTTGAACCAGTAACCGGAGTTCGGTGGCTGATCTCTCCTTACATGAAATCTCAAAACATCTTTTTGTGTTGTTTTATCATAGATATGAAATATTTTCTCACTTATTCCTCCACTTGGATTTTCAGTTATCTCTAAGTTTAATAATGTCTCATCAGGGTATGTTTCTGCAAAATGCGAAATTGCCGCATGAATATTCGGTAATATATGGCTGTTAAAGTCATTTTCTATTACAGGTGCAATCCGCGAACCAAACTTTTGAAAAGATTGAAATTCAGCTTGTGTAATTGCATGGCTTATAAACTGGTCTCTTGGGTTAATATTTTGATGTAGTGACGCTACTTCTTTTAGAGAATAATATGTATCTGTCTGATTAGACGGATTAATAATATTCCTTTTTGATTCATCTGTTTTGATGTCTTGCATCGTTAAGGCAGGTGGTGGTGTAACCATACCCAGGGTTACGATTGAGAATGAGACGACAAGCGCCTTTCTTAACCATCTATTCATCATACTCTTCCTTTCGTTTCTCAAAAAGTATACACTCTATTATTCTACCATATTTATTAAATTTTTTGACTATTAATATGTTGATTAAATAGCAGAATCTATAGGTTTATACGTTGATTGAAATAAAAGGTTTCATTTTATATATATTCTGAAAAGTTTTTTTCAAAACTAGAAAATAAAAAAGAATTTTAGTTCATAATTTGTACATAATTTGCTAAAATAGGAATAATCATAATTTTAAAGGTGGTTTATTAATGGATACCTTATTTATTGTTGTTAGCTTCTTTACTCTTGGCTATATGGTTTACTTAAATGTAGCAGATTAAATTTATTATTAACAAAAAACCAATGGATAAAGGACATATAACTTTACCCATTGGTTTTTTTATTTTTCTAAAATAATTACACCAAAGTGAAATTTTGATGTTTTTCGTTTAGTGGCAGTGAAACCTAGTTCATCAAACCGCAAACTTTGCCAATGGTCTTTTAACACAATTCTCTTTCTAGCCACTCTTTTTGCTTCGTTTATAACTTCACTTGATAACCCAGATTTAATTCCATAGTGCTTTAACTGATGTATGCCATTAGATTCATTGAGATCATGTTCAAACATAGGATCAAAATAGACTACATCAAAACTATTATCATCAGCTTCTTTTAAATACCCATAATTATCAGTGGATACTACCTTAATCCTTCTCATTGCATCGTCTATGATACTTGTACCACTTTCCCAGCTACGTAACCCTTCGTTGACAATATAGGAAATTATTTTTTGACCTTCAATAGCAACAACTCTTCCTCCACTTCCAACAACAAAACTAGCGACAATACTATCAGAACCTAATCCTAATGTACAATCCAACATGCTGCTTCCCTTTTTTAGGTCAGCGGTTTCAATAAATGGATCATGATGCTCCCTCATCAAGCGTTTAATTCGAAACATTGCTGAATTAGGATGAAAAAACAAGGGTTGTGAAGCATTCTTAGGATACACTTCCAGCCTGTTTTTCCCAACAACTAAAACATCCTCTTTATATTGTTGTTGGATTTCTATAATTGATTGTTTATTTCTATTTAGGTATACCGTATTTAATTCATCTGCAATACTCTCGGCCCGGTTAATCATTTGTGCATTAGTACGTCCAGCTGTTGTTACAATCATTAATTTCACCTTATCATCTATTTGAATTTTGAAGAAATAGCTACATATTACATAAAATTAATGTGCCTCCCATTTTGTCTGGAATGAACGGAGAGCCACCTGACTCCTGCGGGATCTAGCGGTCTCGTGAGACCCCGCAGCAGCTCAAAAAGCCACGAGGAGGCTCTCGGGACCGCCCCCCGAGGAAAGCAGGTGGATCGCAGCTCATGGAACTCTCCATCATTAGTTATTTTCAGGGTAGACATCCATGCTAATGAAAATTAGCACCATGGAGGATGAAAATGTTGTTCACTTAGTGTGGAATGAGCGGAGAGCCACCTGACTCCTGCGGGATCTAGTGGTCTCGTGAGACCCCGCAGGAGCCCCGCCCCTGGCGACGAGGAGGCTCACGGACCACCCCGCGGAAAGCAAGTGGATCGCAGCTCATGGAACTCCACAACTAAAGTTATTTTCAGGGTAGACACCCATGCTAATGAAAATTTGCACCATAAAGGATGAAAATCTTGTTCACTTAGTGTGGAATGAGCGGAGAGCCACTTGACTCCTGCGGGATCTAGTGGTCTCGTGAGACCCCGCAGGAGCCCGCCCCTGGCGACGAGGAGGCTCACGGACCACCCCGCGGAAAGCAAGTGGATCGCAGCTCATGGAACTCCACAACTAAAGTTATTTTCAGCGTAGACACCCATGTAAATTTAATTATTCGCACCATGAAGTATGAGAAATGCCTTCCATAGTGTGGAATGAGAAGAGAGCCACCTGAATCCTGCGGGATCTAGCGGTCTCCGTGAGACCCCGCAGGAGCTCAAAAAGCGACGAGGAGGCACGCGGACCGCCACGCGGAAAGCAGGTGGATCGCAGCTCATGGAACTCCGCTAACTAAGTTATAGACTTGATAATCGGTCCAAATTCCTTTAAAAAAGAGAGAATAGTTTCACCAAATACATTTATACAATGTAACGGAAACACATCCTCTCTATACTCAAGTTAGCTATTTAGCAATATTGGTTAAATGCAGTCTGCAAGTTATTCATAATTTCTTCCATAGAATTTCCTTCAATCTCGTGTCTGGGGATAAAATGAACTACTTCCTTTCCCTTTAACAATGCCATTGAAGGAGATGATGGTTCAAATCCTGTAAAATATTCTCTCATCTTTGCAGTTGCCGCTTTATCTTGTCCTGCAAACACTGTAACTAAATGAGATGGTTTTTTGTCTGATTGAAGAACTGCTTGAGTTGCTGCAGGCCGCGCTAATCCTGCCGCACATCCACATACTGAATTAACAACAACCAATGAAGTGCCTTCAACATCATTGATAAACTGTTCAACCTGTTCCTCAGTGGTTAGTTCAGCAAACCCCGCGTTCACTAATTCTTGTCTCATTGGAGCAACAATTTGTTTCATGTATTCCTCATATGCCATTGACATCCTAAATTCCTCCTAAAGTACCTATTTTTGATTCTTTTATGATTTCCTACTTTCAGTCATTTGTTTCCAAACAGAACCTTTTGCTTCTTCCCCGCCTTCAATTCGTTCAAGTGCAAGTTTGATTTGCATACTTACCTCAAATTCCGGATCGTCTTGCGCCTCTTTTAATGCTGGTAATGCCGATTCATCTCCAACTTCATATAAAAACATTGCAGCTCTCCAACGAACAAGCTTATTTTTATCTTTTAGAGCAGAAATCATTGCGTCGATAGCATCCTTATCACCAATATCAGATAAACAGTCGCCAGCTGTTCTTCTAACCGTAACTGATTTATCCTTAAGCGCAATATAAAGCAGAGGAAATACCTTTGGTGACTCTATCATTCCCAAATATACCGTAGCTAGGCGTCGTATCGATGCCTTTTCGTCATGAAGTGCTTTACTCAGAACAGGAATGTCTTCTTCTGTAGGATCCATTTGTTCTAAGTCTGCATATCTCTTGGTCCAATCTTCATGATCTAGCATTTCTTCTGTTACCTTGTACCTTTTTCTTTTCTGAGCTGATGCAGTTTCCTTATTTTTGGCCATCTCAACTAATCGATTTAATCGTTCTTGTGGATAGGCAGCAGAAATTTCTTCGACAACATCCTGCCCTACTTCATCTAAGCCTCCGTATCGAACACCTTGCTCATTCCAAGCTCTCTCCATAACTACATTTTCTGAAGCTTGTTGTGCCTCTATAGAGGATAGTTTAAATCTCTCTGGTAATCCAACTCTTAGTTCTTTTAAGTCATCAACTAATTTCACTTGCATCGGTATTCCTCTGAACATTTGAACAAAGACCTTTACTTCACCAAAATGATCATTTATTTTTTGTTCCGATTCAGTAGCTTTTACTTCCTCACCAAATGCTTTTCTAACTTGTGCTAGAATATCCGCCCAGTCAAACTTGGAGATTCTTTCTACAGCCAAGAAATCGGCTACATGATAGACCCCTTTTACGCCTTCGACACTTAAGATATCTTTTATAACCTGAGGAGCTTCCTCGAGATTATCTTTTTTATAATTATTACTTTTCCCTGCTGGCAATTCCTCGCTTAATATAATTTTCATTGTATTTGGGCTAGGAGTTGGTTCAATTGATAATATATTCATAATTTCCTCCTCAAACGAATGGTTACTAAGACCAGGCATTATAGTAATAAATTCTACCATAGACATAGTTTCGATTCCATTTTAGAGACTTAAAGAGCTTGAACTAATAAGGTATTCCATTTATCGTGAAAGAAAAATTAGTCATATATTTATAAACAAAAAATATGATTTAGTGATTTACATTTTTATTTTGGCTCTTCTCTAAGAGTTTGTTGTTTTTTACTAAAACAACAAGTTTGAAGGAACAGCCTTTATCTAACACACCAAGGAGGATACATCATATGGGAAAGCCTATAAGTAAGAAAGAGGCCTTATTAGTGACTTCCGTCGCGGCAGCTGGTCTCTTTTTTGCGACACCAGAAAGCACTGAAGCAACTAATCAAGATTCACTTACACCTGAAAGCTTTTATAATGATTATTTTAATCTAGAAAAAACGCTTAGATATGGGCACACCGGTAATAGTGTTAGAACCTTACAATTAGAACTAATGAAATTCAATTTTTATTATGAACAAATTGATGGATATTATGGCCCAAATACAAGAGAAGCAGTTAGAAAATTCCAACTCAAAAATGATTTGAAAGTTGATGGAATTGCTGGCGCGGAAACATTAGAAAAGCTGAACGAATTATTAATTAAACCTAAACCTAAAACATTGTCATTTGGAGATGAAGGACCTGAAGTAGAACAGTTGCAAACAAAACTGCAAAGACTTGGTTATTATCACGGGAATATTGATGGTATCTTTGGAAAAATAACTGAAGGAGCTCTGATCAATTATCAAAAAAAATACCAGTTGGATGTGACTGGTGAAGCTACAGATGAGACGACAAAGCATTTGTTAAAAAACAAGAATGTCAAAGGAGTAACAATTAATACGATTACAAGTACGAGTTCACCAAGTACCCAAGTCACACCAACAAATACTTCAACTTCTCAGAAGCAGCCAAAGGCTATAAATGAGAAGAAAGTACCTAAAGAAGTAAAGTATTCTGTCGATACATCAATAGTAAATGTTGCAATGAATCATATTGGAACACCTTATGTTTGGGGTGGAACTAGTTCTGGAGGTTTCGATTGTAGCGGATTCTTAAAATATGTATTTGCACAGAAGGGAATGAACATTCCGCGGACAGTTAATGAACTTTGGAATTATGGTACTTCGGTTAATAAAATTAGTGTTGGCGATATTGTATTTTTTCAAACTTACAGAAAAGGACCATCACATGCAGGGATTTATATTGGAGACGGAAAGTTTATACATACCGACTCAACTCGAGGTGTAACCGTAACCAAAATGAGTATGACCTACTGGAAGGAACGGTACTTGGGTGCTAAAAGAATAGTTCAATATAAATAGGTAAAAACCATGATTGTTTTGATAGCACTTATACATCCTAAGCTGACTCTGAACATAGGGTCAGCTTAGCATGTATATTTTGGACCTTATTATAGATTTTCAACTATATCGGAAAGTTCACTCCACCGTTCAATTAATTGTTCTAGTACTTTATTTTCTTTTTCATGTTCACTCATAAACTGTTGCGCTTTCTGATAATCACTACCAGCTGATTCTATCTCATTCAATAAATTCGCACATTTCTCTTCCTGTTCAGCGATTTTACTTTCTATTTCATCCCACTCTTTTTGCTCATTGTAAGAAAGTTTCTTTTTCTTTGTCTTTTCTTCTGTTTTCGGTTTATCGGGAATAACATTCTTAGTTGTAGATAATTCTTGTTTTATAAGAACATCTTCTAAATACTCCGAATAGAGACCAAAGTATCCTTTAATTTCACCAGCAGTTTCAAATATGAGGAGCTGTTCAGCAATCTTATCCAAAAAGTAACGGTCATGTGAAACCGTAATTACCACACCAGGAAAATCCTCAAGATAATCCTCTAAAACTGTAAGTGTTTCCGTATCTAGATCATTTGTTGGTTCATCCATCAATAGAACATTGGGCTCTTTCATCAGAATCTTCAATAAATAAAGTCTTCTTCGTTCACCACCCGAAAGCTTATGAATAGGTGTACCATGAGTAGATGAAGGGAAAAGAAAACGCTCTAACATTTGGGCCGCAGATATAAACTTACCGTCAGTTGTATGGATTGCTTCCGCACTTTCTTTAATATATTCAATCATCCTTTTGGTAAGATCCATGTCCTTATTTTCCTGAGTGTAGTAGCCGACATTCACAGTTTGTCCGACCTCAATAATACCTTGATCTACCTTTAGGTTTCCTGCAAGAATATTCAATAAGGTTGATTTTCCACTACCATTTTTCCCAACAATTCCAATCCTGTCACGAGGCTTAATAATAAAAGTGAAATCTTTAATAAGAGTATTTTGGTCAAAGCTTTTTGATATATGCTGTAATTCAAACACTTTTTTCCCAAGCCGGCTTCCACTAATAGCAAGATCCACTTTCTCATTTGTCGATGATGCCATATTTTGATCAAGATCATCAAATCGTTTGATTCTTGCTTTCTGTTTTGTCGTTCTTGCTTTAGCTCCTCGTCTTATCCAAGCTAGTTCACGTCTATAGAGATTTTGCATTTTTTGTTCTGATGCTGCTTCTTGTTCTATCCGTAATGCTTTTGCTTCTAAGAAAGCACCGTAATTCCCTTGATAATTATAAATTTGTCCGTTATCAATTTCGATAATTCGATTTGTTACTCGATCTAGAAAATAACGATCATGTGTAACAATTAATAAAGCTCCATTATATTTTGAAAGATAATCTTCAAGCCAATTAATCGTTTCAAAATCCAAATGGTTTGTTGGTTCATCAAGAATCAGTAAATCGGGTGTTTGTATTAAACTTTGTGCCAAAGCAATTCTCTTCTTTTGTCCACCAGATAGGGTGCCCACTTCTTTTGAGAAATCGCTAATTCCGAACTTTGTTAGTACAGCTTTTGCATTTGAATTAGCTTCCCAAGCACCCATCAAATCCATTCGTTGCTGAAGAGAGTACAAATCGTTCTGAACTTTTTCATCTAGCGGATTTTCATCAAGTAAGAGCATTTTCTCCTCGTATTCCTTTAATAACCGAATAAGGGGAGTATCTCCATGAAAAACTTGCTCTAAAACCGTGTTATTCTCTACGAAATCTGGTTGTTGGGCCAAATAGCTGATTGTATATCCCTTTGAATGTGTGATTTGACCACTATCTAGTTCCTCTATACCTGCAATTACCTTTAATAAAGTTGATTTACCAGTACCATTAATACCGATAATTCCAATTCTTTCATTATCAGTAATACTAAATGAAATCTCATCAAAAAGTTGTTTGTCAGAGTAATTTTTAGATACATTTTCTACTGTTAAAAGTTTCATAGTTGTCCATTCCATTCATTATAAAATTGCTCTAAAAAACGTTCCATAAAAACATGTCTTTCCTTCGCTATCTTTCTGGCTGTTTCTGTATTCAACGTACCCGAAAGCTTTAATAATTTCTCATAGAAATGGTTAATAGCTGTTGATTTGCCATTGCGATACTCTTGCTTTGTTAACTCTTTTCGGTATGGTAACTCCGGATCATAAATTAAATCACCCTTTGATCCTGCATAAGCAAAAGTTCTTGCAATCCCAATCGCACCGATTGCATCTAACCGGTCAGCATCTTGTACAACTTGTCCTTCAGTCGTTTTCACCGGAGGTCTATTACCTCCTTTGAATGACATCGATTGTATAATTTCGAGAATGTGAAAACTAATCTCTTGATCAAGCTCAAGGTGCTGTAGCCAGTACTTTACTTTATTAATGCCAATTTCTTCACTTTCATTCAATTTTTCATCTGCAATGTCATGAAGTAAGGCTGCCATTTCTATAATGAATAAATCTCCTTGTTCCTTTTCACCAATTATTAATGCGATCTTTCTTACACGCTGAATATGCCACCAGTCGTGCCCACTGCTTTCATTTTTTAATATTTCATATACAAATTGTTCTGTTTGTATAATTAAATTATGTTTGTCTAGCATTGTTTCACCTACCTACTTTTATTATTTTACACTATTTATCTCAAGATTGCTTTATACACTAATTTAACTTGAAATCACTAATTTGCATAACATAAATGATAAGTAACTATTCTTCCATATCTCAGTATTAACGGAGGTGAAATGATGAATTTTTATAATCGAAATCAAATAGGTACTGCTTGGCACGGTCGCCACATTGTGATGATTAGATGTAATCCGTTTTCGAACCAATTCCTTCATATAGATAAAAGCTTACATGCACCGACTGAACCCTCAAATGAAAACTGTGCAGAAACCGTTGCGCAATACTTTAGTATTGGATACACCTTAGTGTCTGTAACTCCTATATCCCATAATGAAGTTCAATATATGTTCGTTAAATAGGAAAAGCAACCGAGTCTTTTACATCCAGGCGTTAACTAGGATGACTTTCTTGATTTCAATTTTAAAGATGTTCCATTGGAATGACTGACTTTTAGTTTCGAGACGACGGCGAGGTCCGTTAAAAATTTTTATTTTAAACTCAAACAAAAAGCTAGGCATATATTTGCCTAGCCTTCATAGTAATATAGACTATTTATATTGTGAGATTTCAAGTTTGACCTCATAGGAATCTAGCAAACTATAGAGATTGTGAATTTGTTTTACCTGTTTTAATGCCCAACCGATATCAGAAGCATATTGATGTGTTGCATGCCCTTTTTCTAAAGCACCGCCTGGATTCCATCTCATTTTGTAGATCGTATCTTGACCAGCATTAATATAGCCTTGTGCAATAAACTTGGCTCCACCTATGATAGCATCTTCAGGAGTAAACCAACCTGCATTGTATGCATATTCTGCACCACTAGTCAAAGCACTCCCATCAAAGGCACCAATTCCAAACATATTATAAACCGTTTTCCCGTTTATTTTAAATCCTTTTGCAAGATCAGATTGTCCATTCCCTGTTTCTAATAAGGCATGAGAAATTAAATAAATTTCATTGATGCCGTACATTTCACCGGCTGCAATAAATGTTTCGGCTTGTCCAGATAAAATTCCTTTATTTGATAAAATACGTTCATTAACTTCAGTAACATTTAAATTCGTTGTTTCGGATAGCTTTAAAAACTGAAAAATATCGACTTGATTATTGCTAAAGTTAGCTGGGTTTAAATAATATTTTACATCTTCCCGACTTGCGTTAACCCAAGTTTTATCATAATTTACTTCATACCAGATAAAACCATCAGACCCTTTATGATTTGAGATGATTTGTAGGTCTTGACCATGATCTACTTTTCCGATAACCCAAAAATTAGTGCCTGCACCACCCCGTACATTCCACCCATTTCCACTTACTGTTCCTTTTGTTGGTAATTCACTATTTTTGATAACTAAAGCATCTTCTCTTATGTATGTTTTATATTTCCTATCTGTTTGCGGATTAGCTTTCATTTGTAGTGCGGTGAATTCGTCAAATGATAAATCATATGATATATAAGTCTTTGAAATTGTGCCATTAATCGTTCCTGAGTGATTTATCTCCACCAATGAAAGATATTGTGAACTTGCATATCCGTTTCTTCCGTTTATATTAATTTTAGTCCAACCATTTTTCTCGGAAATAACTGAAACTACTGACCCTCTAGCTAGTTTTGTGATGATGTTACCTGATGTTGAAGGAGTAGTTCTCATGTTCAGATTAGATCCTACTGGAACATTCACATATTTTAAAACCACAGTTTCTTTAGGTTTGCTGGATTCTTGTTCAGGTTTTGTCAATGATAGACTCTCAGAGTTAACATATCCCTGATGACCATATACTTCTATCTTAGACCAAGAATTCGAATCAGAAATTACGTTTACTTCTACTCCTCTAGCAATTTTGACAATAACTGATGCTGATGAAGAAGGATTATTATGTAAATTCAAACTTGATCCTGACGGTACGTGAACATATTTCTTATTATTTACTTGGACTTCTTTGTCCTGATTTTTATCAGTAGTTGTTTCTGGGGCTTCTGTTCTTCCCTTTAAAAATTTGCTACTTGCATAGCCGACTTTTCCACCTATATCAACTTTAGACCATCCATCTCTTTCAGATATAACCCTAACCTCTGTATCCTTCTTTAGCTTGGCTATAATAGAAGCATTTGTAGAAGCACTTGACCGTAAGTTTAAAGTAGAGTTAGAGTTTACATCAACATATTTTAGGACAGTTTTTATTTCTTCGGTTTCCTTAAGGTTTTCTGGCTCCCTATCTTGTTTATCAGCTAAATATCTTGAACTTACAAACCCCTTTTGACCATATGCTTCAATATATGTCCAATCACTTTTCACTGATAATACCTTTACTTCTACACCACTTGCTAGTTTTAGGATGACTGAACTTTTTGTGGTGTTGCTATTTCTCATATTAAGATTCGATCCTTTTAACACATTCACATATTTTGTAAGAGGTTGTTTTGTATTGTTCTCAACTTCTACTTTTGAACTAGTGTTTATAGGTTTTTTCTGAGAAAGAAATTGTGTACTTACAAAACCCTCTGTTCCGTCCACTTTAATTTTAGACCATCCGTTCACTTCTGAATAAACAATAACTTCTTTATTACTTTTTAATTTATGTATAATAGACCCACTAGTGGAGGGATTGTCTCTCATATTTAAGTTAGAACTGTCACTAACATTTACATATTTTATAGTTTTATCTATTTCCTGTGCATCGTTCTGTTCTTTTACAGGAAGAGTTGATTCGATTACAGTAAGATATTGTGTACTAACATACCCACTTGTTCCATTTACAGTGATCTTTGACCATCCATTATCCTCTGAATGGATAGAAACAACCGTACCCTTTTCTAATGTTGATAGAACCTTTGAGGTTGTAGTAGGTTTTTCACGAAAATTTAATCGAGAATCGGCACTTACATTAACAGTCTTCTTAATTTTACTTGATGAACCTAAATGGGAAGACGGTTTAGAAAGAAATTCCGAATTTACATATCCATTTTTACCGTTGACTACAACCTTAGCCCAGCCATTTATTTCTGATTGGACCGTAACGGCTGTTCCCTTAGAAAGCTTAGTAATAATTTCAGATTGAATGGATGGCTCTGAACGGAGATTTAAATTTGAACCTACCTTAACATTTACAGTTTTAATGTATGTAGTAGCTTTATTATCCTTCGTTTCACTTGCTTTAGTTGTTGCTGCTTGAATTGTTTTTTCAAACATTGGTGTTGATAATACAGCGAAACAAATAGTAGGCAAAATTATTTTCTTCATAGTAACCTCCTAAATAAGCCCTTAAACTGGAATCCTTTTTGTAGTTGAATTTATTATTTTCATATTAACATAATTTACTAGTTTACAAATGAGATTTTACAAAAAATACACAAAAATTGTAAAATTCAAGTGAAAAGAATAGCTGAATATAATGAGTTATGTAGTAGGTTGTTATTATTTGGATGTTTGATCAAATATAAAAATTATATTTAGATAATATTAATTAGAATTAAATATAAAAGGCTTGTAAAGAATCAGATCTTTACAAGCCTTTTATATTCTATTCATCGCTTAAAATGAGTTTAAATCATCAAGCGTATTTATTATATAATCTACCATCTCTACTAAATCCTCTACATGTTCTTCTCCAATTAAGTGATTAAACTGGATTTTACTTGTATTATGTAGAAATTTAATTTTTTCTTGGTTATAAATGAATGATATATGTTGTGTAATTAACCGATTTGTTCCCCAAATTCGTGTTAAGATTTGCAATATCTTTTCACATTCTGTTACATAGTCATTTACTTCTGTTGTAAATTCAATAAAAACAGCACAACCTGGCTGAGCGTTCTCTCTTTTAAGTAACTCAGAAGAAATATTTTCCAAGTCCATTGTTAATGTCATTTTACAATAGGGTGTGTTTCTTTCAGAGATTGTTTTGATAGATATATTATATTCTCTTTTTAAAGTAGCTAAATCAACAAGGTCCTTGCGATCAATCACTTCTATGTGACCATTAAGATCATAATCGTAAATTGCCCCTTCTAAGACTACTTTCAGGTTATCAAAAACAGTTGGATCAAACATCATTAAAATAATCCAATCGCGTTACCGAACTCATCAACATCCATTTTCAAAGCTGCAGGTGTTTTAGGTAAGCCTGGCATCGTCATAACATCTCCTGTTAAGGCGACAATAAATCCAGCACCAATTTTTGGCCGAAGTTCCCTAATCGTAATTATGAAATCGCGTGGTCTTCCCAGTAAAGTCGGATTATCTGATAAAGAATATTGAGTTTTGGCCATACAAATAGGAAGACTTCCCCACCCATTTTCTTCTATCTCAATTAATTGCTTTCTCGCTTTGGATGAGAATTCTACACCAATCGCTCCATATACTTTTTTTACAATGGAATTTATTTTTTCATCTATAGATTGATCCGCTTTATACAGTGGAGAGAAGTTAAGTTTATCTTGTTCAATTACGTCCAAGACTATTTTCGCTAACTCGATTCCACCTTCTCCACCTTTTTCCCATACTTCGGTTAATGCAACAGGATATTTGTTTTTCTGGCACCATTGTTTTATAACATCTACTTCTTCTTCGGTATCTGTTAGAAAACGATTAATTGCAACCACAAATGGCAACCCGAACTCCTGTATAGTTTCTATGTGTTTTTGTAGGTTCTCCATTCCTAATGTTAAGGCTTGTATATTTTCTTGTTGGAGGTTTTGTTTAGATACACCCCCATGCATTTTCAACGCTCTGATTGTAGCAACTATCACAACTGCAGAAGGTTCGATTCCTGCAGATTGAGTTTTTATATTTAAGAATTTTTCTGCACCAAGGTCTGCACCAAAACCAGCCTCAGTAACAACAAAATCACCTAGCTTAGCAGCCATCTTTGTTGCAATAACACTATTACATCCATGTGCAATATTAGCAAATGGGCCACCATGTATAATCGCCGGAGTATGCTCAAGTGTTTGAACAAGATTTGGTTTTATTGCATCTTTTAACAATAGAGTTAATGCACCTTCTGCACCAAGATCACCAACTGTTACAGGCTGTTTGTTGTAGGTATAACCTACTACTATTCTTGATAATCTCTTTTTCAAATCTTGAAGGTCTGAGGCTAAACAAAAGATTGCCATGATTTCTGATGCAACCGTAATATCAAATCCGTCTTCACGTGGTACTCCCTGGATTGGACCACCTAATCCGATTATCACATTGCGTAATGCCCTATCATTTAAATCCACTACACGCTTCCAGACCACACGTCTAGCATCAATTTGTTTTTCATTCCCTTGATAAATATGATTATCAATCATAGCAGAGAGCGCATTGTTAGCAGTTGTTATTGCATGTATATCTCCAGTAAAGTGAAGATTTATATCTTCCATCGGGATCACTTGAGAATACCCCCCTCCAGTTGCCCCACCTTTAACTCCCATGGTTGGCCCTAATGAAGGTTCACGCATTGCAATAATAGCTTTTTTGTTCAATTTTGCTAACGCTTGTCCTAATCCCACTGTAACTGTGGATTTCCCCTCACCTGCGGGGGTGGGATTGACTGCAGTAACAAGGATTATTTTGCCATCTTGTTTTGTATCATTTTTTTTAAGTAAGTCCAAGCTAAGCTTTGCTTTATAATGACCATATGGTTCTAAATCTATTAGATCAATACCAATTGAATCTGCAAGCTCTTTAATTGGTATCATAGAAGCTTCTTGTGCGATTTGAATATCTGATTTTACTTTTGAATTTACTCCCATTTCATAACCTCCAAGACTGAATGTGTATGTATACAAATTATATTTTACAACAAAATTAAATAAGTACTATGAAAAATGTGTAATATTCTTCTAAATAAGTTCTTTTATTCTTATGACTACCCTGAAATTAACTTAGTAGTGGAGTTCCATGAGCTGCGATCCACTTGCTTTCCGCGGGGTGGTCCGTGAGCCTCCTCGTCGCCAGGGGCTGGCTTCTGCGGGGTCTCACGAGACTGCTAGATCCCGCAGGAGTTAGGTGAATCTCCGCTCATTCCACACATAATGAATAGGATTTTCTTTCTACATGGTCCGAAATACTTATTTGCATGGAAGTACCTTAAAAATAATCGGCTGCGAATTCCCATTAGCTGCAATTCACTCAATACGCATTGAGTGGATAGAAAGTCCAAAATCATATCATTTTTATAGAAATACTTTAAAATTTTGAAACTCTCTAATTGATTAATCAGAAGATACTACCTATAATAGTAAAGACACTTTTTATAATCTTATTAATGTTTTGTTAATTTAGGGAGGAGGATGACAAAGTGCCGATAAATATTCCTCATAATTTACCAGCGAAGTCAATCTTAGAACAGGAAAATATCTTTGTTATGGATGAAGATCGTGCGTACCGACAAGATATCCGACCGTTAAATATACTGATTTTCAATATAATGCCTGAAAAAGAAAAAACAGAAACTCAGTTACTTAGGTTATTAGGTAACTCACCATTACAGGTCAATGTCGCTTTTATTTATCCTGAAACACATGAAACGAAAACTACCGATAAAAACCATTTGGAAGCCTTTTATCGAACTTTTTCTCAAGTAAAAAATAAGAAGTACGATGGAATGATCATTACTGGAGCGCCAATTGAGCATTTATCATTTGATGATGTTACATACTGGGATGAGTTGGAGCAGGTAATGGAGTGGACAAAAACTCATGTCACATCTACCCTCCATATTTGCTGGGGAGCACAAGCAGGCTTATTCTATCATTATAATATCGACAAATATAAACTTCCGACTAAATGTACAGGAGTTTTTTATCATCGACTTCTAGAAAATAATATTAACCTAGTTCGAGGATTTGATGATTATTATTTGGCTCCACACTCAAGACATACAAGTATTCGACTTGAGGATATACAGGCAGTTGATGAGCTGCAAATATTGTCTGTTTCAGATGAGGCTGGTGTTTGTCTTGTAGCTTCAAAGGATGGTAAGCGAATCTTTTTAACGGGACATCCTGAATACGATTGTTCAACTTTAAAAGAAGAATATGAAAGAGATCAAAGGAAAGGTCTAATCGCAGATTTACCTGAAAATTATTTTCCGAATGATGATCCTTCAAAAGAACCGATTCACTCATGGAGATCACATGCCAATTTACTATTTTCTAACTGGCTGAATTATTACGTCTATCAGGAAACACCATATATATGGGAATAGCAAAAAGCGCCACAAACAAGTGGCGTTTTTATTTTTAGAAATATTTTCAATTGATTGTGAATTTACATTAGTAGGTTTATAAAATATGCATAAATAAATCAAGAATCGATAAAGATAATAAGTGGAAGGAGTTGATTACTTTGATAAATCATGAACACATCATAGCCGTCCAGAAAAACGAAGATGGTGATATCACACATTTAAAACTGCTTAAGGACAAGTTCTACAATATGCTGATGTAATGGAAATGATTGATCAGGGTGACATCTCTGAAGTAAATAGCTTTAAAGGAAAAAATGGTGAGAGTTATATACGTAGTAATCGTGATGACGATCCTACAAATAATTTAGATAATCTCCCATCATTTTAAGAGGAGAATGAATATGACTAAAGAAAATAACACAGGAAGCATGAATCAAAATTCACCGAAAAAAGGCCAATTTTATGCCGAATTTGCTAGTGAACAAATGCCAGGGGATAATAGCAAAGGTAACAAGCGGAACAAAGACCAACGTGATAAGACCAATCCAGCGGATTAAGAAAATAACTACCTATCTATTGGCAAGCTAGTGGGTCCATTATTTAATTTATACAAAGTAGGAGGGCAAAATAGGCCTTCCTACTTTATTTTTTGTGGTTTACTTTGTACTGGCTGTTTATCGGTAAAAGTGAATATAATTTTTTTCTCTTCATTATTCCATTCAAGTGCAGCAGAGAATATTTTATTACCTTTCTTAAATCCTTTTAGCAAATCTGTTCTTCCATTAATTAATAGTTTTTTTATTTGAGGTTGTGATATTGTTTTTCCGAGTAATCTTTTTGATAAAGTAAATCCACAATTACTAGTCTTATAATTCGTGCATCCATATACCTTTCCTTTATCAACGATCTTTCCATTACATAGAATACATTGTCCGAGTTCAGTACCTACATTTTGTTTTTCAAACTTTTTGGATTCAAAGTTAATATGCTTAAAATCCCACGATACAGCTTGTCCTACTGCATCTTGAACAATTTTCTCTGAAAGCTTTCTTGTTTGGTCGATAAACGCTTTTGGGGAAGCCTCACCCGTTCCAATCTCCTTTAGCCTTTGTTCCCATTTTGCAGTCATTTCCGGAGAGGATAGGATTTTCTCTCCAATTGCTTCTATTAATAAAATAGCTTTTTCAGTTGCGAATACTTTATTTTTCTGTACATCAATATAATTACGCTGTTTTAGTAATGTTATAATTCCTGCTCTTGTTGCCTCTGTACCCAAGCCTTCTGTTTTCATCAAGACTTTTTCCAATACTTCGTTATCTAGATGCTTACCTGCTGTTTTCATAAGTGTGATTAATTGGCCCTCTGTATAACGATTGGGTGCCTGTGTCTTACTCTCTTTAATTTTTATATCTTTTACAAACCCAATATTATTCTCAGCTAGATTTGGAAGAATAATATCATTATCCTTCTTATCATTCTCATCAAATAAGACCTTTCGCCATCCATCCTGAATTTTTTGCTTTCCTTTAGAAATAAACTCAGCTCTTTCATCAACAAGAGTAGTGACAGTTGTATAATCAAAGACTGATTTTTCATAATGTGCTGCGATCAATCGTCTAGCTATAAGATCATAGACTTTTTCTTCATCACCACTTAATTTACTTACATTAGGGACCTGTTCAGTTGGAATAATTGCATAATGGTCTGTTACCTTCTTTTCATTAACATACCTCTTATTCGTTAAAATGGATGAGATTGGTGTTGGAAAGTATTCTTTAAATTTTTCTTGTTTACTCAATTTCGAAAAGATATCTGGAATTATTTTTGCTTCCTCTTTTGTGAGGAAGCTTGAATCTGATCTAGGATAAGAAATAAATCCTTTCGTATATAACCCCTGTGCTATATCTAAGGTTTTTTTAGGTGAAAATTTAAACAGGCTATTTGCCGTTGCCTGCAGACTAGATAAATTAAATAAAAATGGTGGTTGATATTCTTTTCGTTCTAGTTCAAGCTTTGATATTCTAGCTTGTTTATCCTTGCAAAAGGCAGCTATTTTCTGAGCTAGTTCCACAGTCATTATTCTTGAATCTTGGTCTTTATGCCACTTTCCTTCATATTTCTTGCCATCCATTTCGAATTTTGCTAAAACTTCCCAAAAAGGTTCAGATTTAAAATCGGCAATTTCCTTTTCTCTCTTTACAATTAAAGCTAGGGTAGGAGTTTGAACCCTGCCAACTGAGAAAACATCTGAATATCCTTTTTGTTGCAATAAAAGCGTATAAACTCGTGAGGCATTCATTCCAACGATCCAATCAGCACACGCTCTTGATTTTGCCTCATAAAATAAGTTCCGCGTATCAGACTCATCTAATAAACTCTTAAATCCATTTATAACTGAATTAGATGTTAAGGAAGAAATCCAAAGCCTCTTTAGGGGTTTATTAATCTTAGCCGTTTCTAAAATTGTTCGTATAATTAATTCCCCTTCTCGCCCTGCATCACCTGCGTGTATAACTTCATTTACGTCTTTTCTTAACAAAAGATCTTTAATCAATTGAAATTGTTTGTATTTTGACCTAGTTACCCGATATTTAAATTGTTCTGGAATAATTGGAAGTGTTTGTAAAGTCCACTTTTTCCATTGCGGATTGTATTCTTCTGGAGGTAATAATTCACAGATATGGCCGATTGCCCAAGTTACATAGGCACCTGTGGGAAATAAATCAGTCGGAGAAATTTCAATATAACCCTGCTTTTTCTTATGATTGAATGGAGCTGCTAATTTTGTTGCTTGATCTGGTTTTTCTGCAATAATAACTTTCAAAATAATCCCCCGCTAAAAATAATTCTTTTGGGTTTAGGCTACAGAATGGTGCCCAATTCAAATGAAAAGTACATTCTGTTTGTAACGTATTGGCATCTGCCACCTACCTACTTCTTTCTCCCCCTCTCCGCTAACTAGCACCTTTTCTTAGCTTTAAGAGGGAGTCTTTTGTTGAAAAACATATTCCTATAATTAATAGTCAATATTGGATTGATATGAGATTTTATTATACTCTAATTCTTTTATTAATTAAATAATTTCTAAAAAGTGGTCTTTACTTACAATATATTGAATAGTTACTACAACAAGTTCACCTTGATTAACCTCTAAAACGATTTGATTTCCGTTTTCCACTTGTATAATTGTTGCTGTACCATCTTCTAAAGTGACTAAATCATCTTCAAACCTTAGTATTTTTCGATAAATCTGTCCTTTTTCGCTGTCATTAAGAAGTAGTCTTTGCGCAAATCTTAATATCATCTCTTTACCCTGTACCTCATGACGTAGCATCTAATTTCCCCCAAGACATAGTATAGTAGACATCTAATAAATTAATATATGAGAAGGAATACATGAAAATGTAGAAATTCACTTAATTATTAATCCATTAGTCTTTCAATCTCTAGCTCTGGATGGATGCTTAGATCAATTATTTCTTCACCGATTTGTATCAATGGTTTAAATAAATGATATTTATTTATCATAATAATTTTAGCAGTTTGTCCGTCACTTAAAATAACCTTCTGCCCAGTTAGTAAATCCAGGATACGCCTCAAAAATATAATTGCAATATCAGGTGCCAATTTCCCGTACATTTCATGGTGCATTTGCTTAATTACTTGGAATAACGGGTTGGCTTCCTTATATGATCGTTTGGATAACATCGCCATAAATATATCTGCAATAGCAACAATTTTAGAAAATAAATGAATTTGCTCACTTCTTAAACCAAACGGATAACCTTGTCCACCTTCACGTTCATGGTGCTGTAATGCAACAATAGCTATATCTTCATAACCACCTTCAGATTGAGAAATTAACTGTTGTCCAAAGATCGTATGTTCTTTAAGTATTTCAAATTCAGTTTTTGTAAGTTTTCCAGGTTTATTTAAAATCGTCGAAGGAATTTTCACATTGCCTATATCACGCAATAATGCTGACATTGCTACTCTTTCGATATCTCTTAGCGAAAGATCCAGCCATTTTGCGATTATAGTAGAGACGATGGTTACGCCTAGGTTGTGTCGACAAATGTACTCTGTAGATGGGTAATCGTGGTGAAAAAATTGAAATAAATGAGGAAAAGTTGAAGCTTTGGATATTAAGGGAATGATATATTGTTCTATCTCTTTGATAGGAATTTGGTCAGTTTCCTTGACAGTTTTATAAAGGTGATTTATGTACTGACTAATTTCAACTAAACTTTCTCTGGATTCATCAATATAAGGGGTTTCTTCTAATGAATTATGACTTGTTATGGAAAAAACATGACTATTTTTCTCGATCATATAAAAACACTCCTAGTAGCATAATATTAATTATATCAAACTGGTCTTTAGAAAGGAATATATGAAAATATAGACAATCTCCGAAAATAAATCATTATCATTTTACAATTCATGAGAAAGAATCAAGGAGATATTGACTCGCTAAGTTTTCATATTATATATTAAAGACATCATTTAACGGAATATATAGAAAAGTTACAACCTTTGACATTGACCTCTTTAGATAGTTGATATATTCAGTTATCTGATTCAAAATTTACAGACTAGCCCTTGGCTAGGAGGCAATAGGAGGAATATTTAATGCAAAACGGTAAAGTAAAATGGTTTAACAATGAAAAAGGCTACGGGTTTATTGAAGTTCAAGGTGGAGATGATGTATTCGTACATTTTTCTGCGATTCAAGGTGAGGGATTTAAATCTCTTGAAGAAGGACAAGAAGTTTCTTTTGAGGTTGTAGAAGGAAATCGTGGCCCACAGGCCGCTAATGTAGTTAAACTATAATTCTCCAATTTGGTTCTATATAGTTTGCACTTATCACGAGGCTGAGTTATTCAGCCTCTTATTTTATTTGTTATGATATTATTTGAAGAAACATAGAACGAACTTGGGTTAACTTTTTCTTGCAAATTAATAAGATTATGCAACAAAGTCTATTCCACATGAATGATATATTAAAAAAGGATTAATATTTATGAAAGTTTTTTTCCGTACTCTCTTAGTAGCTCTCCTACAGTACATTTCTTAATACAGAATTCCTGCGCATATGACTTACTATATTCTTTCCGATGATGTTCTCTTACAAAGCATTCCTGACAGTATGTATCAAGTAATTCACCAACCTCCGCAAGTATTTGCTTTTTATCCATGACATTTCAACTCCTATTTCTTAATCATATATCATCTTTTGTTTAGTTTATGATGATTAGGCTTATCTACTTACCATTTATTTCTAATTTACTTGATACAATTACACCCTCAAGCGCCTGTGTTGCTAGTTTATCTGTCTCTGAATTTTGTTTTCTTGGGATTGGGCTATATTCAGGTCGTATACCTAGTTCCTTTAGTTTTTCCTCTATTCGGTCTAACCATTTATTCAATACATCTTCAAAACATGGCCAATCTCCTGAAAGTTGATTCAAAACCACCTGCGAATCGCCTTTAAACGTAACCTTTGTATGTCTTACACCTATTTCTTCAAGCTTTAATACCGTAAACCAAAATGCAGCATACTCAGCTTCGTTATTTGTTTCTAATTCATCAAATACTTCATTGGCTCTGACTCTATACTCTCGATTATTTTGTATATAATATATAGCCGACCCTAAGCCTGCCTTATTTGTATTAAGATCAAACCCACCATCAAAATAAGCAACGATGTTTTGTGGTTCGGTTTCAATTTCTTTAAGTAGCTTTGTTAATTCTTTTTTTGTCCACTTTAGATGTTGTTCATCATAAAAATGAAGCTCTTTGACACGACCAGTTCTTTCAAAATCATCTGAAATTTTTAATGCATCTGCAGCTAACATCATTTCTGAGGTAAGAAGTACCTCCATATTTTTTGGTGTTTTATAAATCCATTCTATCATTACTTTCATATAACTTCCTCCTCTCTCATTAACTTCATTTTTCCATTAATCCTTCTTAGGTATACTACTTTCTTTATGCAAGTGATTATTTGCACCCTGGAGTATTAAAATCGTGCACTGCCTAGTGTGGAATGAGCGAAGAACCACACGACTCCTGTGGGGATTTGGCGGTCTCCTGAGAAACCGCAGGAGACCGTACCTGGCGAATATGAGGCTCACGGGCCACCCCGCGGAAGCAGGTGGATCGCAAACCAAAGGTATTTCCAGGGTAGACATCCATGTTAAATAAGTATTTCGCACCATGGTGTATGAAAAAATGTTTCCTCCTCAATGTGGAATGAGCGGAGAGCCACTCATCTCCTGCGGGATCCAGTGGTCTCGTGAGACCCCGCAGGAGATGAGCCCCTGGCGACGAAGAGGCTCACGGACCACCCCGCGGTATCCCGCAAGTGGATCGCAGCTCATGGAACTCCACAACCAAAGTTATTTTCAGGGTAGACCTCTATGCTAATTAAAATTAGCACCATGGAGTAGGAAAAATTATACTTAGCTTAGTGTCTAGCTTCAGGTGCTATCGGCTCTCAGGTCTAAGTCAACCCTTCTAGAAGGTTAAAGAGCAACTTTCTAGCAGTCTCGCCTTATGCCTGTCGCCGATGATCGAGCGCCTTCCGTTTTTCTTTTTTCAGGGTAGACACCTCCTAAATACAATTTATAAAAAGTTTAGTTTGGTTAGAATGTTTAATATATGATAAACTACATTATAGTTTTTTTAAGGGGGATATGGCAATTGATTGAGGTGTACATTGACGGCGCTAGTGCCGGCGACCCTGGTCCATCTGGTGCCGGTGTTTTTATAAAAGGTAATGGAATTGTTGAAAAATACTCATTTCCTTTAGGTGAGATGAGTAACCATGAAGCTGAGTATTATTCGTTGTTAAAAGGACTTGAGATTTGTATTGAGAAGGGTTATACAGTTGTATCTTTTCGTACAGACTCTCAATTAGTTGATCGTGCCATAGAAAAAGAGTATGTAAAAAACAAGACATATGCACCATTGTTGCAACAAGCATTAGATTACTCGAAAAAGCTCGATTTATTCTTTTTAAAGTGGATTCCAAGTAGTCAAAACAAAGTAGCAGATCAATTAGCAAGAGAAGCAATCATAAGAAACAAAGAATAAGAGGTTTATACTACATGAAAAAAAATATAATTGCGGATTTATGTTTATTGTTTGTAGCATTTATTTGGGGATCAACATTCGTTATTGTCCAGAATGCAATTTCTTTTTTAGAACCATTAACATTTAATGCACTAAGGTTTTTCTTAGCAGGTTGTTTTCTTCTTGCTTGGCTGCTACTATTTTACCGTACTCAATTTAGGGCGATAAATAAAAAGCAACTGTTGTCTGGAGCAATCATGGGATTATGGTTGTTTGGCGGATACGCATTACAAACATTTGGATTACTATATACAACATCTTCTAAAGCAGGCTTTATTACAGGATTGTCTGTAGTCCTGGTGCCTTTGTTCGCGATGTTCATCTTGAAACAAAAACCTAAGCCTAATGCTATTCTTGGGGTAATTGTAGCAACAGTGGGATTATACTTCTTAACAATTGGTGATTCTTTCGGAGTAAATCAAGGAGATTTGTTAGTATTTTTCTGCGCCATCTCGTTTGCACTACACATTATTGTCACTGGTAAATATAGTTCTTTTTATCCTACATTACTTTTAACTGTAACACAAATATTTACTGTAGCTTTGTTGTGTACGGTGAGCGCAATACTTTTCGAAGATTGGCAAGTCATTTTTGATCGTCAGACTATTTTGCAAGGCGAAGTTGTTTTTGCACTTGTTATCACATCATTACTAGCAACGGCAATTGCATTTTTTATTCAAACCAAATTTCAAAAGTTCACTACCCCTACCCGTGTTGCATTGATTTTCGCGATGGAACCTGTTTTTGCGGCGTTAACTGGAATCTTGGCTGCTAACGAAGCTCTTACCATCATTGCTATTCTAGGATGTCTTTTTATATTTATCGGAATGCTCTTGGCAGAACTACCTCAAAAATTTTTATTGAAAAGAAAAAAAAATTTTGAAGAAAAAATTGAACTTTAATAATCTAACTAAATTCTAAAATGAAAATGTGTCTGAAACTATAATCAGACACATTTTTTTATTTCATTATCCCTTTTTCAAAAGCTATTTGTAGTCCTTCTTTTCTTTTTGTCACTTGATTTTCTTTAAACATCTCGAGTAAAGAAACAAAAAAGCTACCATCAAATTCCTTTTGCGCCTTTAAAGTAATTTCTAGCGCAGTGTTAACAAGTTCATCACTTGAGCCTGTATAATGCTGTCCAAATGCAATAAATCCCAATGCATCTTCACCAAGCTGAAAGCCCTTTGAAGTTAAATAATCAAGATATTCGTTCACGGTTGTCACTGATTTCACCAAAATTCTCATCATCCTCTAAATGGAATAGATGTTTCCATTTTAACGCATTTTTTGTCGAATGACTATGATTTTTTGGTTAATAAATATCCAAGTGTTCCCGTAAGCATACCAAAAAGTGCCCCACCTAATACTTCTTCGGGTTGATGACCAAGCATTTCTTTTAGTCTCTTTTCTTTTTGATCATGAAAGTGATGATCTTCAGTCCCTTTCAATCTTTCCAATTTCTCATCAATTTGATTAACTTTTAAAGTTATTTCTCCAGTTTGTCTACGAATTCCTTGTGCATCATACATAACAATAAGACCAAATATGGTCGATAATGCAAAATCAATGGTAGGAAGGCCACGTTTTAGTGCAACAAAGGTAGCAAGTGAAGACACACCCGCTGAATGAGAGCTTGGCATTCCGCCCGTTTCCACAAAAGTACCCCAATCCCACACACCTGTTTTCATTTTTTTGATTGGAATCTTCAAGAATTGGGCAAGTCCGATTGTAGCGAGCGCTGTATAAATTCCTTTATTCATTCCTCTTCACCTCAACTATAGTTTCCAAGTATTATTAGCTTTCTATACAGAACATATAACTGCAATTGATGGAAAGAATAAGTTTTGGAGGTGATTATAATGGCAAAACATCAAGGTAAAAACCGTGGTATAAAGGCACCAGGTGTGAATCCACAGGGCTATGGGCAAGATGCAGAATTAACGGAGAATCCTAAAAGTGAATTGGAACAACGTGCAAAGAAAAGTAATACAAAAATATAAGAAAAAAGCGAAATTAGCTTTTTCAAACTGCTGACTAAAGGTTAATTTCAGGCACACAGGAAGAAAGCTGATAACCTTCGCTAATTATTTCCTATGTGTCATACTTTTTAGAAGCTGTAGTAATTAGCACAATACAAAAGATTCTTATTAAAAGAAAAAACAGACGAGAGAAATCTCATCTGTTTTTTCTTTGGAGAAACAATCATTAGCTTATATATTGATTTAACCCTTTAAACTCAAGTTCTGTAATTTTCGACCGGACTTTTTCACTGTTAATTTTAATCAATGCATCTTCTAGTGCACAAGAAACAGGCACATCACATTTAATTTCAGCAAGCTTCCTTGAAAGGTGAAGCATCTCTAGATCCTCTCTAATTTTGGTTTGCTGCCCTTTAGGTAATGAATGTAGGTTTTCTAATATTCCCTCTATTGATTGGTATTGCTGAATTAGTTTCATCGCCGTTTTTTCACCTATTCCACGAACTCCAGGGTAATTATCACTACTATCACCCATTAGTGCTTTTATATCGATCATTTGTTTAGGTGTAATTCCTTTTTCGGTCATAAAAATTTCATTTGTGTACTCCTGGTAATTTCCAAACCCTTTTTTCAATAATAAAACTGAAATGTTTTCATCAATTAACTGTAATATATCTTGATCACCTGTTAAGATCATCACATTTGCCTGATGACTATAAAGTCTAGCAAGCGTCCCTATACAATCATCTGCCTCATAACCAACTAGACCTACATTTGGAATATCAAACGATTCTACTACTTCTTTTACTAAATCGAATTGTGGGATTAACTCAATTGGAGCTTCTCCTCTATTAGCTTTGTATTCATCAAAAAGTTCATTTCGAAATGTAGAACTACCCATATCCCAACAGCATACAACATGACTTGGATTATAGGTTTGTATTGCAGTCATCATATGTTTGATAAAGCCATGAATTGCATTTGTTGGAATACCTTTACTATTTATCATAAAATATCCACTCATTGCAGTGGCATAAAAAGAACGAAATAATAGTGCCATACCGTCTATTAACATTACATTATGTCTCATATAGACTCCTTTCAACAATCAGTTTAATAGAAACCATTTACTATTATAACATATGTGGTTGGTGAAAGAACATATAAGAAATGCAGGCCACTTACCTACCGATACGGATAAAACAGAAGCTAAAGATACTGCGTTTGAGCGCCAACAAGCGTAAAAGGACATAAACCTCTGTAAAAACTAAAAAAACACTAGGGAAAATACACCTAGTGGATTCTAATCTATTTATTTTTTTCAGTCATCATTTTCTCGGTTTCCACCTCAGAATATAAAGCGAAATCACGTTTTAACTCTTTATTCTCTATTTCATCTGTCAAATCTGCTACTTTTGCTTTTTTTTTGCTTTCTTCTGCCATCTCAAATTCATCCTTTCGAATTTACCGTATTTATGATTATCATCTGAGATCAGCGGTTAAATTATGTAATTACCTTTTTACATATTTTTTACCATAGGAAAAACTTTCTGCGAATTATCACTTCATTGTTCTGATTGGGTTTTCGGGATATGTAATCCAATCACTCCAACTACCTGGGTAAAGCTGTACATTCTTAAATCCTAATTCATTTAAAGCAAGTACATTGGGACAAGCTGTAACGCCAGATCCGCAGTAGACAACAACCTCTTTGTCCTTATCAAGATCTGTAAACAAATCCTCAAGTTGCTGCTTATTCTTCCATTTTTGATTATCTAAAACATCTTTCCAAAAATGATTAATTGCTCCTGGAATATGGCCAGCCTTGTTATCAATAGGCTCTTCAATACCTTTGTATCTTATAGCTTCTCTAGAGTCTATTATGTACCCCTTATTCTGCTGTATGCTCTGTTTTACATCCTCTACATTTGCAACGAAATGTTGTTGTTGATTAGGAATATATTCTAGCTTTTGAAATTGTGGAATTTCTTTTGTTATCGGTAATCCACTATTGATCCAAGCTGAATATCCCTCGTCTAACACAAAAACCTTTTTATGGCCTATGAAACGAAGAAGCCACCATAATCTCGAGGCAAAGGCACCGGCTTGATCATCATAAGCTATTACAGTTGTTTCAAAAGTAATTCCAGCAGCGCCTAGTTTTTCAGAAAAATCTTGGATATTAGGGAGAGGATGTCTTCCACCGTGTTCTTTAACTTCACTGGATAAATCCTTGTTCAAATCAAAATACAGTGCACCTGGTATATGTCCTTCAAGGTAATCGTTAAATCCTTGAACTGGGTCCGTTAAATGAAAACGACAATCAATTACCTTTATATTCTCAGAAGAGATATTTTCGTTTAACCAAGAAACACTAACAATATTTTCCGACATATCCTTCCCCACCTTCGATATCTTAGTATCCTTTTTTAGGTTGTTTTTCGATGTGCGTATTCAATGACCATTTCCTTTGTTACAAGCTTTCTTGTTGGAGCGATCCCGTTTTTAGCCAATCGATTAATTTCGGCTGTAACACGGTTTATTCCTTCTACGGAGAAATCTTTGTTTTCTTTAGCTAAAGCTACAGCCTCAGCAATAAAACTTTCCCTTTGTTGCTCAAGTCCAAGAAAAGTTTTAACAATCTCATGTTGTTTTTGTGAATGTTTTGATATAGCTTCGTGTACGTTACTCATTTTTGTCCTCCAATTGTAGCAAATCATTCATACTCAGATTCCTAAAATATCCCATACTATATGATTTACATCTTGCTTATTTATTTTTGATTCTGGTAAAAGCAATTCCTTCTCATGAAGCAACTCATGCTCTTGGCTTAAAAAACGATATATCTCATTTACCTCGTGTTCCATTATAATTGATTTTGGATTATCAATGCCAGCCTGTTTTTTTCGAACTACCATCATATATAAAGCCTTTTGTGATTCAGTATTTGATGTTAATTCAATTAATTCTGATAAAACAACTGGTGGTAGTAACTGATATTTTAAGATAAATTGAGCAGCTAGTAAGGCTCTTATAGCCTGGATGATTGTTTTTAAATCGGTATAGGAGACGGTCTCCTTTTCCCTTATTACTTTTATAGATTTTAAATTTGATTTTAAAATTTTTCTATAGTGGATAAATAATGTCTTGCGAGAATAGAATTCTCTCGCTAAATGACGAAATTGGTCTATTCCCTTTACTTTCTCGAAATAAATTTCAGGCGAAAAGAGAGCTTCATATAAGGATGGATTAGATTTAATAAGCAGTGGTCCGACCTTTAATAAGTCCCAACCATGAAGTTCAAGTTCAACATCGTATTTTTCCACAATTGAATCACTTGATTTTACGACATTAAGATAATTTCTTAAGCTATTTACATAGATGAACCTAATATCATGATCAGAGTTTGCCGTATCTGTTCCATACGCTCTGCTGCCTGACTCAGAAGCAAAAATTACCTCTACCTTATATTCACTTTCTAAGTGTTGAATTGCGTTTATTATTTTACGTCTCACTTCTATTCTCCATTTTTAATAGAGATTCTTTTATTTTTTCCAAACTTTCTATATCCAAGTGATCTGATAATACTTCTTTCATTCCAGAATAATAATCAGTTACTTCTTGGTTCATTCTTATCTTTGTTAACTCGGTATAATTTGTAAATTGTTTATGATAAAATTCTTCTAATTTTAGTTTATTTTCCTCTAAGTAATGCGCAACTGGCTCCTGAAGTAACTCATAAATTTTATCACTCATTAATTTCTTATCATTTTTCTCAAAAAAAGACTTCGGATTTTTAAATAGCGATAAAGCTTTTTGATACGGAGCTGTATTAAGATTTTCTAGTCCATTTTCAAATTTGATTTCAGGAAAATCATATGAAACGGCTTTGGTTAAAATAAGATGCTGTTCTATTTCATTTATCATTCTATTTACATCAATTAATGCGTTGTTTATTAATGTGTTTATATACTTTTCAACTCTTAATGAGGTTGCTCTCATCTCCTGAGAAAGGTCAAAACCAATTGTTTCCGTTAATTCATTAAAACAAGATTGAAGGGTTTTCTTCAAATTTCTACCATCATCCTTTAGTACTGCTGGATTAAAGGATTCTTTAAAAAAGTCGGGGTATCTTAGAAAGACTCTTTGTTTAATATAAAATGTGAGCTCCGTTATTTCTTGTCCTAATCCGTATCTTTCCATAGCGAAGTCTAAGTCTTTAATATTTTCTAATATTTGTTTTTCCTGCTGAATAATGATTTCTAGTCGCTTCTTTTTCTCATCTTTGTCAGTCCTAGCTTCTCCTAGATAGTATTCAACCGTTTTACGTGCTTTCGCAATATCTTCATAAGCAGAATTAATTGTCATATCGATAAGTTCTGAATCGATAAACCCTTTAAAATCTTCTTCAAATCGATCCATAGGAGATGAGGTAACACCAAGCTCCGAATGTTTATTATGATTTAACTTTTCTCTTAACGCTAACTTACTTGATAGCGGATATAGTCTAGGTGATCTTATCCCATATTCAGTTAACTGCTGTTCAACGTAAGTCTCAACATCCTCTAGTTCTTCGTCTGAAGCTGCTAAGTCAGCTGCATTTATGATAAAAAACATCTTATCCATACTAAAAGTATCTTTAACTCTTCCTAATTGAATTAAGAATTCTCTATCTGCTTTTGAAAATGCGTGATTATAATAGGTCACAAATAAAACTGCATCAGCATTTTTGATATAATTAAAGGCCACACCTGTATGTCTAGCATTAATAGAATCAGCTCCAGGAGTATCAACAAGTGTGATTCCTTTTCTAGTTACTGGGCTATCATAATAAAGCTCAATCCATTCTACGAAACAAGCTTTTTCTTCTACTGCAACGTATTCTTTAAAGTCTTCAACACCTACTTTTACTTGTTCACCAAGCGACGCTATAAGATTGTCGTACCCACTACTAACGGCTTTTAAAAAGCGCAGATGTGGTTTTTCCTTCGCTTCAGGTTCGTTAGTCACTTTGGTTATTATATTTAGTTGATATAAAGCCTCGGTCAAACTAGTAGCTTCTTTATTAAAAACACGTAATGAATGAACCAAATCATCTAATAATTGTTCACTTGATTTCAACTTTACAATTACTGTCCCATGAGGGTGTGTGCTCGTTGGTGGTTTAATTTTATTAATTGTTGCTGTTGTTGGATTTGGGGAAACTGGAAGCACTTGTTGACCTATTAAAGCATTGGCGAACGACGATTTCCCTGCACTAAATGCACCAAACAAAGCCACGGTAAACTGATTATTCTTTAGCCTCTCCGCTTTTGTATCCATATCACTACAAAGAGTTGATAAACCTCTTATTTCTTTAATCTCGTTTTTAGCAGCCACTAAATGATTTACAGCAAGGTTAGCCCGCTCCTCACTATTTAATTCTTTTTGAGTATTTTTTTCCGAAGAAACTTTTCTCAAATAATTAAGCTTTTCACTTCTTTTCTTTAGGGCTTTATCTTTAGTAGTTGATATTTGGATTTTTCGATCTTCCTCTACTACTGCACTAATATTTATCTGATGGTCGTTTTCACCACCATCATGTAATACTTTTTGTAAATACTCCTTATACTCTTCTTGCTCCTTTTGATAATCGGATAACTTATTTAAAGCCTGTTGATAGGTCTTATATTTCGATAATAATTTCCTCATACTTGCTAATTCACGCTCAGTATTTTTTCTTAGTAAAACCTTTAGTTCTTCTGTCAAAGAATTAGCAATATTTCTATATTGTTTTTTAATTTCTCTCACAACATCATCAGTATAAGTTAGAACATAATCTCCTGTTAAACGAGCCCCTGTTTTAAAGCTATTTATAAGAATATCCTTGCTGATTACAATGTCAAAATCAGCAACTTTATGTAACAAGCTTGTAAGTTGATGTTCAGTAAAAAATTTATTCACATAATCTTTAATATGCCATATGAGTTGAGAAGAAACTCGTTCCATCAAATCACTATAAAACTGCTCGAGACGCAACTCTCTTTCTTGATCTGTTTTTGCCTTGGAAAATAGAAACCCAACCTTAAATCCTTCTTGACGAGATTCAATGTAGTTTTTCGCAAGCTCTCTTGTTGAAAAAGGCATTAAATATGCATTACTTAGAATGTTATTGATTCCATCATAAAACTCAGAACTTATTCCTTCGACCTTTTGAGTTTGTTCATTAATATTATTTTCCGTCTGAAAAATAAGATCAATAACTGATTCTTCTGATCCAACTTCCTCCATCTCATTAAGCGTTTGTTCCCATTGAGATTTCTCTTCTTTATGAAGTTGATCACGATGTAAAAGATGTTCCCGAATGACTTGTTGACTTGAATTCATGACACTATCTATAAGCAGTTGATCTTTATTTTTAATTGTTTCTGTAATCAATAACTTCAGTTTATTTAATTGATTATGTTTATCATTTTGATTTCTCAAGCTTGTATAGAAATAACCATCTGGAAATACTCTATAATCTTGAAAGGCCTGCACAACACTTTCTTTAAATTGATCAAAGCTTAACTCTGATTCTTGGTGCTTATCAATTTGATTAATAATTAAATAGAGTGGCTTTCCTCTATCTTTCATTTCTTTCGCAAACTGAAAATTGAGCTCAGATTGGACGTGATTATAATCCATCACATAAAAAATAATATCTGCTAAATGAAGAGCAGATTCTGTTGAAACTCGATGGGCATCGTCTGTAGAATCTATTCCTGGAGTATCCATAATAGTTACTCCTTTTTTGAGTTTTGTCATCTGATGACTAATTTCAATGGAATCCACTTCGTCTCCATCTTTTGCATATTCCTTAATTACTTCATAATCATAGGGTGCTGGATATTCAACGATGTCACCTTGTTTATAGTGAACCCTTGCATAGTCAGGTCCTTGTTTAACCATCACTAAGTTAGCACTTGTTGGGATTGGACTAGATGGCAACAAATTTTCACCTACTAATTCATTTATCATACTCGATTTACCGGCAGAAAAATGTCCACAAAACCCAATCATAAATTCTGATGAATCTAACTTTCTAATTAGTTGTTTTAACTTAAATGCATGATCTTTATCATGACTTATTTCCTGATACAAATATACTAAATTATGTATTATTTCTGACTTAACTTCTTTAGTGCTCTCCATTGCCTTAACCATGGTCTGTCCCCTTATTCCCTTTTTTATAAACATATTTAGTATTTTACTCTATTCGCAATTATTTTAAAATGTATTTACAACATTTAGATAATAAAAACAAAAGATAAGTTGTTCGATTAAAAGACCTTACATTTTTTATAAAAAAACATTTAAAAAAAACCAAGAATAATATCCTTGGTTTAAAGTGTATTTATGTAATCCAGTATTATTTAGTTGATGGAATGATGGTGTCGATTTGGTTTCGTCACACGTTTTAATACAGTATACATGATAAAACCATATATCACTATGGTACCTAAGATAAACATACCTATCACGTATCGTCACCATCTCATAGTTTTTTATAAACGATATTGATAATTAATATCAATAACTTCATTTTAACTCTAAAGAGAATGATTTTCAATACCTTTACTCTCTTTTAAGCAATTTAGGCTGTGGAACAAACCGATTTTTTTCAGAAAAATGATCTTTATAATTAGTTAAGCTCGATAATGCCCTTTCCTCAGTTGGAATGCGAATAGAAAGCACAAAAATGTTTAGTAAAGTGAAGACGACAGCTGTGATATATGCATTGTACAGAAGTGGTATCAACACTAATTCTAGTGCAACAATGACATAATTAGGATGCCTTAAATATTTGTAGGGTCCCTTTTTCACAATTTCTTCATTAGGTAGTATGATAATTTTTGTATTCCAGTATTTTCCTAAACTTTTAATTACCCATAGTCTTAAAAGTTGTGTTAAAACAAAAAAACATAAAATCACTTTAAAGGCAGACGATATCTGGACACCCTTTATAAACACTTCAAAAAAATAAACTACAAAAAATAAGGTGTGAATAGCTACGATATACTTATAATGGCCTCCACCAATTTCATAAGCTCCTTTTTTCTTCATCCAACTCTCATTTCGATGGGCTATATAAAGTTCAATCATACGTTGTGTTACAAGGTATAAAACAAAAAGAACAAAGTAAATCAATTTAGTTTCCTCCATTGCATCAATAATAGCTCAGAACTAAATCCAGGACCAAGTGCGACTGCTAAACCAAGATCTTGATCTGTAATGTCATCTGACAACATAAACTGCCGTAAAACATAAAGAATCGTAGCAGACGACATATTACCATAATTTTTTAGGATTTCAGAAGAGATTTTCGTTTTGTCTTTTGAAAAACCAAGTGCAACTTCATACGCATGAATTACTTTTTTTCCACCTGGATGTGCTATAAATTGCTTAATCTGTTCTAAGCGAATATTATTCTCTGACAAAAAAGATACAACATTATCTTTTAACCAATTACGTATAATGGTCGGTATATCTTTAGAAAAAATAACATATAACCCTTCATTCTTAATATCCCAACCCATCACATCCTCAGAATGAGGCATTAACGTTGATTGTGTATTTAAGATTTCAGGAATTGTTGACAAGTTACTTATTGCACCTATATTAACGTCGTCTCCTACCATACAAGCACATGCTACTCCATCGGCAAATAATGATGTCCCAATTAAGTTGCTTTTTGTGTGATCATTCCTTTGAAATGTTAAGCTACAAAACTCTACCGACAACACCAGCACTTTTGCATTCGGATATGCTTTACAATAATCAAATGCTCTTGCCAACCCAGATGCACCACCGGCACACCCTAATCCCCAAATTGGGATTCGCTTCGTATGTGGTGAAAAAGGAAGTTTATTCATGATTCTAGCTTCTATACTTGGTGTACTTAAACCGGTTGTTGATATAAAGAAAATAGCCTCGATTTCTTCCGTCTCAATAGGTGTTTTTAGAAACATAGAATCACCTAAACAGTTTTCTATAGCCTCAACACCAAAGTTTATAGCATTATGTATATAAATATTGTTTTTATCTTCCAAGCTATGTTCATCTTTAAACCAGTCCATTGGTTTAGTTAAATTTCGTTTTTCAATTTCTCCATTACTAAAGACTTTTAACAAACGTTCAATGTCTGGATATGCATCATGAAACAATTCTTTCGCAAATTCAGTTGTTGTCTGTTGTAAAATTTCATATGGAGGATTTTTTTGTCCTACGGATATTATTGATGGCATTATAACACCCCACTCATCTGATAGAGTTACTATTTTCCAAAGTAGGTGTTAATATACATAAAGCAAGGCGAAAACGCTAGATCAGCCCTACCAGAAAGATGGAGAACACTGACTAGAAAGCTCGTTTCCGTCTGATGGTCTAAAAAGCTCTTGAGAGGCTAGGCGTTGAGGCCAGACACATAAACCAAATTAATAATATTAAAATTGTATTTAAGAAACAAAAAAAGGCTTCCCATATGATTATTGGGAAAGCCAACGTTTTAAAGGAGTTGTTGCTGTGCTATTTCATTATAGCTCATCATTTATTGTTAATCATTAGTTAATTTTTGGTTAAGTTAACTAATGATTACTTTTTTTGAATCTAACTAAGTGAAAAACTTTGCCATCCATATTTCATCATCATACTTACCATTTAAGAATACTTGGTCCTTTTGGCGCCCTTCCTCGAGAAAACCATATTTACTATAAAGGGAAAATGCCACATCATTTGATGCGAAAACAGTTAAACATAATTTTCGTAGTTGATTTGTTCTACACCAATCAAATGTATATTCCATAATTTGTTTACCAATCCCAAGCCCTTGAGCACTTTCCACTAGCCATGTTCGAAATATTCCCACATGCCTCTTCATGTCAAGTTCTCCTCTTAACACTCTGGCGATTCCTACAACGTCTTCATTTCTAAGCACTGCTACATACATATTATTTTTTTCATTCACTTCTTCGATAAATTGTTGTTCTTGTTGAAGAGTTCTAGGTGCCTCTTTTTGTATGAATACACCAGTATCAATAATTTCTTTCACAGCAAGGATGATTTGGTTAGCATCAGTAGATACAACTGGCCTAATAGAATATGTTGATCCATCCCTTGTAGTTGTATCGATTCTACTTAAGGTTAAAGTCACTAACATACCTCCCTTATAAAGTTAGTATGTCAACTAATTACCGATGCACTCAAGGTAGTTCTTAGTTGTATATCAAAAACCTTGTATAGTCATTCCTCCATCAACGAATAACGTTTGACCTGTCACATAATTACCGGCATCAGAAGCAAGAAATACTGCTGGTCCTACTAATTCCTGTAGCTCACCAATCCGTTTTAAAGGAGTTACATCAAGAATGTCTTTGACATATTGTTGATCTTGAAGTAATTTTTCTGTTAATGGCGTTTTAAAGTACCAGGGTCCAATAGAATTCACGTTGATACCATATTTACCCCATTCAAGTGCTAAAACTTTTGTCATTTGAATCATCGCAGCTTTAGTAGCTGCATAAACAACTCCCGTTCTAAGAGCAACATGTCCTGCAACCGAAGAAATATTAATTATTTTCCCACCATTTTTTTGTTC
Organism: Litchfieldia alkalitelluris; assembly: GCF_002019645.1. Taxonomy (GTDB): domain Bacteria; phylum Bacillota; class Bacilli; order Bacillales; family Bacillaceae_L; genus Litchfieldia; species Litchfieldia alkalitelluris. The sequence continues at coordinate 2,884,250 of NZ_KV917374.1, read as the reverse complement.
CTTCATGATTTTCCCGACTTCCTGTGACATCATAAAGGCAGATTTCAAGTTGGTATCCATAATTTTACTCCATTCCTCATCTGTTACATCTATTGCTTGTGAACGTATATTCATTCCAGCATTATTAACTAATATGTCTATACAACCTGCTTTTTCATAGATCTTGTGTACAGCTCTTTCAACCTCTTCTCGGTTTGTTACATCAGTAACTACTGGAAAAGCTTTTCTTCCCAACATAATAATTTCTTCTGATACAGATGTTAAATTACTTTCAGTACGAGCAAGAAGAGCAACATCAGCACCAGCCTCGGCTAAGCCAATAGCGATTGCTCGTCCAATTCCACGACCAGCCCCTGTAACGATGGCCACTTTATTCTCCAATTGAAAAGATGGTAAAAACATTGTATACCTCCTAAAAATTCTTTAACTTATAGAGTTCCACACATGTTGTATATTCCCTTTTAAATAATGAAAATCACTGTATAGAAAACAGTGATTCCTTTTGAATTTATTTTTGGTTATTGATTTCTATACAATTCACTTCACTATTACCACATTTATCGCAATTTTCATTTGCATCCAATAGTAATGAATGACATTTAGAACAATAATATCTCTTCATATAAAATCCACCTTTTTATCGTTTTAATACAATATATGCGATTACCTGTCTTTTTGACTTCAGATAATAAGAAACCAATACTATACATATTCATTTTCAGTATTAGTTAGAACGCCTAACATTCAGGATTTTAGATTCTGATTTTGCCAGATACTCCTATCCATTTCACAATATTTTCACATTTGTTGTAAGCCTTTTGTGATTAATATCACTGTTAAACCAATTTTACACAGTTATCATAGTGTTAAACTCATCAATGAACATTTTGTGAAATCACAAAAACGGTGTTTTATTAAAAAAATAGTTTTGTATGATGAAAATGTATCCACTGGAATTAATAACAAAGGGGGCTTAAAAGAAATGCCAAAAGTAGAGGTAAATCAAGTAAAAAAATTAAAGTCAAAAGTTGAAGATCGATCTTCATTAAAAGGTACTTTAGCATCTGTATTTTTACTTGGGTTTTTCTTAATCGTAACATGGGTTGGAGTCTATTTTCTTTTTTTAGATCGACTGTAATTTAGCCTTTGTATCTATTATTAACCAATTAATTAATTTTATAGGGGGAAGAGCCATGCACATACATAAATTTGAAAAAATATGGCTATTTTTTGGTATCGGAATGTTAATCGTATTTTTAACAACTGTAGGAATAGGTGCGTTTGCCATGGGGCATCAGCCAGCCAGTAATATACAGACTATTGATCCTGAGAAAGTGCATGAAACAGCGCCTTTCGATAATCCTGGAGTAAAAAAAGTTGGAGAAAATCAGTATGAAGTCGTCATTGTTACAAGCGCTTTTGCTTTCACACCAAACACAATTACTGTTCCAAAAGGAGCGGAAGTAAAGTTCATCGTCGCAACAACTGATGTTGTTCATGGATTTCAAATCGCTGGAACGAATGTGAATATGATGGTTGAACCTGGTTATATAAGTAAATACACGCAAACATTTGATGAAACCGGCGAATTTCTTATTCTCTGTAATGAATATTGTGGAGCAGGACATCATTTAATGAATGCAAGAATTGAGGTGATTGAACAATGATGAAAACAGATGTTGTTGCGAAGATGGATGGAAAATTAGCAATGGCACACATATATGTTGCCTTTATCGCTTTATTACTTGGAGGCACTGCTGGACTTTTGCAAACTCTAGTCCGTTCTGGTAAATTCATTCTCCCTGCTGGGATTGGCTATTATCAATTACTTACTGTTCATGGTGTCCTTTTAGGACTTGTACTAACTACTTTCTTTATTATTGGTTTTCTTTTCGCAGGCTTAAGTAAAACATCTGGGACTTTATCAGATAAAGTGAGAACATGGGGTTGGGTTGGATTCTGGTTTATGACCTTTGGTACTTCTTTAACCGCAGGTGCCATTTTAACTGGTAAAGCTTCAGTATTATATACTTTCTATGCTCCTTTAATGGCTCACCCTACATTTTACATTGGGTTAGCACTTGTGGTGGTAGGAAGTTGGATAAGTGGCTTTGCTATGTTTGCTCATTTTGCAAAATGGAAGAAACAAAATCCCGGCAAAGTTACACCTTTATTAAGCTATATGGCGATCTTAACTATGATATTATGGTTAATTGCAACACTTGGAGTCGCTGCTACAGTTTTAATTCAATATATTCCGTGGTCCTTAGGTTTAGTTGATACAATCGATGTATTGATTAGTCGTACATTATTTTGGTATTTTGGGCACCCGTTAGTATATTTCTGGCTATTACCCGCTTACATGGCATGGTATGTTATTATTCCAAAAATAATAGGTGGAAAAATCTTTTCTGATTCTTTAGCAAGACTGTCATTTGTATTGTTCTTATTATTCTCAATTCCTGTTGGCTTTCACCATCAGTTAACTGAACCTGGTATCGCCCCTTCTTGGAAATATTTACAGGTTATCTTAACCTTTTTAGTAATTATTCCATCTTTAATGACTGCTTTCTCAATGTTTGCAACCTTTGAGTTATATGGCCGTTCTAAAGGAGCAACAGGACTTTTTGGTTGGTTTAGAAAGCTCCCTTGGGGAGATGCAAGATTTTTTGCTCCTTTTATGGGGATGCTCATTTTTATCCCAGCTGGAGCAGGCGGAATTATTAATGCTTCACACCAATTGAATCAAGTGGTCCACAATACCATCTGGGTAACAGGACATTTTCATTTAACAGTAGCTACTACGGTCCTACTTACGTTTTTCGGGATAGCTTATTGGTTAATCCCTCATCTAACAGGAAGAGTCATGACTAAAGCTATGAATAAATTGGCCATTGTTCAAACCATTGTTTGGGTGGTTGGTATGACGTTTATGTCTTCAGCCATGCATTTCGCCGGCCTACTAGGAGCACCAAGACGATCTGCTTTCTCTACGTATAATGATTCTGCACAGGCAATTGATTGGATTCCCTATCAAATTGCTCAAGCTGTAGGTGGTACGATTCTTTTCATTGGTATCATTTTAATCATTATAATAGTTATAAATCTTTCTTTCTTTGCTCCTAAAGGTGAAACAGAATTTCCTATCGGTGAAGTAGAAGAAGCAGCACATGCAACTCCTATGATTTTGGAAAACTGGAAGCTTTGGGTTGGAATTGTGATCGTTCTTATTTTAGTAGCGTATACAATACCGTTTATAGATATGATTCAGAATGCACCACCAGGGTCAAAAGGATTTAATAATTTATTGTAAGCAGTAAAAGCTGTTAGTATAAACTGACAGTTTTTACTTTGTTAGAACTAAAAAGGAGCAGAGATTTCTCTGCTCCTCATTTTATAGTTGATATATGTTTTGATATTTTTCTTTCAAGTAAGAAATAAGGTGTTCTGCATTTAGACCTTCCCCTGTTACATCTTGTAAAATCTCCAGAGGTTTCTTGGACTTACCAAAACGATGTACCTTTTCTGTTAGCCAATTACGAATGGTTAAAAGCTCACCTTCTTCAAGTAATTGATCAAAGTTTGGAATATCTTTTAACATTGCTTGCTTTATCTGTGCAGCATATATATATCCTAATGCATATGATGGAAAATAACCAAAACTTCCCCCAGACCAATGAACATCCTGAAGAACTCCCTTGGCGTTACTTTCAGGCTTAATCCCTAGGTATTCCTCATATTTTTGGTTCCATATTTCAGGTAGATCTTTTACCTCAATCTCCCCATTAAATAATCCTTTTTCAATTTCATAACGAACCATTACATGTAGTGGGTATGTAAGTTCATCTGCTTCAATCCGAATCAGTGAAGGTTTCGATTCGTTAATTGCACGATAGAATTCATTCACAGTGATATCATCAAATTGACCATTAGAATAGCTTTTTAAAAGATCGTAGTTTTGCTTCCAGAATGAAAAGCTTCTTCCAATGAAGTTCTCATAAAATAATGACTGTGATTCATGAATCCCCATGGATGTCCCTGTGCAAAGTAAGGTCCCAATTAACTCTTCTGCTATATTTTGTTCATAGATAGCATGTCCACATTCATGAATGGTTCCAAATACGGCAGTTCTGAAATCTTGTTCATCATAGTTGGTTGTTATACGAACATCCCCAGGGTTAAGTCCAGTAGCAAAAGGATGAACAGTTTCATCAAGGCGTCCTGCATCAAAATTGTACCCCAAGCCTTTTAACAGCTCTAAACTCAATTGTCGCTGTTTATCTTTAGAAAAGGAGTTAAATAAAAATCCAGTTTCCGGTTTATGCTCTGAATTTGCAATTTGTTGAACTAAAGGGACAATACTCTTTCTTAGTTGATCAAACACTTGATCTAGAACATCCACAGTTACACCAGGCTCATACATATCTAGCAGTGTATTATATTTATTCCCTTCATATCCCCAATATTCAATAAAACGTTTATTGAACTCAACAAGTTTTTCCAAATAAGGTTGAAATAGCGGAAAATCATTTTGTGATTTTGCCTCTTCCCAAACTGACTCTGCTTTTGATTGAAGAATCACATACTCCTTATATTCCTCTTGTGGGATCTTTTTATTACGGTCGTAATCTTTTTTACATTCTTCTAATGTTTTCGAAGTGACACTAGTAATTTCATCACTATTCAAATACGGTGATAGCTTTGCAATATAAGCAGCCATTTCTTCAGATGTAGACATTTTAAACACTTCGGAAGAAAGTAGTCCAATGACCTCTGAACGCTGTTCAACCCCTTTTTTAGGTGCTCCTGTGCGTAAATCCCAATACATCAAGCCAATAGCTTCATTATAACTGGTCATTTTTTTGACATAATCTAAAAATTGTTTTTCTGCCTTTTTTATATCAACTGACATTCAAATCCCCCATTTCGATTTATCTACTTACACTTTTCTGCAAAGATTCTTAAAATCCTTCTCCATTCAAATCGGATACTTTCGTAGGAAGAACATTGATGATTTTTTCATAAACTAACTGATCTAGATTATCCGATCCAAAAATCGTTATAATACCTTGATCCTCATGTGTACGTATTAATCTTCCTACTCCCTGTCTTAACCTAAGTAGCATATATGGTACATCAACCTCTAAAAATGACTCTTCGACATTTTTTCTTTTTGCTTGGAATACTGGATCATTCGGTGGAAATGGTATAGACCAAATAATGACATTTGAGAGAGAAGGCCCTGGAATGTCTAGACCTTCCCATAGATGCACCGAACACAAAATACTTTCTTCGTTATTTTGAAAGAGTGAAACCAATTTACTAATTTCTTGTTCTCCTTCAAATAAAAATTGATATGAAGAATGATCTTTAACACTTAATTTAAACTGCTCTAATTCTTCTTTGGAGTTAAATAAAATAAGTGCTCTTCCATTAGTTTTTGAAAGCTGTTGTAATGTAATCTCCAATTTTGCAGAAAATTCTTCATCACCTTCAGAAACCTTAGGAAAATAGATTTTCATTTGCTCATCATAATCAAAAGGAGAGGCAACCGAAAATGATTGATATTTCTTTATTCCAAGGCTAGTGGAGATATAGTCAAACGAGTTATTCTCAGATAGTGTCGCAGATGAAAAAATAAATGGAATGTTCTTAGTAAATACCTTCTCTCGTAAAATCTCCTCAACTGCTCTCGGCATGATTACAAGGGTATGTCTTGCATTTCCATTCGACTCAACCCATGTAATAACATCTTCTTCTTTAAGGAGAAGACTTAATGAATATTCCATTTGGTCAATATATTCGTCAACAATGTTTAATTCATAATGGTCTATTGTATATAGTTGGCTTTCAAAAACAAGCCCTTCCCCGATTCCTACTAACTGCTTATGTAATGTCTTAATCGCTTGAGTTAACTTATCTGTACCAATTACATCCATACGATTAGAACCTTGTACTGAAATAGAATGACTACGTAGGAGATCAAAAAATAGATTATTTTGTTCAAGTGTATCTTCTATAAGTAAAGCAAATTCTTCTCTTATATCATTTTCTAATACTCTACTAAGAAGCGTTTCTAGAATTGATTCATTCACTCTGTAAGTTAGAGCCTTTTGAGCAGAATACTCTAATAAATGCCCCTCATCAAATACGACACAACTACTCTCAGGTAACAGTGGCAATTGACCTTCTCTTTTCCGAGCATCAATAGTCCATACATGCTCCATATAAAAGTCATGTGAACAGATGATCAAATCACTAGCCTTCCGATAAAAATCCCTTGATAATGTTTGTCCACATCGGTGTCTTACAGGGCAAGAAAAGCAATCTTGAAAAGTATCCCACCCAACATGCTCCCATTCTTGATCAGACACATTAGGATACTCTTTTCGGTCACCGTAATGGTAAAATTTCTGTAAAGTTGAAGATTCGTTCACAAATTCAGGTAAATCACCATGGATATTAAGAAATACGTCAGAATCATGAACTTCAATGGCCTTATCTAGCTTCTGAAGACATAGGTATTGATCTTGTGATTTAGCTAAACGAACATCTACATTCAACCCAAGTGCTTCTGAAAGCTTGGCAATGTCTCCTTCTTTTTTGACTAATTGTTCAATTAACGATTCATCTGCACAGGAGATGATCGCAGGTTTGCCAGTATACCTTGCATAACAAATAGCATATAGCAAATATACAAATGTTTTCCCAGTACCTACTCCGGCCTCAGCAAAGACAATTTCCTTATCCTTGAATGCACGTTCAAGTTGAAAAGCCATAAAAATCTGCTCGTCACGTAATTCATAGCCTTTCTCAGGGAGAATGTCGTAGAATACATCGCCGATCCATTCATTCATTTTATCAAAAAAATTGTCAGTTTTAGATATTTGAAAGGGTAACTTCTCTCGAATCATAATTTCATTTCCTCCAGCCTATAATCAACACACTAATTTATTATTATCAAACACATAGTCTCTGTAGTCAAACTAAAAATAAAAAAACCTGGCTTCAGGCCAAGTTTTTTTAAGAAATGTTTGTTTTACTTATTTATTTGAACCAGATAATCTTTTTCAACAGATGTTGCATGTGATAGTGCCTGCAAAAGTTCATCCTGAGCTTGTTGAACAAGTTCATTTTCAATTCCTTCTTCTTGAAGTGCTTGATTGGAGACTTGCAGAGCTTTTGAAATTTTATCGAATTCATAATGATTCATAATTCTCACTCCTACTTATCTTTAGAGGTTTATGTAACCCACAATAGACATTTTATGTAGGGTGAAATAATTTATTCATGGCAATCCTCAAAAAACTTACTTATGTAGACGGGTTCCGACAGCTACGGTTCACTTCATCCAGATGAGCAGAAACTTTTAGATTCTATGATGCTAGATAATCGTTTACATAAAAGTCTACCCTGAAAATAACTAAGGATGGAGAGTTCCATGAGCTGCGATCCACCTGCATTCCGCGGGGCGGCCCAGTGAGCCTCCTCGTCGCTTTGATCCACTCGCGGGAAACCGTGGACGTCCTTGAGCCTCCCGTCACAGGGGCTCCTGCGGGTTTCACTTAATTGCTTCATCCCGCAGGAGTTAAGTGGCTCTCCACTCATTCCACATAGAGTAAGTAAACATTTTCATTTATGCCCAAAACAACTGGTTGTCATGTGCATATAATTTACAAGAATATAAGATATAAGGAGAGATGAATTTGTATTATCCTAACATGAACTTTTCAAGTCAATATGACCCTCTATCTAGTTATTACTGGTTACAGTATCCACCAATTTTTTATACCTCGTATTATTTTTTAGAGCAATCCCATCCAATAATCATAGTTCCCGGCGAATATGCGCCTAGTAATGTTTTTGTACCAAGTATTTAGATTCGCCTAAAATTAATTTATTCAACGTTTCTCGGAGGTCGCTTCCCCCAATATTGATAATAATCCGTCCTAATGAACCCATTAAATAGCTTTCTTTTCTTTGTTGCCGGCTTACCGTATAACTTTTCGAATTCAGGATGTGATGTTAGCATATATATGGACCATGTATCATGAGGCGCAAAGGCTTTACCCATTGCCTTATACATGTTTTCAACTTCCCTCTTCTCACCTATCCGTTCACCATATGGTGGGTTGCCTACAATAACACCATATGGTTTATTTGTTGTAAAATCACTTACCTGCATTTGCTTAAACTTAATTATATCAGCGAACCCAGCTTCTTCAGCATTATTTGTAGCTATATTGATCATTCGATGATCAATATCAAATCCTTGAATGTCAAGAGGTTGATCATAATTAGCTAAGTCTTCTACCTCTTGTCTAGCTTCTTGCCAGATTGACTTGTCAATCCAATTCCATCTTTCTGATACAAAATCCCTATTAAAACCTGGGGCGATATTTTGCCCTATTAATGCAGCCTCAATTGGAATGGTACCTGATCCACAAAATGGATCAACGAAAGGCTTGTCCGGTGTCCAATTAGTTAATTTAATTAAAGTCGCCGCTAATGTTTCCTTAAGAGGAGCTTCCCCTTGGCCTGCACGGTACCCTCTTTTATGTAAACCAACCCCACTAGTATCAATGGTTAATGTTGCAATATCTTTATGTAATGCTACTTCAATTCTAAATAGTGGTCCTGTTTCTTCAAACCAACCTGTTTTTCGATAATGTTTTTGCAAACTATCAACTACTGCTTTTTTCACAATACTTTGACAATCAGAAACACTAAACAAAGTTGATTTCACAGATTTTCCGATAACTGGAAATTCGGCATCTTCGGGAATATATTGCCCCCAATTCAATGCCTTAGTTTTTTCGAATAATTCATCAAAAGTTGTTGCCTTGAATTCACCGATTTTCAGCTTTATTCGATCAGCTGTTCGAAGCCAAAGATTTGACCTACATATTGCCTTTTCATCAGCAACAAAGGTTATTTTTCCATTTTCAACAGTGCAATCATAGCCTAGATCTTTAACTTCCTTCGCAACAACTGCTTCAATGCCCATTGCAGCAGTAGCTATAAGTGTTACTTTTCCCATTGTTTTCACCTAACTATCTTTATAAGTTTTTATTTTGTTTCTTCATGAACAACAGCCTTCCACTACCATACCTTCTGAGTTACTCGGAATCATATTTGGAGTTATAAGGCGTCTTTTCTTCTTAGTATATTAATAAAAGCTCCCCATTAAACTGGAGAGCTTGAATTTAAAAATAATTCTTTCCATTAATAACGTTCTGTAAGCCATGTTTTGTTCCTTTGTACTACAATCGATATGACTATCTCGTACTCCGGTGGTAATCATCTATCTACAGAACAATTCTGTCCTTCTCATTGTTCATTTCCTTAGAGAAGGTGCCCCTACCATTATTTGGGTTTCTCGCTCGAGGGGTTTACCTCGTTCCACTCTTATAATTTCTTATAAGACTACGTCACTGTGGCACTTTCAAAGTATTCAAGCCTTATCCATAAAGAACTTAGGCTTTTTCCTTGCCGTTAACTCATAAACGAGCTACCCCAGCTTATTGTTTCGCTAGGCACGAACACTACAATCATCTCAGATTGTGCGAGCATGGACTTTCCTCTACAGTAAAACTGTAGCGATTACCCGAACGTTATTAATGATGCACTAATTATTATATTAAAAAACCAAATAATTAGCAAGTTTTTTCACTATTTGTTCAGATCTCATCTCAATTTAATCAAATAACTTACTTCCAAATACATGTTTTTCTAAATTAGAGAGTCTTTTTAAGATATCAAAGTTTGTTGTGCCCGTTTGCTGAGTTGGTTGTTTTTTATGTGACTCGTCTAACTGTTTTTTTAAACGATAATTTTCTTGACGTAATTCCTCAACAAGCTGTTGAAAAGCTTCATAATCCTTAATAATTACATCTAAATACTTGTCTACATCTACTTGCTTATAACCTTTTAAGCCAGTTTTAAATTCTTTTTCTAAAATATCCTTTGATGATAATTTAATTTTATCAGATTGCATGTAATCACCTCGATACACTTTCCCCATTGTTCTTAGTCTATTTTTTCAAATATTTCTCGTATTGTCAATTTTATCTTTATGTAGTAAAAATCTAAATCATTCCAAAGGTACACATTTTATAACGCAAACTAACTAGCCTGTTTGATTAAAAGTTATTGTTTGAGTATTGTTCTTCTTCTGCAATCATCTGCAGATCATAAGCATTTATAATAAACAATTGATAATTGGAATGATCAACTTCATTTCGTGCTTGATTGTAAATAAACTTTGGACTTCCCTCAGTTTCCTCGTCATAGACAATAAGCATGCCATCGCTCTTATCGATAAAAAATTTATTTTTCAGCCGAAACTGTGCCGGACTTTCATATTTCTTATTAGTAATACTATTAGTATAATCTGCTTGAGATAACACAAATTCATACAATTCTTTATTAACTTCATTCCATTTTTCTTCTTGGTCTAAAAAAGGTGTTATGACTGCAAATTTTAAGTTTGGGTGGTCTATTTGCAAGTCCATCACAACTTCTGCTGCCCACAATTCAACACCAAGTTGTCCACTAATAATAACCCATTCTAAACCCTCTTCTAACAAAAATAGTAATTTCTTTTCAATTGCTTTCTTTATGAAAGTAATACCTGGATTTTTCGGATCAAATAATCCTAGTTCAAAAGGCTTGTAGCCAGTAATTGCTAATACTTTTATCAAGTCTATACTCCTCCATCTAAAATGCTAAATCAAGCAGGAACCACTGTGGTTCCTGCTTTTCATGTGCCTAGCCTTCGAAATAAGGTGTTTGAAATGGAGCCATTTGAGCTGGAGCTACTGGAGCAACTGGTGGTACAGGAGCTGCTGGTGGTAATAAATCAGCAGGTGGATTTGCACCACAGTTAAAATGCTGACTAGACACCTCATTAGCAAATGATTCTGTGTGTGGATAATAGTGTAAATGATCATACTTATGATGATTTACGTTTTGAGTGTGTGATGGGTGAATATGTGGTACGATTGTATTTTGAAACGTATTTTGTACACAACACTTTGTTGGATAAATAATTGGTGGCATTACATTAGGTCTACAATGCATTTTTTATTATCTCCTTTCAGTATTTCATCTGTCTTTCACTTATAGCCTATGAAAGAAGGGAGATACATGTACTAATGCAAACACCTATTTTTTATAAAAAAGCATAAAATCCTTCTTTTATACTTGTTAAAACTAAGAAAATAATTGTGACAACAACAAAATATAAAATAAAAACTGCTTTATACAATCTTCTCTCTCCAATTAAATATAAATTTTTCTATATCAGAACAATTTCTAATTTTACAAGGTTTTACACGATTCTACAATGTAAATTCAAGGGAAAGAAAAAGTTTTATTGTTTCGACAACAAAAACTCGAAAGGACGCCGATTTTGCGCTTGCCCGGGCAATAAAATCACCGTTTATTTCCAGCCTTTTTTTTCAATCGATTAAGTCGTTTTTCAATCTCATCATTTTTATACCCGTTCTGGTCTCGTATTAAACTTGTCTGAGTTTTGTAAATATTTTTGGCTTCAAGTGTAAAATGAATGGCTTTTTCAAAGTTCTTTTGTTGATGTTCATAAATTTTCGCAAGTTCAATAGCAATCTCAAGTTTTGTTACCCTTTCCCCTTCATTGAAGACATCTAAGAAAAATGATAATGATGTCTCGTAATCCTTTTGCTTTTTATACATATAAGCTAACTGCAGTTTGGCCTTCAATGATGTATTTGTTTGACTCCCTGAAATACTTTCGTACATAGTTGCCGCTACCTTTTCTTCACCAAGGTGATTTAGCCATCTGGCAACCTCGTATTTTTCTGATTCAGAATTATTGAGACCATTATTTAAGAGTTGTTTTGACAAATGTATATATAACGTAATTAAAGATAAAACATCAATTTCATTATGATGGAGAACGCCTTTTATCGCTTCTGGATTTTGGTTTTCAAGAAAATTAAAGTATAACATTGGGGCTAGATATCCCGGTACATCTCCTTCGCGATGAATAGACAATATATCTTTTTCTACATTGGCAAGACGAACAGATTGGAGTTTATTTTTCCATAGACGCCTTGATGCATGATATAAATCAAAATGGCCGAACTCTGGCAAATTTGGTACAGTTTCTCTAATTAAGGTATGTCTTGTTTTTACTTGTGGCCAATCAAAAGATTTTCCGTTATATGTTACAAGAGTCTTGTAATCTATACTTTTGAGAAAGCTCTGATAGAGTGCAACTTCTGCACCAGGATTCGGTAAAAAGTGTTGAATTACCTCCACGTACTCATTTGTTAAAGTTGCTTGCCCTAATAAAAAAATAGTATTGCCTGCGCCTCCACCAAGTCCTGTTGTTTCAGTATCAAAAAAGAATAATTGATTTGCTTGAAAGCCTTTTGATGAAAGAGGGTGATTAATAGTAGATAGATTCCAGTCAGATACAATTTGATTTAATTCATTAAACTGATAAATTCCGTGCTTATAGTTGAGGGGATATCTTACTTTTCTTACCATACAATACGTGTTATCAAAAAGAAACGGTACTGCTCCTAATTCGTTCCATTTATCAAGATGAGGTACTTCTTCTGTAACTATATCGGAAACAGGAGAAGATACTGGAGCAAACTGATCGGTTCTAACTATATTCTTTTTATGTCGATTCAGTTTATTTTTCAGACTCATGATATCCCTTCTCCCATTAAGTATATATATAAATCACTTTAATAGATTTTGTAAGATTACGATACTTGTTTGTTTAGCATGCATGGATTCCACTTCATTACCAATACATGATGGACATCCATCTTCACATGGACATTTTGTGATAAGATTTATACTCGAGGTAATGACCTCATTCATTCTCTTGTAAATCTCATCAGCTAACCCAATTCCTCCTGGATAACGATCATACAAGTAAATTGTAGGTAATCCTGAGTGTGTAGCTTTAATTTGTGGTACTACATGAACATCATTGCTGTCACACATCACTAATACTGGGACAACATGTTTTAAAACATTGGAGATCCCGAGCAATACTTGCTCCAATGTTTTAGTCCCAAGGTTTAATTGATCATGGATGTCTAGCCATGTTGCACTTGTATGAAGTTCTTCTTCTGGCAAATGAATGGGACCTGATCCAATATTTTCAAACGTACTCATTTTAATTTTCTTAAATATGGTAGGCATTGCTGTAACTGTAACATCACCAAAGTGAAGTTCAGATTTGTCTCGTTTTATCTCTTTATCTATTTCTAGTACCTTTAAATCAACTGCTAGGTTTGCATCTGTAAAATACTCAACATCTACTTCACGCACAAATGCTTTTTTCTCTTCCCAATCGAGAAGCTCAACTTGAAATTGAACACCTTCATGCAAATAAATAGCTTCATCATGCAAAAGTGTCATTGCACTAAACCGATCCATTTCACCGATTACCTTGTGATTTGCCTTTTCTGTTTGGTCTATAATAATTACATTTTCCTGTGATGCGGACCTTAAACTAATATTGTGTGCAGGAAAGCCGTCACTCATCCAGTACCATTTTTCACCTGATTGATGCAAAACACGCTCTTCGGTTAGAAATTCTAGTATTTCTTCAATGTCTAGATGTCCGAATGTATCCCCATTCTTAAATGGAAGTTCATACGCAGCACATTTGATATGGTCAACTAGAATAATCAAGTTGTTTGGATTAATCCTCGCAGATTCCGGGTTCCGTTCAAAAAAATATTCCGGATGCCCAACGATATATTGGTCAATTGGAGTAGAACTTGCAACCATTAAGATAAGGGCTTCACCATGACGTCTCCCGGCTCGTCCAGCTTGTTGCCAAGTGCTTGAAACAGAACCAGGATAGCCAGTCATTACACAAACCTGAAGTTGACCTATGTCTACTCCTAGCTCGAGCGCGTTCGTACTGACAACCCCTAAAATTTCTCCATTTCTCAAACCTCGTTCTATTTCTCTTCTTTGTTTTGGTAAATATCCGCCGCGGTATCCACGGATAGATTTTGTTCCAAGCTCATTCTTTACTAACTCTTGAATATGACTTAAGATAATTTCGACTCTAACACGACTTTTCGCAAAAACAATTGTTTGTATCTTATTTTTTAAGAACTGTTTCGCAAAAAGATTTACTTCTTTGGTTGCACTTCTTCTTATATTTAATGGCTTATTAACCACTGGTGGATTGTAAAATACAAAATGCTTTCTTCCTCTTGGAGCCCCATTATTATCTATTAATACCATGTTTTCACCCGTTAACTCTTCTGCTAGTTCTCTAGGATTTGCAATGGTTGCAGATGTACAAATAAAGATTGGGTTACTACCATAAAACGCACATATTCGTTTTAGCCTTCTAATCACATTTGCTACATGGCTACCAAATATTCCACGATAGGTATGTAATTCGTCGATTACTACGAATTTCAGATTTTCAAATAACGATACCCATTTCGTATGGTGCGGTAGTATAGCAGAATGTAGCATATCAGGATTTGTAATAACAATATGTCCAGCTTTACGCACAACTTGACGAATATTCGGTGCTGTGTCTCCATCGTATGTATAGCTCTTAATATCAATACCCATCTCATCAATAATTTCATTTAATTCACTCTTCTGGTCCTGAGCAAGGGCTTTCGTTGGAAACATATATAATGCACGGTTATTATTATTTTCTGAAATAGATTGTAAGACAGGTAAGTTATAACATAAAGTCTTTCCTGATGCTGTTGGCGTTACAGCGACGATATTTCTTTTTTCTTGAACTGCCTGAAATGCATCATATTGATGTGTGTAAAGCTCTTTAATACCTCGTCCTTGTAAGGCATCCGAAATTCGTTTGTCAATTGATGTTGGAATTGGCTTTGTCTTTGCATCTTGTGGTTCAATTTCATGCCAATGTATTACATTTTCATTTTTCCGAAGTTCTTCAATTAGCTCATTCAATGTTTTTTTTCTTAACATACGGTTCACCTCTATTACTTACATTTTAGCGAATGTTCGTTCGGATTACTACAAAAAAATAATAGAGTTGCAAATGTAAATTTTCCCTGCAACTCTATCTTCATTTAAGCTATTTAGTTAAATTCATCGTTTAAGAATTTCAAATATTACTGACCTAATTGTTTGATTTCATCAATTGTATTTGTTATTTCTCGAAAAGATTGATATACATCTGAATTTTCTAGTATAGCTGGGTCTAGTTTACCATTTTCTATATTAGATAAATATGATTCAATTCCATCTAGTGCTTGATTATTGTGAGTAACTATTTGTTCGTGAATTTCGGTCGCTAATTCTGGTGCTTTAAGTTCATTAAATGCTACAATCTCACTTTTCATATCCTCAAGTTTGATTTCAAGTTCTGCTAATGCCTGCTCATCACTTATTGCTTGTTCAGCAAGCGGCGGAACTTCTTTTACAAAAGTGCTTACTTCGTTAACATAAGCTGTTGCTTCATTTACATAATTGACTGAGTTATTTACATCTTCAATAAATGAACAACCTCCAAGGAAAAATAACATTGCTGTTGTTATTAAGATAAGTTTTAATCTTTTCTTATACACGTAAAATCCTCCATTTGTGAGTATTCTTTATAGCTTGTAATCTTACATTTTTATATACGTTATAGACTGAATTTAGTTTCATAAGTTACTCAATTATTTTTTAACTTCCTAGATTATTTTCTTATATTTAATATTACCCTCAAAAACTCGGAACAAACCATGTCCTCTACGAATGTTTTAGCAATATTGCGGTGAATTAGAGCAAAAAAATATGTAATGATAAGCGTTATATACTTCACATAAGTTTGTTCAAAAAAGTACCTAATCACACTAATTCTTTGAACTCCATTCGCTACAGTTCATTCCAACTGTGTTAACACTTTCATCCTTCATAGTGCAAATAACTGATTCGCATAGAGGTCTACCCTGAAAAAAGAAATGCTGAAGGCGCTCGTTCATCGGCGACACGCATAAGTCGAGCCGGCAAGATAACCTTCTTGCCGGATTGACTTAGACCTGAGAGCCGATAGCGCCTGAAGCTAGACACTAAGCTAAGTATAATTTTTCATACTCCGTGGTGCTAATTTTAATTAGCATAGATGTCTACCCTGAAAATACATAATGATGTAGAGTTCCATGAGCTGCGATCCACTTGCTTTCCGCGGGGTGGTCCGTGAACCTCCTCGTCGCCAGGGGCGGGCTCCTGCGGGGTCTCACGAGACCACTGGATCCCGCAGGAGTCAAGTGGCTCTCTGCTCATTCCACACTTAGTAAGTACCTATTTTCATTCTCCATGGTGCGAAATACATGTTTAGCATGGATGTCTACCCTGAAAATACATAATGATGTAGAGTTCCATGAGCTGCGATCCACTTGCTTTCCGCGGGGTGGTCCGTGAGCCTCCTCGTCGCCAGGGGCGGGCTTCTGCGGGGTCTCACGAGACCCCGCAGAAGCCCGCACTCTCCGCTCATTCCACACTAGGTGAATACACTATTTTCATACTCCATGGTGTGAATATTTAAATTTGCTTGGGTGTCTACCCAAAACTTTAAAAGGACGAAATTCATCGCCTTTAAGCAAATATAGAGGTATAAGCATACAGTGCTGGTGAGCCGCCGGAATGAATAAAGACAATGTTATCGTCTTTTTTAAAAGTTTCTTTCCGGATTAAATCAATAAGCCCTGCCATTGCCTTACCTGTGTAGACTGGATCTAGTAAAATCCCTTCTGTACTTGCAACTAATTTAACAGCCTCTATCATCTCTTTTGTTGGAACCGCATATCCTGGGCCTACATAGTCATCATAGCAGTTAACATATTTTTGAGAGATTTCCTGAATTTGCAGAAAATCAGTTAGCTCATTGAGAAGTTTATACACTTTAGCTTCTTGTTCTCTTTTCCCCCGGCTAACATTGACACCAATAACCGGTACATTCCAATTTAGACCCTGAAATCCTGCAATTAGTCCTGCATGCATGCCCCCACTCCCACTTGTACAAACAATGTGATTTAGTTGTATTTGCTGATCATATGCTTGTAATAAGAGTTCTTGGGAACAAGCTGCGTATCCGGTTGCTCCTATTGGATTAGAACCTCCTACAGGGATTAAATAGGGAGTGTGTCCTTTCTCTGTTAACTCTTTTTCTACCTTTTTCATCTCTTCCATTAAATTAGATCCTTCAGGAACATACTTCATGTCATTAGCACCTAACAGCTGATATAAAAAGTGATTTCCTGTTGGTACGTTATTCGCTTTATTCTGACCTTCTTCAAGAACAAGAACACATTTCATTTTTTCTTTGACTGCTGCAGATAAGGTTAACCGACAATGGTTAGATTGTACAGCACCACATGTAACAAGAACATCTGCACCTTTCATGTGCGCATCTGCAACTATGTATTCTAATTTTCTTGTTTTGTTTCCACCAGCAGTTAAACCAAGTAGATCATCACGTTTCATATAAATGGTGGGTCCACCAAGAGCTTTTGATAATGTTTCTAACTTTTCAAGTGGTGTATGATTTTTTGTATATTTTTTCCTTGGAATACTAGTTAAATTCATCTTCTTCTCTGCTCCTTCTCACTAATTTAATCATTCAAAACTGGTTACTAGTTTATTTTCGCCTTAATAATCATATGATTTTCATCACCTTCATAAGTAGGATTATATAGTGTTATTTTAACGTATAAATCTATTTCACGTTCTCTTTTTTATCTAATCCTAACTTTTTTTCTGAGGATAAGGTATTTTGTGCATTAGGAGAATATCGAATGTGCTTATGCTATACCCTATTATCTTACGTTTAAAATTCCTTATCTTTTTACTATAGTAAAGAAAATAGTTAAAGGTACAACCAAAAGTTGTACCTTTATCATTGTTGTGATTGTTATGATGCTGTCAATAAAAATATACCTACAATCGAGATAGTTGGGATAGATGATAGTAGTGCGATTGCAATAAAGAGAAAGGTGTTAATAAAATTTTTTGTTTCTTGTGAGGGTTCTCCGTAATTTATGGTTTCTTTTCTCACAATGAATAAATTTGTAACAGCGTAAATAAAAATAGCTACTATGATTATTAAAGGAAAAAACAACTGTATATCCCCGATATCTGGTTGGCCTATTTGCGAAAATCCAACTACAATTAACAAAATCGGTATTGTTTCTACCATAATAACTTTTATAAAAAATTTACTTTGTTCTTTTTGAAGCGATTCTCCTTTAATTTCCTGTTCTTCTTCTAATTTTGATTGAACATTCGCCATTAACGCCTTAAAAACAGTAAGAATCCCAAAAACAGCGATAGCAGTTGCAATAACAAATAACCAAGATGGATTCATCTAGGCACCTCCACAAAAAGTTTTATTTATTTAGAGTTTCCTTTTTTAAATCATTCAATTGTGTAAACCAATTTGCTCTAGCAGATTGAATGATTTCTGTTAAACTCATATTAAAAGCCACGCTGTTCACAGTAAGTATTGATTAACTCCTCTATCTGATCATGTTCTGGAAATTCTCCACTAAAAGTAAATTTTATTTCTTCTATAAATCCCCCTTCATGATATACATGAATTGCTCCATTTTGATTAATTACACTAAATTCTGGTTCAAATCGATACCCGCCACGTTCAACAGCACCCATTTCTAAAATCATCTCCTTGAAATGTTATTTTATAGTTAATATTACTCAAGATGAAGGTTTACAAACAGATAATCCAATATTTAATTTAAAACGAAATAATTGAGTATTCGGGATTTCCAATGTAAACTAATCATAAGGGAGGGATTGGTTTGTTAATGACAAAAATGAAAAACATTACACTTCAAGATATACATGGGAATTCTGTTTCAATTAATGATTTCAGAGGAAAAAACACTTTAATTTTTATGTGGGCATCGTGGTGACGTTGTCGTGAACAACTGCCAGGCTGGCAGGATTTTTATGAAAAGTTCCAAGATCAAGAATTTGAATTCTTATCAGTTTCTGTAGATATTCAAGGGTCGGAAGTAGTAAAACCTTATGCAGAAAATCATTCTTTTACAACAGTTGTTGACACGGATAATATTTTTGCTAATTTATTTGGTTTTAAAATTGTCCCTAACGGTATATTTATTGATAAAGAAGGTACGATTCGACTAGTTAAACAAGGATTTCATGTGACAAATGAAAATCACCTAAAGGCAATACAAAATTTAATAAATGGTACTGTAGACCACGTTGTTTTAGATGATGAATATTATAACCCTACCTCTACTCTTATCAATTTAGAGAAACAATTATCGGAAACAAAGTTTAAATTAGGTATGGAGTATTGGAAAAACGGAAAAAAGGAAGAAGCATTACACGAATTGGATGAGGCTCTTTTACTAGACACGGACAATTTTCTCATTAGGAAACAGAGATGGTATATTCGTTATCCTGAAAAGTTTTCTCCAACAATTGATATTGAATGGCAACAAATTGAATTAAAGAAAGAAAAGGCAGTAGAAGCTAAATTAAAAAATGATTTAGATTGTGGACCAGAAGGATGTTATATTCCTGGAACAACCAATAATAGCAATAACTAAAAAAAGAGAATGGATAAATGGTCCTTCCATTATCCATTTTCTTTTTTGACTTTTAACACTTCAAAGAAATTATCCGGGAAAGTGTTTACAATTTTTTAATTATTTTTCTCTCTATCAATCACCTCAAAAGGTCGCATCATGTCATAATCTTCATGTTCTAAAATATGACAATACCAAACATAATGCCCTACGTGTGGAGCATATTTTCCAATTACCCTTGTTACATGTCCAGATGTTGCTGCTACTGTGTCTTTCCAGCCTCGCTCGTTCACTTCAGGAGGTGTTGGTCCTCCTGTATAGATGATTTGACCATCTTGATTATAGCGTTCTAAGTCAAAAGGCTGTCGTTCTAAAATTTGAAATTGAATTAAGTGAATATGCATGGGATGAGTAAATGCTGTTGTATTAAACAAAGACCATATTTCCATTGAACCAAGTTGGGGTTTTTCCGTAATTGGATCATGCCATCTTTTGCCATTAAGTAACAACAATGGTCTCCCAAATTTATCATCTGTACCTACTAGTTTTAAATTTCTAATTGTTGAAATGTTATTTTGCTTCAACTTAGGGATAGTTGACAATCTAGTTGGAATTACACTCTTATCAAAATCTGAAAGTGGCTTTGTGACTCTAAATTGCATAACTTCATCTGTTTCATTATCAGGATCAGCATTCGGACCAAGATCGTTTTTTAAGACAATTTCCTTTCCTTCATTTTTTGAAAAGTCTATGATTAAATCAACACGTTCAGATGGTTCGATCGCGATTTTTTCCATATGAACAGGCTTTTCTAAAAGACCACCGTCTGAACCAATTTGATATACTGTTTGTTCAGAATCAAGATATAAATTGATACCCTCTTGTATTAGATGCATTTAATATACGAAAACGATATTTTCGCGGTTCAACTTCCATATAAGGCCATACCTTTCCATTCACCAAGATTGTGTCACCAAAAAATGCTGGAATAACAGAAGGATTTGGTAACACATTAGATGCATCGTTT
The DNA here is from genome assembly GCF_002019645.1 of Litchfieldia alkalitelluris. Classification (GTDB taxonomy): domain Bacteria; phylum Bacillota; class Bacilli; order Bacillales; family Bacillaceae_L; genus Litchfieldia; species Litchfieldia alkalitelluris. The sequence continues at coordinate 2,863,646 of NZ_KV917374.1, read as the reverse complement.
GGCTGGTTGGGATATGAAAGTGATCCGTCATGGTTAAAAGATCGATCCTGTATGATAAGAGGAATTTCGTACTTTCCTGATGGTAAGTTTAAAGATTTTTCATGTTTGTCTCTTATAATATAGGCTCCCGGAAGTCCTGCATAATTGTTTAGTCTTGTTATCCCCATAGCATGATCATGGTACCAAAGCATTGTTGCTCTTTGATTATTAAGATACTCATAAACTTCTCTTTCAAAGAATGGACCTACCTCTTCATACCCTTTTGTAAACCAGGCCTCAGGATATCCATCACTTGGTGAAGGAGTTTCCCCACCGTGTAAATGGGTTACAGTTCTGACCTCAGGTAACTCAACATCAAGAAATGATTGATCAACAGGGAGAAAATGTCTTTTAGGAAGATTGTTTATCCATTTCACATGAACACGTTCCCCCTATTAACGTCAAATGTTGGCCCTGGTACTTGACGATTGTAGCCCCATAAACGTGTCGGCGGCAAGTCTCTGTGCAGCTTTTGCAAAATTGTTCCATTCTTACCTCATAATAGTTGCCATCTTTCAACTTCTTTTTTGGTTTTAACGTATCCATAATTGGCAACCTATCTACGAATTTCATAAGTTTGTGACTCATAATACCACCTCCTATAGCTATTAATTACTACAGTAGATGGCAAAAACACGGATTTGGTAAGGGCTAATATAATGATTTTATTATCTTTAGACATTCAGTCATGCACTTTACTGCTTTAAATCCCTTTCGTACTTCCGAACAGCTTTTCCATTTGAGACAAATAATCTACTATACAAGTTAGATACTAGCATCCTCTTAGTGTAATACACAAAAAACCCACAAAAAGTAATCATACTCTTTGTGGGTTATTTTAAATCATCTGGAATATCTTTTTCATGATTATTTGTCTTCTTTATCTCTTTGAAAATATTATCAGAATTGCCCGAATTAGAGTTAGATGCGCTTGATTCTTTCCCTTCAATCAATGCTATCAAAAACTTTATATCTTCTTTCGTGGCATATTGTTTATCCGATTTAAGCATATAACCTAACTGCCCATTTGACTCAATTGTAGCCCATTCAATATCACTAATCCTCTGAATCCCTTGCTGTCTCAGTCGCACTTCTAACATATCTACTGTTAACCTTAATTTAGCTAAATTTTTTTCTTGCAACTGACCATTTTCAACTACAATGATAGACCTGCCGTAAAACACTTTCTCAAAAAAGTCATATTTCAAAACTAGAAACTCAATAATAATAAGATTAAGAACAAGCAAAGCGGTTATAATCATTGTAATCCATATGTTTCGATCTCCTACCGGTTGGATAATTAATGATCCTACTCCTACCATCATCACCGTTTGAGCAACAGTTAATTGTGAAATCGATTTTCTTCCTGCAATTCGAAGTACCAATACTCCACCTATAACAATAACGATTGATTTCCAAATAAAATGTAAATCCAAGAATGGACACTTCCTTATTTTTTGTCTATTACATTATTAACACGATGTTAGGTTCTCTAACCTTCTTAGGATAATTTTTTTCATGGTATTTGGAAAATAGTTCAAAACCATAAAGAATAATTAGTATTATTCGTATGGTACTTTCCCAATTTACTATAATTAAAATTATGATATCTTTAATATACAGAGTATAAATTTAGTAGGTGACAAAAATGAAAAATTACCAAGAGCAAATGCATATTGAAATAAAACAAGAAATAAAAAGTATGGTCTATGAATTAAAAAATAGGTATGGCATTTCTAAGAATGAATTAGATCAAATCATAAGTGAACTAGCTGAGGATATAAAAAAAACAATTAAATATTAAGCCATAAAAAATGCGACTCTTCACAGAATCGCATTTTTTTAAACCTTTTCTATATTTTTCTTGTCTACCCTAAAAAAAGAAATGCGGAATGAATCATAGAAAGCCAATGATTCACTTCCTCCTTGATTTCGCTTCGGCAACTGAATCATAGATAGCCTATGATTTACTTCCTCCTTGATTTCGCCTCGGCAAGTGAATCATAGAAGGCCTATGATTCACTTCTTCCTTGTTTTCGCTTCGGTAAGTAATCATAAAAGGCCTATGATTCACTTCCGTCTTGCCTTTACCTCGGCAACTGTATCAAAGCCACTAGATTCACCTAAATCCCGACACATTTTAAGCAACCATCCAGGAACTATTTCATATTTCCATGTCAATACTTATTCACTTGGGTGTCCGATCTTAATTATTTAAAATATCTTCTATTCTCGTTAATTCGTCAATAGAAAAATCCAGATTATTTAGTGCTGCTACATTTTCTTCTATTTGCGTTATTTTACTCGCACCAATCAATGCTGAAGTAACTTTACCATCTCTTAAAACCCAGGCAAGGGCCATTTGAGCAAGAGTTTGTCCTCTATCTACTGCTATTTCATTAAGGTGCATTACCTTTTTGAGAACACCTTCTGTAACTTGTTCTTCCCCAAGGAATACCGATGCACTTGCTGCCCTTGAGTCACTTGGAACTCCGTTAAGATATTTATTCGTTAGTAACCCTTGTGCTAATGGACAGAAGGCAATAGAACCTACTCCACTTTTTTGAAGAACATCCTCTAATCCATTCTCAATCCATCGGTTGAACATAGAGTAATTTGGTTGATGAATTAATAATGGTGTGCCAAGATTATTAAGGATTTTTACGGCTTGCGCTGTTTCTTCTGCACTATAGTTTGAAATTCCAACATATAGAGCCTTACCTTGACGAACAATTTGATCAAGTGCACCCATCGTTTCTTCAAGTGGAGTATTTGGATCAGGACGGTGAGAATAAAAAACATCTACATAATCAAGTCCTAGTCGCTTTAAACTTTGATCAAGACTAGAAATTAAGTACTTCTTAGAACCCCAATCGCCATATGGACCAGGCCACATGTAATAGCCTGCTTTAGTTGAAATCACTAATTCATCGCGATATGGCGCAAAATCAGTTTTCAAAAGTGAACCTAACATTTCTTCAGCAGAACCTGCTGGCGGACCGTAATTATTAGCTAAATCAAAGTGAGTGATTCCTAAATCAAATGCTCGACGAAGTAAACCACGCCCATTTTCAAATGAGTCTACACCACCAAAATTATGCCATAACCCTAGAGAAATAGCAGGTAGTAAAAGACCAGAACTACCCACACGGTTGTACTTCATAGATTCATATCTATTTTCTTTTGCTTGGTATACCATTTTAGATCTCCTCTTTAAATAATTTTAAATAGTTCAGTTATCAACTGCCAACAAATCCTTTTAGATGAAAGTTATTGGTTTAAAGTTGTTTGACATAGTTTCTCCACTTATGTATAGGCTTCCAATTTAAGAGTTGCTTAGCTTTTTCGCTATTAAGTAACGGGGCAAAACCGGAAAGTTCTCCTCTAAAATCTTTCACTTCAGGAAAACACTCTGCAATTAATTTCTTACTTTCAATATCCATACTCGTTTCGTCAGCACCAATATTTAAGGCAACAGAACCAAGTCCATCGGTTTCAATAGCCAAGCGGTAAGCACTAGCAGCATCTCTTGTATCTATATAACTCCATAGAATCGTTTTTCTTAATTCAGGATTATGGATAAAATCAGGGAAGTTCTTGTACATCTCTGGTGATATCACATTTCCTAATCTCATGGATACCACTTGCATTCCAGTCCTTGCATGGATCATATCCGCTGTTTTTTCATTTACAATTTTTGATAATCCATAGCTTTCTTCAGGTAATTGGGGATGTTCTTCATCAATCGGCACATATTGTGGAGCTAAATTTTGCTTTGAAAAGCAAATACCATAGGATGATTCACTTGAAGAAATCACTGCTTTTTTAATTCCTAAGTTGGCAGCAGCTTCTAATATGTTATAAGTAGACATCACATTATTTTCAAAAGTAACTTCATTAGGATGTGAATAAGCAACTGGAATTGCAGCAAGATGAACCACTGCATCAGCACCAGATAGAACTCCATATACTTCTCCAAGGTTTGTTAAATCAGTAATAACTGTTTTACAGAGAGTTTCCTTCGGGTATTTTATATCAGCATTAATTACCTCATAGTCATGATCTAAAAACTCCTGTATTACTGCAGACCCTAGAAGTCCACTACCTCCAGTAACAACAACTTTTTTCATTTTTTAATCCCCCAGTTTTTTAGTTAAGAATCCTTAACCAATATATTTTAAAAATCAAATTTAGATATTTCATACCTTTCACTAAAAAGTATACGTTTACTTTTTGTTTATTACAACTATTGAGTATTGTTGATATTGGATAGACTAGTCTTTTGAATTATCTATAGACTTATATCAATTCTTAGTTATAATAGTAGAGTTGTTACTTAGACTACTGAATTTTCAAAACCTAATATGGAGGGTTTTATGCTTCTTTTTTTAAGTTTGACTCTAGTATTAATTATTGTAATCACTTTATTTATAAGAAAAAATAAATCCAATAACTTTGATTATAAAGATGTAACAAAAGTTGATGACATAGCTTCATTTATCTCAAAATATGGAGGAAACCATTGTTCACATCTCTATTTATTAAATGATAAATGCTTTTATTGGGCCCAGAGAAAACAAGTTTTATTTACTTATAAAAAATTGGGAAACACTTTAATCGTTTTAGGAGATCCAGTGGGGAATCAAGCATTGCTTTATGAGTCTATTGAAGAGCTTCTTAACTATTGTAAAAAATCGAGATTGAACATAGTATTTTACCAAGTTTCAAATCACTTCCTCTCTATCTATCAAGCTTTTGGTTTTAGTATTACTAAAATTGGTGCAGAAGGCAGGGTTTGTTTATCCAATTTCACACTTAATGGGAAGAGATGGGCGAAACTGAGGACGCGAAGAAACAAATTTGAACGAAGTGGTTATCAATTCAAAGTAGTAAACAATAATGAAGCATCTATTTCAGAGCTTAAAGAAATTTCTGATTCATGGCTAGGAAATCGAAGTGAAAAAGGGTTTTCAGTTAGTTATTTTTGCGAAAAGTATATCAGTCGTTTCCCATTAGCCATAGTCATTGATCCAAATGGAGATATTATTGCCTTTGCAACACTAGCTTATAATCACCAAGACGACAACCGGACAATTACAATTGATTTAATGAGATTTAAACAGGACAGTCCTCATGGAACAATGGATTTCTTATTTCTTTCGACAATTAATTGGTGTAAGGAGCAAAACTACGACTGGTGTAGTTTAGGGATGTCACCTCTTGCAAATTTAGATGATAAAGATAAGAAGGGTTGGTTCGAAAAAGTAGGAGCTTATCTTTTTAATCATGTTAAGCACTTTTACAATTTTAAAGGGCTTTATGAATATAAAAACAAATTTCTCCCAGAGTGGGAATCAAGATATATTGTTTGTGATCATGGTCGGTTACTTATGACTTGTTTAATGCTAACTATAATTATTCATAAAGGGCCCGGTAAAAGGCGAAAGTTTAAGGAAACAGTTTCGCCCCTCTTTCTCCGTAAATATAAAAAAGCCAGTTAACAATACTATATAAATTTAAACAAAAAACTCCCCTTCGGAGTTTTTTTTGTTTGCTAGGACATATTGTAAGGCTTCGATTTGGACACCGATTTTAAAGCCACATATTTCCAATACCCTCTTTTTATTTTGATGAATTATTTTCCTTACTTATGACAAAATACCAACGAAGTTAATTTTTGCATTTGGAGGTATTAAAGTGAAAAAAGTTTTTGCATTATTGAGTGCCGTACTTATTTTAACATCGAGCTTAACTGTAGTTCCTACTTCTGCAGCTCCACCTCAAAATCAAGTTAATTAATTAGTAAATGAGATGGGTTGGACTGTGGAAGAATTAGAGAGTTATCTTGAGTACTATGAGTTAACCCTTAATGACTTTTCGACTATTGAAGAACTTGAAGATTTTCTAGGAACACCTATTACTGATGAGAATTTAGCCCAACTATTACTAGATTATGACATGAGCCGGGCTGAACTTGATGAACTGTTGGCTGGTTTTGGTGAAACTGTAGATGATTATTGGTTTATAGAAGAATTAGATGTATCAATAGACTTTTACTTAAATCATGATGAGTATATGAAGGAAGCTGAGGATATCCTTGCAACAATGGGTTTAACTGAAGAAGAAGAAGTGGATCGTTTCTTTAATCACTTAATGGTGCTTGATGAAACAGTATTAGAGGAACAAATGGCATCCGTTTCATCTAGGCTTGAGCCATATTTAGCTATGAATCCTGAAGAAGAGCTAACCTCAGAGCAAATCCAAGAACTATCTGGAATATGGTCGGAGATGATGACTCTTCTTAATTTAAATCCTAAATATTATTTAATAGATGAAACCGACACTAGAAGAGAAGTAAACTTTGCAGAACTTTTAGCAATGGAAACATTAAATGGTGAAAGTGTCTTTTTAGAGCTATATGATCAAACAGGAGAACTTATTTTAGATATGCAACTTTCTGAAGATATGTTAACATCTGACTTTATCTTCGAAGGTGCAGAACAATTATCTGAAGTAGGTGAATTAGCCGGTGAGTTAACCAATATTAAACATGAACAACTGCCTAATCCTGCATCACCATTTCTATTAAATATCGTTTTAGGAATGATTGTTTTACTAACTGGTTTTATCATTCCTAGAAAGAAAGTTAGCATTTAACATGAAAAAAGTTGGTTTGCTTCTAATTATATCGGGCATCATTCTCATTAGCTGGAATGCGTATGCATTTTGTTTAGGTTATTTCTCTTATACGAAAACACCACCTAAACAGACTCAACTAGTAGAAGACAGTCCAAGCGAAGAGGTTATAAATCAACATCTCTATGCTGACATACCGACTAATGGAGAAAAAATAGGTGATTTATTTATACCACGATTGGAAAAAACATTCCCTATTTTTCAAGGTACGGATCATGAAACACTAAAAAAAGGGATTGGGCACTTTTCACGAAGTGTTCTTCCTGGCGAAAAGAATAACTCTGTTTTATCTGGACATCGAGATACTGTTTTTAGAGGTCTCAAGGACCTTGAGTTACATGACCATTTCGTTGTAAGTACTATAGCAGGAGAATTTATATATAAAATTAAAAAAATTAGAATTGTTGATGCCGATGATCATACAGTTATCAAACCAAAACCAAGGAGTACACTTACACTGACAACATGTTATCCATTTTACTTCTTAGGAGATGCCCCTCAAAGGTATATCATTGTAAGTGAACTAATCTCAGGTAAAGAACGGAAAAAAAATGCAAGTGCTTTTCAAAGTATAAGAAACGGGGATAATTATGCAATGCCGATCCAGTAATGATTTAATACAGTTTGTAACTGAAGCAAAATCAGTTATTAAAAATGGAAAAGTAGCAGATTATATACCTGCACTTGGTAGAGCCAAAAGAGATGACTTTTCTATAGCAATCCACTATCCGGATGGAAATTGTATCTCTGCTGGTGATATTGAAAAACAATTCACTCTACAAAGTATTTCAAAAGTAATAAGTTTAGCGCTTGTTTTGATTGATCGAGGCCCTGATTTCGTGTTTGAACGTGTGGGTATGGAGCCAACAGGCGATCCTTTCAATTCAATTGCAAAGCTTGAAACAATGGCACCCGCTAAACCTTTAAATCCGATGATCAATGCAGGAGCCCTTGTTGTTACACACATGCTAAAAGGGAATTCGGTGGAGGAGCGCTTTAGTCGACTTTTAACATTTATTCAAGAGCTATCAAACGATCCATCTGTTAGCTATTCAACGGAAGTTGCTTACTCTGAGTTTGAAACAGCAGATTTAAATCGTGCTCTTTGCTACTTTTTAAAGCAGCATCAGATTATAAATGAAGATGTAGAGCAATTACTAAAATTGTATACAAAACAATGTGCAATCGAAATGAATTGTTTAGATTTAGCGCGGATTGGCATGATATTTGCTATGGATGGTAGAGACCCTTTAAACGGCAAACAAATTATTCCTATAGATATAGCGAGGATTTGCAAGACCTTTATGGTAACATGTGGGATGTATAATTCGTCCGGTGAGTTTGCAATTAAAGTAGGCATTCCTGCCAAAAGTGGAGTATCTGGGGGGATTATGGGGTCAGTACCTGGAAAGTTCGGAATAGGCATCTTCGGCCCAGCCCTAGATGAAAAGGGAAATAGTATTGCAGGAATAAGGTTGTTAGAGCTTTTGTCTAAAAATTATAACCTAAGTATGTTTTAATCCTTTAACCTCTTTTTTCTTTTGCGAAAAAGGAGGTTTTCTATTGTGGTTTCACCTCTCCCCATTGAGTATTCAAAAATAATTCCAGTTATTGTTGAAATAAAACAACCACTTAAGAAAGCCTTATCATAATATTTTTTCCATGGCCATTACATCTACAAGCTTTCCATCTAGTACGCCTTGGTTTAGAAAAACCCCTACTTCTCTATAACCATTCTTTTTATATAACGACTGTCCCACTAAATTAAAAGGAAATGTAAATAAAATTATTTTATGAAATTTATTCTCTTTGGCTAAGTTTTCAATCTTCGAAAGTAACTTTCCTCCAACCCCTTTTCCACGTGCTTCCCTCAGAATATATATCGATAAATCTGCAACACCATCATAAACACAACGACTATTATACTGATTTAAAGAAGCCCAACCAATGATTTCATCTTCATATTGTGCCACAATAAAACGATGTCTTCCCTTGTGTTTTTCATACCACTCCAACATATAAGATAGGTCTTTTTGGCCAACTTCTAATGTAGCAATTCGATCCTCAATTCCCTGGTTATAAATATATAGGATAGAAGATAAATCATCTTTTGTCCCTTCACGTATTAGTAACTCATCCATGTCTTATCCCCCATAAGTTTGTATTTATAAATAATATAATATTTTTCATTTATTTACGATATGTTAAACATTTGTGTTTAACATTTTTTAAAAAGGATGATAAAGAAAGTTGGAAAAACATAGCTTTTTTAATTCCCTCATAGGAATACATATATTATTTTTCTAAGGTGAATATTAAAAATTAAGACTACATAAGGAGGTTTTATTATGTCAAAACAAGGAAGACAAAACATCAATCAAACAAGATCACAAGTAGAAAAACAAGATGAAACAAATAGCCTTGAAATGGACCCTAATACACAAATAGGAAATTCTGAGCATCAAAGTCAAAAGAAAAGTGGTCGTCAGCGAAATAAAAAATAAATGGAAATACAAACATACTCTTTTAATTAAAGGACATACTATTATTGGTGTTTATTCACCTAAAACAGGCTTATGGAGGGAGAATCCTTTATGAATAATCTTTTAAGCTTAATTTCGTCTATTAGTTTTACGTTAAATTCACTGAGATATTTAGTACGTAAAATCGTTTATAGATTGAGCTGGTTATTAAGTAAACCATCTTATGTGTTAAGCTAGATTGATGTAAAGGAATCTCATCACCTGTTTAAAAAGGGGTAAGCTTAACGGCTTACCTCTCTAACTTAACTGGAAAAAACAGTAAAATATTTGTTGGTTAGTGGTAAAACTCACTAACCATTCTTCTCTCTAAAAGATCGTAATACCTAGACCGTGCATTTGCCCCAGAGCTTAGTTTAATTCTATTACCTGTTATGCCAAGAATTCTTACTGCTTCTCTTTGGTCAAACACATAATCTACATCAACCACCTCTCCATTCGGTTCAGTGATAAAAATTTTTACAATTCCATATAAATCTTCACCCTCAGTTCTACCTGCATAGACAACATAATGGGTAGAATTAGCAATACCTTCTGCAAAGTTTACAATTTTAACTCCTTCAAACATAAGGTTTTCTCCATCTTTAATCAAAAAATCTGATGTGATATCTTCATTATTAGAATGAATTAACTGTCTAAGGTGCTCCCCTAGTCTTTCAATTGATCCCGTATATATTGAAGAAAAAACAAGAACAAAAAGTGTTGCAAATACTATTAATTTCACAGATATTTTAGCCCTTTTTATCTTCTTCCGATGAGTTCCCCACTCCTTTTCAAACTCTCTTATATTCTTTTGTATCCTTATTTGCTTTGATTGATTGATCTTATATAAAGGTGGTTTTGGTAAGGAATTTTTATAGTCGTAGTTGGATTACATTTGCAATCACCTCTTCGTTCTCTATCAACAGTTCCTTCAATTTTCGAAATGCTCTGTAATAGGTCGTTTTTACTTTTGCCTCACTCGACGATTTCTCTATTGTCCATACACACTCCCCCATGAAACCAACTAACCTATCTTTATAGATACTTTGCACTTTTCATAAAATGCCTTTTTAACCCCTCACCAATCATACTAAAACTGAGCATTACATAAAACAATGCCAAGGCTGGAAAGAGTGGAATCCAAGGTGCATTATATAAAGACCACCTTGTAGAAGCAAGTAATGTTGCCCAATTATAACTTCCATTCTCCAGTTCAAACAAACCTCTACCTACTTCAACCATTTGTTGAGTCACAAAAATATTAAATAATCCCAGTTGACCAATTAATACTGTCACTTTCCCAAGATCCACAAAAAAACTGGTTATAATTCCTGGAAAGAAGTAAGGTATGTAATGGCGAATAATAATACCAAAATGATTATTGCCTTGTATCTTCGCTACTCGTATAAATTCTTTATTCGACAGATCATATGCTTGTTGTTGAAAAATATATGCTACTCGACCAATTTCAATAAAAGCTAAAATAAAGACACACCACACATATCGGTTATCAGAGAAAATCAGAAAAGGTAAATTAACCAAAATTATGGCTGCAACAAGAGTAGGAATACTTGTAAAAAATGTATTTAAGCTTACAACAAGCCAATGTGAAATCCCCCTTTTTTTAGATGCTACAAATGCTAAGGGAATCGCAATCAAGTACCGAATAAGAGTGATCAAGAAAATGATTAATAAGGTATCCTTTGTACCAATTACTAACATATCAAAAATTCCTCTTCCCTCGGTATCAGAACCGAAAATATATTCCTTATTAGGTGCAAAAGGAGCCTTTTCTACTGAGCCATCATCTTGAAATCTCATCCTATTAGGTTGTAAGTTTTCCTCTGAAGTGAGGATTGGTTCCAAGAAAATAGCCAATATCAAAAGTAAAAACATGCCCAAACCTATCCATAATAAGTAATTTGTGTTCATATCAATCCCTCCCTAAATGGCCAGTTGTTTTCTTTTTAACTATTAAACTTAGTAATTGAGCAAGGAATAATGGAATCATAAAACAAATCACAATTCCTAAAATTAACGGAGCCTCTACCGTTCCGAATGAGCCTTGTAAATATACTTGATTTTCATGACCTATTGCCTTAAACAAACGATAGGCAGCTCCTTTGTAATCCATAAGCCACTCAATGATAAGAAGATTAAACATGATATAAAGCATCACTGAAGGTATATGGCTAGAAAGAATACTAGCTGAATTTTTCATCATATGTCTAAACAAAATATAGTCCCTCGTAAAGCCTTTTGAAAAGGCTACTTGAGTATAGTACTCCCCAGCTTCTTGTTCTAAAGCTTCTCTAGTTACATTGGCAAAATACATGGTAGGATGAATTGAAATTAAAATTGAAGGTAGTAAAAAATTGTACCATTGTTCATGTCCAAAGACGTCAACTGACCTGAGATTATAGATAATAAACCATTGAATTAAAATAATTAGTAAGAAGACTGCTAAACTTAACAACAGAGTAAATAACGAAAAAAGAATGAATGAAAGCCCTAGCAGAGAGTAGCTCTTCCCAAAAAGTTTTAAAGCTTCTTCCATTGCTGGTGTTTTTGTCTCATAGACCACTCCAAAATCAAAAGAGGTCGCTCTTTCAGTAATATAGTTTTGAGATTTTGAAAATATTCTCTCATGGAGAAATGATAATTCACACTAAATTTATTAATCTCTACTTGATTTGTTTCTCTTGGGAACATAACAACCAACATCATTGCAACAATAACCAAACAATATATACACAAGAGTTTAATCATTTGAATCACTAATTTCATTTTCTCCCCCCCATACAGCCTGCAAAAAACACTCTTTATATATAGACGTAAAGACATTTAAACAATTTTCACTTTTTTTATAAAAACAAAAAAATGTCTCCTTTGATTTAAAGAAGACATTTAAATAACCTTTACATATAAAATTTTTTAAAAGAATTCCATGGTAAACAACTTAGGCTAATGGGGTAGCCTCAAATTGTAACACTTTAGTCGGTTCCGAATAGAAATCCTTTGAGATCTTTCCCCATTCAGTAAAGTGAGGTGTTTGAAAGTGATATTCGATTGCTGCTTTATCCTTCCATTCCTCAAGCATCACAAAAGCATTTTGTTCAGTTGTTTCCTCGTATAATTTGTAACTAATATTCCCTTCTTCAGCTTGAGAATTCTTTACTAGGTCTCTTACTTTTTCGAGGAACTCCTCGCGATACTCCGGCTTAATTTTAATATACGCATGTATAATATTCATTTAATCTCTCCTCATCATTCTACTGTATATAAAATCTCAAAAAATTTACCACATGTCAAATTTATCGAGTATTTTACTCATCATTTCCAAACATGTATACCCTTGTCTTAGCTGATATATTTAATATCACACCTAGCGATAACAATGCAGCAAGAATTGAACTTCCTCCATAGCTAAGCAAAGGTAAAGGTATCCCAGTAATAGGAACAAGCCCAATAACCATACCGATATTTTCAAAAATATGAAAAGTAAACAATGATATTACTCCCGCTGCAATAAATGTTTCATATTCACCTTTATGAGATAAAGCAATAACAACAATTCTGTAAATTAATAAAAAGTACATTCCAATAACAAGGCTTGCACCTAAAAAACCAAATTTAGCAGCAATGATAGTAAATATAAAATCAGAATGTGCTTCAGGAATATTAATCTTTAACTCACTTCCTATCCCTGTCCCATAAATTGAACCAGTTCCTATGGTGAGAAGCGAATTTTTCAACTGATATCCAATATCAGAACCATATTTGAAAGGATCTAACCAAGAGTAGATACGGTTTAATTGATACGTATCTAATACTAAAAGTAAGCGTGCAGGTGAAGTTAAAAAGATAAATATAATCATCCCAAGGGTACCAGCACCTATAAATACGAAAAGTAATATGATCTTCCAATTCACACCAGAAACGAAAAGCATACCGATAGAAATAAAGGAAAGAACCATCGCTGTTCCTGCATCTTGTAGCAATACTAAGACGATGGGTGGAGCTGCTGTTAATATAATTTTAACAATTAATAGAAAATCACTAGATAAGCCTCCTGAGGATTCAGCGTGACTTTTATGTGAATGTATAACTTTAGCAAGCATTAATATTAGTAGAAGTTTCATAAATTCAGAAGGTTGCAATGATCCAAATCCAGGAATGACAAACCACGATTTAGCTCCTTTTATTGTTGGAGCGATTTTTTCAGGAGAAAACATTAACACAACTAAAAGGAGTACTCCAATTCCATAAAGATATGGTGAAATCTTCCTAATTTGTTCAAAATCAAAAATAAAGATTATTGCCATAAAACTCAGACCGAGTATGTACCAGATTAACTGTTTAATGACAAAGTTTTCATTGTATTGGCCCATTTGTTGTGCAAAGTATATTCCAATACCACTAATAAGCATAAATAAAAAAATAATAAATAATAAATTATAGTCAAATGTGTATCTTGGTTTACTTTCATTCATAATTTACATGTCCTTCTACCTTATTGTATTCAACTTCTATTTCGGCAAAAGACTGTAATATCCTTTAATTTAAACTCAAAATTTTTTTATCAAGATACCAATTACATTAAATCATCTCTAAGGTCAATGTATATATTACCTACTTGATCAATCTGTGCAAAAAAAACATCACTTATTCTAGAAATGTTATGTTGAAGTAGCACATTTTTAACCCAAGAAGCATCTTTTCCTAGTAAAGACAAGCTCTTCTGAAGAATCTTCCCATCAATTATAAAAGCTTGGGCTGTCCCTCTGCTTGATTGAACATTCATGATATCCTTTTGCATTACTCCTAAGAACTGCGGTTTTTTTAATATTGAAACAGTCCCATCCGTTTCAACCTGATCCACATAAAATACATCTTTCTTCCGTAAATTTGTAAGTAAACTGTCGGTTGTCATTCTTGTTTTCTTTAGCCCTTCTTCTAAAATTTGTCCATTCTTAATAAGGACGGTTGGCTCATCCTGGAGAACTTTACGTCCAATGAAGCTTTTTCAATGCGATAATATTTGTTAGAAACGTATAGAGGCAAAAAAGGCTTAAACCTAACATACCGATATAAATCGGAATATCCTTCATAAGCATTGAACTAGCAACAATTGAACCAATAGTAATTCCGGCAACGAAATCAAAAAAAGTCATTTGTGCAATCAATTTTTTGTTTAGGATCCGGCATAAAATATACAATACAACAAAGCCAGACGTAGTACGAACAACCATTTCAAAAGTGGTCATTTTACCACCCTCCTCACTGTTATATTGCTTATTTTTTCAATATTAATTCAATAATATTTAACGTGAAACTAAATTACATACCGTGTGAACAGGAATAATAGTTTATAATAGATGTTGTCAAATTGTATATTTATTGAAGGTAGGAAGCTTACATTGAAGACATTACATACATTTAAAAAACAGTTACTATATAATTATATTATTGGTTCATTCATTGCAATTTGTGGTGTTGGAGGAATTTTCATCTTTCTAACACTTGAACTTACGTTTGCCGAATTAATCTATATGATATTAATTATTATCATTTCCCTCACTATTATGTTGTTAGTTGAATATATTAAGTTTCAAAATGACCTCAAACCCATAATTAATATATACAACAAAACCAATTGTGATTATAAAGAATATCAAGAGATCTTCTATTATATTCATAGGTATCCATTTATAACTTTTAAGCGGGTAATTGGACCACATTTCTTAGGTTTATCCATTCCAGCTATAATCCTTTCTTATTTTTTGATTAAAATAGAATTACTTTCAATCCCATATCACTATATTTTATTAGCGTTGATTGGAGCAATTCTTGTTGCTGGAATGCACGCTATGATAGAATTATTCCTTACTATTAAAGCGATTCAACCTCTCCTTTTGGATATCGAAGTCAAAGTTCAAAGAGAATTAAATCGGCCCATATCGTTACAAGGGAAAACAATTATATCAATAAAAAGAAAATTCCAATTAAGCTTTATCTATATTACTGCATTTCCAATTCTTCTATTTAGCCTAGCTACTCAGGTACGTTTGGACATTGTTTCAGATAATAGAATTCAATACTGGAATTGGGCAATATTTATTATCTTACTGGCTCTTACCTTCGCCTATTTTGGTGCAAAGCTGTTATATTTAAATCTTAATCAACCTATAAATCAGCTTCAACATGCCATGAAAAATGTTCAACTTGGTAAATTGAATAAAACAGAGGAAATTTACTCAGATGAGTTTTCAACCTTAGTTAATGGTTTTAATCATATGATTGATGCTATTGTGGAGCGTGATAAAAAGAATATTCTTTTATTTGAAGGATTCCTAGAAAGTCTTTCTACGGCATTAGATGCTCGTGATCCATATACAGCTGGACATTCAATAAGGGTCGCCGACTATGCAGTTGCCATTGGTCACAAACTTGGTATAAATGACAAGGGACTTGAAATCTTAAAGAAATCTGCATTAATTCATGATATTGGCAAGATTGGTATATCAGATAAAGTCCTACTAAAGGATGGAAAATTATCAGATGAGGAATTTACAATGATTAAGAGCCATCCAGAGATTGGAGCAAGAATTTTAAGTCAAATGCAAGATTTCTCTAATTTAGAGACAATTATAGAAGGTGTATTATATCACCATGAGAGATATGATGGTTTTGGCTACCCTAAAGGAGTAAGTGGAGAGCAAATACCTTTATTCGGAAGAATTATTGCAGTTGCCGATGCATACGATGCAATGACATCAGACAGACCTTATCGAAAAGGGATGAGTTCAGAAAAGGCACTACAAATTTTGTTGAGTGGTAAAGGGACGCAATGGGATCCTCTGATTACTGATATATTTATAGGAACTATCAAAAAAAGGGTATTACAAAAAGGGCTGGCATAATAGGTAACAAGATAGAAGCCCAACACAAACATTAATAACATGCTTAAATGCTTATCAACTAAGGATATTTGATAGGCAGTTTTTGTTAAGATTATTCTTTATAATGTACTCATAGTCTAAAAGACGACGTGCTAGTGTTAAAACTTTAATGAAAACAAAGCTTACACAAGATGACTAAAAGTTTTAAACGGAGTTTAACAACTTTAAAAATTGAGCTTTCGGTGTATAATATAATAAGGATTTAGAGGAATTAAATCACTGATAAATTTATAAAAGGACTGAATGAGATGATTACAGTTGTTGAACACACAGTTGAAAAACTGATAGATCCTACAGGGATTCTTGGCGGAGATCGATACGAATTTATATTAAACCTAGAGGTACCTGAAGATGATGAGCTCTATTCTGATAATGGAATAAAAATTAAAGCTATTTATGTGATTGATGGATTTTATTCAAAACTAGCTCAATATTATATTATTGAGAGTGGTACGGAAGAAGTACTCGACTTTGAATTAGAAGAAGAAGAAGAAACGATGATTAAAGAGTATTGTGCACGACATATACCCTCAGAGTAAATTCCCAAAATCAATTCAAAAGCCCTTACATTTATTTTTGTAAAGGGCTTTTTATCATTTCGAGGAGATTAGGTTATTCAATTAACTGGGCTCATTTTCAAGAGAATAAGTCGAATTATATAGCCAACTAATAATCCTGGAATTACAAATAACATAGGTAGCCAAACAGGCCCTAATATATATCCAAACACCTTAATTTTATATGAATACATGAGACCTACTGTTACAGAATATGCTGCAAAGGCTAGTGGCAAATAACTAAATCTTTTTGTGATCCCTTGTCTTGAGTACTTATATGCATCCCAGATCGAGTACATATAAAAACAAGGATAAAACATTAACCACTGATAATTTGTTACATGTATTGCTCCTTCGATATCTCCTAAAAAACTTAACATAATTGCCGTGTTAAAATGGCTGTATACATTTATAATAACCTCAAAAAGAATTAAAACGATACCCTTTACAATATGTTTATTTAAAAATTGACCAAACCCCGGCACTGCTATACTCCATAAAACTGCTTCTAATGCTTTGTCTCTATTCATATTTTTATTTTCCTTTGTTTAAATCATTTTTGATTCTTATAACAATCACCCTCTTTTTACTCTTTACTCCCCTATGTCCAAGCAAAGACTTCATCAATTCTAGTTTCTAATGTAATTCTAAAAAAAGTCTGGATTCTATTTTTCATCTGATCACCTATGGAAGTTATATGTAAACTTATCATGTTGTAATATATAGTATTTTATGTATAAAATCTCTTTAATTTTTTGAAAAAACTAAGTCATACGGGTTGTTGAAAATACAGATTTAATGTTTATGAACAGTATCCTCAGGAAAGAAATTTTTATAGAACAATGATATTAGCCTAAGCAAACTGTTTAGCATTGAATACATTAATGATAGAAGATTCGCCTAAGGAGTGTGTCTAATGAAACAAGATAAAAATAATCACTTGCCTAAAAAAAATCACCAGCTATCAAATCCAATTATGAGATCAATGAATGAGTTCTTTAATCAAAAGCCAGTACAACGATTACTTGACTCAATTGATGATTTTTTTGAACAGCCTTTTCCAATTCCAACTATTCCTGTAGAAATGTATGAAACCGACCAGGATTTAATCATTACAGCTGATTTACCGGGTATTAAAAAGGAACAAATTAGTTTAGAGTACTCTTCCAGCTCAATTACTATTGCAGTTCAGCATACTGAAGATATTGAGGAGAAAAATGAAACTAATCCTTATTTTTTTAAAAAACAAACAATGAATTATTCATCAAGGCTAATTACTTTACCATATCCAGTAAATGAACGTTTAATAAAAGCTTCTTATAATAATGGTCAATTAAGAATTAGAGTTCCAAAACAGCCTAGACGCAAAATTGAAATAAGTGAAGAAAACTGATAAATAGTTACGTATATAGGTTATTTAGTATTCTTTAGTGCGCCTCCCGCGCACCTTTTTCTTTTTTATAACAACTACTTACTTACCTTACATACTTTTACTGATTGAATAGCACCCTATTTTTAGGAGGTGCATTATGACAAATCAAAAAAATAGTAAAGAAATGCCTGACTTTAAACAACTTAGCGATAGAATTATCGCGAACCCTAGTCCCGAGCCTTCACTTGTAATAAAAACCAATCTTGATCCAGTCAATGCAATTGATGATAATCCATATTTTGTTAAAGGGAAATCTGATGAGCAGGAGTTCTCTTCATATTTTAATGATAAAGATCAAGATTGAAAATTGGAGTGAGTAGAAATGATTAAAACTTTAGGATATTTGAGAGAATCGGTTTCGAATTATACTGATGAACAAACATTTGCCCAAAGTATTCAGAAAAAAATACTAAAAAATGATTACGGTAGCGAAATCGTATTTGTAAGGGATTTATCGGAGGATGAAGTTTCGTTTTTGAACAAAATTCTTCCAGATGAAATAAAATATGCTATGGAAGAAAAAGATTACAAGCGAGTTCAAGAGCTAAATGATGTGTATGAGTTGCTTTATTAACAAAATCAGAAGGTGCACAAAATGACTGAAAATAATCAAAATTTTAGTACTAAACGGTTTTCAAACACAAATGTTGAAGAAGTAAAGAGATTAAATGGAAAGTCAGGATTATCTTACAATGAAGTTCTTGAGTTACTAGCAAAAAACTATCAGGCAAATAAAGCTAAACACTAACAAAAAATAAGACTACACGATATACTATTAGTCTGAAAAAGAATAAATTA
This sequence comes from Litchfieldia alkalitelluris, assembly GCF_002019645.1. Taxonomy (GTDB): domain Bacteria; phylum Bacillota; class Bacilli; order Bacillales; family Bacillaceae_L; genus Litchfieldia; species Litchfieldia alkalitelluris. The sequence continues at coordinate 2,844,640 of NZ_KV917374.1, read as the reverse complement.
AATAACGCCCAGAGTTAAAATTATTAGCTCTGAGCGTTTCTCATGACCATTTGGTATGCTTACCACCCTATGTATCGAGCATCCCCGTTTCCGAATAATTTATCTGCAAGTAGATTACCTTCAAAATCTAGCGCTCGAATTGTCCATGTTTTCTCTGAATATTCATCAAAGACAAAAAAGGCATATTGATCAACCACCTCTTTTACTTGATAGCTCTCTGGATGTTTCTTGACAGTTTCCATATTAAATTTGTACGTGTCAGATGGGGAGATATCTTCCAAATGATTACCAACCACAATATAGTTTATATTATGATTATTAGATTTAACTCCAACCATAAAACCATCTTCTTCATCATTTCCAAAACCAGCTGCAACGAATGGTTCACTTCCTTCAATGAGATAATCAGAAGTACCACCTGAATAATGATATAAGAATCCAAGACTTCGATTTATCTTAGCCAAGCCAAATGTATTATTTTGATCCTCATATAATACGGCTTTACCATATACTGTATTGATGCTTTTAATAACATTAGAACCCATAGGAAGTGCACTTGATGCTGTAAAACGAAAACCAAATAATAATAAAACTCCAATGATTATTGCGAAAATGATTATAATAAATTTCAACGGATTTTTCTTTTTTAACATTAAATAAATTATAAATGTAATCAAACCTATTATTATTAAAATTAATAAACTATACATATGAGAGCCACCTTTTAGACAGTTAAACCACTGTATATAAAACTTTAAAAACATCTTCATCAAGGAAAATCATCGAAATAAGCGTATCCGTTATGAAGATACGCCTACCTACTAAAAATTCATATCCTCTATGTAACCTACCTCTATAAATTGTTTGGTTAGCAACAATCTTTCAGAAAAGAGCCTGATTTAAATAACAGTTCCTATTTTTCAGAGGAATCATCGTTATTAACTTTTATAGCACCTTCACGATTTTTAACACCTTTACTTTTATAAGGTTTAGCACTTTTTGCCTTTTTTGCACTAGCCTGCCAACGATTCCACCCTTTCTTACCTGTACCTCTGCCTGTTCCACCTTTACTCTTAGATCCACTCATAAAATCATCTCCATCAATTATTGGACATTAATGTACCTGTCACTAGTTATAGTCTTATCAAATTAATTCCTAAAAAGCCAAAATTATATTTACATAACATAAATATTGTTTGTAACATTATTTTAACATATATCCCTTTTCAACGTTAAAAGGTGATATTGTTTAGAATCTTTTATGCATTTGACAAAAGTTAGCCATCTTGTTACAAGGCTGTTTCCTGATAAAACACTGTACCACCGGAAATGAAAATAAGCAGGTCGATTAATGATAATCAATCTGCTTATTTTTTCATATCTAGATGGTTAACTCTATCTTTTTATCTGTTTTAGATTTCTTATCAATAGTCAAAACAACTACTAAAAACAACAATCCACCAATCAAACGAATTGAAGCGGAAGTAATCATCGCAAAACTCATGCTAGCCATTTCTAGAAGTAACACACCAAACTGAGGAGCAATAAAGCCAATTCCACCCAGAATGATGTTGTAGTTCGCTAAGAAAGCAGTGCGATCATTTTCTGGAGACACATGCAGAAGTTGATTAAAGAGAAGCATGACTGTCCCTGCTACAAATATTCCCATAAAAAAGTTAATAACAACTAAATATACAAGATTTGTTGAAAGAATAGTTAAAATCGGGGCAACTGCCATTCCAATTCCTGCTACAAAAAGCATCACTGAATTTCCCCATTTATCTGCTTTCTTCGCCCACCACTTATAACTTAATATTTGTGAAATTTGGTTGGCAACAGCAAATAAACTAATCCATATAGCAGTAGCGTTAGCATCATTTATTTGGTAGATGGAAAAAAGAGGCCATGCCATTTGCCAACCGAAGTTGAATATAACTGCACAAACTAAAAACGTAATATACTTTTTTTCCTTCATTAACTTCTTTATTAAAACTGTAGGTGACTGTCTCTCCTTTTTAACAACTTTAACCCGCTTTTTCTCTATATGCTTTAATAGAAAATATACTTCAAGTACTCCAAACAAAAAACCTAGTAAAAATAGTCCTTGGTATGGGTAGGCCGCATCTTTTTCAAAAAAGTTAAGTGAAATACCTGTAGAAAATGTAACAACCATACCAACTATGGTTAAGATTCTACTTCTCTCACTAAAAAATTGACCCCTCCTACTGTCTGGTATTATATCTCCAATAAAGGATTGCCACGATAGAGTAGTGATGGCGGTAGGTAAATTCATTAACGCTATGATGACAACAAGAATCCATGCTTGTTGAGCAAAGGTTATAAACGGGATAAATATTAGTAACAATAGAAAAAATCTTGCGACCAATAAGGTCATTGCAGTAAATTTCTTTTTTGATTCCAATTTATTGATCCATATAGCTCCTGGAATCATGGCAATCATACTCATTAGTGGTGGTAATGAACTAAGCAGACCAATTTGCTGATTGCTTGCACCTAGTACCCCAATGGCAAATAAAGGAATAAAGCTCGTTATAAAACTATTTGTAATAATAGAAGCAGCACCGTTCCAAATACTGATTTTTTCATTATATTTGATTACTTTTGCAGAATATTCCATCTGTAAACTCTCAACTTCTTTCGACCCTTTTTTCGGCACACGAAATGTTCCTAGATGGAGTTTACTCCTTTCATGGAAAAGTTGCAATAAGCAATTTTAGTATTGTTTTGACAAATACAATTTCAATGTAAATTTATGTTCTATTTGTATTCGTTTCTCAAAATTATCAGATAAAAATAGTGCTATGTACAAGAAGTAAAAAATTCTGTACATAGCACTATCTTCATTTTAAGATTTAAATACTCCAGAAAATCCTTTTACTAATCCTGAAATCTGATTTACTGCCCCCATCATTTGGCCAGCTGTATCCATCATTTTATTATAATCATAGGTTCCATTTTCGTTTTTAAATTGCGACATAAAGGACTGAAAACCACCCGGAGACATCTGTGGTGGATAGTTCCCATTAATAGGATATGGTGTTTGATATTGCTGAAACATTTGATTTTGTTGTTCACTACCAGAATAATTAGTACCTCCTTGGACCTGTTGATTGAAATTTTGACTAGTGGCTCCAAATGGGTTATTCCCCATTTGTGGCTGTCCTACCATATTCATAGGAAACATCTGTGCATTTCCTTGCTGTTGATATGGATAAGACTGAAAGGGTTGCTGATAACGGGATAGCTGTCTAACAGAAGGTTGATAATAATTCTTTTGTCTAGGTTGATAAAAGTGCATAAACAACACACCTCCAGGTCAATATATATCATTAGAATATGCATTCACCCAGAAAAGGTGTATGAAAATCGCAGGGCACCCGCCTATCGGCAACCGGTCTAAGAGTAGTAGACCTTTTTTGCGGTAATTGGCTTTTTTGACCGAGCTGTTGGGCACAGAAACTAGGGCGCCAAAATTCCGTTGTAATTTTAAAGACTAAACTTGGCAGAAAGGAAAAGTTGCCGAGATATGTCACAATCTGTCGGAAGTTAAAATTTTTCAAAAACCGTAAAATTTAATAATTCATGGTACGATTTTAGTAAGACAAATAAGGGAGGTTTTATTATGCTTATCCAGGAATTACGTAATACCTTTATCGCAGTTAAAACTTACGAGCCAATGGACAATAATGAATTGTTGGATTTTGCACGACAGCAATACCTTAGTGGAAATCTTTCCATTTTGGACTACAGAAATGTCATTCGTCAATTAGAGAATGATGGAGCTAGTAAACCTCTCTACGCATTTGAAGATGTTGTTGAACTATAAGTTCAGCTTCCTAAGACCAAACTAATCAAAATAAAAGTCTGACTAATACACCCTGCTTAGGGGTACATTTAGTCAGACTTTTTATTTAATAATTTGATTTAAAACGTAATGAATTGATTGATAAGTGTCCTTAAATCTTTTAATCTTAGTATCGCGGTAAAAACAACTGATTGACAGAGATAGTAAATGATCATAGGTAGTCTCTATTTGCATAGTGTGTAAATATTTTGGTTTCTCCTTACCAACCCAATCCATGGCCTCTGCCTTCCAATCATCTGCCACTTTCTTCACTTTATCAGCAAATGGCTTAACATCATTAAAAAATTCATATTGAATTTGGTCATTTTCAATTAACTCAAATAAACGTTGATAAGAAATGTCACAATACTCTATTAACTGAGTTGTATAGTCTATAAGCTTTTTTTCCATATCTGCTTCACCTCTAGTTTCCTATGATAGCAGAAATGAATGTATTTTAATAACTTAATTTATAAATAAGCCTATTGGAGTTGTTTTTCCTTGCATAAATTTTTTCGTGCGTTGTTTCGTTTAAAACACCATCAATCTTTCGCAATTGATGTGACAACTCATTCATTTCTTGTAAATAGGATTCTGTTACGTGATTAATTGCCTCATTAGTATAAATCGATAATTGCTGCTCTATCTTAACTGTTACTCTTAATATACTATCAATTTCTTCAATAACATGATTTGTTGTAACAAGCGATTCCAAATCTAATCCCTCCCGTTTCAATAAGTTTATATACTTATTCTAGAAATTATTTGTACTCCCTTCACCATTGACAAAACTAGTTCTCATTCGTCAAAGAAAGTGAAAAAACGCTATTCACAGCGTGATTCGACAGTACTTTTCATATCTTTTTCATACATAGTTCAAAGGTGAACACCTAAATTATTTTTGAACAAAAGAAGTAAACACTGTATTGAAAATGACCTTTTTCAGAATGAAAAACGTTAGTATGTTTACACTATTTCTAGGAGGTGTTAATCAATGGCTAAGAAAGAAAACAAGAAAAAACAACCTAGACGTGAAGAAGAAACTGCACCAGGATATGGAGATAAAAAATTAGATGGGCCTAACCGTCCGTCAACTTAAATAAGATAATCAAGGCTAACCTTAAGGTTTAATTCCTTCGGGTTAGCTCTTTTCTTTTCCGACTTATTTTAATAATTGTTCAATAGCGATTCCAATATGAAGCTGTTTCTGCTTTTTTTCATACCATTCAGTAATCAGATATTGGTCTAATTTTGGCAAAGCAACTGGTTTGTACCATCTTTTTTTTGTATTTCTACCTGTAAACCAATCTGTTAGAGGTTCCTTAGCATGAGTGATCACGGGGTATATTAATCTCAGGTAAGGTGTACTTCTTGCTCTTGGTGGTTTGAGAAATTTTTCGTAATCATAGCGAGAGCCTGTATGTTCATTATCAGCAGAAAATTTATAAAAGTGAGCAAAATAATTGGGGTGAAATAACAATTCAGCTAACTTTGCTCCTAAATCTATTCTTCTTGATAACTCACTAAAATCATGTACTGAGAAACCATAGAGTTCGCCTTTCTTTGTAGGAAAGATAACAGAGCTAAAATGTAACCAGTCCTGCAATCTGTAAATTCCTGAAGTAAACACATTTTTTTTATAAAACGCATTTTCTATTACTGGTTTTTGGATAACATTTTGTTCATTTATTATTTGAGACATCATTAAACGTTTTTCAGCTTTTAAATCAAGAAATACTTCCCATTCCGTTTCTATAAAGACTGATACCGAAAAAGCTGATGCTAAGCCCATTAATGACTTACCAAGCTTTTTGGACCATTCATATAACAATAGTTGAGGATATGCATCTGAAAATATTAGCCAGTTTGCTCTCTCAAATGTCATAAATAACAGGTTCCGATAATCATCATTTAAAGCCTTAGATAACCAGTTACCTTCAAGGTCAGTCATATTCCATCCTGCGTTTCTAGATACCATACTTGCAAGAAATGACCAAGGTATTTCCTTATTTCGATTGTAGTATTGAAGATATGCTTTTGTTCTTGAGATATTATCCATATTAAATCTTTCAGTTTCTTGATTTATATGTTCTATTAACTCTAATTCGTTAGAGGAAAAAGTTTTTGCCCTTCGCCTCTTTTGAACAAATCTTAGATTTTTCTTAAAAAGCTTATCTCTCACATTCTCGCTCCTTCTCTTTTCATCTCTAACCTTATCTTGAACAAAAACATTTGATTCATGTATTCATCCTAAGAAACATCCTATATGTAACTTATCTAAAAGGGTTTCGTCTAATTAGTAGGCTCTTTTCTGAAAGATTGTTGCTATTAATGTAATTAAAATTAAATAACAGCATTTTTTCAGGATTTCATTTCCCGTCTAAGAAGAAATGTTGTCACTCTACTTAGTTCATAGTCAATGTAAAAGACCTTTTAAAGGAACAAAGTTTGCGAAAACATCCAATAGTAAAATGTAATTCCACCTATTACAGCTATTTTCTGCTATTATAGATAATAGGTTTTTTAGGAGGAGATATTTAATGAATTTTCGCTATCCAAATGGAAAAGTCTTTCAACCAAAGGAAAGTACCCATTCACCTTATGTAAAGAAACCATTGTATAGCAACCGAGGGATGACTTTAGAGGAAGACATTAATGAAACGAACCTATATTACTTAAACAATCAACTGGCTGTTATACATAAAAAACCAACTCCAGTGCAAATTGTTAATGTTAGTTACCCAAAAAGAAGTGCTGCAGTGATAAAAGAAGCTTATTTTAAACAAGCTTCGACCACTGACTATAATGGAATTTATAATGGTAAATATATTGACTTTGAAGCAAAAGAAACTAGAAATAAAACCTCATTCCCTTTACAGAATTTTCATGAACATCAAATAAACCATATGAGAGATGTTCTACAACAAAAGGGTATATGCTTTGTGTTATTAAGATTTTCAAGCACTAATGAAATCTTTTATCTTGATGCAAGTTTTCTTCTTTCCTATTGGAAAAGACATTTATCAGGAGGAAGAAGATCTATAAAAAAGGAAGAAATTGAACAAGAAGGTCATAAAATACCCCTTGGATATCACCCAAGAATTGACTATCTGAAAGTAATTGATAAACTATATTTTTAGAAGCTATTGAAAGGCAGGAAAGATGATGTCTGAAAAATATCGTAGCCGTGAAGAACGCAGAGTTGCTACAAATAAAAGTAAAAAACGAAAGAAAAGTAAAGCTGGGGTTGTAAAGAGAATTTTAATTGTCTTATTTGCAATTGGAATTATTGCCATGTTAGCTGGTGCAACTACATTTTATGTGATGGCCAAGGA